>QFXC01000007.1:11474-726641 GCA_003349885.1 endosymbiont of Galathealinum brachiosum | reverse complement strand
GTTTCGCAATACGCGAAGGTGGCCGTACTGTAGGTGCTGGTGTGGTTTCAAAAATCACAGAATAAATATTTAGCAGATTTGGTTGCCCGGTATGTTTGGTATCGGGTGATTATTTAATAACTACTCACTTATCTTAGAATAGTGTTTTTTAAAGAGTAAAAATTATGGCAGCAAGTCAAAGAATCCGTATCCGTCTTAAATCATTTGATCACAAGTTAGTTGATCGTTCATGTGCAGAGATTGTTGATACAGCAAAGCGTACCGGAGCTCATGTTAAGGGTCCAATTCCTTTGCCTACTAAGAAAGAGCGTTTTACGATATTGATATCTCCACACGTTAACAAAGATGCGCGTGATCAGTATGAATTGCGTACTCACAAACGTTTAATGGATATCGTAGATCCAACTGATAAAACAGTTGATGCGCTTATGAAGCTTGATCTTGCGGCGGGTGTTGATGTTCAGATTAAACTGAATTAATCCCAGTTTTGAATAAAGCTTAAATCACTGCAATATTTTTGAAACAAATGTAGTGATGCTAAAAGATCTATGATAGAATTCGCGCCTCGTTCGGCCCAGCACATGCTTGGGCCGAACTTATCAGAAGCGTAAATTAAGTTAAATCAAGGGGTTAGCCTATCTATATGAAGCTAGCTCCTGATAATATTTTGGAATACAGACATGGCCATCGGTTTAGTTGGTAAAAAAGTTGGAATGACTCGCGTCTTTACTGAAGACGGCGTATCAATTCCTGTAACGGTTGTAGAAGTAGCGCCTAACCTGGTAACTCAGGTTAAGACTGTTGAGTCAGATGGTTATGACGCTATTCAGATTACAACGGGTTCACGTCGTGCATCTCGTGTAACGAAGTCTGCAGCTGGTCACTATGCGAAAGCAGGTGTTGAAGCTGGTCGCGGTTTATGGGAGTTCCGTTTAGACGGAGCTTCTGAGCTTGAAGCAGGTTCTCAGCTTCCTTTGACTATGTTTGAAGCAGGTCAGAAAGTTGATGTAACAGGTAAGTCGATTGGTAAGGGTTTTGCTGGTGGTGTTAAGCGCTGGGGTTTCCAGATGCAGGATGCTACGCACGGTAACTCTATATCTCATCGTGCTCCTGGTTCTATCGGTCAGTGTCAGACGCCTGGTCGTGTATTCAAGGGTAAGAAAATGGCGGGTCACATGGGTGACAAGCAGCGCACTGCGCAAACTCTTGAACTGGTTCGTGTTGATGAAGAACGCGGCTTATTATTGATAAAAGGCTCAGTGCCTGGCTCTAAAGGTAGCGACGTTATAGTGCGCGCTGCAATTAAAGTTAAAAGGGGTTAGATCTAATGGATCTTCAGTTACATAAAGCAAGCGATAAGGTTTCTGTTGCAGACGCAATATTCGCAAGAGAGTTTAACGAAGGCCTTGTTCATCAGGCAGTTGTTTCATTTCTTGCGGGTGCGCGCTCAGGTACTAAAGCGCAAAAGAATCGTGCGGCAGTAAGCGGCGGTGGTGCTAAACCATGGCGTCAGAAAGGTACGGGCCGTGCTCGTGCAGGTACTATTCGTAGTCCAATCTGGCGTTCGGGTGGTCAAACATTCGCAGCGGCACCACGTGATCATTCAGTTAAGCTGAATAAGAAAATGTATCGTGCTGCAATCAGTTCGATTCTTTCTGAGCTGGTTCGTCAGGATCGTCTGAAAGTTGTTGAAGATATCACGGTTGACTCAGCTAAGACTAAAGGCATGGTTGCCAAGTTGAATGATCTTGAAGTATCGAAAGTACTGATCGTGACAGAAACAGGTGATGAAAATCTGTATTTGTCAGCAAGAAATTTACACCAGGTAGAAATTACTGATGTGGCAGGTATGTCAGCAGTTGATCTAGTTGGCGCAGAAAACGTTGTGATGACTGTAGGTTCATTACGCGCAATTGAGGAATGGTTGTCATGATGCAACAAGAAAGAATTCTTCAGGTGCTGTTAGCTCCACATATATCTGAAAAGTCTACAATGACTGCAGATGCATCTGGAACGCATGTATTTAAAGTGCATACTTCAGCAACGAAAACTGAAATCAAGCAAGCTGTTGAAGAGCTGTTTGAAGTGAAAGTTGCTCAAGTAAGAGTACTGAATGTAAAAGGCAAGACCAAGAGATTTGGTCAACGCATGGGTAAACGTTCTGACTGGCGTAAAGCGTACGTTAAACTGGCTGAAGGCCAGGATATCGCTTTAGCTGGTGCAAACTAGAAGGCTGAGACAATGGCATTAGTAAAATCCAAGCCAACTTCACCGGGTAGTCGCCACGTAGTTAAGGTTGTAAACCATGAACTACATAAAGGCGCTCCATACGGTCCACTATTAGAGGCTCAGTCTCGTAATGGCGGACGTAATAATGCGGGTCGTATTACGACTCGACACGTTGGTGGTGGTCATAAACAACATTATCGTATTATCGATTTTAAACGTACAAAAGATGGCATTCCAGCTGTAGTTGAGCGTTTAGAGTACGATCCAAACCGTACTGCAAATATTGCTTTATTAAAGTACGCAGATGGTGAGCGTCGTTACATCATTGCGCCTAAGGGTGTGAGTGCTGGCGATGCGATTTCTTCAGGTTCAGCGGCACCGATTAAAAGCGGTAATGCTATGCCTTTAAGAAATGTACCAGTAGGTTCAACAATACACTGTATTGAGCTGAAGCCGGGTAAAGGCGCACAGATTGCACGTAGTGCAGGTGCATCAGTTCAGTTGGTTGCACGTGAAGGCATGTACGCAACAGTTCGTTTACGTTCTGGAGAAATGCGTAAGATTCACATTGATTGCCGTGCAACAATTGGTGAAGTAGGTAACAGTGAGCATAGTTTGCGTTCACTGGGTAAAGCGGGTGCTAAGCGCTGGCGTGGTGTTCGTCCAACCGTTCGCGGTGTTGCGATGAACCCGGTAGATCACCCACATGGTGGTGGTGAAGGCCGTACTTCTGGTGGTCGCCATCCTGTATCTCCATGGGGTACGCCTACGAAAGGTAAGAAGACTCGTAGCAATAAGCGCACAGACAATATGATTGTTCGTCGCCGTAACAACCGTAAATAATTGAGGGTATTAGAGTGCCACGTTCATTAAAGAAAGGCCCATTTATTGATCATCATCTGATGGTTAAGGTCGAGAAGGCAGTAGAAGAAAAAAATCGTCGTCCAATTAAAACCTGGTCGCGTCGTTCTACTATTTTCCCTGAAATGGTTGGTTTAACAATTGCAGTACATAATGGTCGTCAACATATTCCAGTTTTAGTTAACGAGAATATGGTAGGTCACAAGTTGGGTGAATTCGCTCTGACTCGTACTTACCGCGGTCACACTGCTGACAAAAAGTCTAAGTAAGGAGTATATGATGGAAGTATTAGCAAAGCATCGCTACGCACGTATATCGCCTCAGAAGGCTCGTCTGGTTGTTGATCAAATACGTGGCCAGTCTGTAGAGCAGGCGCTAAATATTTTAACATTCAGCAATAAGAAAGCTGCAGGTCTTGTACAGAAAGTACTAGAGTCAGCAATTGCAAATGCTGAGCACAATGAAGGTGCTGATATCGATGAGTTAAAGATATCAAAAGCTTTTGTAGACGAAGGTCCGACAATGAAGCGCATTCAAGCCCGCGCAAAAGGTCGTGCTAATCGAATTTTAAAACGTAGTAGCCATATAACGGTTACGGTTTCGGATAGTTAAGAGAGAAGCAGAATGGGCCAAAAAGTACATCCTGTCGGGATTCGTCTGGGTATATCCTCAGACTGGAACGCAAAATGGTATGCAAACAGCAAGGATTATCCTTTACTGTTAAATGCTGACATTAAAGTTCGTGAGTTTCTGAAAAAGAAATTAGCAGCTGCAAATGTAAGTCGCATTCAGATTGAACGTCCAACGCGCGCAGCAGTTATAACAATTCATACGGCTCGCCCTGGTGTTGTTATCGGCAAAAAAGGCGCGGATATTGAGATCCTGCGTAAAGAAGTATCTAAGATTTTAGGTCTTCACATTAATAATGTGAAAATCAATATTGAAGAAATACGTAAGCCTGAGCTTGATGCTCAATTAGTTGCAGAAAGTATTGCGCAACAGCTTGAACGACGCGTTATGTTTCGTCGTGCAATGAAACGTTCTATGCAGAATACTATGCGTATGGGCGGTCAGGGCATTAAGATTCAGGTTGGTGGTCGTTTGAATGGTGCTGAAATTGCACGTAGCGAATGTTATATGGAAGGCCGCGTGCCATTACATACACTTCGCGCAGACATCGATTACGGTTTTGCTGAAGCATTAACTACTTACGGTATTCTAGGTGTTAAAGTCTGGATTTATAAAGGTGAAGTATTCAGTCTTGAAGAGAAGCGTAACGCTGCTCAGCAAGAATCTAAGCCTAAAAAAGGTGGTAGATAATCATGCTTCAACCTAAACGTACTAAATTTAGAAAAGCTTTTAAAGGTCGTAATCGCGGTTTAGCTCAAAATGGTAACAAAGTGAGCTTTGGTGAGTACGGTTTAAAAGCAATGGCACGAGGTCGTATTTCGGCTCGCCAAATCGAGGCAGCTCGACGTGCAATGACTCGTCACGTAAAACGTACGGGTAAAATCTGGATTCGAGTTTTTCCAGATACGCCAATCTCTAACAAACCATTAGAAGTTCGAATGGGTAAGGGAAAAGGTAACGTGGATCATTGGGTTGCTAAAGTTCAGCCAGGATCTGTTTTATACGAAATGGAAGGTGTGTCTGAAGAATTAGCGAGAGAAGCTTTTTCATTAGCGGCAGCAAAGCTGCCAATTAAAACCACCTTTGTTATCCGTACGGTGATGTAATGGCTAATTCAAATAATTTGGCAAAAGAGCTAAGAGAAAAAGACGAAGCAGGTCTTAAAGAAGAAATTCTGAATATACGTAAAGAACAGTTTAATTTACGTATGCAGCAAGGTGCTGGCGAGATGTCTAAACCACATCTATTTAAAAATGCACGTCGTGATATTGCACGTGTTAAGACAATTCTTGCTGAGAAAAAACAAGCGGGTAAAGCATAATGAGCGCAGATAAAATACAAAAAACACTACAAGGTGTTGTTACTAGTAATAAAGCTGAGAAATCAGCAACAGTAACTATTTCGCGTCGTGTTAAGCACCCTCTTTATGGCAAAATCATTAATCGTTCAACTAAGTTGAGCATTCATGATGAAGCGAATGAGTGTGGAATTGGTGATACTGTATTAATAGAGCAGTGTGCACCGGTTTCAAAAACGAAATCCTGGAAACTGGTTAAAGTTGTTGAGAAATCAACTGCTGTTTAAAACAGCATAACCCGTTAAATATAGATAAATAGAAATTTGGTGTCGTCATGATTCAAATGCAAACCGTTCTCAACGCAGCAGACAACAGTGGAGCACGCCGAGTACAGTGTATTAAAGTACTTGGTGGTTCTCACCGTCGTTATGCGGCAATTGGTGATGTTATAAAAGTTAGCATCAAGGAAGCGATTCCTAGAGGCAAGGTTAAAAAAGGTGAAGTGTACAATGCAGTGGTAGTTCGTACTGCTAAAGGCGTCCGTCGCCCTGATGGTTCACTTATTCGCTTTGACAATAATGCTGCAGTTCTTTTGAACGCTAACTTGCAGCCTATTGGTACACGTATTTTTGGCCCTGTAACACGTGAGCTGCGTAATGAGAAATTCATGAAGATTATTTCTCTAGCTCCTGAAGTATTGTAGAGGCTTATTGATATGCAAAGAATTAAACAAGGTGATGAAGTTATTGTAACTACGGGTAAAGACAAAGGTCGCCGTGGCAAAGTAATGAGCATCCTTAAAAATGATCGCGTTATGGTAGAAAATATCAACGTGGTAAAGAAACACACTAAGCCAAACCCAATGGCAGGTGTTGAAGGCGGAATTATTGAAAAAGAAATGTCTATACACATTTCTAACATAATGCCTTTCAACCCAGCGTCAAATAAGGGTGATCGCATAGGTATCAAGACTTTAGAAGATGGCAAAAAAATTCGCGTCTTTAAGTCTAATAACGAAAACGTAGACGTTTAGTAGGAAAGCGGAACAATGGCAAGACTACAGCAAGTATATAAAGACACAATTGTTAAGCAATTGATGGAAAGCCAGGGTTATGCAAACCCTATGCAGGTTCCTCGCATTGAAAAAATCACACTTAATATGGGTGTTGGTGAAGGCGTATCTGATAAGAAGGTTGTAGAAGCCGCTTATACTGATATGGAAAAGATTGCGGGTCAGAAACCAGTTAAAACAATGGCAAGAAAATCTGTTGCAGCATTTAAGCTGCGTGAAGGTTCTGCGATTGGCTGCAAAGTAACACTACGTAAAGACAACATGTACGAATTCCTTGATCGCTTGATCAGTATTTCTGTACCGCGTATTCGTGACTTCCGTGGTTTAAATGGTAAATCTTTTGATGGCCGTGGTAATTACAGCATGGGTATCCAGGAACAGATTATCTTCCCTGAAATCGATTATGAAAAAATCGATAAAATTCGCGGAATGGATATCACCATTACAACTAATGCAAAATCAGACGAAGAAGCAAAGGCTTTATTAAAAGCATTTAACTTCCCGTTTAAAAACTAGTTCGAGATAAAGAGTAAATCATGGCAAAAACTTCGATGGTTCAGCGCGAAAAAAAGCGTACAAAATTAATTGCAAGAGATTTCGAAAAGCGTGCAAAATTACGTGCGATTCTAAAAGATCCTGAAGCAGATTTTGAAGCTAAGATGGAAGCACAGGTTAAAATGCAAAAATTACCTCGTGATTCAAGTCCTAGTCGTAGTCGTAACCGTTGCCAGATTACTGGTCGTCCACATGGCTACTACCGTAAGTTTGGTCTTTCACGTATTAAATTACGTGAAGCTATGATGCGCGGTGATGTACCAGGTCTAGTTAAGGCTAGCTGGTAGAGCAGGTTCAATTTTAAATTTTTTATGTATATTAAGAGTAAGGTAAATAGATTATGAGTATGTCAGATCCAATAGCAGATATGCTGACACGTATTCGTAATGGACAATCAGCTTCTAAAGTAGAAGTTACAATGCCTGCATCTAATATGAAACAATCTATAGCTAAAGTTTTAAAAGACGAAGGTTATATTAAAGATTATTCTGTTTCTGAAGGTGCAAAGGCTGAGATGTCTGTTTCGTTGAAGTATCACGATGGTAAGCCAGTTATCGATACAATCGATCGCATGAGCCGCCCAGGTCTTCGCGTCTACAAAAATAAAGACGAATTACCATCAATCCTGAATGGATTAGGTATCGTTATCGTTTCAACCTCAACTGGTATGATGACTGACCGAGCTGCACGTGCTGCAGGCATTGGTGGTGAGTTAGTCTGCTCAGTATCATAAAGGGGTATTTGAAATGTCACGCGTAGCAAAAAAACCAATTACTGTACCGTCTGGAACTGAAGTAAAAATTTCAGGTCGTTCAGTAAATGTAAAAGGCCCTAAGGGTAATCTTAATATCGATTTACACGAAACTGTAAATGTCGCACAGGATGGTGAGGTTTTAAACTTCACAGCAGTTACTGATGCATCATGGGCAATGACTGGAACAATGCGTTCTTTAGTTAATAACATGGTTACAGGTGTATCTGAAGGTTTCGAAAAGAAACTAACGCTAATCGGTGTTGGTTATCGTGCAAAAGCACAAGGTCAATCTTTAAATCTTCAATTAGGATTTTCTCATCCTGTAGATTATGCAGTACCTGAGGGAATCACAATTGAAACACCTAGCCAGACTGAAATCCTGGTTAAAGGTGCGGATAAACAGAAAGTTGGTCAGGTATCAGCTGAAATTCGTGCATATCGTCCACCAGAGCCTTATAAAGGTAAGGGTGTTCGTTACGCTGATGAATATGTTATCCGTAAAGAAGCTAAGAAGAAGTAGGGGCTAAGATGAAATCAAAGAAACAAATCAGAGTTCGTCGCTCTACTCGTACGCGAATGAAAATTCGTGAATTAGGTGCTGATCGTTTATGTATCCACCGTACGCCTCGCCACATGTATGCACAAATTATTTCTGCAGACGGTGGCAAGACGTTAGCTTCTGCTTCTACTTTAGATGCTGATGTTAAGTCGGCAATTAAAAATTCTGGTAATTCAGATGCAGCTACAACAGTGGGTAAAATCATTGCTGAAAAATCAAAAGCAGCTGGTATAACTACCGTAGCATTTGATCGTTCTGGTTTTAAATACCATGGCCGTGTTAAAGCACTGGCTGACGCTGCACGTGAAAACGGACTGGAATTTTAAAGGCAAAGACTATGGCACAAGATAGAAACAATCAAAGAGAAAAGTCTGACGATTTTATTGAAAAATTAGTAACTGTAAATCGTGTTGCTAAAGTAGTAAAAGGTGGTCGTCAATTTGGTTTTACAGCGCTTACTGTAGTAGGTGATGGTAACGGTACTATCGGTATCGGTTATGGTAAAGCTAAAGAAGTACCAGCAGCTATTCAGAAAGCAATGGATAAAGCCCGTAAAAATATGCGTAAAGTTCATCTTAAAGATGACACATTACAGCATTCAGTTACAGGTATTCACGGCGCTGCAAATGTATACATGCAACCAGCATCTGAAGGTACAGGTATTATCGCCGGTGGTGCGATGCGTGCTGTATTTGAAGCAGTTGGTGTTAAAAATGTACTGGCAAAAATTAACGGTACGCGTAACCCAATCAACGTTGTTCGTGCAACAGTAAACGGTTTAGAGAATATGCATTCTCCAGATGCAGTTGCTGCTAAGCGTGGCAAGAAAGTTGAAGAAATTTTAGGCTAATCGTCATGGCACAGAAGAAAATCAAAGTTACATTGGTGAAAAGTACAATCGGACGCTTAAAATCGCACATTGCTTGTGCAAAAGGTTTAGGTCTTCGTCGTATGAATCACACTGTTGAAGTTATTGATACACCTGAAAACCGTGGAATGATTAATAAAATCAACTACATGGTTAAGTCAGAGGAAGTTTAATATGTTATTAAATACTCTTTCACCCGATGAGGGTAGCCGTAAATCACGTAAACGTGTTGGTCGTGGTATTGGTTGTGGCCAGGGTAAAACCTGTGGTCGTGGTCATAAAGGTCAGAAGTCACGTAATGGTGGTTTCCGTAAAGTAGGTTTCGAGGGTGGTCAGATGCCACTTCAACGTCGCTTACCTAAAGTTGGCTTTAACTCACGCATGGCAAAATACAGTGCTGAAGTTCGTTTAGGCGAAATTCAAAAGCTGGGTACAGATACCGTTACTTTAGCAACTTTAATAGAAGCAAACGTTGTACCTGCTTTTACTAAGAAAGCGAAAGTTATTGCTTCTGGCGAAATTACATCTGCAGTAACTTTGCAGGGTGTTAAAGCAACTAAAGGCGCATTAGCTGCAATTGAAGCTGCTGGCGGAAAAGTAGAAGCATAAAACATGGCAGTTGATCTGAGTAAGTTGCAAGAACTAAGACAGCGCATCCTCTTTGTTGTGGGTGCGCTGATTGTTTATCGTATTGGTACATTTATACCGGTTCCCGGGGTAAATCCAACAATAATGTCTGCAATTTTTGATCAGCAATCTGGCACGATCCTGGACGTATTTAATATGTTCTCAGGTGGCGCGTTAGAACGCATGTCTTTATTTGCATTGGGTATCATGCCATATATATCTGCATCAATTATTATGCAGTTATTGTCGGTTACGGTTCCTAGTCTTGAGCAGATGAAGAAAGAAGGCGAAGCAGGTCGACGTAAAATAACAACGTATACGCGATATGGCACAGTAGTACTGGCATTGTTCCAGTCTATGGGTGTAGCGAATATGTTGTTATCACAAACACATGCTGGAGCACCTTTAGTATATATAGAGTCAACTGTATCTTTTTATGTGATAGCGATTACATCACTGGTTACCGGCACAGTATTCTTAATGTGGCTAGGTGAGCAAATTTCTGAGCGCGGAATTGGTAATGGTATTTCAATTATCATTTTCGCAGGTATTGTTGCAGGATTGCCTGCTGCAATCGGTGGTACTGCTGAGTTAGTTAGAACAGGTGAGTTGCATACATTAACTGCAATTGTTCTGTTTATTCTTGCACTCGCGGTAACCGCATTTGTTATTTTCGTAGAGCGTGGTCAGCGCCGCATTACTGTAAATTACGCCAAGCGTCAGCAAGGTCGTAAAATGTATGCAGCACAGAGTAGCCATCTACCTTTGAAATTGAATATGGCTGGTGTTATTCCGCCCATATTTGCTTCAAGTATTATTTTGTTTCCGGCTACTTTGGGTGGCTGGTTTGGTCAAACTCAGGGTTTGGAGTGGTTAGCTGATCTATCAACTACGCTTTCTCCCGGCCAGCCAATATATGTAATGTTTTATGCTGCAGCGATTATTTTCTTCTGCTTCTTCTATACCGCACTGGTATTTAATAGTAGAGAAACTGCTGATAACCTGAAAAAATCAGGTGCGTTTATCCCGGGTATACGTCCAGGTGAACAAACAGCTAAATATGTAGATAGCGTGATGACACGTTTAACTCTGGTAGGTGCTTTATATATCACTTCGGTGTGTTTACTACCTGAGTTTCTAATTTTATACTGGAATGTACCATTTTATTTTGGTGGTACTTCATTGTTAATCATCGTGGTTGTTGTTATGGATTTCATGGCACAAATGCAATCACACATGATGTCACAACAGTATGAAGGCTTAATGAAAAAAGCCAATTTTAAAGGGTTAGGCGATAAAGCTTAATCCGAGCTGGAACAATTGTGTTGATCTAGACAATCAACTTGAATGTCACACTTGTGAACAATTAACACATCTAAATCGCTATATCTAAGTAGCTGCTTTTAAATGTTCGTTATTTATTCCTTGTTATATTCTACAGATCGTCTAAAATCCGCCCAATTTTCAGTTTTAACAATTTAAGTGAGAAGCAGTTATGAAAGTTCGTGCATCAGTTAAGAAAATGTGCAGAAACTGTAAGGTTATTAAGAGAAATGGTGTTGTTCGTGTGATCTGTAAAGATCCACGTCATAAGCAACGTCAAGGTTGATTTAAAAGCGATTTTTCGCTAAAATGCCGCGCTTTGCGCGATTCTGGAGACGGTGAATGGCCCGTATAGCTGGTATTAATATACCTGATAATAAACATGCAGTCATTGGTTTGACATATATCTACGGCATAGGCCGTACTCGCGCACAGGAAATTTGTGCAGTGACTAAGATAGAACCAGCGGCAAAATTAAGTACTTTAAGTGAAGAACAAGTTGAATCACTGCGTACAGAAGTAGGTAAATTCACTGTAGAAGGTGATTTACGTCGTGAAGTTTCAATGAGCATCAAACGTCTGATGGACATGGGTTGTAACCGTGGTATCCGTCATCGTCGCAGCTTGCCACTTCGTGGTCAGCGCACAAAGACAAATGCTCGTACGCGTAAGGGTCCTAAGCGCCCTATACGTAAATAATTGGTTAATTAGGTAAAAGTAATGGCAAAACCAACAACTAAGAAGAAAGTTAAACGCACGGTCACTGACGGTGTGGCGCATATATATGCGTCATTTAACAATACTATCGTGACTATCTCTGATCGTCAGGGTAACACTCTATCTTGGGCAACTGCAGGTGGCTCAGGCTTCCGTGGTTCTCGTAAGAGTACTCCTTTTGCAGCACAGGTAGCAGCTGAACGTGCTGGTACACGCGCAAAAGATTACGGCGTTAAGAACTTAGAAGTTCTTGTTAAGGGACCAGGTCCCGGTCGTGAATCAGCAGTTCGCTCTCTGAATAATGCTGGTTTTAAAATTACTAATATCAGTGATATTACCCCAATTCCACACAATGGCTGTCGTCCTCCAAAACGACGTCGTGTATAAGGCTGGAGAATAGAAGTGGCTCGTTATTTAGGTCCTAAGTGTAAACTGAGTCGTCGCGAAGGCGTCGATCTAGAACATAAATCAGGCGTTCGTTCACTTGATAGCAAGTGTAAGTTAGAACAGAAACCTGGCCAGCACGGCCCTGGTGCCCGTGGTCGTTTAACTGACTATGGTGTCCAGTTACGTGAAAAACAGAAATTACGTCGTATTTACGGTGTACTTGAAAAGCAATTTGTAAATTACTACAAAAAAGCTGCATCACGCAAAGGCTCAACAGGTGAAAACCTGCTTGAATGTCTTGAAACACGTTTAGACAATGTTGTTTATCGCAGTGGTTTTGGTTCAACTCGTAATGAGTCACGCCAGTTAATCAGCCATAAATCAATATTAGTTAATGATGCGATTGTAAATATCCCGTCATATGTTGTTAAAGCTGATGATAAAATTTCAGTACGTGAAAAATCTAAAAAGCAAACTCGAATCAAAGATTCATTAGAGTTAGCTAAGCAACGCGGCATCGCAGACTGGATTTCACTAGACGAAGGTAAGATGGAAGCAACATTTAAATCTGTACCTGAACGTAGCGAATTATCAGCTGATATAAACGAACAACTCGTTGTTGAACTGTACTCTAAGTAAAGGATACCTCACCGAATGTCAGGCAAATCTGAAGAACTACTAACACCACGTAATATCGATGTACATCAGTACAACGATACTCATGCGAAAATTGTACTAGAGCCATTAGAAAGAGGCTTTGGACATACGCTAGGTAATGCTCTACGTCGCATACTTTTATCTTCAATAGAAGGTGCTGCAATTGTAGAAGCTGAAATTGATGGTGTTTTACATGAATACAGCTCAATTGAAGGTGTTCAGGAAGATGTGCTTGAAATTCTTCTGAACCTGAAAGGCGTAGCAATAATGATGCATGAGAAATCAGAAGCATTATTAACGCTTAAAAAATCAGGTACAGGTGTTGTAACTGCTGGTGATATTGCAACAGATCATGATGTTGATATTGTTAATCCTGATCATGTAATTGCTCATATTACAGGTAACGTTGATTTAAACATGACGCTTAAAATAACTAAGGGTCGTGGTTATGTTCCAGCAACTCAGCGTAAAGCAGCTGAAGATTCTGAAACAACGTCTGTAGGCGCTCTAGCAATAGACGCATCTTTCAGTCCAATTCTTCGTGTTAACTACACGGTAGAAAGTGCACGTGTTGAGCAACGCACAAATCTGGATAAACTGATTCTTGATTTAGAAACAAATGGAACAGTTGAACCAGAAGAAACAATACGTATAGCTGCAACTGTATTACAGAAGCAACTATCAGCGTTTGTTAACCTTCAGAGCATTGAAGAAGCGGAACAAGTTGATGAAGAGGATGAAATTGATCCAATTCTGTTACGCCCTGTAGATGATCTAGAATTAACAGTTCGTTCAGCAAACTGCCTAAAAGCAGAAAATATTTATTACATTGGTGATTTAATTCAACGTACAGAAGTAGAGTTACTTAAAACTCCTAATCTGGGTAAAAAATCACTTACTGAAATCAAAGATGTATTGGCATCTCATGGCTTGTCACTTGGTGCACGTCTTGAAAACTGGCCACCAGCATCTATTCGTGAAAAACAAGCGAGCTAGTCTTTGTAGACTAGTTTATTAGCAGAAGAATCTGTTTAAGGTAAAAGAAAATGCGTCATCGTCAATCAGGTCGTCAATTAAATAGAAACAGCAGCCACCGTAAGGCAATGTTTCAAAATATGGTTAACTCATTATTTAAACATGAGTTAATTAAAACTACATTACCAAAAGCAAAAGAACTACGTCGCTTTGCTGAGCCTTTGATTACTCTGGGTAAAGTGGACAGTGTTGCAAACCGTCGTTTAGCATTCAGCAGAATGCGCGATAAAGACATGGTTGGTAAATTGTTTACAGAACTATCACCTCGTTATAAAGAACGTCCTGGTGGATATCTTCGTGTAATGAAGTGTGGTTTCCGTCCTGGTGATGCTGCTCCTATGGCATATGTTGAGCTAGTTGACCGCCCAGAAGTTGAAGAAGAAGTGACAGAAGTAGAATAACTTTACTTCTTTGCATAAAAAAGCCGGACTTAGTTCCGGCTTTTTTTATGTCTGTATGTTTTTATTTATAATTAATGAGAATATATTGCCTAAAGATTTTCTGACTTCTTCAATACTTAAATGCCTGTTTTCATAAGGGGTATCCCATTGTATGCATTCAAGTGTGCGTACATCTGGTTCCCTTTTGGATTCTAAATAATAATAACTAACAAGCCCCGTAATTAAAGGCCCATCAGAACTAATTTTTATATTATTAGATGCATACAAAATGTAACCCTGCACATACTCTTCATCGTCTATAACTTTAATAATATTAAAGGAAGCAGGTTTTATAATTTGGTCATTATCTTTAAGCGTGTTTATAGTTATGCTGCAATGAGGATAATAGATATTTAAATCTTTTTCTGCTGTGACTTTGCCGGATTGAAAAAATGTTCTTCCCATGCCTGATGAGATAATTATTTCACGATTGAGTATGAGTTTAGAACCTTCAGGGATTGAAAATTTGTACGATCTCTCATCGATTATGTTCTCCTTAGAACAGGAAAATAGCATTACAAAAAATAAAATTAACAGGCTGAGTTTAATCATATAATTTACTAAGGTCAGGAGGCTTGTGCCTGCCTTGTTTTATGTTTTTCTAAAACAGGTTTTAAATACCGCCCGGTAAAAGATGACTCGTTCTGACAAACTTCTTCGGGTGTGCCTTGAGCGATAATTTCACCACCACCTGATCCGCCTTCCGGGCCTAAATCTATAATCCAGTCTGCAGTTTTTATAATATCAAGGTTATGCTCAATAATAATGATGGTATTACCATGATCTCTGAGGCGTATAAGTACCTGCATTAACTGCTCAACATCATGAAAATGAAGACCGGTCGTTGGCTCGTCGAGTATGTAAATCGTATTACCTGTGTCGCGCTTGGAAAGTTCACGTGCTAGTTTTATACGTTGTGCTTCACCACCTGATAAAGTAGTTGCTCGTTGTCCTAGTGTTATATATGAAAGACCCACATCCATTAATGTCTGGAGTTTTCTGTGTATGACTGGAACCGCTTTAAAGAATACAACCGCATCCTCTATAGTCATATCCAGTACTTCATTTATGCTCTTGCCCTTATATTTTATATCCAGTGTTTCGCGATTGTACCGTTTACTTCTACAGACATCACAAGGCACATATATATCGGGTAAAAAATGCATTTCTACTTTAATAACACCGTCGCCCTGGCAGGCTTCACAGCGTCCTCCTTTAACATTGAAACTAAATCGTCCAGGTTTGTAACCACGTGAGCGTGACTCCTGTGTTCCGGCAAATAATTCACGAATAGGTGTAAATAATCCAGTGTAGGTTGCCGGGTTGGAGCGAGGTGTGCGGCCAATTGGTGCCTGATCAATATCAACAACTTTATCAAACTGATCTAAACCTTCAAAGCTTTCGTATTTTGCAGGGATGAGTGATGATTTATTTATTTCTCTGGCGAGTAATTTATATAGAGTATCGTTAATTAAGGTCGACTTTCCAGATCCTGAAACTCCTGTTACACATGTCATTAACCCGACTGGAATTTCGACAGTAACCTGTTGTAAATTGTTTCCACTGGCGCCATTAATCTTTAATACTTTTCCTGTATGTTGAATGCGTTTCTCTGGCAGGCTGATTTCTAGTTTTCCAGATAAATATTGGCCGGTTAAGGACTTTTTGTTTTCCATTATTTCATTAGGAGTGCCTGACGCAACTATGTGTCCACCATGCACACCAGCTCCAGGACCAATATCAATAACATGGTCGGCACTTAAAATGGCATCTTCATCATGTTCTACTACAATAACGGTATTACCTAGATCTCTTAAATGAACCAGTGTAGATAATAAGCGATCATTATCGCGTTGATGTAAACCAATAGATGGTTCATCCAGTATATACATAACACCAACCAGACCAGCACCGATTTGACTAGCAAGGCGAATGCGTTGTGCTTCGCCACCAGAGAGTGTGTCAGAACTTCGATCTAAAGATAAATAATTCAAACCAACATTAACAAGGAACTGTAAGCGTGAAGAAATTTCCTTTACAATTTTTTCAGCTATCTCACCTTTATTTCCTTCAAGCTCTAATGCCTTAAAAAAATTCAGACAATCATAAATAGACAAATGTGTTATTTTTGGTAAAGACTGATCAGCAATAAATACATTACGAGCACCTTTATTTAAACGCTCTCCGTTACAGCTCGGGCAGGCCTGGTCAGTAAAATATTTTATCATTTCATCACGTACAGCTGACGATTCGGTTTCCCGGAAACGACGTTGCATATTCGGGATGATGCCTTCAAAAGGATGTGTTTTTGTTTTCATTCTTCCGCTTGCAGAAGGGTAACTGAAATCAATATCTTCTTCGTCACTGCCAAATAAAATAATATTCTGAATATTTTTTTCTAATTCATTGAATGGGCTATCAAGGTCAAAATCAAAATGTTTTGCCAGGCTCACTAACATGCCGTTATACCAGGCATTACGTCGGTCCCATCCACGTACTGCACCGCCGGGTAAACTTAGAGAAGGGTTATTAACAACTAAAACCGGATCTATGTGTTGTATGTGGCCTAGTCCGTCACATTGTCCGCAAGCACCGGCAGGGTTATTGAAAGAGAATAGTCGAGGTTCCAGCTCACTTAAACTGTATCCACAGGTAGGGCAGGCAAATCGGGAAGAGAACATAATGTCTTCCTGGTAATTCTTACTTAGCGGATCGTCGGAATTATCCATATAAGCAATACGAGCAATACCATCGGTGAGGTTTAAAGCAGTCTCAAAAGATTCGGCTAAACGTAACTCCAGATCTTCTCGAACTTTAAATCGATCTACTACAACTTCAATGCTGTGCTTGAAGTTTTTTTCAAGTTCCGGGGCATCATCAAGCTCAATGGTTTTGCCGTCAATTCGGGCACGAATAAAACCCTGTCGTTTTAAGTCCTCAAGTAACTCCTTATGCTCTCCCTTACGATCCTGAATAATGGGTGCGAGTAACATGAGTTTTGTTTCTTCTGGAAGTTCAAGTACATGATCTACCATCTGTGAAACGGTCTGAGCTGCAAGCGCAATATTGTGATCAGGGCACTTTGGTGTGCCCGCACGTGCAAATAATAAACGTAGATAGTCGTAGATCTCCGTTACGGTGCCAACGGTGGAGCGTGGATTATGAGAGGTGGTTTTCTGTTCTATTGAAATGGCCGGAGAGAGACCTTCTATATGGTCTAAATCTGGCTTTTCCATTATAGATAGAAACTGACGAGCATATGCTGAAAGCGATTCAACATAGCGGCGCTGGCCTTCAGCAAAAATGGTGTCGAAAGCCAGAGATGATTTGCCTGAACCCGATAGACCGGTGATAACGACGAGTTTGTCCCTGGGGATATCCAGATCAATATTTTTCAGGTTGTGGGTGCGGGCGCCGCGTATCTGGATTTCTGTAATCATGGGGGTAAAGGCCGTTTTAAATGCTGCAAAGTAACGGACAAGGATACCATATTCTGAGATATTACGGATCCTGAGCTCAGGCTATTTAATCAGTGAAGAGCTGATTATTAAAAAATAAACTGGGAATAACCGATGAATAATTTAATTATAAAAAATTAATAATATACTTATATGCCGGCTGTTGACATGCATCAATCACTAAAGGTGTAAACAGATTACAGTATGTATAAAGGATGTTTAAGATTCTAAATGAAGTTTATGGTCATTTGATTTTTAGTAAATTTATGACTATATCTATGATTCGATTTTCGGTTCAATTAAATGAGGATAGGCGCATGAGAAAATTAAAAATAATGGCAGTTACTGCAGTATTAACATTAGCTTCAACTACAGCAAGTGCTTGGTGGGGGCCTTTTGGTAATAATGGTTATAACAACAATGGTTATAACAATAATTATAATGGTTACAATAACGGCTACGGTAATGGCGCCGGTGACATGATGGGTGATGGTAACTTTGGCTTTAATATGAGCGGAAGTGGACGTGGTAACGGCCAGGGTTACGGTAACGGTTATAACGGATATAATGGCCGGAATAATTATAACGGTTATAACGGTTACAACGGTTACAATGGCTATGCGCCTGCACCATATGGCTATGCACCTGCGCCATACGGTTATGCACCTGCACCACCAGCTGCACCGGTAGCACCTCAGTAAAAACCAGTCATTATATGGCTAAAAAGAAGAGCTGGCACTGAAGAGTGACCAGCTTTTTTTTATCGTGTTATGTAGTGAATATACTTTGAATCTATAGCCTTAAAAAACCATGAAAGCAGTCTATGGTTAGTATTTTTAGGCTCGGAACTGGCAATCTCAGATTAAACCTTAAATCTGTCGTAGAAAAATTTGCATTCTAAATAAGATAAAACCATTTTGCAGTGTTCTTATGCTTAAAGCTCTTCCTTCTTTAAGGTAAGATGTCGGGTTTTAAGTATTCATCTTCTGGATTGATTTAATTAATGAGTGACAGTT
Organism: endosymbiont of Galathealinum brachiosum; assembly: GCA_003349885.1. Lineage (NCBI taxonomy): Bacteria > Pseudomonadati > Pseudomonadota > Gammaproteobacteria > endosymbiont of Galathealinum brachiosum. The sequence goes on along the minus strand of QFXC01000007.1, from coordinate 708,156 downwards.
TTCAACAGGCTAGCTGGAGTCCGCTAGAAAAGCGCGCAGGGTTTTCACTCGCAGCAATCTATGCGGTACGTATGTTGGGCCTGTTTATGATATTGCCTGTTTTTTCTCTATATGCTGACCAGTTTGAAGGGGCGACGCCTTTGCTGGTTGGTCTGGCTCTGGGTATTTATGGCTTAACTCAGGGGCTGTTACAAATACCTTATGGCATGCTGTCGGACCGTTTTGGTCGCAAACCAATGATCACTATTGGCCTGTTGATTTTTGCTGCTGGCAGTCTACTTGCTGCAGATGCAGATACCATTTATGAGGTTATTGCTGGACGTGCTCTACAGGGTAGTGGTGCGGTTGCTGCGGTATTAATGGCATTAGCAGCTGATTTATCACGAGAAGAGCACCGTCTGAAAATGATGGGGTTTATCGGGGTAAGCATTGGTTTTGCTTTTGCTATCGCGATGGTAGCGGGTCCCATTTTAAATCAGATAGTGGGTTTATCAGGCATTTTTATTGCTACTGCCATACTGGCATTATTTGCGCTGGTTATCTTATTTGTCTGGGTGCCAACGCCCAAAGAAAGTATTTTTCATCGAGATACTCAGGCCGCGCCAACGTTGTTTAAAACTGTGTTAGCGGATACTCAGTTATTGCGCCTTGATTTTGGTATTCTGATTTTGCATATGGTGCTGATGGCGACATTTGTCTCATTTCCACTGGTCTTGCAGGATCAGGCCGGACTCGCCTCTGCTGATCACTGGAAGCTTTATTTACCGGTGTTTTTGCTCAGTGTTGCCATCATGGTCCCATTCATTATTATTGCTGAAACCAGGCGTCGTATGAAGCAGATTTTTGTCGGTGCCATCGGTGTGCTAGCGGTGGCAGAGCTTAACCTGTTTTTTGGTGGAGACTCTGTGTGGCACCTGGCATTGACTATGATGGTGTTTTTTACGGCCTTTAATTTGCTAGAAGCAAGTCTGCCTTCACTGGTTTCTAAAATGTCACCAGCAGACCGTAAAGGTACAGCGATGGGTATGTATTCTTCCAGTCAATTTATCGGTGCCTTTTTAGGTGGCGCTCTGGGTGGTTTGAGTCATGAAGTTGCAGGTGCTCAGGGTGTTTTTCTGATGTGTAGCTTTGCCTTATTGGTATGGTTACTGTTAGCATACACCATGAAAAATCCGAGGTATGTAAGTACATATCTGTTAAAAATCGGAAAACTAGATCCATCAAAAGTGAATCAGATGGTTTCTACATTGGTATCAGTACAGGGCGTAGCTGAAGCGGTTATCGTACCGGAAGAGGGCATAGCTTACCTTAAGGTAGAGCTGCATGCGTTGGATAAAGAAGCATTATTAAAATATTCCATTAATGAGAAATAACAAAACAATATAGGGTAGAGATATGGCACGAGGCATAAATAAAGTAATTTTAGTGGGTACCTGTGGAAAAGACCCAGAGACCCGTTATATGCCTTCTGGCGGAGCGGTAACATCAATTAGTGTTGCGACAAATGAAAGCTGGAAAGATAAAAAAACAGGTGAGAAGCAGGAACGCACTGAATGGCATAACATTACCTTTTTTAACCGCCTGGGTGAGATCGCGGGAGAGTACCTGAAAAAAGGTCAGCAGGTTTATATTGAAGGTAGTTTGCGTACGGAAAAGTGGCAGGATAAAAGCGGTAATGATCGTTATACAACGAAAATTATTGCTAATGAAATGCAGATGTTAGGTGGTCGCGCGGGCGGTGGTGGCGGTGATTTTGCACCACAGCAGCAATCTCAGCCAGTGCCGGCTAATCAACCTGCACCTACAGCACCAGTTGATGATAGTTTTGATGACGATATCCCGTTCTAGAGACAGGTTTTAGATTGTTCAAAATGCTAATTAAGCCCCTGTTATCAGGGGCTTTTTTGTTGCTGATAAAAACATTTTTGGTTTGATAATTAGTGATAAAAAAAAGCACTATAAAAACTGGCTAGATAGCTGGAAAACTGGGTCATTTACAGCTAAATATATACTACACATTTTAATCAAATGCGTGCGGTACTCGAAATGAAGGTTTTAGACGTATCTATCACTGTACTGGTATTTTTTAAGGAAGCCGTATCAAGTTGGAAGCTTGTTCAGTTGTTGTTTAAAGCAAAATTCAGGGACTATAAAATATAACTATAAATCAGGTAACACATTATGAATAATCTTGAAATAGAGGGAAATCTCATAGAGTTAAGAGCAGATGGTTGTCTGCAAAATATGAGTGACTGGACACCAGAACTGGCTGAAAGAATGGCACTGGCTGATAATTTAACATTAACAGAGCAACACTGGGATGTGCTTAATATTATGCGAGAGTATTATCAGGAATATAATACTTCACCGATATTGAAGTTGTTGAGGCGTGAAATATCAAAGCAATACGGTAAAGAGCGAGCCACGATTGAAGCACTGGATATATTATTTCCTTATGGTGTGCAGAAACAGGGGAGTCGTCTTGCGGGTGTGCCATTGGCGCAGCTTGATGCTGAATTAGATCAGTCTAATAGAGTGCAATCAGTTGTTAGTGGGTCTACAGCAGGCAAAGCTACATCGGTGCATTTTAATGATCAGTTTGATTTTAATGGTAAGTCAATTAAAGTTTATGCATCAGGGAATCTGGCAAATCTGGAAGACTGGAATGAAGCTCTGGCGGTTGTTCTAGCTAAGGAAGAAGGTATTGAGTTGATAGAAGAGCACTGGAGAGTGATTAATTTCTTGCGTAAATTTTACTTTCAATATGGTGTTACGCCGATGGTTAAAGTGTTGATCAGGCACATGACTGAAGAGCTGGGTAAAGAATCTGCAAATCGTGAACATATGTATGAATTATTTCCTGGCGGGCCGGCAAGACAGGGTTCTCGTATAGCGGGTTTACCTTCGCCGCAGGGTTGTATAGACGGTTAAACTGCTAATTGTGTATGTTGTGGTTGTTAGAGAAACCGCCTGTTTCAGGGCGGTTTTTTATGTATAAGGTTAAAATTAGTTAAACTGATGCTTTATGTGATTAATGTAGATTCATTGCTATATGTGCAACGTTTGCAATCGTCCGGTCAGCAGTTAGAATGGCATATAAAATACTATAAGAATTAAGGAATTAACAGAATATGTGTGGAATAGTAGGAGCAGTAGCCGAGCGTAATGTAACGCCTATTTTATTAGAGGGTTTAAGACGTCTGGAATATAGAGGATATGACTCGGCAGGTATCGCTGTTATCAATGACGAGAGCTGTCTTGATCGTGTGCGTCGAGTCGGTAAAGTTGAAAACCTGTCTGATTCTCTTAAAGATCATCCGCTTAAAGGTTTTCTGGGAATAGCACATACGCGTTGGGCCACGCATGGCGAACCATCTGAACCCAATGCTCACCCTCATATCTGTAATAATTCAGTTGCCGTTGTGCATAACGGTATTATTGAAAACCACGGTGCATTGCGCGAGTTGCAAAAAGCTAATGGTTACTCATTTACTTCAGAAACGGATACAGAAGTTGTTGTGCATCAGGTGGAATTATATAAAAAAGCCGGTGATGATTTATTGCAGGCGGTAAAGAAAGCGGCAAATGATTTTGAAGGTGCTTATGCTTTAGGGGTTGTATCAATAGATGAGCCTGGCAGATTAATAACAACAAGAAGTGGTAGCCCGCTTGTTATTGGTGTGGGTTTTGGTGAATATTTTATTGCATCTGATGTTGCAGCCTTATTACCGGTAACACAACGTTTTATCTTTCTGGAAGAAGGTGATATTGCTGATATCACTAAAGACAGTCTGGTAATCTATGATAAAAATGACCAGCCGGTTGAACGCGAAATAAGTACTTCAGAATTAACTGCTGACGCGGTAAGTCGTGGTGAATTCCGTCATTATATGATGAAAGAAATACATGAGCAGCCTGTTGTACTGGGTGAGGTTCTTGAGGGCCGTATTTATGATGACAAAGTTCTGGATACCGCTTTTGGCGCAGATGCAGCGGCTATTTTTGATGAAGTAAAACGAGTACAGATTATTGCCTGTGGTACTTCTTTTCATGCGGGTATGGTCGCACGTTACTGGTTAGAGTCTCTGGCGGGTATTCCCTGTAATGTAGAAGTCGCTTCCGAGTTCCGTTACCGGGATCCAGTAATAACAGATGATACATTAATCGTAACTATCTCCCAGTCAGGTGAAACAGCAGATACGCTTGCAGCTTTACGAAACTTGCAGGACAAGTCAGAGCATTCCCTGGCGATTTGTAATGTACCGGAAAGCTCTTTGGTCCGTGAGTCAAAATTAGTATTAATGACACGTGCGGGTCCGGAAATCGGTGTTGCATCAACTAAAGCTTTTACTACTCAGCTGGTCGGTTTGATGTTGATGACTTTGGCGCTAGGTAAACGTCATGGGTTATCAGATGAAAAAGAAAAACAACTTATTAAAGACCTGAAAAGTTTACCATCAATTATTGAAAAAGTGCTTGATGATAATCATATTGAAGACTGGGCGGATGAGTTTAAAGATACTTTAAATTCCATTTTCCTTGGGCGTGGTGTTCAGTATCCGATAGCAATGGAAGGGGCTTTAAAACTAAAAGAAATTTCATATATTCATGCAGAAGCTTACGCTGCAGGTGAATTAAAACATGGGCCACTGGCGTTGGTTGATCCTGAAATGCCAATTATTGCTGTAGCACCAAAAGATGGTATGGAAGATAAATTGAAATCAAATCTGATGGAAGTTATTGCCCGTAGTGGAGAGGTTTATCTGTTCGCAGACGAAAGACTTGATATGAGTGATATGGGTGATATGTGTCATGTAATGACGGTGCCAGCAGTGGAGCCGGAAGTTGCACCTATTTTGTACGCAATACCCATGCAATTATTTTCTTATTATGTTGCTGTGCGTAAGGGTACCGACGTGGATCAACCAAGAAATCTGGCTAAATCGGTTACTGTTGAGTAATTGTAATGAGGTTGTTACCGTGGTCTTCGAAACAAATATAGTCCAAAATCAATAAATGAAATACCACTATCGGCACGTATAGTTGCGGCAGCAGATGTGTTTGATGCGTTAACATCAAAAAGGCCCTATAAAGATGCCTGGTCTATTGAAAAGGCCCTGCTGGTCATGAGAGAAGACTCTGGTAAGCACTTTGACCCACATGTCATTAATGCACTCGAAGAGGCTATGCCAAGAGTAATGGATGTATATAACGAGCATAAACACACCTGAATCATCTGTTATCTCTGTAGTTAGTTATTATTGCTAATAACCCTGCGTAATTTAGGTTGAATCTATATTAGGAATCAATTAAATTTCACGCGCCGTAAGGCACCCCCCCCCAATATTATAAATAGAGAGAGATTTAATATGTTAGATGCAACTGCAATTCTGGCGATTTTTGGCGTGATTGGTTCAGTGATGGTATTTGGTGTTCTTGGTTTTAGAATCACCCGATTAATGAAGAGCTGTAACTCTGAAGAGTTATAAAATTGTTTATTGGATGGGAAGTGTGAAATTCATTCAGTAATATACCAGCTATACAAATGTCGTTATCCCCGCATACTTCTAGCGGGGATCCAGTGACTTTTAAATACAGGCTTTCGACTTAAACAGGCTTTACCCGAAATTTTCCAACATCGACAGAACAAACAGTGACTCTTGTTGCGGCGCTGATTTCTTCCACCCCCGCATCTTTATGAATTTCAACTTTCCAGTTAATACCCGAGTACTGAACACTGCCAGGTGTTAGTAAATTTATGTCCTGCTGTAACACAAATTCATACCCCACCAGGTCGCTGCTATTATCTTTTTCGGGTACATCTGCGTTCTGCATTTTCTTTAATGGTTTCCATAGTAAAAATGTAATGATAGCGGCACAAATTGCACTGCTTGCGATACCAATTTGCCATGTTTCATTGAGTAAACCCGCCAGCATTAACAGACCGGTAATAATGGCGCCAATGCCACCAAATAATAAAATACCCGTTACAAGCCCCGTGCTCACCTCAATGACTAACATTAAAAAGCCAAGCATAATCCAGAACTCAGCCTGATGGGTGTAGATGTACTCAGCAATCATAATTATGACTCGGTTGATTTTTTATTTAATGTATTAATAATCGTCATGGCTTCCGCCACAATACTCGAAGCGTTTGTCTGATTTTCTGGCAATAATACAACAGACGATTCTTTCGCAATCGCCTGTTTAGCTTCTATCGCCTGTGCTGCAAGATCAAGCTGAATTGCTTTCTGGCCTTCATGGGTATCTGCAACTTTACCAATTGTTTCAATGGCTTTGGCTTTCGCATCAGCAACCGCAATAATTGCCTGTGCTTCACCTTCAGCTCGTAAAATCTGTTCAGCTCGATCTGCTTCGGCGTTTAATACAGCAGAGCGTTTCTGACCTTCAGCAACATTAATGGCAGACTGGCGCTCACCTTCCGACTCTAAAATAGACGCTCGTTTATCACGCTCGGCTTTCATCTGGCGTTCCATGGCTTCTAACACGGAGCGAGGTGGCTCAATGTCTTTAATTTCATAACGTAAAACCTGCACACCCCAGGGTTCAGCAGCCATATTGATGCTATTAACAATATTAATATTTAAGCTATCTCGTTCTTCAAAGGTTTTATCCAGATCAATTTTACCAATTTCAGAACGCATGGTGGTTTGTGCTAACTGGGTAACAGCATAAGCGTAATGGTCTACACCGTAAGAAGCCTTGTAAGGGTCGAGAACTTTTAAATAAAGCACACCATCTACAATCAGTGAAATATTATCTTTAGTGATTGCACCCTGGCTGGGTACATCAGCTGCCTGCTCTTTTAATGAGCGGTCGTAAGAAACTTTATCAATAAAAGGAATCATAAAGTTCAAACCCGCTTCCATGGTCTGATTGTATTTACCAAATCGTTCAACAATGAAAGCCCTGTTTTGAGGAACAAACTGAATTGATTTTTTTAGTAAAATAAAAATAAGGATAGCCAGGCCAACCCAGAAATTTAAAATTAAACCTAATATATCTTCAATAATCATTCGAAATTTTCCTTATTCATTATAAATAAATGTCAGTTTTAATAACTTTTTTCTTTTTATTTCAGTACTTCAAAAATGGTATTACACAGTTTTTCTATATCTCGTTTCTCGATAATAAACGGTGGCATCAAATAGACCAGTTTACCAAATGGCCTGATCCAGACACCTTTATTAACAAATGCAGTTTGAATTGTTTTCATATCTACAGGCTGATTACATTCAACCACAGCAATGGCCCCTAGTACACGCACTTCTTTAACTTTGTCGAGTGAGATGCATTTTTCCAGGGAGGCTGATAACCATGATTCAATTTGATTTATTTTATTCTGCCAGTCAGTCTGTTGCAAAAGTTTAATGCTGGCATTGGCGACCGAGCAGGCTAGCGGGTTAGCCATAAAAGTCGGGCCATGCATAAAAACGCCTGGCTCACCATTAGATATGGTTTGAGCAACTTGGGTGCTGGTAAGTGTTGCAGCAAGTGTCATGTACCCACCGGTGAGTGCTTTACCAATACACATTATATCAGGCTGTATCTGGCTAAACTCGCAGGCAAACAGTTTGCCGGTGCGCCCAAAGCCGGTCGCTATTTCATCAAATATCAGCAGTATATTAAATTCATCACAAAGTGCCCGTGCTTTATTAAGGTAGTCAGATGAATAAAAACGCATACCACCGGCACCCTGCACAACGGGTTCAACAATAAAGGCAGCTAATTGTGAGTGATTTTTTTCAAGAGCCGTTCTTAATACTTCTATATCGGTATCATTACATTCTTCACCAAATGGGCTTGACGGTGAATCAATAAAAATTTGCTTCATTAATGACTGGTTAAATAAACTATGCATACCGGTAACCGGGTCACAGACTGACATAGCGCCAAAGGTATCACCATGATAACCACCACGAATAGTTAGAAACTTATGTTTGTCTGGCATGTGTTTGTCGTGCCAGTATTGAATTGCCATTTTCATAGCAACCTCAACCGAAACAGATCCTGAGTCGCTAAAAAAAACAGAGCTGAGTGAGTCAGGTGTTATATCAATCAGTGTGTTTGCCAGTTCAACCGCTGGTGGGTGCGTCAGGCCACCAAACATTACATGGCTCATGTTTTTCAACTGTTTCTCTACAGCCTGATTTAGTTCAGGGTGGTTATAACCGTGAATAGCGCTCCACCAGGAAGACATACCATCAATTAGTTCTTTACCATCTGCAAGTTTCAGGCGTACACCAGTGGCAGATACCACTGGAAACACAGGCAAATCACTACCCAGTGCTGAATATGGATGCCATATAGTTTGCCTGTCCTGCTGAATTAACTGCGAGTATAAGTCCATATTACTTAATGTTGTTCCGGGTGGTATTTAAACAGATTATTACCTTACCTTATGCTTATGGTAAGGTCGAGATAGCATGGTGAATTTGTCACCTTCAAATGACGATTTATTATTAAGCAGGGCAGTAATAGCTGGCATGATTAATTAACGATGTGTATCAATGAATAAAGAGTTATATCGTACAGAAGATGAATACGGCCCGATTATTGTGCTGGAACAGGGTGATAAAAGAACATTAAGTTTTGGTTCTGATTTGCAACAAACCAGTCTGCTGATGCACAAACCTCAATATCTGGTACATGAGTACACCCAGATCATGCTATTAGGCCTGGTTTTTACTGATATAAGGCAGATTACTATTTTAGGTCTTGGTGGAGGTGGGCTTGCGCATTGTTTGAATTATTATTATCCACAAATTGTTACACGGGTGGTTGAAATAAGGCAGTCAGTAATTGATATTGCCTATCAATGGTTTAACTTACCACAGAAGGCAAATTTAAAAGTATATAATCGTGATGCCCGTGAGTATATAAAACGAGTCAAAGCGCAAAGTATCGATTTGCTGTTAAGTGATTTATATGAAGCTCAGGGGATGAATGAGTTACAGGCACAAACTGAATTCATAGAGCAGAGTAATAAAGCATTATCTGATAGTGGCTGGATGGTTATTAATTTTCATCAAATGCCGGATAAAAATTCAGCGGTTATGAAAACAATATATCAAAATTTTTCTGACGTAAGAGTCTGTGATGTGTTTATAGGTAACTGGATTCTGTTTTGCGGAAAAAAAGAATCTGCTTTCGATAAAAATGAAATAAACGAACGCGTTAGAAAATTAGCCAAAAAGCTTGGTTTACCTTTAATGTATTATTTCAAAAATTTACGAAAAATATAAAATAAATAGAGCCTAATTTGCAGGTGATCCTTCAGGTTCACATAAAACAGAAATATAAAAAATAACAGGTAGTAGAATAAAAATGCATAGCTTTAAAATAATAACCATCTTCATTGCGATCATATCAGCAGTGTCCTGCACAAAAAAAACAGCAAACTTTGTTGAATTTTCACCCGTAAAAGAATCAGAGTCGGTACTGTATATCTATCGCCCGTATTCCATGTCAAATATAGTGATAACACCGGATGTTTTAATTGATGGGAAAAAACAGGCTGAAATAGAAAATAATAAATATATATATCTAAATTTACCGCAGGGTGAACATAATATCGAATTAGACCTGACTGAGCGATACGCAGGGCAACAGTCATTGATATTAAATATAGAAGAAGGGAAAGTCATCTACCTGAGAGTGAATACCTCAATGAAGTTTCAGATGAATAAACCTTATGATCGCAGTTTTAGTATTGAAGAGATTAATAAAGAAACAGCTCGCTTGGAAATTCAAGATACAGTCTATGCAGGAAAAAAATCCAAAAAGAAAAAAGAAAATAAAGTGGGTGACTCTGAAAAACAGGAAGAAGTAAAAGAAGATCAGTTTTCAATAGATAAAACCAGGAATCCGTTCGGGAAATAACCAATATTTACAGGAAAAATAATGCCAGACCAAGATAAAAAGAAAATGATACAACAGGGTTTTGATACGGTAGCAGAAGGTTACGATCACTCTTCATTGGCCTTTTTTCCTCAAACTGCAAAAAGCATGATGGATTTTCTGGCTTTGCAGCCGGATCATAAGTTGCTTGATGTCTGTACAGGTACCGGCGTAGTTGCTCTGGCTGCAGCTGAGTTACTGACCGAAGGCAGGGTTACGGGTATTGATCTTTCAAGCGGGATGCTACAACAGGCTAAAAATAAAGCCGCGGATAAAGAACTAAATAACATTGAATTTAAACAGATGGATTTAGATGAGCTGGAATTTTCTAAAGAAAGCTTTGATGTTGCCTGTAGTAGTTTTGGTCTGTTTTTCCTGGAAGATATGACCCGTGCTTTACAAAATATAACTTCGGTTGTTAAACCCGGTGGAAAAATTTCTATTAGCACTTTTACCGGTGAAGCCTTTTCTCCTATGTCTGACCTTTTTTTAGAGTGTTATGAATCATTTGGGAAAGAAGTGCCCGCCTTATCCTGGAAACGTTTATCTACAAAAGAATTAATCAACGCACAGTTTGATGCGGTAGGTATAAGTAATGTCACTGTGCATCATGTGCCCCTGGGTTATCATATGACCGATTCTCAGATGTGGTGGGACGTGGTGTGGAATGCCGGTTATCGTGCATTGTTAAATCAGTTAACTGAAGAGCAGAAAGTTGAATTTAAGCAAAAACACATGGCTCAAATTAATCAGCTAATAGGAAAGAATGGTGTCTGGTTTAACACTGAAGTATTAATAGCTGTAGCCGAGAAATAAAAAAGGGCCATCACAAAGTGATTGCCCTTTAGTACCATGAGAAGGTGGGTGACCAGCCCCAGCTAGCCACCCTAGCAGCGCATGACTTCTGCTAAACCGATAGAATTATCTTTTATCATTTCTATCGTAATTGCAGAGTATTTACTAAACAATCACGCCTTTTTTCTGGTCAGAACACTTACCGTTTACCAGTAAGTGTTCTGACCAGTTCTCCTAGAGAAAGTTCCTAGCTTCTAGTAGTGCGAGCCTGATTCATTTCTTTAATGAACTTCTGACGACGCTCTTCCATCATCTTCATTACTTCAGCACGGTGTGCTTCCATAACTTCTACCATTGGGTCTTGCTTAGCTGCAGGCTGTTGAAAAGATGCAGTCTGGATCTCTTGCGCTTTACGTGCAGATTCCATCATTGCCTGACGTTGTTTGTCAGATTTTTCAAATGATGCCTTCATCATTTCTCTTTGCTTTTGCAGGTTTTTTGTAACCGTTTCACGCTGCTGGTTTCTCATTTCCTGAAAAGTAGGCTGCTTTTGCATTGCAAAGTTATTAACTGGTGCAGGTGTTGCAACTGAAGTGAATGACTGTTCAATTGTTTCAACAGGTGTTACTGCTGCTGTTTCAATTGCAATTTCTTCTTCAGTTAGCAAGTTAGCTGTGTCTATTTCGCTAACTTCCATCTCAGCAGTGTCAGTAATTACTGATGATTCTTCGTCGCTGTCTATAGCAGCCATAATGTCATCAGAGTTATTTGACCAGATTGAACCAAGAATAAGGGCAGCAACACCAACAAACATTGCCATTGCGCCAACTCTCAGGTACACACCTTTATCGTTTGCTGTTTTCTCTTCTGTTACTTCGGCTGTATCTGTAGTTTCTACTTCTGTTTCTGTTGCAATTTTTGCTTCTTCTTCAGTTGTTACAACGTCTTTCTTTTCTGTTTTTTTTGTCATGACTTTTGCCTCTAAAAAGATTTTAACAAAAAAGAGCCGGACACTTATGTGACCAGCTCTCTCTTTAGCTAAGTGCCTTTAATTTAAACTAAAGGACATATTTCATAATATGATTACTTAGCAGGAGTAGCTGGTGCAACAGGAGCAGCAGGTGCTACAGGAGCATAACCGTAAGGAGCATAACCGTTGTAACCGTTATAGCCATTTTGACCACGGTACTGGTTTTGACCGTTATATGCATTAGAACCGTTGCCATAACCCTGACCATTGCCACGTGCATTAGCATTCATGTTGAAGCCGAAGTTGCCATCGCCCATCATGTCGCCCATGCCGTTACCGAAACCGTTGTTGTTCATGTTGTTCATGCCGTTATAACCGTTGTTGTTATAACCATTGTTATTGAAAGGACCCCACCATGCGCTAGCAGTAGAAGTAACAACAGTAAGTGCTGCGATAGCAGCTAATTTAGTTAAAGTTTTCATATTTCATTTCCTAATTTGTTTAAGCATTAATATTCATGCGCTTGTGACCTTAATTGGCCAGTGAGATAACTATATAAGATAACCATTATATTAGCAATATGTTATATATTCCGTTGGTCGGTTTCTGATCAGATGGCCAGGAAGGGCGTTTTATGGTCTTTGAAAGGCTTTTGGGGGGGTGTTGTGCATTATGTGTATAACGTCAGGGCGGCTGTAGTGTTATATTCTATGGCATTAAAACCGGGTTAAATTAATGAATGCACTATATATAGAAGAATTAAATCAGCGATTTGGTCAGTCTGATGATAAAGGTCAGATTCGTTTTAAAATGGGCAAGGGTGATATCCCTGTAGTAGAAATAGAGAATGAGCAGGCCAGCGCGTTAATTAGTTGTCAGGGCGCGCATGTCTTAAGCTGGAGGCCTGATGGGCAGGAGGAGGTTATCTGGGTGTCCAGAGAGGCCCGGTATGCCAAAGGGCAATCTGTTCGGGGAGGTATCCCCATATGCTGGCCCTGGTTTGGGGCTCATTCAGAGAATACATCTTTTCCAGCACACGGTTTTGCCCGTACTGTTTTATGGGAAATTACTGAAGCCTGTCAATTAGACAGTGGGGAAACTCAGATCAGCTTTATTCTGAATACGAGTCAGCTGGATGACACTACCCGGAAAACCTGGCCAGAATCAACAAGCGCTTTATATGTGCTGACAATAGGACACTCTTTGAAACTTGAGCTGATAACACAGAATAACGGTGTTAAAGCTATCTGCGTTGGAGAAGCATTACATACCTATTTTAATGTGGGTGATGTGAGTAAGACATCTGTTACGGGCCTGCATGGAAAAGACTATCTGGATAAACCCGATGGTTTTAAGCGTAAAAAACAGAGCGGTGATATTGGTATTGATGCAGAAGTAGATCGTGTTTACCTGAATACGACAGACGAACTTTCGATCACAGGCCCGCAGAGAAAAATAGTTATTTCAAAACAGGGGAGTCATTCAACCATTGTATGGAATCCCTGGAAACAAGTTGCTGAAAAAATGGGTGACCTGGGTGAAGGGGGGTATTTAAATATGCTTTGTGTTGAATCGGGTAACGCGGCGGATGATGTTGTTACGATAAAGCCGGGTGAGAGTCATACCTTGCAGGTGGTATATAGAGTTGAAAATAATTAACTATTAAAGTTATTTTTATCTTATCTATTTTCGTGCAAAGGTTTCTACAGACACTGGATCTGCGACACAAGCATTCGTGGATGATGAAATTTATCTTCTGGCTTAACTGATAGAATGTCGCACTATCTTAAAATTATGTAACAAAAATTAGAAATTAAAAATATGAATAAAATGAATGTTAAATCGGTAGCATTATTTGCCGGTCCAATAAGTGCACTGCTTATATATTTTTTAATCGTTAATAATATGACACCGCATGGTGGTATTGATACTACAGCACTTGCTATTACCGCAGCCGTTGCAATTATCTGTGTGGTCTGGTGGGTGTTTGAGCCTGTGCCCATTCCTGTTACTTCGTTACTGCCGCTAGCCGTGTTTCAAATTTCCGGCGTTTTAACAAAGAATGAAATTGGTCAGTCATACGGAAGCCCGTTAATTTTATTATTACTGGGTGGCTTTATATTATCCAAGTCGATGGAAAAAAGTGGTGCGCATCGTCGGCTTGCTCTGTTTATGGTTAATTTATTTGGTAATAGAAGTAGCAAACAGCTGGTGCTGGGTTTTATGGTAACGGCAGCTGCTTTAAGTATGTGGATTTCAAATACGGCAACGACATTAATGTTATTGCCAGTTGCACTTGCGGTTGCTAATCAGGCAAAAGATAAAGAACTGGTTGTGCCTTTAATGTTGAGTATTGCATTTGCTGCCAGTATAGGTGGTATTGGAACACCTATTGGTACGCCTCCAAATCTTGTATTTATGCAGGTATATGAGCAGGCGTTTAATAAAAATATTGGATTCATAGAGTGGATGAGCTGGGCGATGCCTATTGTGTTGGTGATGATTCCAGTGACCTGGTTATGGTTAACAAGAAAACTGACTTATACCGGTGGTTTTGACATGCCCGCTGTGGGTAACTGGAGTGTGACTGAAAAAAGGGTGATGATAATTTTTTTAATAACAGCGCTTGCCTGGATTACAAGAAAAGAACCATTTGGTGGTTGGAGTCACTGGCTGGGTTTTCCGTCAGCGAATGATGCATCGGTTGCATTACTGGCGGTTATTTTAATGTTTGTTGTACCGGATGGAAAAGGTAAGCAGTTATTAGACTGGAAAACGGCTGAATCTATTCCCTGGGGTGTGCTGTTATTGTTTGGAGGTGGTATTACTTTAGCTAAGGCGTTTGGCGTGTCTGGCTTAAGTGATGTATTAGCTGAAAATTTGTCGACACTGTCTACTTTACCTGTCTGGTTAATGATATTTGCAATTTGTCTCGGGGTAACCTTTTTAACAGAAACAACGAGTAATACGGCTAGTACGGTATTGTTAATGCCGGTATTGGCAGCAACGGCTCTAGGATCGGATATTGATCCAAAATTATTAATGATTCCTGCGGCGATAAGCGCCAGTTGTGCTTTTATGATGCCAGTTGCTACGGCACCTAATAGTATTGTTTACGCCAGTGGTTTTTTTACAACAAAAAAAATGGCTGGTGAAGGCATTGTCTTGAATGTAACTGGCGCGCTTGTGATTTCTGTATTGTGTTATTTGATATTGGCGTAACTATTAACTATATATTGCTTATAACTGATGCTTTATGGCTCGACCGTAATCGGTTTGAAAATAAAAGATGACATAGGTCAATACTTAAAGCGTGATCTATTCTAGTATCAATGGTAAGTAAAAATTTGATTAGTGGGGCGGTGTTCCCTGATGTTTAAATACAATAAATGAAAACAAGGAGTCAGAATATGAAAAAAATACAAAAAATTCTAGCGGTATCAGCTGTAGCTACAGCTGCCGTGTTTATGCTTTCGCCAGCTAATGCGTTCTGGAGTCCGTTTAATTTTTCAAATGGGCCTGGTTGGGGAGGTTACCCCGGTGGTTATAACAGTCCGTGGGGTGGCGGTTATCCCGGCGGTTATAGTCCATGGGGTGGATATCCCGCATACGGAGGTTATCCCGGTGGTTTGAGTCGTTATCCTGGTTACGGTGGAGCTTATCCTGCGTATGGTGGCGGTGGATATCCGGGTTATGGTTATGGAGGTTACCCTGCTTATGGCGCACCTTATGGTGGTGGCCCAATGCTGGTTCCTGCAAACTAGATATAAAAAAGCGAAGAGGTATATCCTCTTCGCTTTTTTATTAAATTTTTCTTACTCTATATTTACGACCCTTAATTTTTCCTTCTGAAAGAATCTGTAATGCCTGTTTAGCAACGGCCTGTTCAACGGCAACATATGCCACAATATCAAAAATATCTATTTTACCAATGTGCTTGCCCGGTAGTTTTGTATTTTTAGTTAAGGCGCCTAATATATCACCTGCGCGAACTTTATTTTTACGTCCGGCATTAATACACAGCGTGCTCATCAGTGGTTTTATTTTAGTGTTTTGCTTAGGTTTTAAAGTTGAAGTGCTTTCAATTTTTACCGGTCTTTTCTGGTAATCTTCTATGGCGTTTACTTTGGGGGCTTCCGATGCTGTAAACAAACTTAATGCAAGTCCTTCATTACCTGCACGTCCCGTACGGCCAATTCGATGAATATGAATTTCCGGGTCGGGTGATAGCTCGAAATTTATAACCGCGCGTAAATCTTTAATATCCAGACCACGTGCGGCAACATCGGTGGCAATCAAAATTGAGCTGCTTTTATTTGCAAACTGCACCAGTTTTTGGTCACGATCTTTCTGGTCAAGGTCACCATGTAGAGCAACTGCATGAAACCCCTGACTCCAGAGTTCTTCAGCAAGGTCTTTGCACTGCTGTTTTCTGTTACAGAAAATTACGCTGGATTCGGGTTGATAGTGTTGTAGCAATGAAATTAATGTGCTGGTTCTTGCCTGTCTATCAATCTCATAAAAAAACTGCTTTATATTTGAATCGTCATGAATAGTTTCAACACGAATTTCTACAGGATTTTTTTGTATTGACTGACTTATCTTTTTTATCTGGTCGGGGAATGTGGCAGAAAATAATAAAGTTTGTCGTTGTTCAGGGGTTTTATTGATGATGAGTTTGATGTCATCGGAAAATCCCATATCTAACATGCGGTCTGCTTCATCAAGAACCAGAGAGGTTAAGTTATCCAGTTTCAATGTGCCTTTCTGACAATGTTTTAAAACACGACCAGGTGTTCCTACAACAATATGTGGATGATGTTCCAGTGAGGCATATTGTGGAACTATAGGTGTTCCACCACATAAGGTTGTAATTTTTGTGTTTGGAATAGGGCGAGCAAGTTTGCGCATTTCCTTACTGACCTGGTCGGCAAGTTCACGCGTAGGGCAAAGAATTAACGACTGAGTAAGATAACTTTTAGAATCAAGTTGATTCAGTAAGCCGATGCCAAATGCTGCGGTTTTTCCACTACCGGTTTTTGCCTGTGCCCGTACATCTTTTTCCTCTAATACCAGAGGAATACTTTTTTGTTGTATCGGTGTCATCTCTTTGTAACCGAGAGAATCAAGATTGGTTAAGAAGTCTTTTGACAGGTTTAGAGATGAGAAAGATTTCATGGGTGTTCCGATAATATTTAAGAAGTGTCATTGCCGAATGCCTGTGTCGGGAATATAATGACATTGTTATGCCTGAGGACGCTGGGTCCCCGACACAGGCATTCGGGGACGACAGTTTAAATGGTGTTAAAAAACACCGTGTCCAGATTGTTTACAGATTAAGCACGCTTCTTGACTTTACTTGTATCCTGGCTAGCAAGATAATCTTCATAAGTACCACGGAAATCGATAATGCCGTCTTCCGTTATTTCAAGAATTCGTGTCGCTAATGATGAAACAAACTCACGGTCATGGCTGACAAATACCAGTGTTCCAGGGTAGTTTTCCAGTGCCAGATTAAGAGACTCAATTGACTCCATGTCCATGTGGTTGGTTGGCTCGTCTAATAAAAGAATATTATCACGCTGTAGCATCAACTTACCAAACAGCATACGACCCTGTTCACCACCAGATAAAACTTTTACTGATTTATCAATGTCGTCCTGAGAAAATAATAAACGACCTAGCGTGCCACGAATAACCTGTTCGTCATCTTTTTCCTGGCCCCATTCACTCATCCAGTCGATCAGCGTTTTGTCTTTTTCAAAATCAGCTGAGTGGTCCTGTGCGTAATAACCTAGCTGAGAATTTTCAGACCACTTTACCGTGCCGGCTGTAGGTTCAACGTCACCATACAGGCATCTTAATAAGGTGGTTTTGCCAATGCCGTTAGGTCCGATAATGGCAATACGTTCACCCACCTCTGTCATGAAGTTAAAGTCTTTAAATACTTCTTTGTCATAGGTTTTACCCAGACCTTCAATCTCCAGAGCTAAACGGTGTAATTTTTTATCTTCTCCAAACTGAATAAATGGATTTTTACGACTTGAAGGTTTTACTTCGTCGAGAGAAATCTTATCGAGTTTTTTGGCACGAGATGTCGCCTGTTTTGATTTGGAAGCATTGGCTGAGAAACGACTAACGAATGCTTTAAGTTCAGCAATCTCAGCAGATTTTTTTGCATTGTTCGAGAGTAGTTGTTCCTGTACCTGAGTTGATGCAGTCATATACTCATCATAGTTGCCAGGGTACATACGCACTTCACCGTAATCTAAATCAGCCATATGTGTGCATACACTGTTAAGGAAGTGACGATCGTGGGAAATGATAATCATGGTGCAATTACGAGAGTTTAAAATGCCTTCTAACCAGCTGATGGTTTTAATGTCCAGATGGTTGGTCGGTTCGTCGAGTAGCATAATGTCTGGTTCAGAAAACAAAACCTGTGCCAGTAATACTCGTAATTTCCAACCAGCGGCAACATTAGACATAGGGCCATAATGTTGTTCAACCGGAATGCCCACACCAATTAATAATTCACCAGCGCGAGCTTCAGCTGTGTAGCCATCCATTTCTGCAAACTCACCTTCAAGGTCACCGGCGCGTATGCCATCTTCTTCGGTCATTTCCGGGTTGGCATAAATGGCATCTTTTTCAGACTTAACTTTCCATAAGTCTTCATGGCCCATTAATACCGTATCAATAACGCTATATTCTTCGTAAGCAAACTGGTCCTGTTTTAATTTACCTATACGTTGGTCAGGGTCTTTAGATACGTTACCTGCTGTTGGTTCAAGGTCGCTACCAAGAATTTTCATAAAGGTTGATTTTCCACAACCATTGGCGCCAATCAGTCCGTAACGATTACCGTCGGTGAATTTAACCGAAACGTTTTCAAAAAGTGGCTTTGAGCCAAATTGCATAGTGATATTTGCAGTAGTTAACAATGTCTTATTCCTGAAATTAATTTGTATGAAAATGAAACCTTTAACTAGTAAAAGGTTTCAGCTCTATCTCTCAATTTATGCCGCTTCTTTCGATTTACGGCGACGCTGTTTATTCTGGTTGCCATTACGACCATTGCCTGAACGTTGTTTGTTTCCAGCAGGGCGTCTTTTTTGTTGCTGCCTGTTGCGACCATTTTGAATTGGTTCAGCTTTAATCGAAGGGTCAGGTGTATAACCTTCTATAATGACCTGAGGTATATCTTTTTTCATTAAACGTTCGATGTCTTTTAATAATTTGTGCTCATCAACGCAAACCAGAGACATGGCTTCACCTTCATTGCCTGCGCGACCTGTACGACCAATACGGTGTACGTAATCTTCTGCAACATTAGGTAGTTCATAATTGACAACATGGGGTAGCTGGTCAATATCGATGCCACGTGCGGCAATGTCAGTTGCAACTAACACTCGAATTTTGCCAGATTTAAAATCAGCCAATGCTTTTGTGCGAGCACTTTGACTTTTATTACCATGAATAGCTGCTGAAGCAATACCGTCGTTTGTTAATTGTTCTGCCAGGCGGTTTGCACCATGTTTGGTTCTATTAAAAACCAGTACCTGTTGCCAGTTGTTTGAACCAATTAAGAAAGATAGTAATTCGCGTTTACGACTTTTATCTACCGGATGTACTACTTGAGTAACAGTATCCGTTGCTGCATTTTGTCTGGCAACTTCAATTAGTGTTGGTGAGTTAAGCAGACCCGTGGCGAGTTTTTTAATTTCATTAGAAAAAGTTGCCGAGAACAATAGTGTCTGTTTCTTTTTTGGCACAAGTGCCAGAACTTTGCGAATATCGTGAATGAACCCCATATCTAACATACGGTCAGCTTCATCCAGTACGAGTATTTCAAGTTGAGACAGATCGATAGTCTTTTGACTAACATGATCAAGTAAGCGCCCCGGTGTTGCCACTAAAACATCAATACCATTTTTTAGTTTTTTAATTTGCGGGTTAATGCTTACACCGCCAAAGATAACAGTCGATTTAATTGGTAAGTGTTTACTGTATTCTTCTACGTTTTGTGCAACCTGAGCAGCTAATTCACGAGTAGGTGTAAGTACCAGCGCGCGTATGGTCCTGCCTTTCTGGTTTTTACCAGAAGACATCAGATTATTTAACAGGGGCAGGGTAAACCCAGCTGTTTTTCCCGTACCAGTTTGTGCTGCGCCCATAATATCCTTGCCTTCAAGAATAGGTGGAATAGCCTGTAGCTGGATTGGTGAGGGGGTGTTGTAGCCTTTTTCGGATACAGCACGGAGTAATTCGGCCCGTAAGCCAAGGTTATCAAATGACATATATTGTATGTTCTCCAGAACACAGATTTTGGAATCTGCCCATCCATACAGCCTGAGGCGTGTTATGGGACGGTCTAGGCGGAAACAGTTAGTTTGTTTCGAGCTGAATAAAGCATGAATACAGGCGCAGACCGAGGTGCGCCAGAAATTGAGCACGAATTGTACACGAAAATCCAATATAAGGCTATTCTGATTTAGTTCGCTTGATTTTTACCGATTAATAAATAGATAATGCTCTATGAAAATAATTAAAATATTGCAAGATGTTTCACATAGTCACTGGTACTGGCTGGCATATATATCAGGTGGGCTCTCATTATTAGCCGCGGCTCTGTTTTATCAATATCAGCTGGAAGAGTTGCCCTGTGTCGTCTGTATTCAGGTGCGTCTCTGGATATCTCTGATTGTAATTGTGTCAATAGCGGGTTTGTTATTTAGAAAAATGGCATGGTTAAATGCAGGTTTACAAATAATTATATTATTGAGCGTTATAGGGCTTGCAGAGCGAAGTTATCTGTTATTAGGTACCGAGCGGGGATTTATATTTGGAGATTGTGGCTTTGATGCCGGCTTGCCGGCATGGTTTGCAATAGAGCAGTGGTTGCCCTGGATGTATCAGGTAGAGACTTCGTGTGGTTACACCCCTGAAATTATCTTCGGTGTAACCATGGCGGAAGCATTGATGTTGTTATCAGCTGGACTTACTCTTTTCAGTTTAAGTATTGTGCTGGTAACCATTAAAGAAATAATAAGCAATAAAACCTGAGGTTTTTAACTAGCGATGTTTTCGTAGTGTGGTGCCAGCATAAGAATAAGGGCTTGAGCATGCTCAGCGGCTTTTCTACCTAGATCAGTTAAATAACCACCATCTATTGCGCTAACAAGTCCCTTGTCAAATAAACGTTCAACTGCATTTATCTTTTCTTCGCTTGCGCTTGAGTGAATTTTCAAACCTTGTTGGGTCGAATCCAGGCTGTATTGAATTAATATATCAAGCTCAGCCAGATGATCTTTTGAGTAATGCATTTTTTCGCCTTTGTACCGTTATTAATGTGGACACACAGCAATATATCATATTATTGTGTGAATACATCTTGTTGAAATCAATAAAAATGAAGTAAATATGAAGTTATATATCAATACAAAAGCCCATGGTGCGAGACTTTTACAGATTATTCTATTGTCCTGTCTAATGATACTCAGTTTAACCGGACATGCAAAAAAACAGGATATATCTAAGGGGAATTTACAGAAAATATTCAATGATGAATTGAGCTTCATCAAAGATAGTGAACATCTCGCAGTTGATGAGTTGTGGGCATTAAAAAATATCAGTGAACTAACGAATGATAATAAGCTGAAAAAGCTTATTAAAGAACGAGCAGAGGCTGTTTCAGGTGATCCGTTTTTATTGTTGCTGGATCCTGAAGCATCAAGAATATCCCTGTCCAGTGATATGGGTATTGGTGGGCAAAAATTATTTAACTTTATGTCCGCGCCCTTTGGTGAGCCAGAAAAAAGAGCAATTTCATATGTGAACCAGTTTATGGAATATAAAGCGACAGGATATATACTTACGCATCAGTTTTTTGTGCTGGAATGGGCAATACAAACAGGTTTAATTTCTGCTGATAATTATAGTTTAAAAAAACTAGAGTTATTAACGCGTATTTATGATGAGCAGACAAAGGATAATTTTTTTTCAGACCTTTATGCAGAGCGCGTAACCATATTATTTAAATATGCAGATGTGGATTTTGAAGATCAGAAAAAATGGATGTCGATGATTGTTCAGATGCGAAAATCATCAGGTGGTTGGGGGTTGTTTGAACGGCGTGAAACTTTTGATGGGCAGGATGCGGTTATTAAACCTGGCGATGTTCATACAAGGGTGCTGATTATCTGGGCAATTCAAATGTACATGGATATGCTTTAGTTTTAGCAGTGATCTATTGCTGTAGAATTAAAAGTATCTGTGCATCAAAATTTTATATTTTTAAATAACAGGATTAATTATGTTGAAATCTATCAGTAAAACCCTGCTTACGGGTTTTATTACAGTTGTGCCTGTCGTGCTTACTATTTATCTGTTGTACTGGTTAGCAATAACATCTGAAAATATGATGGTGATAGCGCTTCACTGGTTTGTATCAGATGAAATATATTTTCCAGGTATGGGAATGATCGCAGGCCTGGTGGTTGTTTTTGTTGCTGGTTTGTTAATGAAAGCCATTTTTGTAAGGCAGATTTTTTCTTTTGGTGAAAAAATACTCTATAGAGTGCCGTTGATAAAAACGGTATATCGTTCGATACGAGATTTGTTTGAGTTTTTCTCACCTAAAAAAGAAGGGTTCGGCAAGGTGGTTTCAGTTAATATTAATGGTATGTTAATGATTGGTTTTGTTACGCAGGATGATACAAGTAGTTTGCCTGCCTTTGCGCAACAACGTGATAGCGTACTGGTCTATCTTCCCATGAGTTATATGATCGGGGGATTTACACTGTTAATCCCCAAAAAAGACATTCACCCGTGTGATATGGGAATGGATGAAGCGATGCGTTTTGTTTTAACGGCCGGTATTACCGGTAAGAGTGATTGATGTGTAAATGTCATTATGTTGAAAATATCTAATAATGTTTCAATAGCTGATAGCGAAATAGAACTGAGTGCGATACGCGCTCAGGGTGCGGGAGGTCAGAATGTAAATAAGGTTTCCAGTGCGATTCATTTACGTTTTGATGTTTTTGCATCATCCCTGCCCGATTTTTATAAAGAGCGTTTATTTAATTTAAAAGATAAGCGAATCACAAAAGAGGGTGTGATTATTATTAAAGCTCAGCGTTTTAGAACGCAGGAGAAGAACAGGGATGATGCGCTAGAGCGTTTGTGTGAATTAATTAAGAGTGTGGCGGTTATTAATCGTCGGCGTATTGCGACTAAACCGGGTAGGGCGGCTAAAGCAAAAAGGGTTGATAATAAAACTCGTCGAGGGAAAGCTAAGCAGTTGAGGGGGAAGGTTCGAGATTTTTGATGTTGGGCTACTGGATATTTACTCGCTCTTGTCTTCACGTTCCCATAAAGGCCTAGCGTGCAAAGAAACTAACAGTCCGAGACCGAAAAACGTTAATTCACATCAATAACTCTTCATCAATAGCATGAAAAATACTAGAAGAATCAATTAATGACCTAGCGGTCAATGAAGGAACCCCATAAACCTCTGCAGAAACCCCATAATCATCTTTAATTTTATCAAGCAACAAATCAAAGTCTCCATCACCCGAAAGTAAAATCACCGTTTCAACATCTTTTGCCTGTTCCATAATGTCAATTGTAATGCCCACATCCCAGTCACCTTTGGCTGAACCATCGCTACGTTGGATGAAGGGCTTAAGCTTAACGGTGAAGCCAATATGCCTGAGAGCATCCTGAAATTTTATCTGACCATCATCGGCACGATGCGTGGCGTAAGCATAGGCAGAAACAATTTCACCTTGTGAGCTTATATGGTTCCAGAACTTTCGGTAATTAAACTGACGGCCATATGCGTCACGAGTGGTGTAGTAGATGTTTTGAACATCAACAAACAGTGCGATTTTTTTCACTTATCTCAGCTTTATGTAATCTGGTTATTATTGGTTGATTATATCCATTAAATACCTGCGATCAAATTTCCGGTATTGGGCCTCATTCGAAGCTAAATGCAGTAATTCGTTGTATTGTCATTCTGATAGGAGTTATAACAGAAGGTGAAGTGCAAAAGAAGAGTTTTTTATCTAACAGGAATAAGGGGCACAGTGAAGATATGGCGACTAACTTTGTTCACCATATCTTCACCGTGCATGATATTTGTTTACTCAGCGCACTTAATGCAAAACTCTGCATAAGGTACAGCATCAAGCCTTTGTTTGTTTATTTCGATTCCGCATTCTCCGCATAGTCCAAAACGGCCATCATTGATTCGAAGTAGGGCTTTATCAATTTGCATTACGGTCGCTTTAGCTTCATCATTTAGTGAGTTAAGAACCTCTTCGTTTTCAAGCTGAGTTGCCTGCTCGGCGAAGTCTTTTTCAATGGCCTCGTTTTCATGGTGTAGATCTTTGTCAATAGCATTCACGCGCTGAGTTAAATCTGCGCGTAAAGCTACTAACTGTGTTTTATATTCTGTAGATTCGACCATTATATTCCCCGTTGTTTACGCGGTTTTAATCATCCCAAACAGTTCATCTTTTAATTGTAGTCGTTCTTTCTTCAGTTCTTCAGAATAACTATCTTCAGGTGTTTCTATGCCCTCTTCTATACGTCTGATCTGGTGATCCAGATCGTGGTATTTATCAAATAACTTTTCAAAATGTTTGTTGCTCATTTTAAGCGTGCGTATCTGATCTTTATATTCTGGTAGTTCATGAATTAAATCGTGCTTTTCACCTAACATTGCTTGCCTCCCATTGGTTTCAACTTAAGATTAATCTATACGTTGAAAGTGTTCTTGATTTCAAACAATAACAGGTGCGATATGTATTGTTTAAGCGGGTACTATTCGGGCGTTAAAATTTAGCCAGTTTTTTTTCTGTTGAAGCAAGTTTTCTTTAAGAACTTCTACTCTTTCTTTTAAAATATCAATGTCATAACTTTCTACCATCGAATTTTTACGCGCCTCCATCCACTGTCTTTTCGCCTGAGTGAAAGCATTAATGTTTTTTATTAACGTGTCATATTCTTCCTGTAAACGTAGCGTTAGCGCTTCAGAGTTAAAACGATGTGATAATTTTAAAGTGGTGTTTTTTAATAACATCTGTGCACGTTCGATTTCGATGTATTCAAGAGGCGTCCGATAAAGGCCTTTTGCCAGTCCAACTATGCTCAGGCTTCGAATTAACCATTTGGTCGGGTCATATTGCCACCAGCGAATGGCGTTTCTATAGTCTCGTTGAAAGCTATGATGGTAGTTGTGATAACCCTCTCCAAAAGTAAGTAAAGCAATGACCGGATTATCTCTGGATGTGTTTTTATCGGAATAGGGTTGGCTGCCCCAGACATGTGCCAGAGAGTTAATGAAAAAAGTAAGGTGGTGTGAAATCGTTAATCGAGCAACACCAGCAAGTAACATCATACCAATGAGGTCGCCATGCCATAGGCCTAGTAAAATCGGTATACCAAAATTAAGGCCTAATACCAGAGGTAAATAGTGCTTGTGCTGAAACATGACAATAGGGTCTTTCTTCAGATCTTTGCAGTTTTCAAAATTTTTATTGGGATTTAAATTGTATTCACGAATCATCCAGCCCATATGCGAATACCAGAAACCACGTTTTGCCGAGTAGGGGTCTTTTTCGTTGTTGTCTACGTGCGTATGGTGAATTCGGTGATCAGAAGACCAGTGCAAAATGGTGTTTTGCACTGCGTATGTGCCGCCAATGGCAAAAAACAGGCGAACCAGCCAGTGTGCTTCATAAGCCCGATGAGACCATAACCGGTGGTATCCAGCTGTTATTGATATTTCACAAAAAAAGATACCGATTAACATGGCGGCTATCTGCCATCCGTCAAAACCGTGTGTTAATGCGTAGTAGGGTATGAAAAACAGGGTAATGATGGCGCTAATGCTGAAGACACTAATAGGTAGCCAGTTTAAGGGAGGTTTAGTAGGGGTGTTTTTTTGCTGCATAATATAATCCGATACTTCATGGTTATTGCGTACAAGTGTACGCTGAATTATAAGTGATGTATAGATATTTGCCTTTGGGGCTGATTAAAGCCCAAACAATTGTTAGTCTAATTGTTGATTTGTGGAAGTATTCAATTCAAACTTATATCAGGGTTATATATTAAGGGTTGTATTTATGAAGGATGCGAGATGAGTGGTAATCGGGCGCAACAAAAAGAGAAAACACGGCGCACTATTATTGATGCTGCATTTCGTTTGTTGAGTCAGGAGCGCAGTTATTCCAGTTTGAGTTTACGTGAGGTGACACGAGAGGCCGGTATAGCACCGACTTCGTTTTATCGTCATTTTGAAGATATGGAAGAACTGGGTCTGACTTTAGTGGATGAAGGCGGTGTTGCACTGCGACAGTTGATGCGAAAAGCCAGACAGCGCATAGGCGACAGAGGGCTTGTTATCGCCACTTCTGTTGAAACGTTTATGGAATTCATTCATAACAGCCCACATGTTTTCAGGCTTTTATTGAGGGAGCGCTCAGGCACATCCAGGGCTTTTCGTAAGGCAGTTTCTCGTGAGCTGCAATATTTTGTTGTGGAATTAGCAGATTATATTCAGCACACACAGGACTATCCTGCAGAGGCGGCAAAAATACAGGCAGAAGCAATGGTTGTTCTGGTGTTTAATGCGGGTGGAGAGGCGCTGGACAGTAATTCTGCTGAACGTAAGTTATTAACTGAAAAAGCTATTACCCAGTTACGTTTTGTCGCTAAAGGTGCTGATGAGTTATTGAAATGATTCTACTTTGGCTCGAACGGGCTCTTTCTAATTTATATCCTTAACATCAGTACAGGGTGATTCGTTCGTTACTTTAGTCTTTTTCCATAGAAAGTGGTAAAATAGCCGGTTCCTTTGTTAGAAAAATACAGGCTTTATGGCACGCAAACTTTATATTAAAACCTTCGGTTGTCAGATGAATGAGTATGACTCGATTAAAATGCGTGATGTGCTGGCCGATTCAGAAGAAATCATAGAAGTAGATACCCCTGAAGATGCGGATATTCTGTTATTGAATACCTGTTCTATTCGTGAAAAAGCTCAGGAAAAAGTATTTTCTTTATTGGGTAAATGGAAACACTGGAAGCAGGATAATCCTGATTTAGTTATTGGTGTTGGTGGCTGTGTGGCTTCGCAGGAAGGTGCGGCTATTCGTAAACGCGCGCCTCATGTTGATATGGTTTTTGGTCCACAAACATTACACCGTCTACCGGATATGGTGAATGGGGTCGATGTAAGTCATAAACCGATAGTCGATATCTCTTTTCCTGAAATAGAAAAATTCGATAATTTGCCTGATCCAAAAGCGGAAGGCCCCAGTGCTTTTGTCTCTATTATGGAAGGCTGCAGTAAATATTGTACCTTCTGTGTGGTGCCTTACACCCGTGGTGAAGAAATCTCCCGCCCTTTTGATGATGTTTTAACTGAAATTGCTCAGCTTGCACAGCAGGGTGTGCGTGAAATTAATCTGCTGGGTCAGAATGTGAATTCTTATCGTGGTGAAATGCATGATGGTGAAGTTGCTGATCTGGCGTTATTAATACATTACGTGGCTGCCGTGGAAGGTATTGATCGAATTCGTTTTACAACTTCTCACCCGGTTGAATTTTCTGATTCATTAATTCAGGCTTATGCGGAAGTGCCGGAACTGGTGACGTTTGTGCATCTGCCGGTTCAAAGTGGTTCAGATCGTGTGTTGGCTGCAATGAAACGTGGGCATATGGCGGTGGAATATAAGTCAAAGATTCGTAAACTGCGAGAGCTTCGTCCGGGGTTAACGGTATCTTCAGATTTTATTATTGGTTTTCCAGGTGAAACCGATGATGATTTTGAGCAGACAATGCAATTGATTGAGGATGTTGGTTTTGATACATCTTACAGTTTTGTTTATTCGGCTCGCCCGGGTACGCCTGCCGCATCTCTTGATGATGATGTGTTAATGGAAACAAAGAAAGCGCGATTGGCGCGTTTGCAAAAACGTATTAATGAAATGGCAATGGGAATTTCAACTTCAATGGAAGGAACGGTGCAAAGAGTTCTTGTTGAACGTACATCTAGAAAAGATTCAAAACAAATGGCTGGCCGTACTGAAAACAACAGGGTGGTTAACTTTGATGGGGCTGAACGATTAATTGGTCACTTTGTGGATGTGAAGATCACAAAAGCACTGGTGAACTCACTGCAGGGTGAGTTTGTTGAAATTGCGGATATAGATCATGCGCGACTATCAGTCTAAATATCACATATTAAAGCACTATAATTAAATTATGGCAGAAAGTCTGGATATAGAATTTGAGCCCGCAGATAACCAACGTCTGGCGAACTTGTGTGGCCCAATGAATGAGCATTTACAACAGATAGAAAGACGTCTGGGTGTAGAAATAAATAACCGTAATCACCATTTTCAACTAATTGGTGATTCGGGTGATGTGAAGATCGGTGCAGATATTCTTAAAGATCTGTATCTGTTTACCAAAGATCAACAGCTTACGGCAAACCATGTTCATCTCCAGTTGCAGGAATCTGGTTTTCAGGAAATGGATGAAGAATTGATGCTGGATGCGAATCAATGGAATATTCGCTTACGCAAAGAGCAGATACGGGGGCGTGGTTTAAATCAGGTTGCCTATTTAAAAAGCATTCAGACGCATGATTTAAGTTTTGGTATAGGGCCAGCAGGTACTGGAAAAACCTATCTGGCCGTAGCCTGTGCAGTTGCTGCGTTAGAGTCAGAAACTGTGCAACGTTTATTACTGGTTCGTCCGGCCGTTGAAGCAGGAGAGCGACTGGGTTTTTTACCTGGTGATCTGGCGCAAAAAATTGATCCTTATTTGCGCCCTATGTATGACGCTCTGTATGAAATGATGGGTTTTGAGCGAGTGGCTAAATTAATTGAGCGCAATATTATAGAGATAGCACCGTTGGCTTATATGCGCGGACGAACATTAAATGATGCGTTTATTATTTTAGATGAAGCGCAAAATACAACACGCGAACAAATGAAAATGTTTTTAACTCGAATCGGTTTTGGTTCAACAGCGGTTATTACCGGTGATGTTACCCAGATTGATTTACCTAGAGGTACTTACTCAGGTTTACGCCATGCGATAGATGTATTAAACGGCATAGATGATATTTCGATGACGTTTTTTAAAGCACGAGATGTTGTACGTCACCCCATGGTGAAGCGAATAGTTAAAGCTTATGATGCGCATGAAGCCAGAGTTCAGGATGAAAACAACTCCATAAAACAAAATCAGGAACGTAAGTAATGGCAATACAAATGGATGTTCAGTTTGCTGAAGATTTGCCTGAAACAATAGAAGAACCTCCGTCGAGAAGTTTATTGTGTAGCTGGGCTCAAGCTGCCTGGCAGGGCGATGAATCTGCAGAGCCCGTACTAAGTTTGCGTATTGTAAATCTGTCTGAAAGTCAGCAGCTCAATAATGACTATCGAAACAAAAATAAACCCACTAATGTGCTGTCCTTTCCAATGCAAATGGAGTCGGGTTTTGACGAGTCATTAATGCTGAGCACTATGTTAGGTGATCTGGCAATTTGCGCAGAAATTGTTGAAAAAGAAGCTGATGAGCAAAAGAAAACGCTGCAGGAGCACTGGGCGCATATGGTTGTGCATGGCATGTTGCACTTGCAGGGCTTTGACCATATCGAAGATGAAGGAGCATTGCAGATGGAATCTCTTGAAACGCAAATAATGCAGCAGTTAGGTTTTTCAGACCCATATCTTTTTAATAACCCTGAAAAAACGTCAGTGACGGAATTAAAATCATGAACGACCGATTAAATGAAGAAAGATTAAGCCTGGTTGAGAAGCTAAGTCGTATTTTTCTTGAAACACCACAGAATAATCAGGAGCTGATAGAAGTATTACAGGCCTCGGAAAAACGAGACCTGTTAGATATGGAAGCGCTTAATATGATTGAAGGTGTGCTGCAGGTATCTGAGATTCAGGTTCGGGACATTATGGTTCCGCGTTCGCATATGGTTGTGCTTGAAGAAGATACGGCATATGAAAGTATGTTGCCTGTTGTTAATGAATCAGGTCACTCTCGATTTCCGGTGATTGGAGAAAATAGAGATGAAATTGAAGGCGTATTGTTAGCAAAAGATTTATTACGATATGTAGACCAGGAAAGTAGAAGTGATTTTGATATTAAAGACGTATTAAGAAAAGCGGTGTTTGTGCCTGAGAGTAAGCGTTTGAATGTTTTGTTAAAAGAGTTCAGGGCCAGTAGAAATCATATGGCTATGGTAGTTGATGAGTACGGTGGTGTAGCGGGTCTTGTTACTATAGAGGATGTGCTAGAACAGATTGTGGGTGAAATTGATGATGAGCATGATGTTGAAGAAGTTGGCAATATCCGTCGTATGGGGGTTAATCGTTATTCAGTTAAAGCGTTAACGCCAATAGAGGAGTTTAATGAGTTTTTTGAAGGTGCATTTAGTGAAGAAGACTCAGATACTTTAGCCGGTATGTTAATGAAAAAGCTGGGGCATATGCCAAAACGTGGTGAGGTGATTACCGTTGATCATTATTTATTTAAAATTATGAGTGCTGATAGCCGTCGAATTAAACATGTTCAATTAACGCTTTTGCCCTCAATAGAAAAAACAACGTAAATATAATGCCGTTTTACTAAACTGGTTTATGATCGCCTTTAGATAGACAATATGAAGTAAAAAATTAGTGTAAAAATATAAAATGATAGAGTTACAACGCGTTAGACAAAACCCCTTTTATATTCTTGAAATACTGGCTTTAATCTGTGGTGCACTATTACCTCTTAGTTTCGCTCCTTATGGGTATTTCTGGTTACAGTTTCCTCTTATTGCATACATTTTTCTTGTTTGTCTTGATCAAAAACCCATTACTGCATTTCGTCGAGCTTACTTTTTTGGGTTTGGCTGGTTTGTACACGGTATTTACTGGCTGTTTTATAGTTTGTATTTTCATGGGGGTATGCCTGCCCCGGTTGCAGTGATTACGATCGTTTTATTGTCGGCTTATATGGCGTTATTTCCTGCTCTGGCATTTTATTTATCTAACAGGTTAATAAAAACCTCCAGTTTTAAAATGCTGGTTTTAATTTATCCGATTAGCTGGATGTTATTTGACTGGCTTCGTGGATATTTTTTAACAGGCTTTCCATGGGTGCAAATTGGTATAGCTCATATAGATACCTATTTGTCAGGTTATGCGCCTCTTGTAGGTGGATTGGGTATTGGTTTATTGGTGACGGTTGTCTCGGGTTTAATGGCTGCCAGCCCATTCAATGCAAAATATAAAATAACTGTTCCATCGATTCTGGTGATTTATATTTCGGGTTATTTGTTGAGCCAAATAGAGTGGACTGAAGCGATTGATGAGCCAATTAAAGTGAGCATGATACAGGGTAATATTGCTCAGGCTGATAAATGGAAACCGGAAAACTACCGTCCAACGTTACAGATGTATAAAGAGCTAACGCAACAGCACTGGGATAGTGATTTAATAATCTGGCCAGAAACGGCTATACCGGGTTTTCGTTATCGAGTTCCGTTTTATCTGAAATCCTTAGCCAAAGAAGCTGAAGAAACACAGACAGATGTAATGCTAGGTGTGTTTGTAAGGGATGCGGAGTCAAAGCGTTATTATAACTCTATGATTACGTTGGATAACCAGAAGTATTTAAAACGTCACCTGGTGCCGCTAGGAGAGTATTTTCCACTGAGACCCTTACTGGGTTTTTTTGCACAATGGGTTAATATTCCTATGTCGGATATAGATAGCGGCAAAGATGAGCAGCCATTAATTGAAGTGGCGGGTCAGCCTGTTGGTTTAAGTATATGTTTTGAAGATGCGTTTGATAGAAGTGTGTTGCTTGATTTGCCGGAAGCAACACTGTTAATTAATGTGAGTAATGATGCCTGGTTCGAAGATTCGGTGCAGCCGTGGCAGCATCATCAAATAGCGAGAATGAGAGCTGCAGAAAGTGCGAGGATGCTGGTGCGTGTTACGAATACTGGAGTGTCATCTGTTATTGATCGTAATGGTGATGTGCTGCATCAGGCTGAACAGTTCAGGCGAGAAGTTATTACAGCGGATATACAGGCTTATAAGGGTGCAACGCCTTATGTGTTATGGGCTAATTATCTCTTAATGATTTCAGGTGTTATTACGCTGCTCTGGTTTAAACTAAAAAGGAAAAATGATTAATATGGAAATTTGGCAACAGTTTCAGGTATTGAATAAAATGCCTAGAAGGGTGATATATGCTGTAGTGGCATTGATGATTTATGGGTTAATCGAGTTTATATTACTACCGCTGAGTTTAAAGGCGAAATAGTGGATCCTGTTTCCCAGGCGTTTTTAGGAGGTAGTCTTTCTCAGTCTTCTGCGAGTAATAAATCACAACAGGTATCTGCGCTGATTATTGGTGCACTTGCGGGGATGGCACCTGATCTGGATGTGTTAATTAGATCAGCAGCT
Organism: endosymbiont of Galathealinum brachiosum; assembly: GCA_003349885.1. Classification (NCBI taxonomy): domain Bacteria; kingdom Pseudomonadati; phylum Pseudomonadota; class Gammaproteobacteria; species endosymbiont of Galathealinum brachiosum. The sequence continues at coordinate 675,963 of QFXC01000007.1, read as the reverse complement.
GATCCGTTACTGTTTTTAGAGTTTCATCGGCAGTTTACACATTCACTTATATTTATCCCCTTTGGTTCATTTATTTGTGCTTTGCTTTTTTATCCGTTTTTTAAGTCGAAACTTTCCTTTAAGCAGATATACCTATTTTCATTTTTAGGTTTTGCAACGCATGGGTTATTAGATGCCTGTACCTCATATGGAACACAGTTGTACTGGCCGTTTTCGAATGAACGTGTGGCATGGAATACTGTTTCAATTATTGATCCTTTGTTTACATTTCCATTAGTTATATTTTCATTGTTAGCTGCTTTTCGAAAAAAAGTAGTGTTTGCGCGGATTGCTTTCTTGTATGCAGTGCTGTTTTTAAGTCTTGGCCTGGTGCAAAAATATCGAGCAGAGGATTCTCTTAAAACACTGGCTTTGCAAAGAGGGCATCTAATTGAGCGCAGTAATGTGAAACCCAGTTTTGCCAACAGACATGTATGGAAAACAATGTATGAATATGATGGGCGATATTATATCGATGCAGTAAAACTTTTATGGGCTAAAGACATTATTTCAGGTGTATCTGTTCAGAAATTAAATATAGAGAGAGATCTTCCCTGGCTTGATATAAATACTCAGCAAGCGCGTGATATTGAGCGATTTCGCTGGTTCTCAAATGATTATCTGGCGATGAGCAATGAGGGGGGTGATTATATTATAGATGTGCGTTATTCCTTTTTACCGAATCGTATTGAGTCTATGTGGGGGATTCTATTGAGTGATAATAAGGATAATACTCAACATGTAGGTTATAAAATGAAGAGCCGTCCTGATAAAGAAACAGTGGACCGATTTCTGGAAATGTTGTTCTAAAAGAAAATATTTGAAGTTAAGGTGCAGAGATTATTTTTAATATTAAATAATCTCTGCGTCAGTTTCAGAGCCCTGCCTTAATCGGCAATAATGCTGGTGCCAGATGTTGCTGGCAGTCTAGGCATAGTGATTTCCGGGTACTCTCCAGTTAGTGCACCAAGGAAAGCAACAATATCATTTACATCTTTTTCAGCCAGCGTACTGTTAAGTTGTGTTTTTGCCATTACTCGAACAGCTTCAGCTAAATCATTTACAGAACCATTATGGAAGTAAGGTGCGGTATCTGTGATATTGCGTAAAGTTGGTATGCGGAACATTCCGCGATCTGTTGCTTTACCCGTTGCTTCTTCACGCCCCTTGTCTTCATCTAATTTATATTTACTTACATATTTGTTATCAAAGGTTGGGAACATCACGTAAAAGCCTTCACCCAGTTTTTGTTCTGGTCCATTAAAGGCCGCGCCAGAATGACAGGATGTGCAGCCAGCTTCAGCAAATTTATTCATGCCTTGAACCTGTTGTTTGTTCATTGCAGTTTTATTGCCTTTTACATATTTGTCATAAGGGCTATTTGGTGTGATTAAAGTACGCTCAAAAGCAGCAACTGCTTTTGCTGCATTTTCAACAGTCATACTATCTTTTCCAAATGCCTTATCAAAAACTGTTTTATACCCTGGTATCGTTTTAACTCTTTCCATTGCAGTTTCAACGTCTTTCATACCCATTTCAATCGGGTTAGCAACAGGGCCTTTAGCCTGGTCTTCAAGTAATGGTGCGCGGCCATCCCAGAATTGAACTGAGTGGAATGCTGAGTTCCATACAGTCGGTGCATTACGTCCACCTGTTTTACCATGAACGCCCATTGAAACACTACGGCTGTCATCACCACCTTCCATTACGTTATGGCATGAATTACAGGATACAGTGCCGGTGGAAGAGAAGCGCGGGTCCATAAATAGCATTTTTCCCAGTTCAACTTTTTCCGCTGTAGTTGGGTTGTCTGCAGGTGCAGGCGCGCTGTCTGGTAAAGCTTTCCAGTCAGTTGCCTGCGCCTGAAAGGAGATTAGGGATACAAGTAAAAGGGGTGTTAAATGTTTCATAGTTGTTCCAGCGTAAATTTTAGTTGGTGCATTTTGACGAAATAACAGTTATTTAGCTATTTTCTAATATCTATCATATTGATAGATAATTTCTATAACCAGTAAAGTGCTGGATAATCGAGTGAACCGGTTATCTCTAGAAACCTTTGTTTTATGTGTTCAGGCGTATTATTCTGGAGTTGTTATCAAAGTGGTCTGAGAGTGTGTTATGGCGTTAATAGGCTTAATCAGTGATGTGCATGCAAGTCCGGAACCTGTGGAAGAAGCGATTAATATATTTATGGGTAAAGGCGTTGATCAGATTTTATGTGCAGGTGATATTGCGGGTTATATGGATCAGCTTGATCAAACGGTATCTCTGTTGAAAAGAAGTAATTGTCAGACAGTTGTGGGTAACCATGATCAGTCATATCTTAAACGGCACGGCGAAGAGGCGGATGCTGCTTCTATACAGTTTCTTAAAGAGTTACCGGCCACTTATGAAATGGAAATGTCTGGTAAAAGGCTGTATATGGTTCACGCTCAACCTCCGGATGAGAGTCATGGTGGAATCAAGTTGTTAAATAAAGATGGGGAAGTCGAACCGGGTAAACGAGAGTACTGGTCTCAAAAACTGGAAACATTTGATTATGATGTGTTGGTAGTTGGGCATACTCATCAGGTGTTTGCTGAATATATGGGGGGAGTGCTGGTGGTGAATCCAGGAAGTTCTGTTTTTAATCATTCATGTGCGATTTTAAATCTGCAGAATATGCTGGTTGAGATGATTCCTTTATCCGGGGAAAAGATAGAAAAAACCTGGAATTGGGGTGAACATATGATTTATGCAAAGTAAGGTCCAATTGTTCGTGATTTTATTCTGTTAACGTTGGTGTAAGTTTTGTAAAAAAGGATCTAAAAATGAAAAAAGTATTGTTGTTCATAATTGTTTCTCAGTTGATAGCGTGTTCTTCTGATTATTCACCGAATGAAAAGATGCTGGCGTTTAAAAAAGAGATGACAGTAGATCAGGCGAAAGAAATTCTTCAAAAAAGAGTATGGGCCGGGAAAGAGTCGCAGGGTATTTGTGGCTCTCGTGGTTTCTGGTATGACGAAAATTCAGATATGCTCGTTCATGATGACAAAATATACATGCTTGCACACGAGCGTGGGCGGCAACTGAAGAAACAGATCCAGAATTTTGATGACATTGTTGTATTTGAAAAACAGTATTATGAATATGATTTCAAATTTAATTCAATATCTAATGTTTTTATATATGATGATCCTTTGTTGTTACCGTATTTTCCGGGTTGCAATAAAAAAGAATTGAATAAAGGATATTTTATTATCGACTTATTTAAAGATAAATTGACTAACCTTAAGTTTATTACAAGGTCGGGTGACTTTGATAAAACCATGGCGGCACTAGCGATTTTAATGCCTGAAAAAAAGGTGGTTCTTAAATAATATCAGGTGATTTTAACGGGATTAAACTCTAGAAATCAGTAGCTTGTTACTGAGGTCATATGTCTTATCAGGAAAGGGATTAAGTGAGGTTAATTAATCCCTGTTAGTAATCATACATCAGCGCGTTTAAAGTACTGTCCACCACACTGGTTACAGTCGGGTATGGTGCTGGTGGTATTAAATTGAATCATGTTTTTGCAATTGGCACAGATGAGTGATCCCGGGCCTGTAATTTCTCCGCTTTTATATTCACTGATTTTATCGGCTTTAATTTCATTGCAGGCTGCATGTGAGAGTTGTTCTAGCTCTAACCGTGTTTTATCTGCAACGGACAGAAATAATTCCAGAACTTTCTGTTCAATAATATCTATATCCAGCATCAGCCATTCACTAAATTCGTGGCTGGTCTCCATTAGATATTCGGCAGCGTCATTAATATCGCGTTTTATATAGTTTCCGATTTCTTCTGCATCTTCCAGACTTACTTCACCCAGGTGGATAGCCTGATCTTTAGCCTGCTCAATGGCTTTTTGCAGTGTCGGCATCGCATGAGCCTCTGCATTATCAATGCTGTCCCTGACACGAGCCATCATCTGGTTATAAGCTTCTACCAGTGATGTTTCATTCTGTTTATCCGGTGTAGACATAGACCTACCTCTTTAACGTAAATATCAGAGTTTCCTAACTCATTGGTCTGATGTATCCTTCACTTCTTTATATAGCCCATATTCATAACAAGTTTGTGATAACCCACTCAATTGAAGACAGATTAATGCAAGAAAACTATGATGCACAAAAAATAGAACAGGATGTTCAGGAATTTTGGCAGGAAAATCAAGTATTTAAAGTAACAGAGGATGCCAGTAAAGAAAAATTTTATTGTCTATCTATGTTCCCTTACCCAAGTGGTCGGTTACATATGGGGCATGTGCGGAACTATTCTATCGGTGATGTGATTTCCAGATACCAGCGGATGCAGGGTAAAAACGTGCTGCAGCCCATGGGATGGGATGCATTTGGCCTGCCAGCAGAAAATGCTGCGCACAAAAATAACTCACATCCAGCTAAATGGACATATTCCAATATTGATTATATGCGCGGCCAGTTAAAACGACTGGGCTTTGGATATGACTGGGATCGTGAAATTGCGACCTGTACGCCGGAATACTATCGTTGGGAGCAGTGGTTATTTACCAAATTGTATGAAAAAGGCCTGGTATATAAACGAAATGCAGTTGTTAACTGGGATCCGGTTGATCAAACCGTACTGGCAAATGAACAGGTGGTTGATGGTTGTGGCTGGCGTTCTGGTGTACCTGTTGAGCGCAGAGAAATTCCCCAGTGGTTTATGAAAATCACCGATTATGCGGATGAGTTATTAACTGATGTGGATAAGCTGGAAGGCTGGCCTGAGCAGGTGCGCACCATGCAGCGCAACTGGATTGGTCGTTCAGAGGGTGTGGAGCTGCAATTTGCTGTAGATGGCGAAGAACCTCTAACGGTTTATACGACTCGCCCTGATACATTAATGGGTGTGACTTATGTAGCGGTTGCAGCTGAGCATTCATTGTCGCATAAAGCGGCTGAATCAAATGCAGAGTTACAGGCTTTTATAACTGAATGTAAAACAACAAAAGTTGCCGAAGCTGATATGGCTACCATGGAGAAGAAGGGAATCGATACAGGCTTTAAAGCGAAACACCCGGTAACCGGTGAGGAAGTACCCGTTTATGCTGCGAATTTCGTGCTTGCGGATTATGGTTCAGGGGCGGTTATGTCGGTGCCGGCTCATGATCAGCGTGATTATGAGTTTGCTAAAAAATATGGTTTAAATATTAAACAGGTTATATATCCGGCTAATGATGAAGCCTGTGATATAGAAAAAGCGGCTTTTACCGAAAAAGGTGTATTACAGAATTCAGGTCAGTTTGACGGTAAAACTTCTGCGCAAGCAGTTGATGCAATTGCAGAGTTTTTAAGTTCAGAAGGCAAAGGCGAAAAGCAGGTTAACTTTCGTTTAAGAGACTGGGGTGTTTCTCGTCAGCGTTACTGGGGTACGCCTATACCGATTGTTAACTGTGATAAATGTGGTGCGGTTGCCGTACCAGAAGATCAGTTACCGGTGATATTGCCAGAAGATGCTGCTTTTGGTGATGATGTGGGTTCACCGATTAAAAAAATGCCCGAGTTTTATGAAACCACCTGCCCAACCTGCGGTGGTGACGCAATACGTGAAACGGATACCTTTGATACTTTCTTTGAATCGTCGTGGTACTACGCACGTTATACCTGCCCGGATGCGGATAGTATGTTAGATGAAAGAGCTAATTACTGGTTACCAGCAGATCAATATGTAGGTGGGATTGAACACGCGGTATTACATTTATTGTATGCACGTTTTTTCCATAAACTGATGCGTGATGTGGGTTTGATTAAAGGCAGTGATGAGCCGTTTAAGCAGTTATTAACCCAGGGCATGGTGTTGAAAGATGGCACTAAAATGTCCAAGTCAAAAGGCAATACAGTGGACCCGCAGGGTTTAATTGAAACCTATGGCGCAGATACAGTGCGTTTATTTACCATGTTTGCCGCGCCTCCGGAGCAATCACTTGAATGGTCTGATGAAGGTGTAGATGGTGCAGCGCGTTTTCTTAAGCGTTTATACCGTTTGATTTTTAATCATGTTAGTGGCGGTAATGCTAAAGCATTAGATATAGGTGGCTTAACGGACAATCAAAAAGCATTACGTTTAAAGCTGCACCAGACAATTGAAAAAGTGGGTGATGATATTGGTCGCCGTTATACTTTCAATACGGCCATTGCTGCGGTAATGGAGCTAAGTAATGAGTTATCCAGGTTTAAGGATGATTCAGATAATGGACGTGCAGTTGTTCAGGAGGCATTAGATGCAATGGTGTTGATGATGTCACCTATCGTGCCGCATTTTAGTCATGCTATGTGGAAAGAGTTAGGGCATGAGAGTGTTGTCATCGATGAAAGCTGGCCAGTAGCAGATGAAACTGCGATGGTTCAGGATAGCATTGAGCTGATGGTACAGGTCAATGGTAAGTTACGTAGTAAGATAAAAATTGCTGCGGATGCGGATAAAGAAAGCATAGAAGTGCTGGCTCAGGATGATGAGCATGTAAAAGCACATACAGAAGGTAAAACTGTGCGTAAAATTATTGTTGTGCCTGGCCGACTTGTAAATATTGTGGCTACTTAATGGGCCTTTATTCCTCTATATCTATTGGTAGGTCTTTAGCTTCACATGAGTACCTTGGGGCTTTCCTGCAGCGTAGCATTATTTTTTTTATTACGCTGGTTTTATTAGCAGGTTGTGGTTTTAAATTACGGGGTGTATACCAGCTACCCGATGCAATGAAAACAACGTATGTTGATTCAGCTGAAAAAAAATCGACCTTAAATCGTGCGTTAATAAGAAGTCTGGAAGCAAGTAATATAAAAATTGTAAATGGAGCTGCTGACAATGTTGCTGTTTTAACATTATCAAAAGAATTACGAAGCAAGCGTATTATATCGGTTGATGCGAATGGTCGTGCACGAGAATATACGCTTACTTATGTTATTAGTTTTAATATTAAAAAGCTGGATGAAGGATTTGAAATAGAAAATCAGGATATTCGTATAGAGCGTGATTTTGTATTTGATACAGAAGATGTATTAGGTAATAGTCGTGAAGAATCTAAACTATATGAAGAAATGCAGCAGGATATTATCAGGCTGATTTTATTGCGTTTACAGAGTAAAACTTAAAGAATATGAAGGTTCGCCCTGACCAGCTCGGCCGACATTTAAACAGTGACCTTGCGGCAATATACTTTATCTGTGGTGATGAACCGCTACAGGTGATGGAGTCTGCCGATCGTATTCGTGCAGAAGCGCGAAAGCGTGATTATACAGAGCGAGAAGTCATGGATGTAGATGCTCAGTTTGACTGGAATCAGTTACTGGACTCGGCGAATAGTTTGTCTTTATTTGCGGAAAAAAGAATTCTCGAATTACGATTACCTACGGGTAAACCCGGTAAAGTTGGTTCAAAAATTTTGCAGGAGTATGCTCAGCGTCCGGCTGATGATGTAATACTTATTATTAGCAGTGGCAAACTGGAAGGGAGTTCTAAAAACACTAAATGGTTTAAAACTCTCGATCAGCAAGGAGTGGTTATCCAGTGTTGGCCGATTAACGCAGACCAGTTGCCCGGCTGGATTAATCAACGTTTACAGTCAAAAGGAATAGCAGCTGACAGAGAAGCAATTCAGTTATTGTCAGATCGGGTTGAAGGAAATTTACTGGCCGCTGCTCAGGAAGTGGATAAACTGTTTTTATTATACGGTGCTGGAAAATTAAATTTTGATCAAACGGCATCTGCTGTGTCAGATAGCTCCCGGTATAATATATATGATCTGGTTGATACGGCGCTTGCCGGAGACGTCGCGCGTACATCACGTATAATTGGTGGATTAAAAAATGAGGGTGTTGAGCCCGTGTTAATGCTATGGGCATTAAGTCGTGAAGTGCGTATGATTGCCAAAATTTCAGAAGCGAATATTTCTGCTGATGCAGCAATGGTAAAACAGCGAGTATGGGATAACCGCAAAGCGCTTATTCGAAAAGCACTGTCACGACATCATGCAACCAGATGGAAGCTTTTTTTAAAACGCTGCGCGAAAATAGATAAAGTAATTAAAGGTGTTGAACCGGGAAAAGCCTGGGATGAACTTTTAATGTTAAGTACACAAATAGCTCAATAAAAATCTTTAGCGCAGAGCTCTCTGCGCCAAAGATTCTAAAGGTAAAAACAGATGAAAAAATATCACGTATATGGTGTTGGTAATGCATTGGTCGATATGGAGTTTGAAGTTGAAGATAGTTTCTTTCAATCCAATGGTATTGATAAAGGTGTAATGACGTTAGTTGATGAAGATCGTCAGCATGAATTAATGGGGCACCTTGATGCTTTTGATGGTAAAAAAGCTTCGGGTGGATCTGCTGCTAACACTATCATTGCAACCAGCTATTTTGGTGGTAAATCTTTTTATTCGTGTAAAGTTGCTAATGATGAATTGGGTGATTTTTATGTGAATGACCTTCAGGAAGCTGGTGTTGATAGTAATGTGGGTGACGGGCGTAAAGACGGAATAACGGGTAAATGTCTGGTCATGATTACGCCGGATGCTGAGCGCACGATGAACACCTATCTGGGGATCACAGCAAATTTTTCAGTTGATGAGCTGCATTTATCTGCAATAAAAGATTCAGAGTATTTATATATCGAAGGATATCTGGTTTCTTCAGAAACTGGACGTCATGCGGCAATAGAGGCACGAAAAGTTGCCGAAGAAAATGGTGTTAAAACAGCATTAACATTTTCAGACCCTGCAATGGTGCAGTTTTTTAAAGATGGTCTGAAAGAAATGATTGGTAATAAAGTTGATTTGCTTTTTTGTAATGAAGCTGAAGCTATGAGCTGGTCAGATACGGATAACCTGGAATCAGCAGTCGAGTCATTAAAGCAAATTGCTTCTACCTTCGCTATTACTCAGGGCTCTGAGGGTGCAACATTGTTTGATGGTAAAAATATGATTGAAATATCACCTCATGATGTTAAAGCAGTTGATTCAAATGGCGCTGGAGATATGTTTGCAGGTGCATTTTTGTATGGTATTACTCATGGACATTCCTTTTACGAGGCGGGTAATATAGCGAGTCTGGCTGCAGCAAAAGTTGTGAGTCAATTTGGTCCAAGGCTGGCGGCATCAGAGCATAAAGAAATATTGGACATTGTTCAGGGTTAATTTCCAGAGTTCGTATACAGGTGCTAATATAAGCCAGTGTTTAGTAATTATAAAAATAACAGGATTAAACAATGATTAAAGCAGTCACACTTTGGGGAGCATTATTACTCTCATTGTCTGCACAAAATGCATATTCAGCAGATAAAAATGGCCGTTACTGGATATATGGCGTCGGGCGTCAGGTATGTGAAACATATCTTGAAGCACGTAATAACGGTGGGTTTTCTGAAATATCCTATAAAAACTGGATTTCAGGGTATCTTACGGCCAGTAATCGTTCATCAGGTGATACCTATAATCTTTTGGGAGATACTGATTTTCAGGGGGCTTTGAGCTGGATTGATATGTATTGCAGGAAAAACCCCAAAAATACTATTTATATGGCAATGGCCAATTTAAATGCAGTTTACTATCCAAACCGAAAAAAATTGAAATAATTCATGTAGTTATATTAAGTTACCGGTGACTGAAAATACTATATGGATAAAAAATAATCAGTCATTTGATGGGAAAAAATTAAATACCGACTATTATTTAGTCAAAGCAGACTTAAGTTAATTTGCGCATAAATAAAAATGTAATTAAGCAGATGTATGGATAAGGTGAGCATCAGGTGAGTAAGGAACTTCGAAAACACCCACGACAAGAGATTCATCTTGAAGTCGAACTGGGGTTTCCTTCAGGGGAAAAGAAAACGGTCAGAACTCTGGATATCAGTGATGGGGGCGTATTTCTAGTTGTTGATAAATTACGCCGTCCGATAATAGGCGAAGTAGTTGAAGTCAAAATTATTAATGATGAAAAAGAGACCGGAGTGGAGTTTCCCAGTAATGATGCTGTCGTTGTACGTCAGGACGAAAGAGGCATCGGTCTTGCCTTTATAGAGCTGGACTTTGCTAGTGATTTATAAACTCGCTCAGCTAATGTCAGGTAAGAAGTATTAGACAGGTGTTTGATCTAAATGAAAGTTGTTGTCTGGTGGATATATGGAATATGAGGGAAGCTTCAGGTGAGTGATACTGATACTGAAAATCAGAGTGTCGAAGAGCAGCCAAGGTATTATACCGAGCTGGTTGATGAAATTATTTCTCAATTAGAAACATTTTTTGTTTCTCATCTGGATGATTTGTTTAAACAGGCGGATGACTATCTGTTTAAAGCTGCTGATGAGGCGACAAGCACCGCCGAACAAAATGGTTTGTTTGAATGTATGAATTCGGTTCGTGCGGATAAACAGATAATTCAACAGGGGTTTGTTGATGAATTAAGTTTTTATTTTCAGCCCATGAGTGAGCTTGATGAGTTACCTGAAAAAAAGCAGGTGAAAAAAGCGGTTGAGCTGGGTCTGGTAGAACAAAATGAAATGGATGAGATGGTGACCTTGACGACCATCAGCAGCAAATCCGCAATGGACAACGCTGAATCTATAAATAATCTTATCGCACGCTTTAAAGAATTAGGTAAATATAATGATGATATCTTTCATGGTGAAGCGCTTGAACCCAAGCGAATGTGTGATGCCATGCATGAGGCTGTGTCTAAAACAGATTTAATTGATGGTAACCGACTGGTTGTTTACCGTTTTTTTAACCAGGCATTGATAAAAGATGTTGGTTCACTGTATGAGTCCCTGAATAATTTATTAATTGAGCAGGGAATATTGCCAGAAATAGATTTCAGTGGCGCGATACCGCACTATGAGGCACCTGATTATCAGGAAGAGCCAGAGATTGAAGAGGCTCCCCCTCAGGGGGCTGCGCCTCAACCACGACCGGGTGCTCGACGAGCATTTGGCAGTGGTATGCAGGGTTATTCTGGTAGTGCTCCGCCACCACCACCCATGAACTCAGGTGCGCCCGGTGCACCACCACCAATGCCTCCGCAGGGTTATCAGCCACCTCCACCGCAGGGTGGATTTGCTCCAGCTGCCCCAAGAAGGGCTTTTGGCAGTGGTATGCAAGGTTACTCTCAGGGTGCAGCACCTCAAACAGGGCCTTCTGGTCAGGAGTATTCAGCGGGTGTTCCCGTTGGGCAGGTCAGATCCAGCATAGAAAATTATGTGGGTGGTAGTCAGGGTGATGTTGCTCCTGCTGGTGGTGCGGGTTATTACTCTCAACAACAGGTCATGACTGCATTAACTGATTTGCAGGCACCTGCAACTGATCTTAGTCAGACACCGCTTGTATTCGATGCAAATCAGATTAAAAAAGCCGTACTCTCAAGTATTGGTGAAACAGAAGGCGGAGCAGTTACTAAAGCTGTTCATCAGGTTTCTGAAAAAACCATCGATTTTATTAAGCTGATTTTTGATGCAATTATTGATGAAGATAGCATCACAGATGAAATCAAAACCCTGTTATTGAGTTTACAGATCCCAGTCATTAAAGCGGCTATGCTGGATGCAGATTTTTTTGTTGATGACCAGCATCCAGCTCGTCAGTTGTTAGATAAAATAGCAGAAGCGGGCGTAGGTGTTTCCGAACATAAAGATCCCGTATATATTGAAATTGAACAAATCGTGCGTAAATTATTAAGTGATTATAACGATGATGTTATTGCATTTAAAATAGCGCTGGATGAGCTAAACGAATTAACCGAAGATATTTATAGTAAAGCCAGAGACAATGAAGCGGAATCTCAGAAAACTATAAAAATGGCGCACGCCAAAAGCATGGTTCTTCAGGAAATTCGTAAAATTACAATTGGTAAAGAGTTGCCAGAAGGTATACGTACTCTAGTATTAAAAATCTGGCCCAGCATGATGTTTAACCATTTTTTAAAAAATGGTAAAGCAAATGATGAATGGGTTGAGTTGTTAATGATTTTGCAAAAAATCATTGAAAGTGTACAACCTATAAATTCAAGGGAAGAGTTAGAAGAGCTTGGATTAACTAATCACGATATCGTTGAAGCAACTAGAAGCAAGTTGGCCAACTGTAAAAAAGGCAAAAAGGTTGTTGATGCAGTAATAGTTGATCTTGAGTCGACATATGAAGCTTTAATAGCTAATACAGACATTCCTGAAAAACCTGATGAGCCAGAAGTTGATACAGATCTGGTTGATCAGGTTGATCAGGTTGATCAGGTTGATCAGGTTGATGAGGAGAAGCCTGAATCTAAAGATGCTCCTGTAAGTGAAGAATCTGATACAGAAGAAGATCTGGTGCTGGATCAGGAAGAGGCTCAGGTAGAAGCTGAGCCAGAACCTGAGGAAACCCCGGAGGATGTTGCCAGAGAAAAAATTTCAAGGCTTCCTGATGGGGTTGCCCCTGGTGCCTGGTTTATTGTTTATAACGGAGAGGACAAACCGGTAAGAAGACTTAAACTTGCCGTAATACTGGTGCATGATGCTTCAATGGTATTTGTTGATCACCTTGGTAATGTAGTTATTGAAAAAGAAGCTGATATATTTGCGAATGAAATTGAGAAAGGTCTATCTGGTATTATCATGCAGCATTCTGTGTTTGATCATGCGTTAAGTAGCGCGCTGGAAACAATAGAGCATTAGTTTTTTTAATTTTCATTGCGGGTGTTTTGTTTTCAATTATCAAAAACTTTTAGTTCATTATTATGTCTAGTTTTAAATCTATTTGTATCAAACAGGGGTAGAGCTGTAAGAGCAGAATCTGCTTCGACTAAAAACACTGCTTTGGATAAGTTTTTATGCTAAAAATTTTTCAGTCTGTTTTCTTTTTTTGTTCTTTATTCTTTGCTCTCTCATCGCATGCGTGTTGGAATTTAAAAGAAAGAAGTAATATTGACGGTTTTGCTGAGCTTGACGATGTGCTTATTCTGTCTCTCAAAGATGCTATTAACTGTAAACCTCTGGTAGATGTAAATGTAAAGCTGGGTGCTCTGGAATATAAAACAGATGCACTGGGTTATATTCGGTTACCAATGCAGCCCTTTGCGTCGCAAATGGATGCTCGAATGTTATTAACTGCGGGTAAGTCGGGTTATATTACGCTGGCAACTGAGTTAGTTGTTGAGGCGGGAACAGTATTAAATCGGCGACTGGTTTTAAGTCCCGTTTTACCACCAGGGAAAACACGTTTTGTGTTGCAATGGGCTGATGAGCCAGAAGATTTAGATTTGCATTTAAAAGGTCCGGATTTTCATATTTCATATCGTAATATGAAGAGTGCAGAAAACCGTGCCAGACTGGATATTGATGAACTTGAAGGTTATGGGCCGGAAACCATTACGCTTGATAAGGTAGACACAAGGCATAGTTATGAGCTTTGGGTGTATAACTATTCTAATAACGCAGATTACAAAGGCGTAGAGCTCATATACATATATTCAGGTGACCGTTTAATAAAAGAAATTCGTTTGTCTGCCAGTCAGAAACGCAGCGTGAAAGTGCTGCAAATTCAAAATGGAAACTTTGAGTATTTCAATGTACCAACAAACCTGAAGCCTTGAAGAGATAGTTATAAGTCGTAAGTCATAAGTTAAAAGAAAAAACGTCATTATACTGAGTGATAGAGATGCTTCTGTTGTAGTAAAGCCATGGTGTATGGTGAATAAATGTCCCGCAACATCACAAAAAAACAGCTCAAAAGCCTTAAGACTTACGACTTAAGGTTTACGACTATCTTTGTAATATGTAAAAATACCCCTTTGCTTAATTATCCCTGAAAATCTATGAAAGAATACATGCAACAATTAGGTCAGAACGCCCGTGCTGCGGCAACTGAAATGTCCCGTGCCGAGTCATCAGTTAAAAATCAGGCATTAGTGGCTATCGCTAATGCAATTGATAACGCGGCTGAAACTTTAAAACTGGAAAATCAGAAAGATTTACAGGCGGGTAAAGATAATGGTCTGGATGCAGCGATGCTGGATCGACTGGAGTTAAATGATGAGCGTATCTCTGGTATGTCTGAGGGTTTAAGGCAAATAGCTGCATTGCAGGATCCTGTTGGCGAAATAACAGATATGGCTTATCGCCCGTCGGGAATTCAGATTGGTAAGATGCGCGTACCTTTAGGTGTTATCGGTATTATTTATGAATCACGCCCTAATGTTACGGCCGATGCTGCCGGGCTTTGTTTGAAATCAGGTAATGCCACTATTTTACGTGGTGGTTCCGAGGCGATTAACTCCAATAAAGCGGTTGCCAAATGTATTCAGCAGGGGTTAACCGAAACGGGTTTGCCCGCCGATGCTGTGCAAGTTGTGGAAACAACAGATCGAGCGGCTGTAGGTGAGCTAATTACCTCAAGTGAAACAGTCGATGTGATTATACCTCGTGGTGGTAAAAGTCTGATTGAGCGCATTAGCAAAGAGGCAACAGTGCCTGTCATCAAGCATCTTGATGGTATTTGCCATGTTTATATTGATGCACATGCAGATTTGAGAAAAGCCAGTGATATTGCTTTTAATTCCAAAACACATCGATATGGCGTGTGTAATGCAATGGAAACACTTCTGGTGCATGAATCAATCGCTGCGGCGTGTTTGCCTGAGCTCGCAAAGCGTTATTCTGAAAAAGGGGTTGAGTTAAGAGGGTGTGAGTTAACCGCAAAAATAATTGATTGTGAAAAAGTGACAGAAGAAGACTGGGATACGGAATACCTTGCGGCTATTTTGTCGATTAAAGTTGTCTCTGATATAGATCAGGCCATGGTACATATCAATAAACATGGCTCACATCATACCGATACCATTGTTTCTGAGGATTACACATTAGCACGCCGATTCTTAAGAGAAGTGGATTCCAGCTCGGTAATGGTTAATGCATCCACTCGATTTGCTGATGGTTTTGAATATGGTCTGGGTGCAGAAATTGGTATTAGTACTGATAAGTTACATGCACGTGGGCCGGTTGGTCTTGAGGGCCTGACTTCATTGAAATATATCGTGCTGGGTGATGGTCAGATTCGTGAGTGATGGAACAGTTTGTCACTGGCCTCGTTCAATTGAGCTGTATGGTGAGGGTGTGCACTGTTTAGGTTTATCTTCATCGGGGAAAGGTCACGGTTTTTGCGCCCTGTCCCCTTATTGATGCCATCAAGAGTTTTACGGAGTCGGCTATCTACACTGTCAGTTTTCGGTGGTATGGGTTAAGGGGACAGGGTGCCAAAAAGCGGCATCCTGTCCCCGACGTAGATGTTCAAGTGCAGGCCTTAATAAAATATTATGAATAAACTAATCGGCATACTTGGAGGAACATTCGACCCAATTCACTATGGTCACCTGCGCCCGGCACTCGATATCATGCAGCAGGTGGGCCTTTCTGAAGTTCGTTTTACCCCTAATCGCATACCGCCCCATAGAGAAACTCCAAAACTGAGTGATCTACAAAGGTCGGAGTTGGTTGAGCTGGCAATATCTGATACGCCGGGGTTTGTTCTGGATGGCAGAGAGCTTCAGCGTGACGGCCCATCTTATATGGTTGATACCCTGCAAAGTCTTAAAGACGACTTTCCAGAAGATGCACTTTGCCTGATGATGGGTATGGATGCATTCAATGGATTACAGCAATGGCATCGCTGGAACTCTTTACTTGAGTTAAGCCATATTATTGTAACAACGCGTCCTGAAGTAGAAATGGCTGAATTTGCGATGCAAGATCCCATTTCGTCTGTTTTAACTGACGATCCGCAGCGCCTGTTGCAGAGACCTGCAGGCCAAATTCTGTTACAATCCGTAACTCAGCTGGATATTTCAGCCAGTCAGATACGTAGCTACCTGTCCGCAGGGCGGAGCACGCAATACCTGTTACCCGAAACTGTTAGAGAAAAACTTGAACAAGCCTATGCCGAATAAAGCAAAATTATCTATTGAAGATTTAAGAAAACTTATCTTAACCGCTCTTGAAGACCTGAAAGCGGTTGATGTCGTTGAACTGGATGTAAAGGGAAAAACCAGCGTTACAGACCTGTTAATTATTGCAAGTGGCACATCGAGCCGCCATGTAAAGTCCATTGCATCCAATGTGGCGGTTGAAGTTAAAAAACAGGGCAGTAAAGCATTGGGCGTTGAGGGTGAAGATCAGGGCGAATGGGTGCTGGTCGATCTGGGTGATATTGTTGTTCATGTTATGCAGCCTCATGTCCGTCAGTTTTATGATCTGGAAAAACTCTGGAGTTTTAATGACTCTGATGAGACTTCGGCTGAGTCTAATTAAATAATCGATGCGCATACTTTTATTAGCCGTAGGCCAGAAAATGCCTGCCTGGGTTGAGCAGGGTTATAAAGAGTATGCCCACCGAATGCCCGCAGAAGCAAAGCTGGAACTGAAAGAAATTAGTCCCGGGAAACGGGGTAAAAACGCAGATATAAAACGCATTGTAGAAGAAGAAGGGAGACGTCTTAAAGCGGCTATCCCCAAATCGGCCCATGTAGTGGTGTTAGATGTAAGAGGCAAATCACATAGCACTGAGCAGTTGGCTGAGCGAATGGATGGCTGGATGCACAGTGGTCAGGATATCTGTTTATTAGTTGGTGGCCCTGAAGGCCTGTCTGATGAGTGTCGTTCTCTAGCAAACGAAAAATGGTCATTATCATCTTTGACCTTTCCCCATCCTCTGGTACGTGTCATATTAGCTGAGCAGTTATACCGTGCCTGGTCTGTATTGCGTAATCACCCATATCACCGAGCTTAAGTGAGATCAGGTTTAATAATTTAATATAAGACCTTAAATAGACTAAATGACAAATACAGGTGTTTCAGATAAACCACAGATAACACTGGCATCTTCTTCTCCAAGAAGGCGTGAACTCCTGGATCAAATTCAGGTCAGCTATAATGTGCTTCCTGTTGATATTGATGAATCGTATGTACCGGGAGAAACAGCCGAGCAATTTGTAACACGGCTGGCGCTGGAAAAAGCGCGCTCAGGTTATAAAACGTCTCCTTTAATGCCTGCACTGGGTTCAGATACTATCGTTCTTTTTGATCACCAAATATTAGGTAAACCCAAAAATCGACAGGATGCGTTGAATATGTTGCAAATGTTGTCGGGAAAAAATCATCAGGTGATGACGGCAGTGGCTATCTGTAATGGTGAAACAGAGCACTGTGTAATAAGTGCTAGTGAAGTAGAATTTGCACAAATAGATGATCAACAGGCAGAAGCATACTGGGAAACGGGCGAACCGGTAGATAAGGCAGGTGGTTACGGGATACAGGGTATTGCGGCACAGTTTATAAAAAATATAAAAGGTAGTTATTCCGGTATCATGGGGCTACCACTATATGAAACGGTAGAGTTATTAAAACGAGTGGGTATAAAAAATTTAAAATAAGAGATGTAAGTGTCTATTATTTAAGGCACTGGTACCTGCTGGTCAGGTAATTATAATTTAATGGAATTGAAGCATACATGAGTAAAGAAATCTTAATCAATGTAACACCGCAGGAGACGCGAGTCGCTATTCTTGAGAATGGGGTTTTGCAGGAAGTTTATATTGAGCGTAGCCGAAATAAAGGGCTTGTTGGAAATATTTATAAAGGCCGGGTATGTCGGGTTTTACCCGGCATGGAAGCGGCATTTGTAGAAGTAGGCATGGATCGAGCTGCTTTTTTACATGTATCAGATATTGCGCCTCATGGTGATAATGCTAATAAGCCCACAATTTCACATTTATTATCTGAAGGTCAGGATGTACTGGTTCAGGTTATAAAAGATCCGATGGGTACTAAAGGCGCAAGGTTAACAGCGCATATTACAATACCATCAAGATATCTCGTGTTTATGCCTAACTCGACTAATGTGGGAGTATCTTCAAGAATTGAAGATGAGTCTGAACGAGAACGCCTGAAAACTATGTTGTTAGATCAGAAAGATCTGTTAGGCGAATCGGGTTATATCATACGAACAGCAGCAGAAACCGCAACGCCTGAATCGATGGTGCAGGATATCTTGTTCCTGAATAAGCTGTGGGGATCAATAAGTGAAAAGTCACGGGCAGAAAAAGCCGGTAATGTTATTCATGAAGATCTGTCTCTGCCTATGCGTGTTTTACGAGATATGATAGATGATGACCTGGAAAGGATTCGTGTAGACTCTCGTGAAACCAGTCGTAAGATGCAGCATTTTGCTGAAAAATTAATGATAGAAGCACACAGTAAAATTGAGCATTATCCGGGCGAACGACCTATTTTTGATCTGTACGGTGTTGAAGATGAAATACAAAAAGGACTGGGTAGAAAAACACATCTAAAGTCAGGAGGTTATTTAATTATTGATCAAACTGAAGCTATGACGACTATTGATGTAAATACAGGTGCTTTTGTTGGTCATAGGAATTTAGAAGAAACAATTTTCAAAACAAATCTTGAAGCAGCGCAGGCCATAGCCAGACAATTACGTCTGAGAAATCTGGGTGGCATAATTATAATTGATTTTATTGATATGGTAGAGGAAGACCACCGTGCTCAGGTATTACGGGCGCTGGAAAAAGCACTAGATAAAGATCATGCACGGACACAGGTTTGTGAGGTTTCATCGCTAGGGCTTGTTGAAATGACCAGAAAACGAACGCGTGAAAGTCTTGAGCATGTTTTATGTGAAACCTGCCCAACCTGTGAAGGTAAGGGATATATTAAAAGCGCAGAGACTGCATGTTATGAAGTGTTTAGAGAAATATTACGAGAGGCACGCCAGTTTGATGCAAAACAGTTGTTGGTATTAGCTGCCCAGGAAGTTATAGACTTACTGGTTGATGAGGAATCTAACAGTCTGGCGGAGTTAGAAGATTTTATTGGTGTTCCCATTAAATTGCAGGTTGAGTCGCTTTATACTCAAGAGCAGTTTGATGTGGTTATTATGTGATTAGATTTAATGAGTTTTAAATGCCTGGTCATTCATCAAAAAAAATAAGAAAAAAGAAAAAGATTAGCTTAAGGCGATTAAAAAACTGGCTGTTAAGTATTGTCGGGTTAATTGTTATTATTCTTGCTATCAGTTTCACGTTGATTCGAGTCGCTATAAAATCAATTCCAGATTATTCAGCTGCGATACAACAAGCTGTTTCCGAACAAATGGATATGACTCTGGAAGTAGGGTTTCTTGATGCAGAAATTTACTGGCTAGTTCCAAGATTAAATCTTATTGATGTCAACGTGTCAGATAAAACCGGTAAACATCATTTATTGCACCTTGATGAAATAGACTTAAGCCTGGACTGGGCAGAATCTATAAAAAATATGATGCCGGTTATTGGAGAGATAACGCTTACCGGTTTAAATGTTCAGTTAGGCATTAATAAAAAATCACAATTATTAATACAGAATTATGTTATTGATGAAAACATAGATAAAACGCTGAATATTTCTAGTCATGAAAATGTTCAAAACGAAATTGAGATAAGTGATACTGTAAAAAATAATTTAAATAACCTGAATTTTAAAATTCTAAATAGTCAGGTTAGAATTTATGATGATAGAAATGAAAGTCGTAGTACAACATTAACGAGCTTTAATCTTCAGCTAATCAATGCAGGTGACTCTCATACGTTTGAGGTGAAAGCGAATTTGCCACTGAACTATGGTGAGTATATTCATTTTATTGTTGATACCGAAGGTGATTTATTTGATTACAGAAATTTAGATGGAAATTTGTATCTTGCATTGGAAGGTATTAATGCAGCATCGTGGCTGGATGACTACTGGAGCGAATTAAAAGTTACAGCAAATGCAAATTTACATGGTGAAGTCTGGCTTCAATGGAGTGGGCAGGAAATAACAGAAGTAAATAGCCGGGTGAATATATCAGACCTGGCAGTGTTGTATCTTGATGAGTCAGTTAATTCCTGGAATATCAATCAGCTGGATGCATTGATGCATTGGAAAAAGATAAATAATGACTGGCAATTAGACGTTAGAAATCTTGTTGTAGATCGAGATGGTATTACTTTTTTAAAACCAGCGGCTGCAACGCTTGAAATGGATGATGAGAGTCAGGAAATTAGATTAAGAGCAGATTTTTTACGTATCGATGGTTTTGTGTATCTGGCAGGTATGATTAATAGTGTCGCTGAATATAATATAACCTGGCTTGATCTACTAGATAAATACAAGCCATCTGGTGATCTAACGAATATTGATGTGCAGTTGCCCGTTAATAACCTGCAGAAAATAAAGATAAATACAGAATTTAGTCAAATTGGTTTTTCCTTGCCCGATGCAGAGCCAGTTAAAATTGAGAATTTACAGGGAAAAATTGATTATTTAGATAATAAAACATGGCTGACACTGGATTCAAACGATACAGTTATTAAATTCAATGAGTTATTCAGAAATTCAATTGATTTAAAGGTTTTAAAAGGCACGCTTGAATTGTCGCATCAAAATCAATTGTGGGAAGTTTCAACGCAATCATTAATAATTAATACACCGCATATAGAGACAGAATTAAGGCTTAATTTTAATATGCCTGATAACGGTAATGCTTTTCTTGATTTAACTACTCAATTTAAAAATGGTGATGCAAAGGCTGTTGATAAATATTTGCCTGCGGGCATTATGGGTAAGAATGCAGTAGCATGGTTGGATGCCGCTTTGCTTGATGGGAATATTGTTAATGGAGGTTATCAATTTTATGGCTATTTGAATGATGCTCCATTTCGAGAACATCAGGGCATCTCGCTTGCAGATTTTAATGTTACGGGTGTCGATCTTACCTATTTGAAAAACTGGCCAGAAGTTAATGATATATCGGCTAACATACGTTTTGAAAATGACACAATGTTTATAGATGCCAGTAAAGGTCGTTTGTTTGATTCGAAAATAATAGGCACAACGGTATATATCGATAATTTTATATCACCGACACTGGATGTGAAGGCTAGAGTAAATGTTGATTTGCCCGACATCAAAAAGTATGTAAATGGAAGTGGTTTACGTGAAGATGTAACAGATTATATTGATAATATGCAGCTTGCAGGCAAAGGTAAGTTGGATCTTGAATTGTTTTTACCTTTATATGGAGATTACTATACAGAAGTCGGTGGAAAATTGGCTATTGAAAAAGGTAAATTACATTTAGTGCAGGAAAATTATAAATTAAATAATATAAATGGTTTAATTCGTTTTGCAGGAAATACAGTAGAGTCATCTGATTTGACAGCTGAAATGACTGGTAATCTGCCAGACCAGTTACTTGATATTGATATTAAAACCAAAAGATTTTCAGAAGGGCTTTCATATCATATAGGTGTGAATGGAAGTATTTTAGCTTCTTCGTTATTCGTGCCTCTTCCTGGTATCCAGGCCTATTTTGATGGCAGTGCCGACTGGAACATTGGTATTGATATAGCGAATGATAAGACAAAGAAAAATATGGCGGTGAAAGTTAACGTGGCTTCCGATTTAGATGGAGTTACTAGTAGCTTGCCAGGGCCATTGTCTAAAATATCTGAAGCTGCCTCACCTATAATAGTTGATATTGGTGTTGTATCGAAGTCTGAAATTAATTATGAATTAAGTTTAAATAATGGTGACAGACTGAAGTTAAAGCAGTTTCAGGATAAATTATTGATATCTGCTGACATGGAAAGTCTTAAAGGTGATGCGGTTATAAACAGACTGGATGATATAGATGAACCGGTTAATATCAAACTGGAATATCTGGACTTAAATAAGTTTTTTAAATCGGCAGAGGGCGACCCTGATAAAACGGTTGTTAATGAAGCTTTATCTGAAAAGTCAGCTTTACAAAAACTATCATCAGATGTTATATCTTCGCAATCTTTTTCTCCTCGCGATTTACCTTCGTTCGACTTTTATGCAAAAAAATT
Source organism: endosymbiont of Galathealinum brachiosum (assembly GCA_003349885.1). Classification (NCBI taxonomy): domain Bacteria; kingdom Pseudomonadati; phylum Pseudomonadota; class Gammaproteobacteria; species endosymbiont of Galathealinum brachiosum. The sequence continues at coordinate 653,996 of QFXC01000007.1, read as the reverse complement.
AATATGGAAAAAATCTATATACGAAGAAAGTGAATTAAAGGTACAGGAAAGCAAGTTAGGTGCAGTAATAAAAGGCTTTGAGCTATCGGGTGCTAACCATATGGTATCCGGAAAGGGCAGCTGGTTTACAGGTAAAAATAATGTCAGTACAACCAAATTAGATATTTATATAAATGTTAACGATTTGGGTAAGGTATTTAAAAATCTGGAAATCTCGGATAATCTGTATGAAACTTCGGGAAATATTAATTTGCGCTGGCAGTGGGACGATACACCCTATAATTTTAACTGGGAAAAAATAAAGGGCGATGGATCGCTTAAACTGGATGACGGAGTATTAAAGCAGCTTGATGCCGGTGCTGGTCGCTTGCTAGGTCTGTTTAATTTTAAGACATTATTTTCTCTGGATTTTGGTAACCAGATGAAAGATGGATTTAAGTTCGATAAAGTTAGAGGAAGTTTCTCGTTTTCAGACAGTTATATTTATACAGATGATTTTGAGATAGAAAGTAAAGTTGCTGATATGCATATGAAAGGACAGTTAAGCCTGGCAAATAACACAATAAAACAGATTGTCACAGTTAGGCCCCACGTGGGAGCTAGTGTTACTCTGGGAACGGCTGTTGTTGCTGGTCCGGCGGCTGGAGGTCTTGTGTATTTATTTCAGAAAATTTTTAATACTGATCGTTTGTCAGAATATCAGTATTCTGTTGAAGGTAATATTGATGAACCGGTTGTCGAGTTGATTCGCGCGCCAGAAACAGCCGCAGAGCAGGAAGAAGACAGTGATTTTTAGGTGTCAAATTAAGATATTTATATTAATTATAAATTTGCTAATATCAATTAATGTTTTCGCGCAGGATGTTAATATAGAGCTGCGAGCAGAAACGTGGGATATCCCTCGTCACGGTGAAGCTCTGTTAGAAGTGCCTGAGTTGTCTTCTGCAATGCAAAAATGGATGGCAGATCCTCAGCAAAAAATTGAATTACGTTACCCAGGCGGGGAGGAAGGTGAGCTCTGGGTGGAAGAATTAAGGGACTGGTTCGTGACTCTTGGAGTACCTTCAGGTGTAATTCAGATATCTCCCGGAAGTAATGCAGAAGATGTTATTAATATAGTTTTATTTAAACGGTAAAGTAAAGATGAGTAAGATAGCAGCAATTCAAATGTCCTCAGGACCTAATATTCAGCCTAATTTAGATGAGGCAGCCAAGTTAATAGAGCAGGCGGCATCTCAGGGCGCTGAACTAATTGTGTTACCAGAGAATTTCTCCCAAATGCCGATGAACGACGAAGAGCGCGTTGCTAATGCAGAAACCATAGGTGATGGAAAGGTGCAGACTTTTCTAAGTGTTCAGGCTAAAAAAAATAATGCCTGGATTGTTGGTGGAACAATACCGATAAAGAGTGATGAAGCAGGCAGGGCTTACTCAAGTAGCATGTTATATAATAATCAGGGAGAACAGGTTGCGCGGTATGACAAAATTCATATGTTTGATGTTTTGATTGAGGCGAATAACGAAACCTATAATGAATCTGCAACAACGGTTGCAGGTGAAAAGGTAGTTGTTGTTGATACGCCTTTAGGAAAATTGGGTTTAAGCGTTTGTTATGATCTTAGGTTCCCTGAGTTATATCGTACTATGGTTGATCAGGGAATGGAGATTTGCGCTATTCCATCAGCATTTACTGCCTTTACCGGCCAGTCTCACTGGGAACCATTGATACGAGCCAGAGCCATTGAAAATCAATGCTATGTGATTGCATCGGCACAGGGTGGTTATCACGTTAATAATCGTCAAACTTACGGTCATAGTATGATTGTAAATCCGTGGGGTAATGTTCTGGGCAGTGTTGGTACAGGGCCTGGTGTAGTGATTACTGAACTCGATCGCAGTGTGCTGGAAACGACACGTAGTAAGTTTCAGGTGTTGAATCACAGAAAGTTGAATTGTCGAATTAACTGATTTGAATTAATGCTGGGTAATACAGCTTTTCTCCTGGTTTAGAATTAGTGAATGATGCATGAGTTTGTGGACTAATTGGCTAAATGAGTTACCTGAGACTGTTAAGCTCCATTTTGTAATCTGAAGAGCCAATAGAGATAAAGCAGGTTTTTAGTATTAAACCTGTCATTGTATAACTTTGTGAAGAATAGCCATTGATGAGCTGTTATTCTTTAGTCTGTGCGTCGGAAATAATTATAAGAATATAGAGAGTCCCTGCTACATGGATAACTCTAAAAATTAGTAATATTATTTATATGCGTGTTTAATCTGGTTTTACAGATTATGAAATAAGTGGGAGAAATTTGAGGGAGTCTCAGTTTCTTCAAAATACAAATCGCGACTGAATAATCATGATAAAACAAAATTTACGAATTACCCTTTTATTTTTAATAATTAGTCTGTTGTACGCCTGTGCGCCACCGGTAAAAGAAGAGCCTGTCGTATTAGAGCCTGAGCCTGTTGTAATACCTGTTGTGGTTGAAGAGCCTGAACAGGAAGTGTTATTACCAGTACAACAGGATGTGCTGATTTTATTAAGCAGTTCTGCCAAAGCATATCAAAAAATAGCCAATCACCTTACTGAAGCATTGGGTGAACACTCTGTTCAAATTACACTTTCCGGTCTGCCTGCACAGGATAAAGCTGTCATAAAAGATATTAAGGCATCCAGTACGGTTCAGATTATAGCCATTGGCCTGAAAGCAGTTGAGGCTGTTAAGGGCTTTAAAAATAAACAAATTATTTATACACAAGTTATCAGGCATAAAAATTTAATTGCAGATAATGTAAAAGGCGTTAGCTCATTACCTTCACCTGAAAAGTTATTTAAAGACTGGAAACAGTTGTCTCCGAGGTTGTCAAAAGTTGCAATTATTGCAGGCAAAAATCTTGAGCTGTATCTGGCGAGGGCAAAAAAAGCAGCTAAAGCCCAGAAAATTGAGTTGATAATTGAACAGGTTAACTCTGATAAAGGGTTTATATATAAAAGTAAAAAACTTAAATCAGATGTAGGTGGTCAGTGGATTTTGCCGGATAACCAGATATTGAGCGGAAAAGCACTTAAAGAGGTGATGGCTTATGCGTCAAGGCGTGGCAGAGAAATTGTTGTGTTCAGCCCTAAATTATTACCCTTTGGCGGTTTTTTCTATATAAATCCCGATTTGAAAGCAGTTGCAGATGGAATATTGCAACGTTTGTCAGAATCTGCAGGTAAAACCACCGTTTCAGGTGATAGCGTTTTACCCGTTATGAGCCATACTATGGGAATAAATCAGAATATTGCACGTCAATTTAATCTGATAATACCTCAGGAATACCGGAAATATATAAATGGAAAGTAGAGCTGAACAGGATGAGAAGACTCTGGATCTGGGCTGGAAAAATGCTCAAACTATACGAAGTAATCTGAAATCCGGTGTAAGAGATGATGATAAAGTTCACCATTCGAAACCGCCAGTTAAAAGTTTTCTACGCCGAACCCCCCTTTTTTCACGTCGTAAAAATACAAGTCTGGTTAACCGCATTATCTGGTTATTATTAATCTGGAGTGTGGTGGTTTATATTTTAGGTGTTGCGGGTTTGTGGTGGAGTTCTAATAAAGTTATCGAAGATAACTTTTCACAACAGGCAACAGACTGGGTTGCCAAACTTGATGAGTTAGGAACACCACTGTATGCAGCAAATGATGAGTTTCTTTTTCAATCTATTGAAGAGCAAATTCATCGTTTTCCAGAAGTTTCCTATCTCAGATATTATGAATCTGAAAATAATTCAATTATTGCTCAATATGCATCAGAAAAATTAGGTGATATTAAAGTTCCTGAATTAAGTTCCGCAATTATAGAAAAATTACGAATCAATATCGACTCTAATCAGCCTGTGTTTATTCAGTCTGCGGAAGAAAGCCTGTCTTTGTTTCAGGTTGCAGCACCCATAGTTACAAGATCTATTCGATCAGACAGTATGATGGATTTTGATCTTGATGAAGACGCAAAAGAAACATATAAAATAATAGGTTATCTGGAGCTGGGTCTGGATTTTAGTGATTATAAAAACAAGCTGAAAAAGAATATTTTTATTGGCAGTGTGGCGGTTGCTATTTTGTTTTTGGTAGCAGCGTTTTTTGGACGTATTTTAATAAAACGTTCACTCCGTCCTTTAACCAAGATGAAGAAACCGCTGGAGCAGTTGGCAAGGGGTGAAATTGATGTGCATGTTGACGGTGAAGGGGATGAAGAAATTGTTGCTATTGCCAACGCTCTAAACACAACAATTGAAGCGTTAAAAAGTCGTGATGAAGAATTACGTAAAATGGCTAATTACGACTCATTAACAGGCTTGCTTAATAAGCATAATTTCAACATCCAGTTAAAGAGAGAAGTGCAACGTACGATTGATGAAAACGATAGTAGTGCTTTGTTGTTTATTGATCTGGACCAGTTTAAGCATGTTAATGACAATCTTGGACATGCAGCAGGTGACAGGTTATTAAAACAGGTTGCTGATTTACTTAAAAATCGTATTCGATCAGAAGATGTGATATCACGCTTTGGTGGTGATGAGTTTACTATTATAGCGAAATCTATAAATGAACCTGATGCTCGTATGATTGCAGAGTCCATTTTAAAAGCAATGCAGGAGTTTGTGTTTATTGAGGGTGGGCAGGCATTTAATATTTATTGTTCAATTGGCGTGGTGTTAATTGGCAGTGAAGATTTTACCGCAGAAGAGGTTTTCTCTCAGGCAGACATGTCATGTTTTCATGCGAAATCAGAAGGCCGTAATCGCTATCATATGTTTGATTTGCCAGAGCAGGAAGAGTTGCGTAAAAGTGCAGATATTAGCTGGTCAAAAAGAATTAGTGATGCAATTCAGAATGATTACTTTACGTTATTTTATCAACCTATTGTGAGCCTGCATGGGGATACAAGTGAGCATTATGAAGTCCTGCTGAGAATGGTAATGGAAAATGATGATGTTATTCATCCAAATGCCTTTTTGCCTGCAGCTGAGCGTCTCGGAGTAGCAATAGATATTGATTACTGGGTAGTGCGTAATGCATTGAGAAAAATTTCAGAGTTTAAGGCGGATGGTCGTGATGTGTATTTGTCTATTAATTTATCAGCTAGAATTTTTGAGGCCAAAGATTTAATAGAAAAAATTCAGCGGTATATATCGCAGTATAATGTAGACACTGATCGCATTGTTTTTGAAATTACAGAACAGACTGCTGTTCGACATATAGAAAAAGCCAGTAAAACGATTAGTGAATTATCTGCACTGGGATGTCAGTTTGCGTTGGACGATTTTGGTGTCGGGTTTAGCTCGTTTAATTATTTAAAACGTTTACCGGTTGATATTTTAAAAATAGACGGTGAATTTATTACTGACATGGTAAAAGACCCTGTTGATCAGTCGATGGTTCAGGCGATGATTAAAATAGCTAAAACATTAAATAAAAAAACCACAGCTGAATATGTTCAGGATGCGGCAACATTAGAAATGCTTAAACGTTTTGGTGCTGATTATGCTCAGGGTTATTATCTGGGAAAACCAGTGAGAGATACTACGCGACAAAATTATGAAGATGCACTTGGGCATATAGATACCAATATTCTGCCTTTTTGATTGTGTGAGAAAAAATCATATCGTGCCTGTTTTTACGCTTTAGTTTTTTTTAGATTCATAAACTGGTGAAGTTGTGGGCTGTTCAAGATCATCTCCATCCCCGATGGAGATGTTTCATGGCAGTGCGCACTTCTATCAGTTAATTAATCTGAATGATGTTTATTTCTGGTAAAAAACATAAACCATCATCGCTTACCGCCACCGCCTGCTTTAATTAAAAACTTATCCATCATTCGTGAACTTAATATGCGTTTTAAATAACCCATAATGTATGTTGGTTTTGTTACGTAATATCGTGCACGGGGTCGTTTTGCTTCCATGGCATGAATAACTTTTTCACATACTGCTTCTGGTCCAAGTGTAAAGGGTGCAGCCGGACCTTCTTTTTCCAGGCGCTCAAGCATCGATTCGTATTGCTCTTTATGCTGGCTGTTTTCTTTATCTATATAATTATTAAATGCTTTCAATGCGTTTTTTCTAAAGTCACTCACAATCGGCCCGGGTTCAATCAGGCTCACATGAATATCAGTGTCGTTTAATTCCTGACGTAACGTATCGCTTATGCCTTCGAGAGCGAACTTGCTGCAGTTATAGGCTCCTCTGTATGGCATGGCTGCAAACCCTAATACAGAGCTATTTTGAATGATCCGGCCATAACCTTGTTTTCTCATTACGGGCAATACCAGATTGGTTAACTCCATAGTGCCGAAAAGATTGGTTTCAAATTGTGCGCGCATTGCGTCACGGCTTAAGTCTTCTACTGCGCCAGCCAACCCATAAGCTCCGTTGTTAAACAGTGCGAAGAGTTTGCCCTGCGTTTGATCGAGTATCTTTATCAGTGCATTTTTAATGGAAAGGGAGTCATTAAGATCCAGTTGCAGAGCATTTAGTCCTAATTGCTTTAAATGTTCAACATCATCTGCCTTTCTTGCACTGGCAAAAACCTGATAACCCAGTTTCTGTAGGTGTTGAGCGGTAAAAAATCCGATACCCGTTGAGCAACCGGTGATTAAAATAGATTTTTGTGGCTTCAAAATAGTCCTTTTGGTCAAATATTATCACTAAACCCCCTGGTTAATTTGGCAGCGGGGCGCTGGCGCATTATAATAGCGGGCTTTTCGCCTTGCCGATATATTAATTGGGCAGGGATTTGATGATCTTACAAACTGGAATACATTATGCGCAGTCATTACTGTGGTCAGGTAGACGAAAGCCTGGTCGATCAGGAAATAGAATTATGTGGATGGGTTAACCGTCGTCGTGACCATGGGGGCGTGATCTTTGTTGATTTACGTGATCGTGAGGGTCTGGTACAGGTGGTTTTTGACCCTGACAAACCTGAAATTTTTGCTCTTGCAGAACGTGTACGTAATGAATATGTATTAAAAGTTAAAGGCAAAGTGCGTTTACGTGATGAAGCAGTGATTAATGCGAATTTAAAATCAGGCAAAATCGAACTGCTTGGTCTTGAGCTTGAAGTTTTGAATGCAGCAGAAACGCCTCCATTTCAGTTAGATGATCAGGGTGTTCATGAAGATAATCGCCTGAAATATCGTTATATTGACCTGCGTCGAGATGAAATGCAGCAACGCATGCGTATGCGTTCGCAGGTATCCGGCTTTATTCGTCGATACATGGAAGACAATGGTTTTCTTGATATAGAAACACCTATGTTAACAAAAGCTACACCTGAGGGGGCGCGTGACTATTTAGTACCAAGTCGTACGCATCAGGGCGAGTTCTTTGCGTTGCCTCAGTCACCACAGATTTTCAAACAGTTATTAATGATGTCCGGTATGGATCGTTATTATCAGATCGTACGCTGCTTCCGTGATGAAGATTTACGTGCTGATCGCCAACCTGAATTTACCCAGATTGATATTGAAACTTCATTTATGAATGAAGATCAGGTGATGGAAATAACCGAAACCATGATACGTGATCTTTTTGCCTACGTACTTGAAGTGGCATTACCAAACCCATTCCCTCGCATGACCTATGCAGAAGCAATGGATCGTTTTGGTTCTGACAAGCCTGATTTACGTATTGATATGGAGCTGGTTGATATCGGCGATCTAATGGAAGACGTAGAGTTTAAGGTTTTTTCTGGCCCGGCTAAAGATCCTAAGGGTCGTCTAATTGTGTTACGTGTTCCTCAGGGTGCAAAACTCAGCCGTAAAGAAATTGATGGTTATACAGAATTTGTCGGCCGTTATGGTGCGAAAGGTCTGGCATGGATTAAAGTAAATGATGTGGATGCTGGTCGTGAAGGTCTACAGTCACCGATTGTTAAGTTCCTGCCGGATGAGGCGTTAGATGAAATTATTAAACGCAGTGGTACGCAAACTGGAGATCTTTTATTCTTTGGTGCGGGTAATGCAAATGTGGTTAATGAATCTATGGGCGCATTACGTGTTCAGTTAGGCCATGATCTGGATCTGGTTTCGCGTGAATGGAAGCCATTATGGGTTGTAGACTTCCCGATGTTTGAATGGAATGAGCGTGATGAGCGTTGGAATGCATTGCACCATCCATTTACTGCACCTTCAGGTAGTCTGGAAGAATTAGAAGCAAACCCGGGTGAAAGTTTATCTCGTGCTTACGACATGGTGTTGAATGGTTGTGAGTTAGGTGGTGGTTCAGTGCGTATTCATGATACGGCTATGCAGCATAAGGTGTTTGAAATACTTGGCATCAGTGATGAGGAAGCGAATGAGAAATTTGGTTTCTTATTAGAAGCACTGAAATATGGTTGTCCACCGCATGCAGGTTTAGCATTTGGTTTAGATCGTATGGTGATGCTGATGACAGGTGCCAGTTCAATTCGTGATGTAATGGCATTCCCTAAAACGCAAACTGCGGCATGTTTATTAACGGATGCGCCATCAGAGGTGTCAGCAGCACAATTGAAAGAATTGAATATTCGTATTCGTAAACCTGTCACAGAAGCGTAAAAAGATAGTCGTAAGTCAGAAGCACTAATCCTAAAGCGATGCTCTACTCAGGAGAGCATCGCTTTAGAGCAGTCTTATTGTTTCTGATTTAGGATCTACGGCTATTTTGTTTTCTGTCTCCAAAGAGATAGTTGAAATAAACCCTTAAGCCCTTATAGTCTGTAGTAATCCATTTGTTTCTAGAGAAGATAAAAATGAGTGCAGTAGCCATACAGCCCTATGCAATATTAGATGATGAAGAGTGCGAACAGCGTATTCTGGCAGCAAAAGAAAAATTAGGAGATCGACTGGTTATTCTGGGGCATCATTATCAGCGTGATGAAGTGTTTCAGCATTCTGATTTTACCGGTGATTCTCTTAAACTATCTCGTGCAGCGGCTGAATCTAAAGCGGAATTCATTGTGTTTTGCGGTGTGCATTTTATGGCAGAAGTTGCCGATATCCTGTCTCGACCAGATCAGGTTTCTGTTATTCCAGATATGGCAGCGGGTTGTTCTATGGCAGATATGGCTAATCTGGCAAAGGTAGAAAAAGCCTGGGCTGAGTTATCCAGCGTGATTGAGCCAGACGAGTGTGTAACACCCGTTACTTATATTAATTCTGCGGCAGATTTGAAAGCATTCTGTGGCAGTCATGGTGGTATTGTCTGCACTTCAACGAATGCACGAAATGTGCTTGAGTGGTCATTTGAGCAGCGTGAAAAAATTCTATTTTTTCCTGATCAGCATCTGGGTCGAAATACTGCAGCCAGTATGGGGCTGGCCATGGATGAAATGGTGGTGTGGGACTATGACAGGGAAATGGGCGGCCTGACGGTTGAGCAAATTAAAAAAGCCAAAATGATTCTGTGGAAAGGTTTCTGCTCTGTGCACCAGATGTTTACCCCTGAGCAAATTGATAACTTTAAGGAAAAATATCCGGAAACTAAAATCATTTCACATCCGGAAAGCTCATATGAGGTTTGTCAAAAATCTGATTATGTAGGCTCGACTGAATATATTATTAATACAATTCGTGATGCAGAGCCTGATACCCGTTGGCTGGTTGCAACAGAATTGAATCTGGTTAACAGGCTGAAAGATCAGTTTGCCGCAGAGGGTAAAAAAGTACACTTTATGTCACCCACTGTGTGTATGTGTTCGACTATGTTTCGTATAGATCCACAGCATTTGGCGTGGACACTGGAAAATCTGGTAGATGGGCATGTGGTTAATCAGATTAGTGTGCCAGAGGATGTGGCTACAAATGCCAGGTTAGCGCTTGACAGGATGTTAGAAGTCTCACCTTAGTTTCTACATTCTGTACCTTAAAAAGTGAAAAAAACGTTATCCGATAGTATGGCTGTAAATTGATACAGTATATTTTAAGACGTGTGACTAACGACGAAAATATTACTACAAGCATCCGTATACTCTCCGGTTAATGGCTTTTGACTTTATATGCCAAAGAATCACTTAAAAAGCTTTAAACTTCTGTTTCTTTTAGGTATTTTGTACCCATGAAAGAAGCAGTCATACTCGTACACGGTATCTGGATGAATGGGATGGAAATGTTCCGCTTGCGTCAGCGTTTAACTGACGCCGGATATGAGTGTTATCAGTTTCGATACTCATCTTTAAAGTGCTCCCCCCAGGAGAATGCTGAGCAGTTACATAAACTAACCCATTCAATCAATGCACAAGTAGTGCATTTTGTTTGCCATTCACTGGGTGGTCTGGTTATGTTGCATCTATTTGATAAGCACATTGTTGAAAAGAAAGGCAGGGTCGTTTTTTTAGGTGTGCCGGTAAATGGCAGTCAAGTGGCCCGACGTTTGTCCAGTACAGTTATGACCAGATGGACAGTGGGTAAAAGCATTGATCACGGTTTACTGGGTGATCGACCCGTATGGAAAAAATGGCGTGATCTGGGTGTGATATCCGGCAATCTTCCACTGGGTGTAGGGCTTATTGTTGGAGGGCCTCCATTACCCCACGATGGAACCGTTTCGGTAGAAGAGACTTATCTGGGTGGAGCCACAGATTATATTACAATGCCCATAACCCATTTTGGTCTGTTGTATTCAGAGTCTGTTGCGATGCAGGTCGTTACTTTTTTACGCGCTGGAAAATTTGGTGATGAAGCAACCACTTTATTATTTGATGCGACAGGATAGTCTGCTTTATTTTGATGCGTAGACGTGGCTTTAAATAACCTTAAATATATGAAATTGATGATGAAAGCTTTTCTAAGTGTTTTACTAATTAGTCTTTGTTTGTGTTTGCCGGTGCAGGCAAATACAAAATACTATCAATATAATGGTGATATGCCGTTTATTGAAATGATGCTCAATATGATGTCGACAATGGGCATGATAGATAAAGTGCCTCCTTATCTGCTTGCTTATGGGCAATATTACAATAACCCGTACCCAGATTCTGGTTTGTATATGAATAATGCACATGCAAATCAACTACCCATGCAGCAGGCTAACTCTTCTCCTTTAATGGTGCAGGATGCAAATCCGAATTTAAAACAGGAGATAAAGCAGGAAATAATGGAAGAGATGATGCAAGGGCAGTCTCATCCAGATACAAATCAACAAGTCTGTTTAAATGGAGGATGTCAGAGTTTTAACCCAGTGCAGTTAAATGGTGTCTGGATGTCACGTCAGGGTGAAATGTTAGGTATAAAAAATCAGCAGTTTCTGTGGAGTGATGGACAATCACGTTATTTAACGGGTTTGATAAAAATTCAGCAAAATGCGTTTGCACTTAAGGTAAATGGTAATGGTTTGATAATGAGTTATCAATATCGGTTTAATAATAATCGCCTGCAAACACGAGATTCAAAGGGAATTGTAAGAGATTTTATTCGAGTTCCTGTGAATCAGAGATATTAAGTCGAGTGACTATTCGTATACTGGGGATTGACCCGGGCTCCCGACAAACCGGTTATGGCATTATTGATTCTGATAAAAATAATTCAGTGCATGTGGACAGCGGCTGTATCTATGTTAAAGGTGACAGTTTTCCAGATCGACTGGGATATATTTTTCAGCAGGTAAGTGAGATTATTGCCGAATATCAGCCGGTTGAATTATCAATTGAGCAGGTCTTTGTGAGTAAAAATGTCGATTCGGCATTAAAGCTCGGGCAGGCAAGGGCTGCCGCTATTTGTGCAGCGGTTAATGCGGGATTAAAAGTGAGCGAATATACCCCTAAAGCAATTAAAAGTGCGGTAGTCGGCACGGGTAATGCGACTAAGGAGCAGGTGCAGCACATGATGTCGATGTTATTAAAGCTGGAAAAAGGACTGCAGGCTGACCAGGCAGATGCGCTGGGAATTGCATTATGTCATGCACATAACCGGCTTTTAGCAAATAAAATACCACTACCTGGTCGTAAACGCACATCCGGACGATGGACAAGCCTGCCGAAAAATTACAATAACTAATGAATTATAAAGAAACAATATGATAGGCAGAATCTGCGGAAAAATACTTGAGAAACAACCCCCGGCATTACTGGTTGATGTGCAGGGTGTGGGTTATGAAATCAGTTCACCCATGTCGACTTTTTATCAGTTACCTAACCTGGGTGAAGTCGTTACATTACACACTCATATGGTCGTACGTGAAGATGCGCAGTTGTTATATGGTTTTGCGTCTCTTTCAGAGCGTAGTCTATTTCGTATTTTAATAAAAATAAGTGGTGTAGGTCCAAAACTTGCGTTAACCATTTTATCGGGTATGAATGCAGATGAGTTTATTATTTGCGTGCAGGATAATGATGCTGCTGCACTGGTACGTTTGCCCGGTGTTGGTAAAAAGACAGCAGAGCGTTTGATTATTGAATTACGAGATAAACTAAAAGACCAGCCAGTCAATGTGAGTAGCCCTGTGAGTACGGGTTCAGCATCAACTATTGCGTCTGCCTCATCTCCTGTATCAGACGCAATAAGTGCATTGATAGCTCTTGGATATAAAGCGCCTGAGGCAAGTCGTATGGTTCGAGTTGTAGACACAAACGATCTGGGTACAGAGGAAATTATTCGTTTGAGTTTACAGGCGGCGGTGAATAAATAAATTATGAATGATCGAATAATTACAGCTGAGATAGCAAATGATGATGAAGGCGTTGATCATGCGATACGCCCCAAGTTACTAAAAGATTATTCAGGCCAGCCAGCTGCATCTGAGCAACTGGATATATTTATTCCGGCTGCACGTAACCGGGGAGAAGCACTGGATCATTTGTTAATTTTCGGACCCCCCGGTTTAGGTAAAACAACACTGGCACATATTGTTGCAAATGAAATGGGCGTTAACCTCAGGCAAACGTCCGGCCCGGTTCTGGAAAAACCGGGGGATCTAGCTGCTCTGTTAACGAATCTGGAGCCCCATGATGTTCTGTTTATTGATGAAATTCACCGTTTAAGTCCTGTGGTAGAAGAAGTTCTTTATCCGGCAATGGAAGATTACCAGCTGGATATTATGATCGGTGAAGGTCCAGCAGCGCGATCTATTAAACTAGATTTACCACCCTTTACTCTGGTCGGTGCTACCACCCGGGCTGGTTCGTTAACCTCGCCATTGCGAGATCGTTTTGGCATCGTATTGCGTCTTGAATTCTATAATACCGATGATTTAAGCAGTATAGTGATGCGTTCTGCCCAGATATTAGGCGTAGAACTTGATGTTGAGGGTTCAGCTGAAATAGCTCGTCGTGCCCGTGGAACACCTCGAATTGCTAATCGTCTTTTACGCCGGGTGCGAGACTATGCAGAAGTAAAAGCAAATGGCGTAATTGATAAAACCATTGCTGCTAAAGCACTTGATATGTTGAAAGTGGATTCTTTTGGTTTTGATAATATGGATCGAAACCTGCTCACAACCATTATTGACAAATTCAGTGGTGGCCCTGTAGGGGTAGAAAATCTAGCTGCAGCGATAGGTGAAGAGCGGGATACAATCGAAGATGTCATTGAGCCTTATCTGATTCAGCAGGGCTTTTTAATGAGAACACCTCGCGGCAGAGTCGCAACACCAAATGCTTATCGACATCTGGGGTTAAAGCCACCCGTGAATTCAAGCGACTTATTTGTTGATGAAGAAAATAATTAGAAGGATTTAACCCCTTTTACACCGTTGTAACGTTTATATGAAATAAGCTACCTGTATCACAACAGAAAACGATAAATTTATTACAATGTGCAATCACTTTCAAAGTGGGAACAAAAATGAACTTTAACTGGCCGGTACGCGTCTACTATGAGGATACGGATTCCGGTGGCGTTGTTTATTACGCTAATTATTTAAAATTTATGGAAAGGGCAAGAACAGAATTTTTACGTCATCTGGGGTTTGAGCAAGATCAATTAATTGATCGGGAAAATATTATTTTTGCAGTGCGCTCTGTACAATGTGATTACAAAAGTCCAGCTCGATTTAATGATGAATTAATTATAACGGCAGATTTAACTGAACTTAAAAAAGCCAGCATGTTATTTGAACAAAAAATATTTCGAAATAATCAGCAGGATAAAATTCTCTGTCAGGGGCAAGTTCGTATAGCCTGTTTACATGCAGACACATTTAAACCCTGCGCAATACCTGAATCTATAATGGAGGTCGCCGGTGTCGACTGATCTATCACTCGTTACGCTTATTTTAGACGCCAGTTTGCTGGTGCAGTTTGTGATGCTGCTTTTGTTATCAGCATCTGTGATTTCCTGGTTTATTATTTTTCAGAAAAATAAACTATTAAAAGTAGTTTCGTCAGAAGCCAGTCGATTTGAAGATCAGTTCTGGTCTGGTGGTGATCTGAGTGAGCTTTATACACAGTTAAGTCGACGACATCTAGACCGCGAAGGCATGGAAAAAGTTTTTGAAACGGGTTTTGCAGAATTTGCACGATCTTACAAAACAACGACGGATCCCGCGTTTATGATGGCGAGTATTCAGCGCAGCATGAAAGTAGTGTTATCTCGTGAAGAAGATAAGCTGGAATCAAACCTGACATTACTGGCAACCATCGGGTCAATCAGCCCTTATGTTGGTTTATTTGGTACTGTCTGGGGCATTATGAATTCATTTACCGCTTTGGGTGCAGTGCAGAATGCATCACTAAATATGGTGGCACCAGGCATTGCAGAGGCGTTAATTGCGACAGCAATGGGGCTTTTTGCGGCGATACCAGCGGTGGTGGCTTATAACCGTTATTCTGATCAGGTTGATCGTCTAGTTAGTCGTTATGAAAACTTTATGGAAGAATTTACAACGGTTCTACAAAGACAGTCACAGAAAAAAGTTAAACCGGCTAAAAGTCGGTCGACAGATGAAGTGGCAACCAGTACTGCAGAGGCAGAATAAATATGGGGTCTAAAAAAAGACGTCCCATTTCTGACATCAATGTAGTGCCCTATATTGATGTTATGTTGGTGTTATTGATTATTTTTATGATTACCGCACCTTTTGTTCAGCAGGGTGTGGAAGTTGATTTACCTCAGGCATCTGCAAAACCTATGTCTCCGGATGAAGCTGAGCCAGTTGTAGTTTCTATAGATAAAAAAGGTGATTTTTATCTGGATATTGGCGACGAACCAGACAAACCTATTGATGCGCAATTAATGGTTAATCGAGTTGCAGCAGTGCGACAACTTAAACCCGATGTGCCGGTTTTGGTGAGAGGTGATAGAAATGTGGGTTATGGACAGGTGGTTGATGCCATGGTGTTATTACAGAAAGCCGGTGTTGAAAAAGTTGGCCTGATGACCGATCAGCCGGAAAAATAAGATGCACAACAGTATAATTTCACAGATTAAAAACCATCCGATATTGTTTGTGCTTTCTGTCGGTTTGCATTTGCTGCTGGTTGTTATTCTTATTTTTAATATGGCTCCAAGTGTTCCAAAGATGCCTGCTGCTGAAAAAGTAGATACAGTTAAAGCAGTTATTATTGATGCCAGTGTTGTCGAAAAAGAAAAACAGAAATTAATACGCGCAGAGCAAAAAAAACAGGATAAACAGCTTGCACAGAAGAACAGGTTGGACCGTGATGCTAAAAAAGCCCGGGATAAACGTAAAAAAGAAGAAAAACGTCTGGCAAAGTTAAAGAATGATGAAAAAAAGCGTAAGCAAAAACTGGCCAGAAAAGAAAAAGCCGAGAAAGAAAAGAAAAAGAATGAACTTGCGAAATTAAAAAAACAGAAAGAAAAACTAAAGCAGGAACAAAAAGAGTTAGAGAAAAAACGCAGAGATGAACAGCAGAAGCTGGCAGCAATAGAATCAAAACGCAAAGCAGAAGAAGCTGCTGAACGTAAAAAACGATTAGATGAAAAACTGGCGGCAGAAGCTGAAGTAAGGCGTCAGGCTCAGGATGCAGAAATGCGCAGGCAGATGCTGGAAGAAGAAAGGCGACTGGCGAAACGCAGCGCTGAAAACCAGAAGTTATTAGCTCAGTATATTTATCAGATACAGAGAAAAGTAGAAATTAACTGGAATGCGCCAGCGAGCATGACCTCTGGTTGGTCATGTGAAATAATGGTGGAGCAGAATCGTTTTGGAGAAGTGCAAAACGTTCGAACTAAACAATGTTCAGGTAGTGATGCTTTTAAGAGTACGGTTGAACGTGCAGTACGTAAAGCGTCCCCTTTACCTGAAGCGCCCAATAATGATGTATTTGAGAAGAAACTGAATTTTATTTTCAGGCCGGATGTATGAAGAAAAACTTAACTAAAGTAATTTTAATAGCTCTATTTTTTATAATGCAAACTGCTAATGCAACTTTGCAGGTAGAAATCACTAAGGGCTCTGACAATGCTCTGCCAATTGCAGTGGTGCCGTTTGAACTCGTTGGACCGGCAGCAAGCCTGATCAGTGTTTCAGATCTTGTAGCATCTGATTTAAAACGCAGTGGTAAATTCAAACCGATTGATAAAAACAAACTCATTTCCACACCTAAAGATCTTGAAGAGGTTAACTATAAACTCTGGCGAGTAGCGGGCATAGATCATCTGGTGATTGGTAAACTAAATGTTATAAAACCAAATCAGTATGAAGTTAGTTTTCGATTGATAGATGTGTTTAAAGGCGTGCAGGTTTTAGGTTATCAGTTTTCAGCTAATGACCATAGTTTACGTGGGATTAGTCATCATATTAGTGATCTTATTTATGAAAAAATCACCGGTCAAAAAGGTGCGTTTGATACCAAAATTGCTTATGTGACTGTAGAGCGAAAACAGGGTGTGCAGCCTTCTTATAAATTACAGGTGGCTGATACGGATGGTTATAACTCACAAACCGTATTAAATTCTACTCAACCGGTTATGTCACCATCATGGTCACCTGATGGTAGTAAACTGGCCTATGTTAGTTTTGAAAAGCGTAAATCAGAAATTTATGTTCAAAATTTATTTAGTCAGCAACGTGAAAAAGTCGCAACTTTTAAAGGTATTAATGGAGCCCCGGTCTGGTCGCCAGATGGAAAGCAGCTCGCTCTAACACTTTCTAAAAGTGGTAATCCCGATATTTATGTATTGACAGTGGCAACTAAAAAACTAAAACAGATAACGAAACACTGGGGTATAGACACAGAGCCGACCTGGACACCGGATGGAAATGAAATAGTTTTCACTTCAAGTCGAAGCGGTAAACCGCAGATATACCGTGTATCTGTGAAAGGTGGTTCTGCAAAACGACTGACTTTTGAAGGCAAGTATAATGCAAGTCCTGAAGTATCTAGCGATGGAAGAACGTTAGTATTTGTTCAGGGTGAAGGAAATACATTTAAAATTTCTACAATGGATATGCAATCTGGATTTGTTCAGGTTTTAACTGAAGGTCCATTGGATGAATCACCAAGCTTTGCACCTAATGGCAGTATGATTTTATATGCATCGACAGATAAATTTAAAGGTGTATTAGCTGCAGTATCAACAGATGGTCGATTTAAACAGAAGTTAATTCTATCAGAAGGCGATGTGCGTGAACCCAGTTGGGGGCCATTCAGAAAATAACGAATTATAGTCATCCTTAGTTATCAGGGGTGGTGTTTTACAAAGAGATTTAATTAATTAAATATGGGGCAATTATGAAATTTACAAAATTAGTTTCAGCACTGATGTTAGCGGGTTTATTAGCAGCATGTACACCTGATAACGTAAAAGATGACGATTCATCAACTGATGGAAGTAATCAGGGTTCTAATCAGACAAATGCAGATGGGGCAAAGACAGGGGGGCTGAATGGTGACGGATCAGCGAATGGTACCGCTCTTAATGGCGCCACCGTTTCTTATGATAAAGCCGCGATTAATGATGCGAATAATGTGCTGGCGGAAAAGGTGATCTATTTTAATTATGACAGCGACCAGATCAGCCCTGATTATCAGGAGCTGATAACTCATCATGGTAAATACCTGGCATCTAACCCTGATATGAGTGTACGCCTTGAAGGCCATGCTGATGAAAGAGGAAGCCGTGAGTATAATGTGGCACTGGCAAATCGTCGTGCGCAGTCAGTACGCCGTCTGGTTTTATTTCAGGGTGTGAATGCTGATCAGGTCTCTGTTATTAGTTATGGTGAAGAAAAACCGGTTGCTTTAGGTCATGATGATGAAGCATGGCGCCTTAATAGACGAGTAGAACTCGTTTACGAAGCGCGATAAGATACAGCCAGAAAATGTATGATTGTGGCACCGTATTAGAGGCTAATCCTGCTGTTATAGACTGTTGTAACAATGGGGCTGGTTTATTTGTATGGTGTGGCGGTCAGTTGTTTATCATCAGATCGGTATATATTTAATACGGTTAATATGCCAGTAGGCTCTTTTTATGTCATCAAATACGGTAAGACACCTCGTAAAACCTCTGTTTATTTCTATCTTGTTAACAACTTCAGCTCCTGGTGTATTCGCTGAGAATGGTTTGAGTGTTGAGCAGCGACTGGGTCGTCTGGAAAACCTGCTGCAAAATCAGGTTCTTGTAGAGCAAACGCGACAAATGGAGCAGATTCAGCATGAGTTGACTGCTTTACGAGAGCTGCTTGAAGCTCAGGAACATCAATTAGGTCTGATTAAGCAACGTCAACGCAACTTATATCAGGATATGGATCGTCGCCTGAATGATCTGGAAATTAAGGGTGGAGGGGTCTCGGCTTCATCAGGGGCATCTTCGGGAGTTGCTCCGGCTGTTTCTGGCGCTTCTTCGGTTCCACCGCCTGGTTCAGCGACTGTTGTCAGTAATACACCTGCTGTGATTGCTGCGCCGGTAGTCGGAGATAAAAACGGTAAGTCAGCTTACACTCAGGCTTTTAATACGTTAAAAGAGGGTAAATATCAGCAGGCAATTATGGCGTTTAACAGCTTCCAGCAGACTTATCCTGAAAGTGTATACGGTGCTAATGCACAGTACTGGTTAGGCGAAGCTTATTCGGTTAGCCGTGATTACAAAACAGCTTTGAGTGAGTTTCAAAAAGTGGTTAGTCAGTATCCGCAAAGCAATAAAGCTGAAGGAGCCATGCTGAAAATAGGTTATACCTATTATGAAATGCAGGATTGGGCATCGGCTAAAACGGCTCTTGGGGCTGTTATTAATAAATATCCTGGTACTACGGTAACCCGTAAAGCCAAAGAACGTCTACAGCGAATGAAGCGTGAAGGTCATTAATAAGAAGACTCTGAGGTATTCTGATTAAAATGTCATCTGATACACAAGCTGTAGAGTCACGTTTACGCATTACTGAAATATTTTATTCCCTTCAGGGTGAGTCCTCATTTGTTGGCTTGCCAACGGTCTTTATACGCCTGACAGGCTGTCCTCTACGTTGTGGTTATTGTGATACTGCTTATGCCTTTAGTGGTGGTGAGTGGATGCAGATATCTGAAATTGTGCGGCAAATCAAACAGTATAAAACGACTACTGTTTGTGTAACCGGTGGAGAGCCATTAGCACAACGCTGTAGTGGTGATTTGCTTAAACAGTTGTGTGATGAGGGTTATCAGGTATCCATAGAAACATCAGGCTCTATAGATATATCATCGGTAGACTCCAGAGTCGTTAAGGTTATGGATATTAAAACACCGGGTTCAGGTGAAGAATCAAAAAACAGATATGAAAATATTCAGCACCTGACGCAAAAAGATGAAGTTAAGTTTGTATTGTGTGATCGAGAAGACTACGAATGGTCCAAAGAGGTTATAAATAAATATAAATTGTCTGAGAAAGCGCAGATTCTGTTTTCACCGGTACATGATGGCGTGGTACCGGCAGATCTTGCAGACTGGATAATAAGTGATCAGTTAAATGTGAGATTTCAGTTTCAATTGCATAAATTCCTTTGGGATAACGAACCAGGTAGATGAAGTCTTTATGAGTAAGGTAAAGAAAAAAGCAGTATTACTTGTATCCGGTGGTCTGGACTCGGCTACGGTATTGGCTATGGCTAAAGCGGATGGTTATGAGTGTTATGCCCTGAGTTTTGACTATGGGCAAAAACACCGGGCTGAACTTGAGGCCGCTAAAAAAATTGCGCAACTACTGGGTGCTGAGCAACAGCAAACGCTTCACCTTGATTTAAATGTTTTTGGGGGATCTGCACTAACTGATGATGATATCGATGTGCCAGCAGCTCAACAAGAGGGTGCCGAAGGTATTCCAGTAACTTATGTGCCGGCTAGAAATACAATTTTTTTATCAATGGCTTTAGCATGGGCAGAAGTTTTACAGGCAGACGATATATTCATTGGTGTAAATGCGGTTGATTATTCAGGTTATCCTGATTGTCGTCCCGAATTTATACAATCTTACGAAACAATGGCAAATCTGGCGACTAAAGTGGGTGTAGAAGGTCACCATCTTAAAATACATACCCCGTTAATTGATATGACAAAAGCTCAAATTATTCAGACGGGTATAAAGCTTCAGGTTGATTATTCGTTAACTGTTTCCTGTTATGCCGCTAATGAGCAGGGTAAAGCCTGTGGCGTATGCGATTCCTGTCAGTTGAGGCGTAAAGGGTTTGAGGATGCTGGAGTGGCTGATCCGACCTTATATTTATAATGCTGAAATAAATGCGTTTTTTTGACTTGTAATTTTGGGTGATTGAGGTAATATACGCGCCTTCCTGAAGAGGCAAATGCTTAACAGGATAGATAGTTGAATAAAGAATATGGGCCGTTAGCTCAGTTGGTAGAGCAGTGGACTTTTAATCCATTGGTCCCGCGTTCGAGTCGCGGACGGCCCACCATATAAAAACAAAGACCTGGCGATAGTCAGGTCTTTGTCGTTTTTAAAGATATAACTTATTTCTTTAATGACAAGGATAACATTATCAGTTATAACTTTAGATAGTGTTATAAATCCGGGACAGTTTCATAAACCTGTAACAATAACAGGATAGTCTACGGCATTATGACGCTTAGTTAAGTGTCTTCCCTGATATTTCAGGGGAATTAAGTATTACATTTTTGTAATCGTTGACACTTAAAGGTAGGTATTTTAAATGGAAAAGTTAAAGGAAGATCAAATGATAAACGTTATTGTAGCCAATGTAATTGCATTGTGTGTCTATGTGTTCGTATTAAATAATTTATGGGATGTTATGCCAGCTGATATTAGTTTATTAGGCAGGTTATTAAGTTTTAGCTTAATTCTGGTATCGCCTTTTATTGCTTATAAGTTGTATAAACGAAATTTAGATTATTAATATGTAACTACAGTTACACCCCCCTGAAAAAGAATATAAAAAAGCCCGTCTCTTATGGAGTCGGGCTTTTTTATGCACGTAATGCCATACGGTTAATGCAGTTCTTAATTGAGTATGACAGGGCTCTGTTTCCAAATTAAACAACTAAGTTGTATGGAGTTAATTGTTGTCTTATCAGTTGAATTAAAATTACTCCAGGCATAAAAAAACCCAACTCAAAAAGAGTCAGGCTTTTTTAAAGTTATACGAACTGAATAGTTATTTACGTATACTTGGTCCGTTTAGAGTTAAACCATTGCTCATGAAAGTATGGAAATACTCAAGAGAACGATACTCTTTGCTTTGCGCCTTAAATGGCTTAGCACGTACCTGCTTGTTACAGCCGCCATAACGGCGATGTAATGTACCCATGCCATCACCCGAAGCGCTTACTAGTGACCACTTGTTGCGATAAACAGGGAAGCCTGATGTGTGACCTAAAGCAGGGCTTAAAATGTCAGCACGAATCTTTTTGCCCGCATTGTAGTAATGACAGTCAGCACATGACATATTTAATTGACCACGTTTAGCATAAAAATGCTTCTTACCGCGTTCATATATTGCCATTGACTCTGGTGTATCAACAATTTTTACATTGCCTTTATTTCCACGTGACTGATAAGAAAGGTAAGCCGACAAGTGTGCCATTTTTCCTTTTTTATATTTCAGTGGCTTTTCACCATTCTTTTTACGACATTCGTTAATGGCTAGCTCGACTGTAATAATTTCACCACGTTTCTTATCGAAATATGGGTAGTTATGAGTCATACCTTTTTTAGCTTTTGGAAAACAGCTAGAGTAGGTTTTGCCATTTTTAAATGCTTTGTTGAAAACTTCTTCACCTTTATCAACAAAGATTTCGTATGCAGGGAAATCTTCAAAAGCTTCCCATTGTTCACGTGATGCTTTATCTACTGAATAAACACCATTAGTGAAGTCCTGTAATGGAACAGATGGAAATGTTTCAGTAAAGTGACTTCTGAAATCTTTCAGGTCCTGATCCGGATTTGCAGCTATACCAGCAAGAGGGGCAATTAGCATGCAAAGCGCAGAGACAATAACTGCAACTTTTTTCATAATTTTTACCTTATTGTTTTTTCTGAGGTTTAGATTCAAAATTAAATAGTTACAAAATCTATTTAATTTTAGCTTCTACTGAATCGCTTTCGCCTTTATTGTCCACCCAGCTCATTTTCAAAGTGTCGCCAGATTTAGCGCCTTCAAATTTGAATGACAGGTATGGGTTTTTAGAGATAGCAGTACCCCAGTCAGCAGACAGTACAGTGTTGCCATTGTGGCTACATGTAACTTCCTGAATGTAGTGAGCAGGAAATTTCTTTCCCGTTTTTTTGTTTTTACGTAAGCCGGTTTCCATAGCGTGACTGATCAGTGCTTTAACAACTGTTTGGCCATCTTTAACCTTAGCGCGTACTTTAATTGATTTTGCCATTATATTATTCCTCTAAGTATTCCCAACAGGGATTAGCCGCCGCAGCCGCCGATAGTAACTTTAACTTCTTTTTTAGCGCTATATAGTTTGCCGTTTGCTTTAACAACAACTATCAGATCAGATGTTTTACTCATTTTTACACGAGTTGAAACAAAACCTGTTGCACCTTTGCCCATTTTGAATGTGGCAGTTAAAGGAGTGGGGTTCTTAGAAATAAGCAGACTGATTGATTCAGTGCCTGCAATCTTGCTTGTTACAGTAATAGGTACTACTGCACCATTTTCTGCAATCTCAGGTGCCTTTAAAGCAATGTCCGAGCTTTCAGTTGTAGCGCTGCTACCGAGAGCATCTTTAATAGCGGCATCAACATCAGTTGCTGCAAATGCTGCTTTAGGCCATGCGGCCATAACAGCACGAGGAGTAATAAGACCTGCGCTTACAGCAACGCCAAATGCGCCTGCAGCTGCAGAGTTCTTTATAAAAGATCTACGTTTAGTGTTCATTGTTTCTACCTTAAATTTTATAGTGAGTATATAAACTCAACAACTTTGTCTATTTCTGAATCAGTCATAACTTCGTGAGCTCCGAAAGGAATCATAATAGTGTTGGGGTTCATAGTTCGTGCATCGTATATCTGTGCACGTAACTTGCTCTTATCAGGGAACCTGTCTTTCATTGCCACCCCAGGGATAGACAAAGCCGGACCGATGTTACCAGGTAGTTTGCCACCTTCTATAACGTGGCATGCAAGGCAATTACCTTTCTTTTTGTTGAAGGCAAGTTTCTTACCCTCAGCAATTACCGAAGCATCTTCCGCAATGGAAATGCTCGGCAATGAGAAAGCTAGAGTACCCAGCAATGCAGCAACAGATGTTGCTGTAGAAATGGTCTTAGCGGTGTACCGCATAATTCACTCCTCAGTGTTTTGATTAACGTGGAAAAAAGGATCCAGTCTATAGATAGCAGTCAGATTGTAATTATTCCATTATTTCTGAAGATTATTGATCAAAAAGTGAATTTTTTTATGAGTTCAACATTCATCAATATCTTTTGCTAACTTATTATTAGTATGAATTAGACTAGAACAGGTAGCTTACTGAAAACACCGTCGATAGCAAGAAAAATGTAGGTCTATCAATATGTTACGGATGTCTAATATAAGAGGTTTCTAATATTTGCCTTTTCTCTGCTTGCGTATTTTTAAACTCAATTCCTGCTTCCTTGACTCAAGCCTTTGAATGGTAAGATTATTTAATCCTGGTTGTTGTAATGCGTTATTGATTTGCTGTATAGCCAGATTTAAATAACCTTCTAGTTCGTACTCGTGACTCGTTGCTTCAAGTGCTAAAGAAGTTTGTCCTTTAGAGAAATAAGCCTTGGCTAATTCGTTATAAACGATTGCACGCTTTTGTGTGCGTAGTTGAAGATTAAGAGTAATGATAGCCTGTTCATTTAATTTGGCGTCAACCAGGCTTCTAGCGTATCGAATGGAAACGGGTAAATAGTCTGGTAATAATACATTCAGGTTTTTTAAGATTTTTAGTGCTGCTTTTTGATTGTTTGCTTCGAGGTAGGCGTCTGAAAGAGCGAGTTGAATCCATGGGTGAGATTGTTCTCGGCTTAATTTTTTTAACAGAGTAATGGCTTTATTTGCCTGCTTGTTTTCAGTGTATGCCAGGCCAAGGGTATATCGTGAGACGATATCTATATTATCTGTTCTAAGCCCTTCCAGTTGTTTGACGAGCTGTTTTTTTGACTTGCTCATTTCTACAAGAATACGTGCCCGCACGAATTGAAAATTGAGGCTATCGTCAGGTAGTTTTCTATCTTCAGGTGCAATACGGTTTCGTGCTTCAGCAATACGAGTTGTACTCAGTGGGTGAGTGCGTAAGTATTCCATTTTCGCAATAATGTTATTAGATTCAGACTGTTGTAATAGCGTTTCAAAAAATCCAGCCATTCCATCCGGGTTAATGCCCGCATCTCTTAATACGCCAATGCCAATTCGATCTGCTTCGTGTTCATTTGCTCGGGTAAAGTTTATCTGTGACTGCATCATAGCGGCAGAACCACCATAAATTATTGCAGCACCTGCTTCGGGGTTTTGCGAGGCAACCAGTATACCGGCAAGAATCGTAGCAAACATGGTTGCAGGGCTAACATTTGATTCAGTCATAGCGCGTGCGAGATGTCGTTGTGTTACATGTGAGATCTCGTGAGCCATAACACCCGCCAGTTCACTTTCATTCTGGGCTGAAATAATTAAACCAGTGTGAAACCCCATGTTTGCATCGGGGCCGGCAAACGCATTAATGTTCGCAACCTTGAGGACAAAAATACGTATTTTTTTATCTGGCTGGCTACTGTGAGAGATTAATTTTTGCCCCAGATTAGTCATGTAATCATTTACTTCAAGATCAGTAACAAAAGGTACGCTGGCTTTTATAGTGCGATAGAACTGTTCACCCATGAGGTGTTCACGATAAGGCGTGAATTCCTGCTGAGTGGGGTCACCTAAAACAGGTAACTCTGCTTTGCTGTGTGCAGAAAGGCTTAATAATAGAACTGAAATAAGAGAGCTTAGGGTTTTTCTCATGTACATTTGAGTATTATACAAATTAAAGTGAAATTATATGACCATTGTAAAGAGAATTAGTGCTGAATAGTTGTTCTAAATAAAAATATGTGATGAGCTTTTGTTTTTATCTGTATTTAAAAGCCGTAAATAAAAAAACCACTTACACGTTAGTATAAGTGGTTTTTTGAACGGTTCGTTAAAACGACCCGTTTTATTTATCTATTAATAACTAGATAAATAAAGATTGAGTCGCGTCTGAGGACTCTTCGAAGTACGTTGCAGCACCTACATAGTCAACGCCATCAATAAATACGCCTGTGTCGTAGCCAAATAATTCAACAGTCATCTGGCAAGCAAGGAATTTAACTTCTGCTTCCTGACATAACTCACGTAGTTCAGCAATAGATGCAACACCACAGTTAGAGATTGTTTTCTTCATTAGTGTAGTTGCAATGCTGTCCATAAAAGGAACATTCCACATAACATTAGGGATTTTAGGGCCAAAATCAATCTTACGTAACCATTTAGGACCCATAGGCATTTTCATTGGCATAGAAGGGTTGCCAGTTGGTGTAACTTTAAGAGAGCTAGTGTCTTTTAAAAGTAGGTTCAGGCCATAGAAAGTGTAAAAAACAGAAACTGTCATGCCCAGAGCAGCAGCAGTACTTGCTAGAATGAATGGAGGGTATGCCCAGTCTAGTGTGCCTTTTGTTGCGATGATAGTCAGCTTTGGATCGCTCATGTGAATTCTCTCCTCAATTTAAGATAGGTCATTATTGACCGGTATTGGCTGTGTTGCTGGGTATCGCTGATGCTATTGACGCCAGTTTGCTGCCGTGAAAGACCAAATTTATAAAAATTAGTCGATCGTATTAGTTTTCAAACTCTAACCTTACATTCGAATGTGAATAAAAGGCAAGTCTTACGATAAAGTTTTTTTAGTCAAGCAGATAGAAGGTTAATGTAGATATGCTATGGTTAAGTGTATTTTTATACGTAACTAGTTGATAATTATAGTTATATATGAAAAACAGAAAGAGATGTCGAATGTATAATCAGGCGTGGCTCTTTAAATTAGAAAACGCTTATACTGCATATGATTGATTTATTCAGGTTAACACTTGCTAACAGATGACAAAAAGTGAGAGAATGCTCATCTATATTAATATATTATAATATTAGGTTCGGTTAGTTATGTTTGGTGTTAAAGAGTTAGATGTTAATACGCTTCAGTCATATATCGATGAAGGCAAAAAAATTCGTCTTTTAGATGTACGTGGTGTTGCTGAAATGGCGCAAGGTATGATTCCAAGTGCTGAAAAATTACCCTTACATACTTTACCTGCCCGTTTGAATGAAATTGAAACGGATGAAATGACGATTCTATATTGCCGTAGTGGTGCTAGATCAGCGCAGGGTGTAGGGTATATGGCGCAGCAGGGTTTTGATAATGTGTATAACCTGCGCGGTGGCATTATTGCCTGGGCACAAAATGGAATGCCTTTAATGGCTTAATAATTATATTTTCAGAATGATTTTAAAGGGCGCTCCTTGTGAGCGCCTTTTTTATTGTCTGCTATTTATGATGTGTAGTTTCAAAAGTCGAAATTCTTAAGTTTGGAAGTTTTTAGAAAAATAAATTTTATTTAATATTTGTTTAAATAAGAATCATCAATCAGTATTTAATGAAATTATTATATATAAAAATATATCCCTCGTTTGTTTGATTAATTGCGATTCATCTACTAAAACACTTTAAAAGAAGGCGTTTTCTCTTTTATTTTATTGACTTTTAAGAAGTGTTTTGAGACTGTCTAGCTCAAGCAAGGGCACGCATAAATAAGTTGTCAGGACACAGCATCAAAATAATAAATATTTAAGCGCAGTAAAGCGCATAACTCTCAATTTGAGGATAATAATTATGTCACGTGGTATTAAGAAGTCCTTAATCGCCCTATCAGTTTCAGGTGTTTTATTTGCACCATCTGCATTTGCAACAAATGGATATTTTGCACACGGTTACAGTACAACGGAAAAAGGTTTAGCAGGCGCAGGTGTTGCGCACTCACAAGATGCTATGGCTATTGCTACAAACCCTGCAGGTATTGCTGGCATGGGTGAGCGTATGGATGTGGGTGCTGCTCTGTTTAGCCCTAAGCGTTCTTATACAACTTCAGGTGCACCTTCAGATCAATGTGGAGCATTTGGGTGTTCTTTTAGTCTTACAGAGGGTGAGGTTGATAGTAATCTTGAGTTATTCTTGATTCCGCATTTTGCTTATAACTGGGCATTAGATAGCGACACTTCCTTTGCTTTAGCGGCATACGGCAATGGGGGTATGAACTCTAACTATAAAACAGGGCAGGCAAGATTTTCTCCTGCACAAGATGGAAATTTCGCAACGTTTGATGGTACTTTTGGTGCCAATGTAGCAGGTGGATCAGGTACAACTGGTGTTGATTTAAAACAGTTATTTATTAATGCGTCATATGCAATAAAACTAAATCAAGAACATTCGGTCGGTGCAAGTCTCATTTTTGCGTACCAGACTTTTGAGGCTAAAGGTCTTGAGGCGTTTGCAGGGTTTTCTAGTGATCCAGCGAATTTAACAGGTAATGGTCCTGATTCGTCTACCGGTTTTGGTGTTAAGTTAGGTTGGCAGGGTAAAATTGCTCCTTCTGTAACATTGGGTGCATCTTATCAGTCAAAAATGTCAATGGGTGAGTTTGACGATTATGCAGGTCTTTTTGCTGAGGGCGGGGGGTTTGATATTCCAGCAACGGCAACTATAGGTCTTTCGTGGAAAACCAGCGATAAATCAACACTGGTTGTTGATATACAGTCAATTTACTACAGTGATGTAGCTTCGTTAAACAATAGTATACAGCAGATGCTTCCTAGTTCAGGGCTTGGTCTTTGTAATCCAGCAGCATCTCCAGCAGCAGGCCCTGGTTGTTTAGGTGGGGCATCTGGCGCAGGTTTTGGCTGGGATGATATGACTGTTATAAAATTAGGATATGAATGGATGTCTGGAGACATGACTTACCGTGTTGGTGTAAGTAACGGAAGTCAGCCAATACCTGATGGAGAGGTTATGTTTAACATTCTGGCTCCAGCGGTTATGGAAACTCATATTACTGGTGGTTTCACAATGCCGTTAGGTTCTAACTCAGAGCTGGCTTTTGCAGCTATGTACGCGCCAAGTAATTCTGTTTCTGGTGGCAATCCTCTGGATGGTGCGCAAACAATTGAAATTGAAATGGATCAAATTGAGTTACAGGCAACATACTCAATGATGTTTTAAGTTTATTAAATTGTTATAAAAAAGCCGCCATTGTGCGGCTTTTTTTTTGTTGTGAGAAAAAGTTCAGGTAGAAGTAAGCTAATAAAAAATATTCCGTTAGTTTTTAATTAAATACTTATATATTGACTTGAATCATTTTTACGTTGACAAGTATCAGGTCGGCCGTTATTTTGGCTCCACGTTGTTAATGCGTGATCCTAATATAAAACACACCTTATCGATATAAGGGGACGGAGTTATTAAAATGAAGATAAAATTACTAACAAAAATTGCACTAGCAATGTTAGTTGGCGTGGTTATTTCAACTGCTCAAGCAGCTCAGGCTTTATTGCCTTTTGCACTGGCATCAAATGATGCGGGAACTATTGCAGACAAGGTTGCGGGTACTAAAAGTGCATTGTCTGAAAATGGTTTTGAAATTGCAGGTGAATACACACCATATAAAGGTGCTCATGTAATTGTGGTTACAAACGGTGAGTTAAAGAAAGCAGCTGCATCTCAGGAACGTGGTGGTTATGTTGCTGCCCAGCGTATTTCACTAACAGAAATGAGTGGTAAGGTTCAGGTTTCTTACACAAACCCTATTTATATGTCATACGCATACCGTGTGAATAATAAATTGCCTCAGACTACTGCTTCACTGAAAAAAGCATTAGGCCATGTTCAGGATTTTGGTCCTGCTGAAGGCATTGAGAGTGATGACTTAAATGATTACCACTATACATTTGGTATGGAATATTTTGATGAGCCATTAGAATTAAATTCTAAAGGTAGCCATGATGAAATGGTTTCGGTTATTCAAAAGAATTTAAGTGCAAAAACAAGTGGTGCATCTCAGGTATATAAAATTGAAATCCCTGGTACTTCACAGACTTTATTCGGTGTAGCAATGAAAGCGCCAAACGAAGGCAAGAAGTATATGGATGAAGGTTTCATCATGAGTGAAATCGATTTCAAACCTTTACGTTCAACAGCGCATCTACCATATGAAATTCTGGAAAATGGCAAAGAAGCTGAAGCACTGCATGCACGTTTCCGTATTGCAATTAACTTCCCTGATCTTGCTATGATGGGTGACAATAGCTTCATGAATATCATGGCTTCGCCTGATGCAATTCGTGATGTACTATCTGCTGTAGCCGGTGGTGAAGTTGAAGATGAAGATTTCTAAGGAATAGAAACTTTAACTTTAGTATTAATGAAAAAGCCCGGTTTACCGGGCTTTTTCTGTTTATATCATCTTTAAATCTATTTTGAAGAACCCTTCTGATTTTATCTGATATTTCCGGATTGCCTTAAAATATTTCAAAATCTGGTCATTTAAGTCCATAAAGAAAGTGGCGTGACCTGAGTATTAATCTAGGTTAAACTACGCGGCTTGCATATTCTTTAGTAAATGCAAAAAGAATATTAATTTTAAGGTTTTTCAACTAGTTACAGGCTTTTTGATAGAAATAATTGAGTCTGTGGCTGTTTATTAATAATTTGGAGACATTTAAGGTGGAAATGACCGGCGCTGAAATCGTTGTTCAAAGCCTGATAGAAGAAGGTGTAGAACATCTGTTTGGTTATCCTGGTGGTGCTGTATTGCATATTTACGATGCAATACATCAGCAGGATGAGCTACAGCATATACTCGTTCGACATGAGCAGGCGGCAACGCATGCAGCGGACGGTTATGCGCGTAGTACAGGTAAGCCCGGTGTCGTCCTTGTTACGTCTGGCCCTGGTGCTACAAATGCCGTAACCGGTATTGCAACCGCCTATATGGACTCCATTCCAATGGTGGTTTTGACTGGTCAGGTGCCTCGTCCATTGATAGGTAATGATGCTTTTCAGGAAGTTGATTCTGTTGGTATTACGCGACCGGTAGTGAAGCATAATTTTCTTGTGGAGGATGTTAAAGATCTGGCTTCCACGATTAAAAAAGCGTTCTATGTTGCGACCACAGGTCGCCCTGGTCCAGTTGTGGTTGATATCCCAAAAGATATCACTGCGCATAAGACTGAATTTTCATATCCTCGTGAAATTAAAGTTCGTTCATACCATCCAACGGTTAAAGGGCACTCTGGGCAGATCAAAAAAGCGTATGAGTTAATTCTTGAAGCTAAAAAGCCCATGATTTATAGCGGTGGCGGGGTTATTTTGAGCAATGCCAGTGACGAGTTGATTAAGTTCACTCAACTACTGGGTTCGCCAATAACCAATACTTTAATGGGTTTAGGGGCTTACCCTGCTAATGAGAAGCAGTTTGTGGGTATGCTGGGAATGCATGGCACCTATGAAGCAAATATGAGTATGCATAATTGTGATGTTCTAATTGCAATAGGTGCGCGTTTTGATGATCGTGTGACTGGAAATCTTGAAAAATTCTGTCCAGATGCACGTATTGTTCATGTAGATATTGATCCAGCAACTATTTCGAAAAATGTAAAAGTTGATGTGCCGATTGTTGGTGACGTGAAAGAGGTTGTAAACAAGCTAATTGGTCTGATAGAAGCTTCCGATCAACGACTTGATAGTGCGGCTCTGACTTCCTGGTGGCAACAAATAGAAGAATGGCGAGCTCAGGATTGCCTTAAATTTAATCGTGATACTGGAACAATTAAACCGCAGTTCGTTGTTGAGCAGTTGCATCAGGTAACAGAAGGTAATGCTTTCGTTACTTCGGACGTTGGTCAGCATCAGATGTTTGCTGCTCAATATTATGGGTTTAATAAACCACGTCGCTGGATTAATTCTGGTGGCCTGGGAACAATGGGCTTTGGTTTGCCTGCCGCGATGGGGGTGCAGCTTGCACATCCTGGAGAACCGGTTGCCTGTATTACAGGTGAAGGCAGTATTCAAATGTGTATTCAGGAATTGGCCACCTGTACACAGTATGGCATGCCGGTAAAAATTATTAATCTCAATAATGGTTTTCTGGGTATGGTGCGTCAATGGCAGGAGTTCTTTTATGATCGCCGTTATGCCAGTTCGTATATGGAATCGTTACCTGATTTTGTGGCACTGGCTGAAGCTTACGGTCATGTTGGTATTAGAGTTACAAAACCTGAGGATGTGCGTCAGGCGATTGAAGATGCATTTGGTAAATATAAAGATCGTACGGTATTCATTGACTTCATTATTGATAGAGAAGAAAACGTATATCCAATGATTCCTGCCGGTGCAGGTTTAAACGAAATGATCCTGGTTTAATGGTTATGAATGCTGTTATGAATAAACATATTATTTCTTTATTGCTGGAAAACGAGTCAGGTGCCTTATCACGTGTGGCTGGTTTGTTTTCTGCGCGTGCTTACAATATCGAGTCATTATCTGTAGCACCAACTGATGATGCAACATTGTCACGTATGACCATTGTTACTACAGGTACTGATGAGATTGTCGAACAAATACAGAAGCAGCTGAATAAGTTGGTGGATGTTGTAAAACTGGTTGATTTAACTGAATCTGAACATATTGAGCGTGAGTTGATGCTGGCAAAAGTTGAAGCTATTGGTGATGCTCGAGATGAGGTAAAACGTCTGGTTGATATTTTTAACGGACGTGTAGTGGATGTAACTGATTCTACCTATACCGTAGAAATTACAGATACACGTGACAAGCTGGATTCATTTTTAACATCATTATCCAGTATCAAGATTCATGAAGTGGTGCGCTCCGGCGCAATTGGCATTTCGAGTGGCGATAAAATACTCGCCGTTTAATTATTTTAAATTATTTAATTTTTTGAGAGCAGAACTATGAGCTTAAATATCTATTACGATAAAGACTGTAACCTTTCTTTAATCAAAGACAAAAAAGTAACTATCGTTGGTTACGGTTCGCAAGGTCATGCGCACGCATTAAACCTTAAGGATTCTGGAGTTGATGTAACTGTAGCACTACGTGCGGGTTCAAGTTCTGCAGCTAAAGCTGAGAATGAAGGCCTAAAAGTTTCATCAGTAGCAGATGCTGTTAAATCAGCTGATGTAGTGATGATTTTGACACCTGATGAATTTCAATCTTCATTATATAAAGATGAAATTGAGCCAAACTTAAAGCAAGGTGCAACAATGGCATTTGCTCACGGTTTTGCGATTCACTATAACTCAATCGTTCCACGTAGTGATTTAGATGTAATTATGATTGCACCTAAAGCGCCTGGTCACACAGTACGAAGTGAATTTGTACGTGGTGGTGGTGTTCCTGATTTAATTGCGATTTACCAGGATGCTTCAGGTACTGCAAAAGATTTAGCGCTTTCATATGCATCAGGTGTAGGTGGTGGTCGTACTGCGATTATTGAAACTACGTTTAAAGATGAAACAGAAACTGATTTATTTGGTGAGCAAGCTGTATTATGTGGTGGTGCTGTTGAACTGGTTAAAATGGGTTTCGAAACATTAACAGAAGCCGGTTATGCTCCAGAAATGGCATACTTCGAATGTCTGCATGAATTAAAGCTAATTGTTGATTTAATGTTTGAAGGCGGTATCGCTAACATGAATTACTCTATCTCAAATAACGCTGAGTACGGTGAGTATGTAACGGGTGATAAAGTTATCAATGACGAGAGTCGTAAAGCGATGCGTCAGGCGCTTAAAAATATTCAAAATGGTGAATATGCTAAACGCTTCATTCTTGAAGGAATGAGTAACTACCCTGAAATGACTGCGCGTCGTCGTAATAATGCAGCTCACCCAATTGAAGTTGTGGGTGGCGAGTTACGTAAAATGATGCCGTGGATTCAAGCTAATCAGATAGTAGATAAAACTAAAAACTAAAATAACAATCGAGGTTGCACAGAAGCAACCTGAATAGTTATTTATTTTGTGGTATAAATAAAGGGGCTCTAAGCCCCTTTATTTATTGTAGTTATAAAATTACTACGTTGTTAACAGTAAATCATAATGTAATCAGTCATCCCCGAATGCTTGTGTCGGGGATCTAGCGTCTTTAAGTGCTGCCAGATCACTGGATTCCCGACACAGCTATTCGGGAATGACGACATTATTCAGGCATAAAATATAAATTTATATTACTAATAATATGCAAAATAAAAAGAAACCATCATTTCGCCGCAGAGGCATTTATCTGTTACCTAATATTTTCACTACAGGTGCAATGTTTGCCGGTTTTTATGCCGTAGTTGCATCAATGAACGGGCAATTTGAGAAAGCTGCTATCGCTATTTTTATAGCGATGATTCTTGATGGGGTCGATGGCCGTGTTGCGCGCATGACGAATACCCAGAGTGAGTTTGGCGCTGAGTATGACAGTCTTTCAGATATGGTGTCTTTTGGCGTGGCGCCGGCTCTGGTTATGTATCAATGGTCTTTTTCATCTATGGTTGATATGGGTTGGCAATGGGGTAAGTTAGGCTGGATGGCGGCTTTTATTTATACAGCTTCAGCTGCATTACGTCTGGCCCGATTTAATACGCAGGTTGGTATTGCTGATAAGCGTTATTTTCAGGGTTTACCAAGTCCTGCAGCCGCAGCAGTTATAGCAGCCCTTGTCTGGGTGGGGGTTGATAATAATATTGCAGGTGCCGATGTCGCGGTATTTATGGTTATTATAACTATTGCGATGGGTGTAATGATGGTGAGTAATATCCTGTTTTATAGTTTTAAGGAGGTTCATTTCAAAGGAAAAGTACCTTTTTATACGATAATTATCGTAGTCTTGGTCCTGGCGCTGGCATCACTGGATATATCAAAAGCACTTCTTCTGGTATTTGGTTTATATGCTTTGTCAGGACCTGTATTAAGTATACGTAAGTTACGAAAGTTGACTAAAAAGAAATCACTCTAACTATTGCTGTGGAGTGAGTAATCAGACGATTTAAAAACCTGTCACGTACTTTATTATGTTACGGGCAGGTGTTTAAATTAAACTGAAATTAAGTCTTGGCAAACCTATCTGAAATAGATATAGTTTTACCTGTATGAACAAAAACAGAGCTAACAACCCTTTATTAGTTGTATCTTGTGAGTCTTTTGCAAGTAACGCTCTGTCCTGCCTGTTCCTGCTTCCTTTATGTGCGCTCACAAAACTACTGCCGTAGGGCAGACAATAAGTTCTGGCGAGGCGAAATACGCACAAAAAACACCCCTATTTAAATTGATTTGCAGGACAGACAGATCATGAGTAATGAAAAAAAATTAATTATATTTGATACAACTTTACGCGACGGTGAGCAAAGCCCGGGCGCGTCTATGACTAAAGACGAAAAAGTGCAGATCGCTAAAGCGCTTGAACGTATGAATGTCGATATTATTGAAGCCGGCTTCCCTATTGCGTCTGAAGGTGATTTTGAGGCTGTAAAAGCGGTAGCAGAAACGGTAAAAGATAGCACCGTTTGTGGGCTGGCAAGAGCGTTGGCTAGAGATATTAGCCGTGCTGGTGAAGCATTAAAAAAAGCTAATTCCTCACGAATTCACACCTTTATAGCTACATCGCCTATCCATATGGAAATGAAGCTGCGTATGCAGCCGGATGATGTTTTAAAGCAGGCTGTAGATGCGGTTAAGCTTTCGCGTCAATTTACCGATAATGTTGAATTTTCACCAGAGGATGCGGGTCGTTCAGAGCTGGATTTTTTGTGTCGTATTATCGAAGCGGTCATTGATGCCGGTGCTACAACCATCAATATACCGGATACGGTCGGTTATAACTTACCCAATCAGTTTGGTAATTTGATTAAAAATTTAATTGAAAGAATCCCTAATTCTGATAAAGCAGTATTCTCTGTGCATTGTCATAATGATCTGGGTCTTGCGGTAGCTAATTCATTATCAGCCGTATTAAATGGGGCGCGTCAGGTAGAGTGTACTATTAATGGTTTGGGTGAGCGTGCTGGTAATGCATCATTAGAAGAAGTTGTGATGGCTGTGCGTACACGGCAGGATTTGTTTGATTGTGACTCCCGGTTAGATACTACGCAAATTATGTCCTGTTCAAAATTGATTTCAAGCGTAACAGGTTTTCCTGTGCAGCCGAATAAAGCGATTGTTGGTGCGA
The DNA here is from genome assembly GCA_003349885.1 of endosymbiont of Galathealinum brachiosum. NCBI lineage: Bacteria > Pseudomonadati > Pseudomonadota > Gammaproteobacteria > endosymbiont of Galathealinum brachiosum. Next base: position 618,341 of record QFXC01000007.1, on the reverse strand, counting down.
ATGCTTTTGCGCATGAGTCGGGTATACATCAGGACGGTATTTTAAAAAGTCGTGAAACGTATGAAATTATGCGTGCTGAAGACGTGGGCTGGAATGAAACACAGATAGTGCTTGGTAAACACTCAGGACGTAATGCATTTAAAACTCGCTTAAATGAGCTTGATATAGAGCTGGATTCTGAAGAAGATTTAAATGCTGCATTTTCTCGTTTTAAAGCGCTTGCCGATAAAAAGCATGAAATATTTGATGAGGATTTGCGTGCATTAATGGCAGACTCTAACTGGAGTGCGACTAATGAGCAATTTAAATTAATTAGTTTGCAAGTGTGTTCTGAAACCGGTGAAACACCTCATGCAAATGTAGTGGTTCAAGTAGATGGAAAAGAATCATCTGCTAGTGAGTATGGTAGTGGTCCGGTTGATGCCGCATTTAAAGCGATTGAAAAAATTGCACACAGTAATGCAGAATTGAAACTGTATTCTGTAAATAATATTACCAGTGGTACTGATTCGCAGGGTGAAGTATCTGTTCGGCTCTCTAAAGATGATAAGGTTGTCAACGGGCAGGGCGCTGATACAGATATAGTTATTGCTTCAGCCAAAGCATATATCAATGCGTTGAATAGAATAATGGTGCCAGATGCTGATCGTGCACATCCACAAATGGGTGATGTTTAATAAGTAATGCATCTGTCATTCTGAGTGATACCGAAAAATGACAGATGCATTTTTATTTATATTGATCTGCTTTCTTAAAATACGAATAAAAAATACAGGTTTTAATGTTTGTGGATAATGTTGATAACATAGAAAACTCTTCTCCGGTTACAGGTGTGTTATCGGAAAGTTTACGTTGCCAGTATCTTAATTCTATGGGTATACAAACCTGGTTTGATCCATCACTTGTTGTCCCGCAAGCTGAAACGGTTATAAAACAGGATGAGCAGTCTGAAGTCATCCAGTCATTAAATCGGGTAGATGTTAATTCTGTTTCAGCTCCCCGGTCTGTTGATTCAACTCATGTTATAAACGAAACAAAACCACCCTCTGAGAAAACGAATAACGGCCTGGGTGTGGTTACATCTAGAATAGAAGCATGTGAAATGTGTGAATTACATACCGTGCGCAAACAGGCAATTACAGGACAAGGGAATGTTAATGCGGAACTGTTTATTGTTATAGATGCACCGGTGAAAGATATTAATGATGAAAATGCATTATTAAATATTGAAAATAAAAAAATGCTTCAGGCAATGTTACAAACTATTGGTTACTCCCTGTCTTCAATTTACATCACTAGTTTAGTTAAATGTCGTCCACCTGAGCAGCGGGTGCCTCAGACATCTGAGATGATTTGCTGTGATGATCATCTGTCAGCTCAGATTAAGCTTGTCCAGCCAGATGTAATTATGATTTTAGGAGAGCTGGCGAGTCAGCAGTTATTGGTGAGTCAAAAGTCACTTACTGATTTACGTTTACGTCACCATAAGCATTTAGGTGTGCCTGTCTACGCTTCATATCATCCGCAAGAGCTGTTTAATTCGTCGGAAAACAAGCGCAAAGTGTGGGCAGATCTGCTACAAATAAGTAAGCATCTTAATAACTGAGCAGTTCAATCTTGTATGACTATTTTATATCCATGATAGAAGGTGTGCTGGAATCTGTAAAATCATATGTTTTATTCTGACCAGGTAATGCGAGGTTATAGTCAGAGTGTTCATACTATAAATTAAGAATATAATATAATTATAAATTCAAAAAATAAATAAATATGGCAGTAAACCCTGAAATAGATCTGGTGAATGGTTTTCGAGAAATGATGGCGGATGATATACCTGCGATTATGGAAATAGAAAATAAGGTTTATACGCATCCCTGGACTGTGGGTATATTTAATGACTGTATGCGAGTAGGTTATAACTGCTGGGTTTATTATGAGGATGATGAATTATTAGCATATGGCCTGGTATCGGTAGCCGTAAATGAAGCGCACATTTTAAATTTATGCGTATCACCTGATGCTCAGGGTAAAGGACTGGGTAAGCGAATGTTGTATAAATTAATGCAATTAGCAGCAGAAAGGCAGGGTAATTCCATATTTCTGGAAGTGAGAGAGTCTAATCTGATTGCTCAAAAATTATATGATCAGGAAGGTTTTAATCGAATCGGTTTAAGAAAAAACTATTACCCTTCTGAGGATGGTAGGGAGGATGCTCTGGTGTACGCTAAAGAGCTAAATCTGGATGAGGAGCCCTGATGAAAATTGCCCAACAGAAAATGCTGTATACAGGAGTGGCTTTAGTTTTAGTCATGGCGGCATATTTCGGTTGGTTGCGTGTAACTAATTATTTTTATTATCAGGAAGTGCCGGAACACTGGCAGGTTATGCCCTTGCCTGAATTGCAATCGCCAACAGTTTTGCGAGCAGTGTATGTGGAGAATCCCCGTTTTAAATCATTGACAGACTCACAGATAAATAAAATTCTCGATAGAACAACTGAGTTGGTGTCGCAGCATTTATTTGCTGAAGTTAAATTCGAGCGTAAAGCTGATTTAAGTGTTCAGACGTTATTTGATGTTTTGCCATATGTAGCAAAAAAAAATCAGTCAGAAAAAATAATTTTTATTGATGATAAAAAGAATGAGCTGGATTCATTTAATAAAATTAGGAATTCAATATCATTACAAATACAGAATAGTGCCAGTTCTGAGCAATCGCAAATTGATTATGCAGGCCCTTATTTAATAGAGAAAAAAGAAATTAAAAACCTTGATGGGTTAACAGCTGAATTATCAAAAACATTAATACATCGACATCAGTTCTGGATGCAGCAACTGGCAAATGATGGAAAGCCAGTTTTAGATGGTTCTTCATATAATCAATGGATTTACTGGGATGCCCTGGGTTATGGGAAATTACCTTATGATGTGATTATTACTAATCAGTTGGTTGCTAGTATTGAAGAAAACGGGATGCCTGTGCATACCTGTTTACGTGGTGGTATAAATGGAGGAAATACAACATACAGTAAACTGGGGTTATTAGGTGGTTTTGTTTTTGTTAGTGCATTTCAAATGATGAATAATAATGAGCTTCTGGCTATGTTGCGTGAAGATGAAACATATTCTGAACAGCAGATAATTGACTATACAGCGGCAACCGTAACCCACGAATTAGGGCATTTACTATTTCACTATGCCCACCCGTTTAATGCGCAAAGCTGCATCATGAATCCAACCCCGTTATTACATTATCGGCAATGGTATGAGCAGTTGGATGTGGGGGCCTGTCAATTGCTTAATTCCCCAATGCAGCAGCCGGGGGCGGCTAGAATTACCTACAATACGAAATGGTAAAAAGCATTTCCTTTTCTTTTATTGTCCTGTTTATTGTATAATCACGCTTCTACGTTAGTCTGAGTTAATTCACACTCGATATTGAATTACTCGAGTAAATGCTGTGATGTAGCATTTATATCCCTTATAAAATTTCTGGTAAATACTTATGAATAATAAAATATTAGCTGCTTGTACGGTTGTGACAACTGTCTTTTCGAATAATGTTGTTGCAACGAATGGTGACTCTCTTATTGGTCTTGGTGCCATTTCTCGTGCTATGGGAGGCACAGGGATTGCGCATTTTGCAGGAGCTGAATCAGCATTGAAAAACCCTGCAATTCTGGCAAAACAGGAAGGCCTGGAAGTTATGTTTGGAGGAACTTTTTTTGCACCGGATGTTGAAGTTACAAAAAATGGAAGCCCTCAGGACATGACTGCAGTCAGTGATGCTAAAGAGAATATGATTCCTGAAGTTGCGATTGCTCATACACTCGGTGATGGCTGGGTTATTGGGGTTGGCATGTTTGGTTCGGCAGGTATGGGTACCGACTGGCGTGACAGTGCGCCAATGCTAGACCCTACAACAGGTCAGGTAGGTCTTTATGGAATGCGTTCAAATTTGTTATTGTTAAAGTTTGCTGTTCCTGTTGCTTATGGGCAGGATAACTGGTCTATCGGTTTTGCTCCGGTGATGCAGTATGGTGCGCTGGATCTGGCATTTACTACGTCAAATACGGATCAGTTCGGGGCTTTTAATACACCAAATACCAAACAGGTTGGTCAGGGGTCGTCATATGATTTTGGTATGGGTTATGATCTGGGTTTTGCATATGAAATACCGGATGCGGGCATAACGCTGGGTCTGGTTTATGAGTCGGCTATTGGTATGACGTATGACCATCAGATTAGTAATGCTGCGAGTGCTTTTGGTTACGGCACGCCAGGGGCATTACCTAATTTTTCTGATGATCTTGAACAACCAGCTCATATTGGTTTCGGTATTGACTGGAATAGCAATGATCTGATGTCTGTCACTTTTGATGTTAAAAGCATTAAATGGGGAGAGGCTGAAGGTTACAAAGATTTTGGCTGGGAGAATCAAACAGTATATGCGTTAGGTGTAGAGTATATAATTGACAGGCTGGCCCTCAGATTTGGTTATAACTACGGTAAAAATCCGATTGAAAATAGTGTAGATACAACGCCTGTCTTTGCCGCACCGTCTGCACCTACAAATGGTGATGTATTGAACACCTTTAATCACATAATGTTTCCTGCAATTACAGAGCAACATTTTACGGCCGGATTTGGTTATACATTCTCAAAACATGTATTACTCGATATGGCTTTCACTTTTGCCACGAGTCAGGATGTGACAGTCTCAGCAACAACGACTGGTCTGGGAGATCTGACTGTAACGAATGACCAGATTGCAATAACAGCAGGCATTAAATATCAGTTCTAAGTTGATTGTTTGATATGGATATCGGGTAAAAACAGTTAGCCCGATATTCATGTTTTTCTGAAGTATGAAGACCAGAGGTATTTTAGTACGGTGCGGATTTCATAACGATTTTAGCGTTTTCTCTTATGCTCTCAAATATTGTATAATCTCATTCCCTAATTTATAGCCTTAACTGACACCGTCTATGTCTGAATTACTCGAACAAATGCAGCGCCGTCGTACCTTTGCGATTGTTTCTCACCCAGATGCGGGTAAAACAACTTTAACCGAAAAATTACTACTATTTAGTGGTGCAATACAGACTGCGGGTACGGTTAAAGGTCGCAAGGCCGCGCGTCATGCAACATCTGACTGGATGGAGCTTGAGAAACAAAGGGGTATTTCGGTTACTTCATCAGTTATGCAGTTTCCATATAATGATTGCATAATTAATCTGTTAGATACGCCTGGACATGCTGACTTCTCTGAAGACACCTATCGAACCCTTACTGCTGTTGATTCAGCGTTAATGGTAATTGATGCGGCTAAAGGGGTTGAGGAACGTACGATTAAGTTAATGGATGTATGTCGATTGAGAGATACACCTATATTGACGTTTGTAAATAAAATGGACCGAGAGGCGCGTGACCCGATTGATCTGCTTGATGATGTAGAGAATATATTAGATATTAAATGCGCACCGATGACCTGGCCAATTGGTATGGGGAAAGGTTTTAAAGGTGTATTTCATTTATACAATGATTGTGTTCATTTATTTAGTGCTACTCATGGCGGTAAAATTCTGGAAGGTGAGACAATACAGGGTCTGGATAACCCGGAGCTGGATGAAAAATTAGGAGAACTTGCGGCAGAGTTGCGTGATGAGATTGAGCTGGTTAAAGGCGCGAGTCACGAGTTTGATCTGGGTGCGTATCGTGAAGGTAAATTAACACCGGTGTTTTTTGGGTCTGCGATTAATAATTTTGGTATAAAAGAGTTACTTGATTCACTTGATGAGTTTGCACCACAACCAAGAGGTCGTGATGCAGGTGCACGATTTATCGAGTCAACTGAAGAGAAATTTACCGGTTTTGTATTTAAAATTCAGGCTAATATGGATCCACAGCATCGGGACCGTATTGCTTTTATGCGTGTCTGTTCTGGTAAGTTTGAAAAAGGTATGAAGACGAAACATGTCCGTATACAAAAAGATATAAAGCTGAATGATGCGATGACGTTTATGGCCTCCGATCGAGGTCATACAGATGTAGCCTATGCAGGGGATATAATAGGGATACATAATCATGGCACGATACGAATAGGTGATACATTTACAAATGGTGAAGATTTGCAGTTTGCAGGCATTCCAAATTTCGCCCCCGAATTATTTCGTCGTGCACAATTACGTGATCCGTTAAAAATGAAAGCATTGCAAAAAGGCTTAATACAGCTTTGTGAAGAAGGTGCAACTCAGCTTTATCGGCCTTTAAATAATAATGACCTGATTCTCGGTGCGGTAGGTATATTACAGTTTGATGTGGTTGCTCACAGACTGCAGCATGAATATAACGTTGATTGTACCTTTGAGCATGTCAATGTAACGACGGCACGATGGGTTGTTTGTGAAGATGAAAAAATCATGACTAAATTCAAAGATAAAGCAGCTTCAAATTTGGCATTAGATCATGCAGGTGATCTGGTATACATAGCTCCAACACGTGTAAATTTAGATATGACGCAAGAGCGATATCCGGAAGTTAAATTTCTGGCTACTCGTGAACACGGTGTGTATGAGATATAAAACACTGGTGATAAATAATGGAAAATTTGTTGGGTTATTAATTAATGGTTCAGTTAAAACTGTAAGTTAATCTTTTTGCAGTATCATTTTGTGTAGAACCAGAGTGCATTAAAATGATTGTTTATTTTAGAGGCGCATACACAAAACGATCGAGCTTATTCTTGTATATGTGAATATGCAGTCCCATCTCGGGATAAATCCAGAGTTGCGCATCTTCATCTAACGGCTTTTCTTCAGTTGCCATGCCAAAATTCTGGCGTATGGTGTCTAGCCCATAATCGACTGAGGGAATATAAGTAATAGTTGAAATTGCAGTGTTTAAATAGCGCATTTCAGTTTTATTATCAATTGGGTGAAACTGAATTCTCTGAGTATTCGAGATATTTTTAACTGAATTAGCTATTTCTTCGAGTTCGTCCTGATTAAGCTGGTAAGTTAAGGTTATTTTAGTGATCAACCCGCCAATGATTAATTCATTGTAGTTTGCGATTAATTGATAAGTTTTATAATCGTTAGAATCTGTAGTGATTTGAAGTCGAGTTTCTGCAAAACTGGCAAATATCTGATTGGCATCCTGAATACTGGTCTTACCGAGTGTTATGCCAAATACGCGTAATGAGCCATTCTTAAGCTTATCTACTTCCCAGGGCATTGTGTCCAGTTGAGCTGTGGGCTCATGCTGTCCAATAACGGCAATCATCATTGCCGTGCCTATCATTAGAAAAATTAAAAAAGTTCTATTCATTTTTGCAGTAAATTTCTTTAGAAACCTTATTTATATACTATATTTAACAGTTATACAGAATTATTTGTTATGACGCCATCTGGGATGTGAATATTTGGCAGTTTTGGCTCTAAAATACTCATTTATGTGAAATATGAATGTGTTATTGCTATTGTTGATTAGCATGAGATTATCAGTGGTTTATATCAATTGATCATGCTGTCACTGTAAAACCAGTGCCTATTAAGAGAAGTGTCATAGCGTTGAGATGAGGTGAAATATTATGGATTATTGTGTAAATAATAGTTTCTCTGAAGTCACAGTTAGCGAATGTCGAGAGATTAAAAGTTTCGCAATATAGTGCCTGCAAGGGTAGGTATTAAAAAAGGGAAACTAATTTTCTATTTTGATGGGCGATCATTAGAATGTTTTTGTGTTGAAATGTAGCCAGGATGAGAACGTTAGGTTGATAGAAAGGATGTGTTGTAATTATAGATAAATTTTTAACAGGTTAATAAAAAATGAATAATAAGATAATAAAGTTATTAAGTATGAATAGTTTTATTACCGGTATAGGTGTTTTTAGCTTATTACTAATAATTTTTATGTTGAATATTGTTGCGACTAAACTTTCAGTGTCACAGTTAATGTTAGTTGCATTGATAGCATCCATAGCTGTTTTATTACCTTTTTTAACAGTCATTATAGTTAGTCGTGCTAAGGATAGTGTGTTTGTTCAAGCAACTAATATTTTAGAAAAATATACACATATGGAAATTGATGAAACAGAATTAATTACACCTTTAAGTAGTAAAGCTATTGTTGTGTTTGTAAATGATTTTAATGTAAAGCTGACTCAGCTAAATCATCAACAGAAAATAGTTAATGATCTGGTTGTACAGTTAACAGAAAATACTCAGGAAATGAATCGAGTTTCAAATATAATTGTTGATGGAATGCAGCAACAAACCTCTAATACTTCTCAGGTACAAAATACTATAGAAAATCTGTTGTCAGCTATATCGCAGGCGAGGGAGGCTGCAGTTAATACTTTTGACATCGCAAATAAGTCAGAAAAAGAAGGTGAAAGCGGTAAAGAAGTTATGACTCAGGCAATTACAGGGGTAATGATGCTTGCAGAGTCAGTTAATGAAGCGGGTGAAATTATTAAAAAACTCGGTGAGGATAGTAAATCAATAGGCAGTATTATCGATGTAATCACGGGTGTTGCAGAACAAACAAATTTACTGGCATTAAACGCAGCGATAGAAGCTGCTCGAGCTGGTGAGCAAGGTCGTGGCTTTGCTGTTGTTGCTGATGAAGTACGATCATTAGCAAGCCAGACACAGTCATCAGCACAAAAGATAAATGAGATTATTAATATATTATTGAGACATGTAGAAGATGCAATCAAGGTTATTAATACGAGTGTTGAGCAGGCTGATAATTCAGATGGTTTAATGGAAGGCGTTACAATTTCATATTCAGATCTTGTGGGTTATCTTAAAGAAGTGTCTGCAATTTCAAATGGTCTGGAAAACTCATCTCAAAATACAGAAGATTCAGCTGAGTTAGCAAATAACAGTCTCGCCGTTATTCAGGCAACTTCACAGGTTGCAACGGCTCAAATGGAAACGCTGCAGGAGAAAAGTAATAACCTGAGTGAAATGGCTGATCAACTGAATTCTATGATGAACGCGACTAGTTAATACTGGCTGTGTATAGTTAATTCCGTGTGTTTTAATGTAAGTCTTTTTAAGGTTCAGGGAATTAACGTTATCAATGTATAAAAATAAATCTATTCTTAGCTGGGCACTTTACGACTGGGCAAATTCTGTATTTGCAACAGTTGTTATTGCTGGTTTTTTTCCAGTTGTATTTAAATCATTCTGGGCATCAGACCTAAGTGATTCTGAAAATACATTCTGGTTAGGAATTGGTAATGCGACTGCAAGTTTGATTGTCGTTATACTAGCACCCATTCTTGGTATTGTTGGTGATAAATTCAGATTAAGAAAGTCATTGTTAATTGGCTTTATGGTGCTAGGAGCTGTTTCTACCAGTATGTTTTATATAGGCCAGCAGGGTGACTGGATTCTGGCATTACTTCTTTATGTTATTGCAACAGTCGGGTTTATGTCGGCAAATATATTTTATGACGCGTTATTAGTACCAGTGTGCGCAGAAGCTCAGATTGATAAAGTGTCTGGCTTTGGATATGGCATGGGATATCTTGGTGGTGGCTTGTCCTTAGCAATATGTATTGTATTTAGTCAACAGCCAGAGTTGCTGGGTTATGACAATGCTGTAGATGCAGTGTTGTTATGTTTTATCCTGGTTGCGCTATGGTGGCTGATATTTAGCTTGCCGTTAGCTATATGGACGCAGGATGTGTACCCTCAAAAAAAACCTGAAGCAAAACCTTTAACATCACAAACCATTCAGTTGTTTAAAACAGTTTTTAGCAACAGGCAAACTCGTCTGTTTTTAATAGCATACTGGATCTACATAGATGGAGTAGATACGATTATCCGTATGGCTGTTGATTATGGTATGGCACTAGGTTTTGAAACGGGTGACCTCATACAGGCACTATTAATAACTCAGTTTGTTGGTTTTCCTGCCGCTATACTATATGGATATATTGGTAATCGCGTAGGTGTTAAAAATGCATTGATGGCAGGAATTGGGGTATATGGCATTATAACGTGGCTGGGTTATAACATGAACACAGCTGCTGATTTCTATATGCTTGCTGTATTAATAGGGCTTGTACAGGGAGGTGTTCAGGCCATGAGCCGTTCATATTTTGCGAGGATGATTCCAGATGGGCAGACAGCTGAATATTTTGGTATCTATAATATGTTAGGAAAGTCTGCTGCAATTATAGGTCCTGTTATGATGGGTGGCGTTGCTTTAATAACGGATAATCATCGGTATTCGATACTATCAGTCTTATTGCTCTTTGTTGTTGGTGCAGTCATATTGTCTCGAGTGAAATCGCCAGATAGTTAATATGTGTCTATGCAGGAATCAGGTTTATGATTTTAATTGTTGATTCAGATAAATCTTCTGAAACTAAAACAAAACAATTTTTTAGTGAATCAGGTTTTGATTCTGTTGTAGTAGCAAATTCAGCTAATTCGGCGCGTGAAATTATTAAATCAGACGATATTAAGCAGGAAATCACACTTATTATTATTGATCATGAACTGGAGGATGCGAACGGTTTTGAGTTTTGTCGTGAGATAAGTAAAACAACAACAGGTAAAAATGCATATATTATGATGTTGGTGAGTAGTGCTGAGAACAAAACAGCAATTGAGAAAGCCAGGCATAGTGGGGCATCAGGCTATTCTGTAAAACCAGTTAACTCAGCTGAATTTTTAAAACATTTTTTTAAATTTGTAATATCTAAAGTTGTATTACTCATAGAAGATGATCCTGTTATTCGAATGATGGTTAAAAAAATTATATCAAATAGTCGCATTGAAATAATAGAATTTGATGATGGAATTAAAGCGCATAATTTACTAAATAAGATATTACCTGCCAGATTAGTATTAATGGATATCGGTTTGCCTAATAAAAGTGGTATTCAGCTGGTTGAACAAATCAGGAGTAAGGTGAGCTGGCGAAAAACAACCGTTGTTATGTTAACGGCAAGTTCTGATGTTTCAGATGTTAAAAAATGTTTATCAGCAGGAGCAAATGATTATCTGACTAAGCCTATTGTCCCAGAAGTTTTTAAAGAAAGATTAGGTCGATATTTACCTGATGAAAATTAAAAATACAATACAGGTTGCAGATGCCAGGCAAGCATATTTACGATGGAATTCATCCAGATATAAGCAGCTTCCTGAGATTGTTGGTGGTGATATATATAAATATATCCAGCTAATCCCTCTATTTTTACAATTAAATAATAAGCTTTTACCCGGTTATGCTGATCCGGACGCACCTGCTGGAGTTTTTTCATATAAACCAGATAAGAATTCTATTGTCGATGCGAAATTATTGAATAATAAATTTCGTTATCAACAAGAAGGAGTTATTAATAACTATGCTATTGAATCTGTATGTTTTCATCAAAAGTTAATAGATAAAAAAAATAGTTGCTGGATATTTTATAGATCATCATTAAATATAAAGCAGTTAACATTATTAAAAGAAAAAATAAATAAATTATCTCAATGGTTTTCAGCTAGAGGAGAATGTATAGATTTCAACTGTCTATCAGTGGATGACTTTGTCAGTAATAAGATAGAAAATATAAATGATGAAAACAAGTCATTATATCTTGATAGATTTTATAGTGAAATGATTTTATTGGCAGGTAAATATCCAGTCTGGTGGTTGGTTCCGCCAGAAAAAGAAAAAGAATATACAGCTTTTGTTGAGCATATTAAACAAGCACGTTTTGTTGATGTTGAAGAGTTCATTGATCTGGGTGGTGTGGCAGAGTTGGCTCGTAGTGATGTCATAAAAAAAGCTATTGATCTGGTTCAAAAAATAAAACAGTCACCTGAAACATGTCTTGCTGAATTGTTAATAATAGATCAGAAAAACACATCATGGCCAGTGCTTGATGGAATATCTCATCGGTTAAAATATTTTATTTATACGGGTAAGGTTGAACGAAACCCTGTTGATATAATGGCTAAGATGATGCATGAGGCAATGTCTCATTACCCGGAGACCGAGCATATATTATCTCCAGTGAGACTTTTTTCGCGTTTAAGAAATATGCCAGGTCAACTCAATCATAAACTAGTTGATGCCTTTCTGGCGGATGATTATGTCTATGAATCAGCTTCGACCGGGCTTGAAAATATTATTTCATACCTTAATTTTTTTAAAGCGATATCACATGAAGTGCGCCAGATATTTTCAAATATAGTAAAGCAGTATAACGCAGAGAACAGTGTTTCTGAGCAGGATAAAATTTTAGCGTCAGTTGCTAGCAATATGATGGCGTTCTTATCTGATGGAGATGACAGTGTTCCACTGTATAATAATAAAAATACAACAGATATTATTTTAGATCGAATTCATCTTAAGCAGGAGATAACGCAGGGCTCTGGTCGCTGGAGTCTGGTTTTAGAAGTATCTGAAGGTAATGAAAAAACAATAGGAGGGTTTAATAGTTTACTTGGTTTATTGGCCTGGTGCTGGTTGAATCGAGTTGTGAATCACTCGACACAGGTGTCAATTGAAAGCCCCGGTCAGCAAGTTAAGCAAATTGAAGCCTACTATGTTTTAGAGGTTTTAATACAGCAATTAAAACCAGATCTCATATCAAATATTCCAGCTGTCGCTTTCGAAAATCCTGTAAGGCCATTACAGTCTCTTCTATTTGTTAATTTTATGGCGCTTAATAAAAATGAAAATATTCGTGTTACTGCGACAGACGATCCTCTGAGTTTTGGTAATCTGTCAGAAAACCTGGTGACACATTGTGAGCAGCTAATCATAAATAGCTGGGGCGATGTTTACACAAAACAGTATTCAGGAAATACAGGCATATTAAACTGTTTATGTGAATGGACACATCATGCACCGTTAGATGAATTATCTAAACCACAAAAACTAAGTGTTTTTGGTCATGGGGCAGGTGATAGCACTTATATGGCTCAACGCGTAGAACAGGTCTATGATGAAATGCAGTCATTTTTTTATAATACTAGAAATGAAATGGGTCGATTTATATTAAGAATGGGTTCGGAGTATCATGTAGTCAAAGTCGAAGACTCTCTTTTAAAGCCTGTCAGAATAGGTAAGAAAAAAGCATTAATGGGATACCTGGAGGCAGCTTCCAGCTCATTTCATGATACAGCTCTGGAACGACTGGCATATACAGATTATCCATTGAGAGAAATTTATCAAAATAATAAACCGCATGTTCTGCAAGTGTTTTTTCAATTAATCAACAGAGCTTTTTATACCTGGGTTGTTGATGAGAACGGCTCGTTATGGGCTGATGTTTCAACAATATACAATCGTGAAAGTTATATTACTCACTGGTTGTATTTTTTTAGAAACATCTCGAATAGATTGAAAAAAATTAATTATCAGGAACGAGAATTGCCTGGCCTGGAAATTAACCAGATTAGTATTAATCAGTTAGGAGGCATAGAGTTTTATGCTATAGGTGCTGATGCGGTATCCGGATCGAAAAATTATATAGATATACAGGTTAGTATTAATGGTCACGTGGATGGTGATCAGCTGAGTCTGGTGTGTGATGGTCGACGATTCACTTATGGTGATTTTAAACAGAATGCTTTAATAGAGTGCGTTCAATATATGTCAGCCAGAATGACAGGTGAGGGGAGGCTGCCAGTTTATGTGACTGATATAGACGTACCCTTAAGAATTTTTAATGTGATTGAACGCGATGATATTCAAATAAGCCATATATTGAAATTTAAGCGAAATTTTGAACATAAAATTAATAAATTGCTGGACAGTTAAGGTCAGGGGAATTAGAAGGTGTATCTATAAAAAATATGGGTGTAATTATTTTTTATACAGGAGTCAGCACAAGCTAACTCCTACAGATTCTTATTTAGTGTAAATCTAATTTACTTAATTCTTCAAGAATAGCCTTTATCAAAGATTCACCAGTGGGTCCTATCTTATCGCAAAGTTTGTCTATATCTCTTTCACCATCGACTAACGGTTTTATTAGTGTGCTGAATCGGGCAAGGTCACCCTGTGTTGTCGACATTTGTTCTGCCATTTGACCTAACATGCTTAATGCATTTGTATCACCTTTGCTGGCACCACTGATTAATTGTGCAAGCATGGGTGCTGCCATGGAAGGATCTGCTTCCTGATTTGGATCAGGCATAGTGGCAGGGTTCTGAATGCCTTTTAAAATAGCATCTATGATAATCTGGTCTTCTTCATCGAGGCCTTTTAATATGCTACTGTCACGTTGACCTTTTAGTACTTTACGAATAGCACCTACAAGATTTTCCCAGCCATTTTCAGCTGATGCTTTTAGCACCTGCTCTAGCCCGGGGCGTAATGATGTGTCACTAAGTGAATTAACTACATTCACAATAAGTGGTGCGTGAAAATTTGCAATCTGTTGCTGTTTCTCTGGTGCGAAAGCCATAGCTGATTCTCTTTTAAAGTTTTATATTTTCTTTAATCCTCCCCTTTAATAAAAGAGGGGAGATTTAAAGTGCTGAGATTTTTGCCAGCTGTTCTTTTAATTTTGTTATCGCAGATTCCATTTCCGCTACACGTTCTTTTTCTTTATTAACAACTGCTTCAGGTGCTTTATCTACAAAACCGGGATTACCCAGTTTGGCATTGCTTTTTTCGCAGTTAGCTTCAAGCTTGCCAATCTCTTTATTGAGTCGGGCAAGCTCTGCATCTTTATCGATTAATCCAGCTAATGGTATAAGAATTTTCATCTCACCCACAAGAGCGATAGACGACTCAGGTGCAGACTCATCTTCGCTTATAAATTGAACAGATTCAAGTTTAGCCAGAGTCATTACAAATGCTTCATTATCGTAAAAGCGTTTAGTGTCTGCTTCACTCGCATTCTGTAATATGACGGGTAAAGGTTTACCCGGTGCAATATCACTCTCTGAGCGAATACTGCGTATACCCATAATGAAGTGTTTTACCCATTCCAGTTCTTCCTCAGCCTGTTTATCGACTAATGCTTCTGATGATTCAGGGTAAGCCTGATTCATAATTGTATCAGCATTAATGCCAGCCAAAGGAGCCACTTTTTGCCATAACTCTTCCGTGATAAACGGCATAACTGGATGGTTTAAACGTAGAATCGTTTCCAGTACGGTTACTAATGTTTGACGTGTTCCTCGTTTTTCTGCTTCACTGAAATGATCTTTTAATAATACTGGTTTAGATAATTCCAGATACCAGTCACAGTAGTCTTCCCATACAAATGCGTATAGATCCTGTGCGGCCAGATCAAAACGGTAGGTGTTAAAATGGCGATGTACATTATCTTCAACTGCCTGTAAGCGCGAGCGAATCCAGCGATCAGCTAGTGAATATTCACAATCTGTATTCTCAACTCCATTATCCTGACCTTCCGTATTCATTAATACATAACGGGTGGCATTCCATATTTTATTACAGAAGTTTCTGTTGCCCGAAATACGGTCGGTTGATAATACAACATCGCGTCCGGTTGTTGCCTGCGAAGCAAAAGTAAAACGCAACGCATCTGTACCTAAAGAAGGGATACCGTCCGGGAACTGTTTGCGTGTTGCTTTTTCAATTTTCTTCGCCATTTTTGGCTGCATTAAACCACTGGTGCGTTTGGTTACCAGTGACTCTAAATCTATACCATCAATAATATCAATGGGGTCAAGAACATTACCTTTTGACTTGGACATCTTCTGCCCGTCTGCATCACGTACTAATCCGTGAATGTAAATTTCTTTAAAAGGCACTTCACCCTGAAACTTCAGGCCGAACATAATCATGCGCGCAACCCAGAAGAAAATAATATCAAAACCGGTTACTAAAACGCTTGTAGGGTAAAACTGTTTTAAACGGTCTGTGTTTTCAGGCCAGCCTAAAGTAGAGAAGGGCCAGAGCGCAGATGAGAACCAGGTATCGAGAACATCGTCATCCTGTTTTAAATTTACATCATCTGCCAGTTTATATTTTGTACGTACTTCTGCTTCAGAGTCTGCAACATAAACTTTACCGTTATCGTCATACCATGCTGGAATACGGTGGCCCCACCAGATTTGACGTGAGATACACCAGTCCTGAATGTTGTTCATCCACTCGTAGTAAGTTTTGTTCCAGTTTTCAGGTACAAACTTAATGTCACCATTCTTAACAGCATCAATAGCTGGTTCAGCAAGCGGTGCAATTTTTACATACCACTGATCTGTTAAATAAGGTTCAACAACTGAGCCTGAACGGTCACCTCGAGGTACCATTAATTTATGGTCATCAATTTTTTCCAGAAGACCGAGTGCTTCCAGATCAGTGATAATCATCTTACGAGCTTTGTAACGTTCTAATCCCTGATATTTTTCTGGGCACTCATCATTTATGCATGCATCAACAGTGAAAATATTATGCATAGGAAGGGCGTGGCGCTGACCCATTTCGTAGTCATTGAAATCATGAGCAGGAGTGATTTTTACGCAGCCACTACCAAATTCCATATCAACATAATCATCACCAATAATTGGAATTTCACGGCCTACTAAAGGCAAGGTGATAGTGCTACCAATTAAATGTTTAAAACGCTCATCTTCCGGATGTACCGCAACTGCTGAATCGCCCAGCATGGTTTCAGGTCGTGTTGTTGCCACAACCAGATGACCTGAGCCATCGGTGAGCGGATAACGCATGTGCCATAAGTGTCCTGACTCTTCTTCTGAGAGTACTTCCAGATCAGATAACGCTGTGTGTAGAACAGGATCCCAGTTAACAAGACGTTTGCCACGATAAATCAGGCCTTCATCATATAATTGAATAAATACTTTGTGCACGGCTTCAGACATGCCGTCATCCATGGTGAAACGTTCATGCTCCCAGTCAAGGGAGCCACCCATACGACGCAACTGTTGAGTAATCGCACCGCCTGATTGTTCTTTCCAGTCCCATACTTTTTCAATAAATTTATCTCGTCCTAAATCATGACGAGACTGATCATCTGCAGCAAGCTGACGCTCTACAACCATTTGAGTAGCAATACCTGCGTGATCGGTGCCGGGCTGCCATAACGTATTATCACCTTTCATACGGTGATAACGTGTCAGGGCATCCATTATGGTGTCCTGAAAAGCATGACCCATATGTAATGTGCCGGTGACATTAGGCGGTGGAATCATAATGCAGTAATTATCTGCATCAGCCTTGGTCTGAGGGGTGAAATAACCCTTTTCTTCCCAGGTTTTATACCAGTTTTGCTCTATAGATTGCGGATTGTAAGTTGTTTCCATGGATATCTTGGTTTTACTTGTAAAAAGAAGCGGAATTATAGCCTAAGTCGGGGATTATCCCGAGTTTTTCATTAATCAGATGGTTGAATAGTTACAGATATCTAATTTTATTATTAGAAGGCACTGGAGACTAGATGATGTCTAACTGCATAGTAATGCGAAATTGATGAGTAAGTTTGTATCATCAATTTACACTTACCCAGAGTTCGCCTGTTTATAAGAGGCGAGCTCTGGGTGAAAAAGTAGAAAAACAGGGAGTTAAAATCTAAGAGAAAGACTTAATGAGCTTGATACTGAAGCGGCATCAGCACCTAAAAAATCTTCATAATCACTCGTTTCTCTAATGCCTAACATGAAATCAAGTGATACTGCATCCCAGTTATATCCAATACCGCCATTTAGTTGAAGGCCGCTGAAACTTTCTGTGGCGCCTAAAGCCTTCCAGTCCTCATTAAAAATACCGCCACCTAAATATGCCTTAAATCCCAGATTCTCAAGGCCGGACCCAAATAGCATTGCGATATCAACACCATCAACATCCAATGATGAAAAATCATCATGTGTCATAGAATATAAATTTCCACGTATGGCGATATTATTTGAAATTGCATATGATGCGTTAAATGAGCTGCCGATGAAATCATCATCAATAAAAAAAGAGTCGGTGTAGGCAATCGTCATCGCATAAGTGCCAATGCCGATATTGAATTTTTTTGGTGCTTCTTCAGCCTGTAGATTAAAAACTGTAAAGCAGGCGAATAAAGAAAGTAAGAATGAAATACCGGTACGCATAAATAAAATCCTTTAAATAATTAATACAGCATTAGAAATTATATAAATTACTTTCAGAATTTATTTATTCAAAAAACAATTATCAATTCCTTTTAATTGTGCGCATTTTACCGATATAAAATATATAATCAAATATTAAACTGTTTATAGAGTTGTTCTTTCAACTGTAAAGTTATGCCAGGTATAGCATTGTTTATTGCCTGATCAATTTTTTCTTTTAAGTCATTACTATCAAGTTCATTCTCAATTGCTTTATTTGCAATTGACTGCATTGCTTCTGAGAAATCCTGTGAGTCCATATCGGTTGTGTTTTCATCATCTATTTTTATAGATGGAATATCATCAATAACTGTATTTTCAGGTTCGCTTTTATTCTCAGACTCACTGGCATTTTCAAGTGTAAATAATGATTCTGTTTCTTCTGGTTGTTCATCAAATTGATGTGCATCAAAATGATTTAACATATCGTCATTGCCCGGATGTGAAATGTCTGTCAGTGTCGGGATGTTATTTTCTAAATCAGTCATCAATGCTCTCCAGTGTATGATGCTCTAGCGTATAACCTGATTCTCTATATGTTTTGTAATTTTGTCGCCCCGACTGCTTGCGTTGTTCATTCTGATTGAGTATTTCTTCAATGCTCAATTCGTTTTCTTTTGTTAAATCTGCGGGGCGAGAAGATAAATTTATAATAGACTGGAAATTCTGATCATTTATTTTCTGATGTGAAATTAGAATAGGTTGTTGCTGGTCTGAGGGTTCTAACGTTGCGATACCATGCGGAATAAAACTGTCATTACGAATACTCCACAAAAGAGTATCGACTGATTTGCTTTCATCAACCGAGTCCGTTTGAATTAACACACGTTTACCCGACTGCCAGTGGCTTTCTGCCAGTTTACAGGCATATTTCTGTAAGCTGTCAGATTGGTCGTCGGGTAAAATGTAAAAATCAACAGAGATCATTTAGTCTCAGCTATACGGTCAAATACATATTGCATTAATAAAGGTAAAGGTCGGCCGGTAGCACCTTTATTCTTACCTGAATTCCACGCGACACCGGCAATATCTAAATGCGCCCAATGATATTTCTTAGTAAAGCGCGAAAGGAAACAGGCGGCTGTAATTGTGCCAGCTTCTTTACCACCAATATTCGCGATGTCGGCAAAATTACTGTCCAGCTGTTGCTGGTAGTCATCAAATAAAGGTAGCTCCCAACAACGGTCACCCGCATCACGACCCGCATTTAACAGATCATTAATGAGAGGGTTATGATTACCTAAAAGACCCGCAGTATGACTCCCGAGTGCAACTATGCAGGCACCGGTTAATGTTGCAATATCAATAACCACATCCGGATCAAATTTTTGAGCATAGGTTAATGCATCACATAATATTAAACGGCCTTCTGCATCGGTATTAAGAACTTCAACCGTTAAGCCCGACATGCTGGTAACGATGTCACCGGGTTTTGTTGCCAGACCATCAGGCATGTTTTCTGTAGCCGGGATAATGCCAATAATATTGTATGGAAGTTGCAAATCAGCACAGGCACTCATCACACCCATTACACTTGCTGCCCCACACATGTCATATTTCATCTCATCCATAGCCCCGCCGGGTTTGAGGCTTATGCCGCCCGAATCAAATGTAACGCCTTTACCAACAAATACGATGGGTTTCTGATTTTTATCCCCACCCATGTGTTGCATGCTAATGAGTTTTGCTGGCTGTCGTGAGCCTCGTGAAACAGATAAAAATGAGCCCATGCCCAGTTTTTCCATATCATCTTCTTCAAGTATTTCTGTTTTAAAGCCGCGATGGGTTATTTCCAGATTTTTTGCAACTTCTGCAAGATATGTAGGAGTACATATGTTACCCGGCAGGTTAGACAGATCGCGGGTTAGTTTTATACCTGATGAAATAGCCATGCCTTCACGTACGGCCTGTTCACCATCGGGTAATTCCCGGCGACTAGGTACACTGAATATAACTTTGCGTAATGGGCGACGAGTATTTTCCTTTTTACTTTTTAACTGGTTAAAAGTATAAAGTGAGTCTTCAGTTGCCTGTACTGCATGGCTAACTTTCCAGGCAGAATTACGGTTTTTTACATTGAGTTCGGTGATGCATGAGAATACTTCGGTTGCACCCCGGTCATCCAGAAATGTTGAGACAACATGATTGGCTTTTTGAAATGCTTTAATATCAAAATGCTTTTCACGGCCACAACCAATCAGTAAAATTCGGTCACATAAAGTGTTTGGTACATTATGCAGTAATAATGTCTGGCCTAATTTGCCTTCGCATTCACCGCGACGAATTAAATTGGATATAAATCCATCGCTGGAATCGTCTAATATCTGTGCTGAAAGTGAAAGTTTACGGGAGTCAAAAACCCCTACTGCAACACATGAAATGCGCTGCTTTTCAGGGCTGCCGCTCTTAACCGAAAATTCCATAATTACTCCATAGTAGTCGTGTTCAGATAACAGGCTTTGTATGTTATATAACGGCCTGCGGATATTATAGGACACAGTTAATAGATAAAGGTGCCCTACAAAATATGTATAAAGGGGAGGTGGATTTTATGCAATTTTTGGCAGTTTATACAGAGCTAAATACTAAAAAAGTGTACTTTATTTTAAAAAGTGTGATTTTGTTGTTATATGGCAAGATAACTATAGCTAATTATGCATCATAAATTAAAACTATACTTAGGGTAGAATACCCCTCATCTACAAAATTATGGATAAAGACTCTAAAAACCGATGTTAAATCGTTATTTCACTATAATCGACCGTTATATATCAAGGGAATTATTATTAACCTGGTTGGCGGTGACTCTGGTTCTTATGCTCATTTTACTGAGTGGTACTCTGGCCAGATTACTGGGAAAAGCAGCAGAAGGTGTTATTCCGGGTGATGCGGTATGGGCTCTATTATTGTTTACCGGTGCTCGTTATCTTATTTTACTTATTCCTTTGAGTCTTTATCTAGGGGTATTACTCAGTTTTAGTCGTCTTTATAAAGATAACGAAATGGCGGCTCTGGGCGCTTGCGGTGTAGGCTTGATGCGTTTATATCGACCATTACTCATGGTTGTTCTACCGGTCACCGGCGTTATGTTATACCTCACTCTGTTTATGATGCCCTGGGTTTCTCAGCAGGCTGAACTGTTAAAGTCAGAAATTGAAAACCGCTCAGAACTGACGGGTTTAACTGCCGGGCGGTTTAATGCAGCGAAAAAAAGTGATGCAATTATGTTTTTGCAGCGCCAGTCTGACGACGGAACCGAAATGTTTAATGTGTTTTTGCATCAGACGAATAAAAACACTAAAAATAAGCTGCTAGATAATATTGAATCAGCTGATGTAGCCAGGCGTTATAAAGATGAGGAAGGGCGATCCTTTATTATGTTTGAAAATGGTCAGACCTATGAGGGGGAGCCCGGAACATCTGATTTTCGAATTACTCAATATGAAAAAAAAGGAATATACCTGCCTGAACAACAGTTAGTGCGAAAAGTAAGTCGTAAAAAAGCAGTTTCAACGGGTGATTTGTGGAGTTCAAACAGGGTTGATTATCGCGCTGAATTACATTGGCGTTTGTCTTTACCTATAGGCGCTTTTTTACTTGCTATTTTAGCCCTGCCTTTAAGTTATACCACGCCACGTAAAGGTCGTTATTCCAAACTGGCTCTGGCCATTTTAATTTATCTAATTTATTCCAATCTATTAGGTATTGGACAAAGCTGGGTAGAAAAACAGAAAGTGCCAGAATGGCTGGGTTTATGGTGGGTGCATGGCTTCGCCATATCGTTAATTATTTACTGGTGGTTAAAACGAGCTGGTGGCATAAAACAATTTCTATCTCAGTTAAAACCTCGTCAGCTTAATTCTGTGGTTAAAACATCATGAGAATTTTGGATAACTATATAGCTAGAGCGGTTATTAGTGGCACATTAATGGTATTACTCGTGCTTGGTGCATTACTTGCCTTTGTCGATTTTGTTTCTGAAATGGATGATGTTGGGAAAGGGCAATACAGCATGCTGGAAGCGGCTCTGTTTGTATTATTAAGTTTGCCAAAACGTTTATATGAAATATTTCCAACAGCGGTATTAATCGGAAGTTTATTAAGTCTGGGTACACTAGCCGGTAATAGTGAATTTACAGTTATGCGGGCAGCCGGTGTGTCTATTATGCGTATTGTGTTTTCGGTATTAAGAGCCGGTTTTATTTTACTGGTTTTTATCGCATTCATTGGTGAGCTGGTTGTACCTGTCAGTGAGCGACAGGCTCAAACACTTAGAGCTGAAGGTTTACAGCAAACAATCAGGCTTGCAGGTAAAGGGGGCTTCTGGGCACGTGATGGGCAGCGTTTTCTGCATGTAAGTCATGTGTTACCGGGCATGAATCTGGGGCAGGTAAATATATATGAGTTATCCAAAGATAATAAATTAATAAAAGTGACACATGCAAAATCTGCACATTATATAAATGGTCAATGGAGGCTGGATGGTATTCAGCAGACAGACTTTAGTCACGATCAGGTAGAAAGTAAAACAGTTGACTCGGAAGTGTGGAAAAAACTGTTAAACCCTGACTTATTTAATGTGGTTAGTGTTGAGCCGGATAATATGTCTGCAATCGATTTATATAAATACAGCAGTTATCTAAAAAATAATGATCTGGATTCAAGTCATTATGAACTGGCATTCTGGATAAAGGTTTTTACTCCGGTTTCCAGTCTGGTGATGCTGTTAATTGCATTACCGTTTATTTTTGGCTCACAGCGCAGTGGCGGAGCTGGAAATCGTATGTTGGTGGGTTTATTGCTGGGTATCGGTTTTTATTTACTAAATCGTACGGTAAATCATCTCGGTCAGGTTAATCATGTTTATCCGTTTATCAGCGCATCAGCACCGATACTGTTTGCTGCAATGGTGAGTCTTTATGCGTTACGTAAGGTGAAGTAGTACAGGGAGTACACAGAGAAATAGATTTTTTAGTCAAAATCATATCTAAATAAATTTAAAATTATTTTTTTTCTAATTGCACCAGATGTGAAGATGACAGAATGTCATGCCAGGTGCGATTTTTTGAATCAATTAAGCTCCATAAAAAACCCAGGCCAAATACACTCCAGGATAAAACAGCACTCAATGAACGAATTGTGGCCTGTTTCCTGTCAATATTGCTTCCATCATCCGATATTAGTAATAACATCCATGTTTTCATACCCAGTGTTTGCCCGCCACGAGACCAGAAGTAGATATAAAAAAACAAACCGGTAATAAATATGGTGCTTAGAATAATAATCTGATGCAATAGATATAGAGGGTGTTCATCTGTAATGGCATTGCCGCCATTCATAATAAATGTGTTTACGATACTAATCGTACCGGCTACCAGCATACATAAACCAATTATCAGGAATGAATCATAAATAATAGCCATCAGGCGTCTAAACAAAGAAACCGGGGCAGCTGAGTTTGAATCGGGCATTTTTATCCAGTTGAATAATACAAAGTAGGCAAAATTGTAACGGATTGCTCAAAATCATGCATTAATCATTATTTTAATACCCTCTGGTAGGCGTTTTCCTGCTTTTTCTTTTTTTTGATATAAACTATGTACAAACAATATTTATTTGCTGGAGATTATTATGATGAAAAGAAGTCTGCTTACTGCAGGTTTAATTGCTGCCTCACTGTCAAACGTACATGCCTTGCCTTATGGTTTTTTTGATGCCAGATCAGTTGCTATGGGTAATGTCAGTGTTGCAACCGGTGGTATAACAACTGCGGCTCTTTCAAATCCGGGAATGTTATCAGTAAATGAAAATGATGATAGCTATGCACTATTATTACCAGCATTAGGCGTACAGGCTATTGATGATGGTAATGTGATTGATCTGGTTGATGAGTTTCAGGCGATTGGTACACCTACTACTCCAGAAGAACTTGATAGACAGATAGCAATATTGAATGATCTTGATGGTGCCAGTGTTATTGGTGCGGTTATACCTAATGTAGCATTTGTATCATCCGGTGAAAATTTTACCTGGGGTATTACTGCTCGTGCGGATGTGGTTGTTTCTGCTGGAATAAGAGAAGGGAGTGTTATTATCCCAACTCCGACTAATCTAGTAGAACCTGATGCAGTTGTTGATGCTTTAGGTGTTGCAATTACCGAAATTGGTCTACCAATGGGTACAGATTTATCTTTTGCGGGTATGCAGTTGTCTGTTGGTGTTACACCTCGATTTGTACAGGTTGATTCTATTGAATATTCATCACCTCTTTCTACAGCCGATATTGAAGATATAAAAGATCTGGATACAGAAGACCTTGGCAGTTTTACAACGGTTGATGCCGGTGTTGTTTTAAGTGTTATTGATACTTTTAGAGTCGGTCTGGTTGCAAAAAATCTAATTGAAGATACAAAAACCACAAGTTCAGGTATTGATGTAGATTTTGATACTCATTTACGCGCAGGTGCCGCATTTGATTTTGGTTTTATGACACTTGCTGCAGATATGGATTTAACTGAGCGTGATCCAATTGCATTTGAAAACCCATCTAAATCATTAGCTGTGGGTGCAGAAATTGATGCGTTTAGTGTTGTGCAATTACGTGTAGGTTATCAATCTAATTTAGCCAGTGGTGCAACAGACCCTGATTTATATTCTGTTGGTCTTGGTTTCTGGTTAGGATTTAATCTTGATGTTGCTTTAGTTGCTGGTGATGATTCTTCATATGGCGCATTTGTGCAAACAGGATTTCATTTTTAAAAATGTAAATCGAATAATTTAAGAATGATCTTTGAGGTGAAAAAGTGTAAAAAACTTCGACTATCTGTTTTTTAATTTAACGGGTTTAAGTGTAAAAATATAAGTTTCAAACAAAAATAAATGAGTTTTTTTTGTTTGAAACTTAAAAACCAAAAAAATTAAAAAATACTAAAAATTAGTAAAAAAATTAAACCTGAACCCTGTTTCAGGTTTTTTTTGCAAAAAAACTAAGTTTTTTTAAAAAAAGAGCACTTTAAATGCTTGATTTATTTGTAAAATAGAAAATACGAATTATAATCTGTGCATCAACCCGATGAATAGGAATAATAAAATGGCCCGTAAAAAGAAAAAAGCAGTAAAAAAAGTAGTTGCTAAAAAAGCAGTAGCTAAGAAAAAACCAGTAGCTAAGAAAAAACCTGCAGCAGCAGCGGCTAAGAAAAAAGCAGCAGCAGCTAAAAAGAAAGCAGCAGCAGCTAAGAAAAAAGCAGCAGCAGCTAAAAAGAAAGCAGCAGCAGCTAAACGCAAAATAGCAGCAGCTAAGAAAAAAGAAGCAGCAGCTAAGAAAAAAGCAGCAGCACAAAAAGCTGCAGAAGCTAAGAAAGCAATAAAAGCTCAAATCAGCGCTGTTCAGGCAGATCTGAAAGCAGCACGTGAAGAGCTGCAAACAGCTGCAAAACGTGAAGCGGCACTGATTAAGATGGCTGGTAACAAAGAAGCAGCTATTGCTAAGTTTGTTGCAAAGTGGACTAAGCAGCAGCTTTCTAAGATGGAAAAATCTCTAAAGCCTAAAAAACGCAAAGCAAAAAAGCGTAAATAAGCTTTATGAGCTCATAGGTTAGCAATAATCTATAAAAAAAAGCCACATCCGAAAGGATGTGGCTTTTTTTATGGGTAATATTTTATAAGTTTTGAGTAATATCAGGTAAAAATATTAAATTAATTCATTAAACGGCTGCACTTCAACTGTTTCTCCTGGCTCAACATCACCTGCATCACGTTTTAAAACAATAAAACAGTTCGCTTTTGCCATTGAACTCAGCATATGTGAACCCTGTATACCGGTTGTATCAACAACTAATTGTCCGTTTTCATCGCTGGACATAATTCCGCGTTGAAAATCAGTTCGTCCCGGACGTTTTTTTAGTTTAGAAATACATCTCGCCTGTAATTTTACCGGTGCAGTAATGGATTCACCTTCCAGTAAACGTAAACTGGGTTGTACAAACTGATAAAATGTCGCCATTGCGGAAACCGGGTTGCCGGGTAAACCAAAGAAAATAGTATCGTTTATATGACCAAATGCTAAAGGTTTGCCTGGTTTCATGGCTATTTTCCAGAAACCCACCTCACCAATCTCATCTAATATTATTTTAATGAAATCGGCTTCACCAACTGATGCTCCACCGGATGTGATAACCAGATCAGCAATATTTGCCGCTTCTTTTAAAGTCAGTTCAATTTCTTCTTTAATATCGGCGACGACACCCATATCGATACATTCAACACCCATTTTTTGTAACATACCAAATAAAATATATCGATTACTATCATAGATATCACCGGGCTCAAGATTTTGACCGACGCCTTTTAATTCATCACCGGTTGAAAAGAAGGCCACTACCGGTTTTCTGATGACTTTAAACTCGGTTACACCAACGGATGCAAGTAACCCAAGTTTTGCGGGTGATAAACGTTCACCTGCTTTAATTATCGTATCACCTGTGAAGAAGTCATCACCGGGGTTACGCACATTCTGTTTTGCTTTGTGCTCTGAACCAATTTTAATATTGTCTCCGTTTACTTCAGCATGTTCTTGCATAATGACGGTATCGGCACCATCGGGAACAACTGCTCCTGTCATAATACGAATAGTTTCCCCCGATTTAATGCTGCCGTTAAAGGGTGCACCGGCAAATGATTTTCCAGTTACTTTAAGTTCGGCATCACCTGATTGGGGGATGTCTGATGCATTAATAGCGTAACCATCCATGGCAGAGTTAACAAAAGGAGGCACATCTAAAGGTGAAGTAACATCTTCAGCGAGAATGTGCCCCGCTGCTTCACGAATAGTGACATTTTTTTTGCCTTTAATTGCTTGTATGCTTTGTTGAATTTTTTCTAATGCCTGTTCAAAGCTAAGTGAATTAGGGTCGAACTCATCATTACATGAGGCTTGTTTCTTAATCATGATAGTGTCTTCTTTATATTTATAGGCAAATTATTAAAATTTCGTTTAGTTATGCTGCACTCAGGCTACGATCCGTGCTGTTGATGGTACTGAATAACAAAATCGGCTATTGCATTAACATTATTAATATCAAGTTGGGGTAAGTTGGTATCTTTCAATGGTGTCTTATCATCGTGTGCAATCGCAATAATTTTGTCATCATCCGGATACATTAATGGTTTTCCTGTGCTTTCCCGGTGCAGTTCAATTTTGTCGAATGGCCATTTTTTAAAACCTTCGACTAATATCATATCGATAGAATCTGCAGGAATATGCGTTAACATTTGTTGTAATGTCGGGTCTGCTTCAGTTTCATTCTCTATTGTAATAACCGTACGTTTACTGGAGCAAATTAACATAGGGACTGCACCGGCTTTACGCAATTCATAACTATCTTTGCCCGGCGTATCCATATCAAAATTATGGTGAGCATGTTTTATAACCGCAATGCGTAAACCCCGTTGTTTGAGTTCGGGTATGAGCTTAAGTAATAAAGTGGTTTTTCCAGTGCCACTAAAGGCTGCAAAACCTAATAATGGCTTTTCGTAGGATATTTTTTCTCTTTGATTAGACATTAGTTCATATCATCCGGACGATTGAAATTATTAAAGTGATTTCTCTGTGATGAAAAATCACAGATTGCTGGGTCTATTAATGAAAAAAAATCATGCACTTTACGTCGCCCCTGTAGCAAAAACTCTCTTAACAGGTGTTTGTGCTCACAGTTTAATAATGAAAATAAGGGCTGTAACCTTTCTCCGTCATGACACAGAGCAGATTTTTTATTCTGTTCATGAATGCAATGGCAGAGGTTTTTTAAAAGGTTGTCAGGGGGCACAGGTGAGTCGCAGGGTAAACAGAGCAGGTAAGGAGTTGTGCAAACCTGCATGGCACTTAAAATACCTGCTAGTGGCCCCTGGTAGTCTCCATCAATGTCACAGGCATCATCTTGAATAACTTTTTCTGCGTAATTTTCATAAATGTCTAAATTTCGATTTGCACTGATAATTATTTTGTCTGGTGGAATTCCAATATATTGAGTTATGTGCTCAATCATGGGTTTGCCCTGCCATAACATTAAACCTTTATCGACACCGTGCATTCTTTGTCCACGACCACCGGCGAGAATAAGGTAAGTAACCTGACTTTGTGGGTTTATATTTTCCATGGATTGAATGCTTACTTTTAAATTGTATCTACTGTATTTAACGTTGGTTCAGTGTAAGTTATTATCAGAGCAGCATTTTATCATAAATCAATTTAAGACCTTCGCTCGATACAGACGCGAAAGAAAAATGAGTTAAAATTTTTCTGATTAAGGTAGAAAACGCAGTTAATAACTTGTTATTGATAGGTTTTCTAACGAAAAACAGGGGGATTTTAGCTATTTTTATTTGTGAATGTATCGAGCAAAGATCTCAACTTATATAAATTCCAGAGGTATGTGCGTTAAAAATGGCAATAGTCGATCAATTACCCTCAGGTGAACAGGCACTATTAGAGCGTTTTCTGGATGCTTTATGGATGGAGCACGGTCTCAGCCAGAATACCCTGTCTGCATATAAAAACGATTTGTCGAATCTGGCATTATGGCTATTTGAAAATAAGCGCAATTTACTCAAAGCTGAGCAGGTAGATTTACAGGCATTTCTTGCTCACCGATTTGAAATAGGCAGTAAAAACCGCAGTGCCGCAAGATTATTGTCTTCAATGAGGCGTTTTTACGCCTGGTTGTTGCGTGAGAGAAAGATACAGATTGATCCAGTGGCGTTAATTGAGGCGCCTAAGCCAGAACAGCCATTACCTAAAACACTGACAGAACAGCAGATTGAAGATCTTTTAAATGCACCAGACTTAAATGATGATCTGGGAATCAGAGATAAAGCCATGCTGGAAACCATTTATGCCACGGGGTTAAGGGTAAGTGAGTTAGTTGGGCTGGAGTTTTCACAGGTTTCGTTAGATCCGGGTGTGGTACGTGTAATGGGGAAGGGTGGGAAAGAGCGGTTAGTGCCACTGGGTGAAGAAGCCATCGATTATTTGTTGTCTTATATAAAGTGCGCCAGAGTTAGTTTGATGGCGCAACATCAACCCTGTAATGCACTTTTTGTAACCCGTCGGGGTAAGGGAATGACCCGACAGGCCTTCTGGTACTTACTTAAACGTTATGCAACACTGGCCAATATAGATGCAGGAATACTGTCACCTCATACATTAAGGCATGCCTTTGCGACTCATTTATTGAATCATGGCGCTGATTTGCGCGTTGTGCAGATGTTGTTGGGTCATAGCGATATTTCCACGACTCAAATTTATACCCATGTGGCAAATCAGCGATTACAGGAAATTTATCAGCAGCATCATCCCCGTGCCTGATAGCGCTTTCTGGTGCAATTAGCCGCTTTTTGACAAAAAATAATAGAAAACGAGTTATTTATGTCTGGAATTAATTATAATCTGTCCTGTCTACCTATACAGAATACTAAAATATTGAGAATTAAGTTTATGAAATTATTATTAAAACCCGGCCTGATGGTATTGGCGCTGGTGTCTGCATTAACATCTGGTCTTGTCTCTTCGGTATATGCCGATGAAGCTGGTATTAAGCAATTAAAAGAAACTCTGGCAAAACGTTTGCCTCCCGGTGCGCAAGTATCTGTAAAAGAAACACCAATTGCGGGTTTCTATGAGGTAGTCTCGGGTAAAGAGATCATGTACATGACAAAAGACATTGGATATTTTTTTGATGGCGATCTAATTGATATGAAAACGCGGGAGAACCTTACAGACACTGCTCGTGATGTTATTCACCTTGATTTATTAAATAATCTGGGTGAAAAAAATATGCTTGTTTATACGCCAAAAGATGAAGTGAAGCACACTATCACTGTCTTTACAGATGTTGATTGTTATTATTGTCAGAAGTTACACAAAGAAATGGCTGATTACATGAATAACGGTGTGAAAGTACGTTATATCTTTGTGCCATTCAAGGGGCAGAAGAGCATGGCAACATCGGTATCAGTCTGGTGTGCTAAAGATAGAACCAAAGCGATGGATATAGCTAAAAGTGGTGGAATGGTTGAAGCAAAAACGTGTGATAACCCGATCAATAAACATAAGATGCTTGCTACAGATTTAGGTATCAGGGGAACGCCAGGCATAATGCTTGAATCAGGTGAACTGATTGGAGGATACGTGCCTTCAGATAAATTATTAAAAATGTTAAATTCTGTAAATACAGCCAAGCTTAATTAAATGAAAATTACGGCACACCTTTTATAAGGTTGTGTCGTAACTATTTATAGTTCACGAATAAGTTAGTCATATAGTCTTTTCTCAGGCATAACATCGCTCACCATCAGATAAAATAATTTTCTTCTATCTGTTTTATACATCAACCTCAAACAATTCTGAACATTCAGTAAACAGCAAATAACTCTTTATTTGTCTGTCAGGCCATAACTGTTTTAAACCATCAGCATAAAGTGACATTTGTTGTTGATATGGTACTGACAATTCGTGCAAATTATTTTTATTAGCATGCTGATGTGTTTTGTAATCAACAATGGTGACATCGTTTTGTTCAACGATAAGCCGGTCAATAATGCCATATACTAGGCGATCATCTCTGGAGTATTGAACGGGGCATTCGTCATACACTTTAATAATATTGTCAGGGTTAAAAATAGACTGTAATTCAGGGTGACTGTAATTTGAGGTCGCAATGGTTAACCAGTCTTGCAGTTCGTCCTCATCTTCAATATGCAATTCAAAAATAATTTTCTGTAAAATATTCTGACTAGTTAAATTTTGATTTTGACTTAATAATTCGAGCATCCGATGAATGGCTATACCACGTGTTTTTGCAGATTGACTATTCTCAGTGTTACTTCCGGCGTTATTTTTTCCAATGAAATTTTCATCATTATTAAAATAAGCAGCATTTCTTTCTAATCGGCTGGGTGCAAGCATTGTCTGAGGTTTTTCGTGGCTGACTATTTTTTTTGTTAATGCAATGTCTATGTCAACAATATTATCAACTTCAATTGAGGTTGTTTCAGTATCATCACAGTTTAACTGTGTCCCAAAAGGGTAGGTAAGCTGTTCGTCTTCTGTATTACCGGTTAACGTTTGTAAGGCAGTAAAAATGGGTTGATACCAGTTGGTAAAAGGTCCTCTGTCTGGTTGGCAGCCGCTGATAAATAAATATTGTCTGGCGCGAGTAATCGCAACATATAACAGGTTAGCGTCTTCTTTTTGTAATGCCTCTTTTGACTGCTTAGTTAACTCTCTGGTTGTACTATCCTGAAGTTTAGAAGATGGAACCAGTTGAAAATGTTCGGGACGTTTATCTTCTACAGGCCAGTCTACTAAAGTGCTTAAGGATGATCTGTCTTTAGCGCCAGTAATGGTATCTGCTAGATACACTACCGGAGCTTCGAGTCCTTTGCTGGCATGTATGGTCATAATGCGTACCCTTGGCTCACGGGTTTCCATTGGTGCTTCATCTGGCGCATCGCTCTGGGTATGTCGCAGACTTCGTAAATGAAAAAGAAAGTGCATCAGGCTAGGGTAGCGTCCACTGTCTAAATCCAGAGCCATTTCAAGAAACAGGGTTAAATTTGCCTGCACTCTTGCCTGTAATGCTTCAGGTGTCGAACGTTTATAACGTTCTAATACATCAGCCTGTGAAAATATTTTATCGAGTAAATCGTGCACAGGGATTTTATCTGCCAGTGCTCTCCAGATAGATAAAAAATGCCAGGCACGTTTTAGCGGGTGCTGGTCATCAAGTTCATTCGATAACAGCTCCAGTTTTTCAAACCAGTGGCCCTGAAAGTTATGTGATGCCAGTATTTGAAGATCATCATCACTGGCACTGAACAGAGGTGATTTCAATACCTGAGCCAGTGCAAGATTGTTAAATGGTGTTAGCAAGGTATCAAGCAGGGCTTCCATATCCTGTATTTCTAAACAGGATAAAAAAGTGCCCCGGTTAGTGCCCAAATAAGCAATGCCTGCATCTCTTAATGCCTGTTCATAGTCAGCAACGTGAGCGCGTTTTCTAACCAGTATGTAAATATCGTTATAAGTAACCGCTCGTTGTGAATCATCATCAGTAATGGCAGTTTTATTTTTTATTAGTTGTTGAATATGTTGTGCAATCTGTCTGGCTTCTTTCTGGTGGATGCCAGCTGCTTCTGCCCTTGCTTCTTTTAAGGGGTTACGGCAATAAACCGGTTCAATTTTATCGTCAAGGTCGCTCATTTTCCACAGAGGTAAAACTTCAACTTTTCCCGGCAGATTTTTAAGGTGTGTTTCATGTTGAATGAAACCGGGTAAATTTTTCTGATATTCATCCTGAGAAAAAACTGCATTAACAGTTTCAATAATAGCCGGTGATGAGCGCCATGATTTATTCAGAGGAAATGCCTGAGCATTCAGGTTTTGTTCTAGCCAGTTTGCAGCCTGTTGTTGTAATTCAGGTTTAGCCCGGCGGAAACTGTAAATAGACTGTTTTTCATCACCCACCAAAAATACACTGCGGTGTTTTTCAGATTCTGCAGCAGCCATTTCTTCCAGTAAGGGTAAAATTAACTGCCATTGAGTCGGGTTAGTATCCTGAAATTCATCAATCAATAAATGTTGTATTTGTTGGTCGAGCTTGTATTGAATCCACAGCGCATTTTCAGAATCCTGAAGTAATTTATAACTGCGCCATTCAAGGTCTGTGAAGTCTAGTAAACGCTGCTGGGTTTTTAATGTTTGATAGTGCTCAATGAGTTTTTCACCGCAATAAAACCAGTGATGGTTTAGCTGCCAGCAATGTTGTTTATTAAGCTGGTCGAGGGTGTCAATAATTTGCTGGCTTATGTGCTGGTGAACATCCAGAAATTCTTCTGCGGCATCATCACCCAGCTTTTTTCGCAGCGCTTTAGTATCTTTACGTCCCGCAGACAAAGCTTCATCTTTCTGGGTTAGAAAACAGCTGCGTATAATATTAAAACTTTTACTATCTGTCCTTGCATCAACCAGCCAGTTAGCTAAATCATCTGCAGACTGCAGGTTTTTCTTACCCGCAGCTTTAACTAATAACTGAGCAAACTCTTTTAGTGTGTGCTTAAGGTCAGCATTAAAAAATAGCGTTAGTGGATCGGTGTCTGAAGAGTAGCCAAGTTTAGTGGCCAACCGCTGGCTGGCGAAACTGGCTTTGTTAGTTTCTTCATTATCAGTGTAAGCCCACCAGTCACTTCTATGTTGTAAAAAACTGTTAAGAACCTTATCAAGGTTAAACAGCCCCCCACACAGTTTCATTAATTGCTGTAAATGCTTTGAAAGCTCGCCCTGCATATCCAGTGTGGCTACATTAAATAAAGCGTCTCTTGCCTGTTGAATAAGTAAATCAGCACTTTCCAGTAAATCAAAATTAGGCGGTACATCTGCCTCCAGTGGAAACCGGGCTAATAAATCCTGACAGAATGAATGGAAGGTGAGAGTGCGAACCGGGTAATCACAATATTGATGGGCTTCATATAAAGCACGGGCTTTTTGTTGATATTCCTTACCTAAATCAAGTTCATTAAGTAATTTAAACAACTTTTCATCATCTACGGTTGCGAGTTGATATAAACGTTCAGACAGGCGTTGTTGCATTTCAGCCGCTGCTTTACGTGTAAACGTGAGAGCTAGAATACTGCCTGGTTGTGCATCTTCAAGTAGTAATCGCACGATGCGAGTGACCAGCATATAGGTTTTACCGCTTCCAGCCGAGGCGGTAACAGTGGCGTTTATATTGGGGTTTGCGGCTTCAAGACTCATATCGGCATTCTACGGGATATTACGGCAGAATGTGAAACCTGATTTGCTCAGGGGGGAACTCTGGGGTGTCTATACGAATATCTAGTATAAAATTCAAATGTAGCTATTTTATTGTAGGAGGTGGCTTTATCTGACGAAATAAAATGTAATGTGAAACGCCTCATACACATAAATGCTCGCCAGCATCATGCGTGATCGTCAGCCCATGTTATAGATATGTCTAAGCTTACAACGCAATTCCGGCATTTACCTGATAGACAAATTGCGTCTTAGCTCCAAGTCTTTTATAGTTCTCCAAAATCCAGATTGATTAAGAGAATATTGAATGAGTTCATACGATGCTTCCGCCATTGAAGTTTTAACAGGTTTAGAGCCGGTACAAAAACGCCCTGGCATGTATACCGATACTACCCGCCCCAACCATCTGGCGCAGGAAGTCATAGATAATAGTGTCGATGAAGCGGTAGCTGGCCATGCCAGTAAGATAGAAGTTGTCTTATATAAAGATGGCTCACTGGGTGTAACTGACGATGGTCGGGGTATGCCGGTGGATATTCACCCTGAAGAAGGGCTGCCAGGCATAGAAGTGATTATGACCAAACTTCATGCCGGCGGTAAATTTTCAAATGATAATTATAAATTTTCAGGTGGTTTGCACGGTGTAGGGGTTTCCGTGGTGAATGCTCTGTCTGATAAGGTTGAAGCTGAGATACGCCGTGACGGCAAAGTTTTTTCTATTACTTTTGCTCATGGCGACAAGATTAAGGATCTTGAAGAAATTGGCACGGTTGGTAAGAAAAATACCGGCACACAGATTCGTTTCTGGCCTGAAGCTAAATATTTTGATTCACCTAAATTTTCAGTTATACAGCTCAAACATGTACTTAGAGCAAAAGCCGTATTGTGTCCTGGTTTAAAAGTCACTTTTCGAGAAGAAAAAACAGCTGAAAGTTCAGAGTGGTATTACGAAGATGGTTTAGAAGACTATCTAATGGATAGTCTGAAAGGTTATGAATTATTACCTAAAGGACCGTTTACCGGTGCGCTGTCTTCAGAGCATGAAGCAGTTGACTGGGCATTGTTATGGTTGCCAGAAGGCGGTGATTCAGTAGGCGAGTCTTACGTAAATTTAATACCCACTGCGCAGGGTGGTACCCATGTTAATGGTTTACGCACAGGTTTAACAGAAGCGATACGTGAGTTTTGTGAATTTAGAAACCTGTTACCCCGTGGTGTAAAACTCAGCCCGGAAGATGTCTGGGAAAAAGTCAGTTACATTCTTTCAGTAAAATTATTAGATCCACAGTTCTCAGGGCAAACAAAAGAAAGACTCTCTTCAAGAGAATGTGCTGCCTTTGTTTCCGGTGTGGTAAAAGATTCGTTTAGCCTGTGGTTAAATCAGAACACAGATCAGGGTGAACTGATTGCCATGCTGGCAATTGATAATGCCCAGAAACGTTTAAAAGCCGGTAAAAAAGTTGCCCGTAAAAAGGTCACATCGGGTCCCGCATTACCGGGTAAGTTAGCCGACTGTAGCTCATCGGATGCAAACCTGACTGAACTGTTTTTAGTAGAAGGTGACTCAGCGGGTGGCTCGGCCAAACAGGCCAGAGATAGAAACAATCAGGCAATAATGCCATTACGCGGAAAAATACTAAATACCTGGGAAGTGGATGCAGATCAGATATTAGCTTCACAGGAAGTACATGATATTTCAGTTGCCATTGGTGTCGATCCGGATTCGGATGATTTATCCGGTTTACGTTATGGAAAAATATGCATACTCGCAGATGCAGACTCGGATGGATATCACATCGCGACTTTATTATGCGCATTATTTTTACGTCATTTCCGTACACTAACGGAAAGCGGTCATGTTTATGTTGCCATGCCACCACTCTTTAGAGTAGATGTCGGTAAAGAAGTTTTCTATGCGTTAGATGAAGCAGAGAAGCAGGGCGTATTAGATAGAATTACCGCAGAAAAGAAAAAAGGCAAAGTTCAGGTAACCCGATTCAAAGGGCTGGGTGAAATGAATCCTATGCAGTTACGCGAAACATCTATTGCACCAGATACTCGTCGTTTAGTTCAGTTAATTGTAGAAGACGGTGATGACAGCGATAAAATGATGGATATGTTATTAGCAAAAAAACGTGCATCAGACAGAAAAGCCTGGTTAGAAAGCAAAGGTGATTTAGCCGAAGTTTTATAAAGTATTCATTATTCCCTGTAGGTGCTCCTTCAGGTGCACACTGTAGCCGTGTTCCCACGGTCTCTCGAGGAATATGCAAACAAAATCAACAGGTTTAATACCATCAAAATATGCTAATAGCCTGTGATTTTTGGAATACTCAGGGCATGAAATTAATTATTAGTAATATTAGAATGTGTTGTTATCAGGCTATGTTGTTATCTGTTTAAGCCGTTCTCCATAACCGGCCAATTGTTACCTGGTTTCAACACTATCAGCTTAAATTGAACTACAATACTAAAATGCTTAATTGGGTTTTTAAAATGAAAATTCACCCCTTATTACTGATAAAATCTTTCTTTCTTTTACTGGCTTTCTTAGTTACATCAGCTGTATTTGCTGAAACTATACAGTTAACATCAGCAGTAAATAAAAAAATAAATGCTAATTTTTATCAGGGAAAAGGTGATGCTAACCCTGTTTTGATGTTGCATGGGTTTCTTCAAACAAATGAGTTTCCTACTATTAACAGGCTGGCTATATCATTACATGAGTCAGGTTATACAGTATTAAGCCCAAACTTATCTCTAGGCCTGAATAATAGAAAACAAAGCATTGACTGTGAGGCTATACATACTCACTCGATGGATTCAGATGCAAAGGAACTTGCGCAATGGATAGATTGGTTGCATAAAAAAACAGGAAAACCAGTGACATTGATAGGTCATAGTGCTGGTGGGTTGGTTATATTGAATTACATGGAAAATAATCATGCTAAATCCATTAATCAGACCATATTGATAAGTGTTTCATATTATGCTTCAGGGCCAGCTGCCAGAGAAACCATAGAGCATGCTCAAAAAGCAAGAAAGGCGATAGAAAAGGGAAGGAATCCACTGGATAAGTACGCCTTAAATTATTGTGAAACATACCCGACCTATGCGCGTGACTTTTTGTCTTATTACAATTGGGATAGAGATAAAACAAATGCCGTGATCTTAAAGCATAAAAAATTAATATCTTTAATTCTGGGCACTGAAGATAAGCGTATTGAAAAAAACTGGAGGCAGCAATTACAGAAAACAACAAATAAAATTATGCTGATTGACGGTGCCAATCACTTCTTTGATCAGACGCATGAATTTGACTTGATTGATGCTGTCGAAACACTCTTAAGTAATTAAATACGTTTATGCTGCTTAGTATTAAACAATATGCAATTATATTTACTTTATTTATAGTCTTTCTTATAACCGTGTTTACCTACCAGATTAGCAGGAATATTGAAGAAGCCGGGATCAAGATAGATAAGTCTCAGGAAGCATCATCAACTACTGAGTTAGAGCACTCTATTCAGCTTACTGTTGAAAATATCAAACAGTCTGCAAATGAATTAAGCCAGTGGGAAGAAGTTACTCAGCAAATTAACTCTCCTGAAATATTTGCATACTGGTACAACGTTCGCTTTAAAAAATCGGCATTTGATTTACAGAAATACACAGTTGATTTAATGATTTATGACGTAGATGGAAAGGCGCTTGAAAAACTAGATGACAATACTCTGCCATTTGAAATTAAAATCGAAGGCATTGATGCTATAAAATTCAGGTTTGTTAATGATCAGGATGTGATTTATATTTTACCTGTTTATAGTACAGATGAATCTAGATCTGTGATTGGATATGTAAGTACACAAATTAAGTTTATACCATTACTTAAATCATTAAGTAATTTCCAATTTGTAAAGTCAGATTCTATCCAGTTTATTATCCAGGATCAATTTGGTTTTTATGATAGTTTAAATACAGAGCAGTTTTTATATGTCACTAGAAAACCAGAAGGATTACTCAGGTTAGAAAATCAAATACAGGAATCAATTATTCAGTTAGTTTTTATTATTATAATACCGACTTTGATTCTGTTTTCAGCTCTTGTGTTTATTGTGGCTGTGCCCATGAAAGATATAACTAACTATATAAATACTTTAAGAGCAAAGCCCGCCAACAATAGTGAATACAGGTATCAGCGACTATTTCAAGTCACTGAATTAAAAACCATATACGAGTCACTCGCGCAATATCATAGAGAACTCAATCAAAATGAAGAGCATTTATCTTTAACTCTAAACAGTATAGGTGACGCTGTTATTACTACTGATTCTGAAAATAATGTGGTTCGCATGAACCCTGTGGCAGAAAAATTGACTGGTTGGTCAATCAGTAATGCAAAAGGGACACCTTTGAAAGAAGTATTTAATGTTATAGATCCCGCAAATAAAGAAAGTATGATAGACACATTTGACCGGGTCATAAATTCTGGTGAAGTTGTCCATCTGGGTAAACGCAGTACTCTTATATCAAAAAATAATACTGAGTATATTATCGCTGACTCGGCTGCACCCATCCGTGATGATTCCGGCAAAATTCACGGTATTGTGCTTGTATTTAACGATATAACCGAACAAAGAATGAAAGACGAACAACTACAGCATAGTCTTAAAATGGATGCTTTAGGTAAGCTAACCGGCGGTATAGCGCATGACTTTAATAACTTATTAGGTGTAATACTTGGTTACTCAGAATTACTTACTACAAGCAAAAATCTAAATGAGCATAAAATGCTTAATTATGCTGAAAAAATATTCAATGCAGGTGAAAGAGCACGTAAGCTTACTTCACAATTATTAGCGTTTTCACGAAAACAGACTTCAGAATCAACGATTACAGATATTAATCAGCTGCTTCAGTCAGAGCAGCATATGTTGGAAAAAATTCTGACAGCAAGAGTTGAATTAATTCTTGATCTCGATAAAAAAATCTGGCCTGTATATCTGGATCAAAATTTATTGCAGGATGCAATACTTAATATGAGTATTAATTCTATGCATGCTATGCCCGATGGTGGGCAGCTTATATTAAGCACACAGAACATACATTTAGATGGCTTGAATAAAAAACACGTAAGCCTTCCCGAAGGGGACTATGTTCACTTTACCATTAATGACACAGGTATCGGTATGGATAATGCTACCTGTAATAAAATATTTGATCCATTTTTCTCTACCAAGGGTGATCAGGGAACTGGGCTTGGAATGAGTCAGGTTTATGGATTTGTTAAGCAGTCTAATGGAGCCATTTACGCTTACTCAACTCGTGGTGCCGGCACACAGATATCAATTTATCTCCCGCGATATTCTGTATTAGATGATACATCTAATGAAATAGATAAGGTCAAGCTGAAAATAGACGTAGTGCCTGCAGGGAATGAATCGATTCTTGTTGTTGATGATGAGCCCGCGCTTCTTGAGTTATCATGTAATATCTTAAAAAGTCAGGGTTATCAGGTAACGTTTGCAAATAGTGGAGATGAAGCGCTTTCTATTCTTGAAAAAAACACCATACATCTTTTACTAACGGATGTGATAATGCCTAAAATGGATGGTTTTCAACTTGCAAGTATAGTTGCTGAGAAATATCCCGAAACTAAAATTCAGATGGTCAGTGGCTATAGTGATGATAAAAACAAACATGTAGAAGATGATGATCTTCATCAGAACATGTTACATAAACCCTTTAAGTCAGATGAGTTATTAATAAAAGTAAGAAAAACATTAGATAGTTAATAGTTACCAGAGAAAAACGTGTCTCTGACTAATTTAAAACTCTGACCCCATACCTATGTTGTAACAAAACTGCAGGTGATCCTTCAGGTGTGCTTAATCTTATCCCCTCGCCCCCATGGGGGCGAGGGGATAAGTGGCACAAACGTGACTACTAACCCTTAGCTTCTATTACATTTACAGGTTACACTACGTATCACTACAACAAAAACTATAGCTACTGAGTTAGCAGCCCCTTAGCAAAACGTTATGTGTAGGTAAGCGAAATGTAATTTACAACTTTTGCTCGCTACAATTGATGTAAAATACGAAATAAATAGCCAGGCTATATTTAAAACTAACTAAACAGGAACATCACAATGAGTAAAGGTACAGTAAAGTGGTTCGACGCGGGTAAAGGTTTTGGTTTTATAACTCCAGAAGACGGAGGAAAAGATCTTTTTGTGCATCATTCTGAAATTAAGAGTGGTGATGACTATAAATCACTTAATGATGGGCAAGTGGTTGAATATGAAGTAGGACAAGGCCAGAAAGGCCCTTGCGCAAACAACGTTGTCCCAGTTTAACTGCATTGAACAAAACGCCTATGAGTAACAGCACGTTATATGCTGGTTAACTGGGCGTTATGAAAACAGGGTCAGAGAACAATTGTGTATAATTTTAGAATATGCTGTTTTCTGACTCTGATTTTTAGGTTGATGTAACTTTTCAGGGCATTTTCGCCGGTGTCGTAAACACCCAGTCATTATCTTTTACCGGTGTGTGGCATCCCATGCATTCCAGAGCAAAGTTTTCATCACTACCGTAAGGTTTCTGATCTAATCCTGTCCAGCGTGCATAACCCCAGCCACCGGTTGATTTATATTTTTCACTGTCTTTATGCATGAATTCAGCATGCACAAATTTATCTGGAGCAATTGCTGCTGGCCAATGTTCTTCAGCGGTTTGTTTCCATACCAGTTTTCCCAGTATTGAGCCTTTAGGCCATGGATTGGTATTGCCAGCGCGTGCGGCTTTTACTGCAATGTCATTTCCCAGAATGGTGCGCATAGAGTGGTTATCTGTGCGATGTGAGATAGAAATGACTTTCCAGTCTTTATAAGCTTCAGGCAGTGTAATGCCGTTGGGGGAGGGTTTAATTATTTCACCTGCAATAAGTGACTGACTCATAATGGTTAATGTTAGAGATAATATGCCTGTTTTTAATTTCATTAAAATGTCCTTTTGATACAATCGAAATACTCTGTTCACAGCTATAACGTGTGAGCTGCTCATTTGATTGCATGTTTGTGATCACAATTCTTTGCAATCAAATGAGCAGGCTGGCCGTCTTATAAGAGACCCATGTTGAATCAAGAAGAATTAAATCAGTTATATCGTTATGCACTGTCATTATCGGCCCATGAAGAAACGGCTTATGATCTGGTGCAAAGTGCTGTGGAGAAATTTTTAAATAAACAATCTGCTTCTATTGATAAACCACAGGCCTATATAAAAACGATTATTCGGAATCTTTATTTTGACCAGGAACGACATAAAAAAGTGGTGCCTATGATTTCAATAGAAAGTGACGAATTATCTCATATTGAACCCGTTGATAATGATGGGATGGACGACCTGTTGATCAATCAGCAGGATGTTCAGGTTTTAATCGATTTTTTGAATGCAGAAGAAAATGAGTTGTTGTATTTGTGGGCGGTAGAAGAGCATACCGCAGATGAAATTGCGCGTATTTATGAAAAACCCCGGGGTACTATATTGTCAAAATTACATCGGTTAAAAAAACGTATGAGAGAGCGATTTCAGGGTGATCGGTTTGATACCAGTGTAATGAATAAGGGTGAATTGTAATGAGTGAAGACAAGCAGCCAATAAGGCAGGCGGTAAAAGCCTTTTATGGTAATAAGTCATTATCAGCTGAGCAAATGAAGACGCTGCAGAATATACTGTCACAGCATAGTGAGGAAGGTGAGCAGCACCAGCAGTCTTCCGGTAGTCGGTTTAAGCAGATCAATGTTTATAAATGGCCAGGCTCAATAGCAGCGTCAATTTTATTGTTTGTTGTAATGATGGGGTATTTTCAGACGCCTGATTTAATTAGCTCTGCTTATGCAGATATTCAAAAAGATTCTAATTTAAATAATGGCATGCAGGTTTCAATGCAGCAGTGGCTGGACGAAAACGATATTAGTCGTGTGCCGATAATGTACCCGGTTGAAATGAGTAAATTTTGTCGGCTTGATCAAAAATTAACCACACATTTACGTATTGCGGGCAAAGAGCAGGGTGTGCTGAATGTTTTTTTCCATCAGGGGAAGCGTCCACTGCACTGGTCACCTTTGCATTGGCTTAAGGGTGCTGGAACACTGGATGATATGAACTGGAAGTTAGTTAAGGTGAGGGATGACCTGACGGTCATTGTATTGTACAGCCATGATATGCGTGAAAAAGCCGTGTTACACATTATGCGTGAAATGTTGCCTGAATTCGAAGTGTAATCGCATTTTATCGGTGCCCCTGAATCTTCCTGTTTGATTCGTTGTGTTTATGCGTTTATTTGAGCATAATTCAGCAAACGAAATAAATCACATAGAGAAAGATTGACTGTATGTCTGACCAGGAAGATTTAAATTTTGAAGGCGTAGAAAAACAGCCTCTCGCCGAATTCACAGAAAAGGCGTATCTGGACTATTCCATGTACGTTATTTTAGACCGGGCCCTGCCGTTTATCGGTGATGGTTTAAAACCCGTACAGCGACGCATTATTTATGCAATGTCTGAGTTAGGGCTGGTGTCTACCGCCAAACATAAAAAATCAGCGCGTACTGTAGGTGATGTATTAGGTAAGTTTCACCCACACGGTGATAGTGCCTGTTATGAAGCCATGGTGTTGATGGCGCAGGACTTTTCTTATCGATATCCATTAGTTGATGGACAGGGTAACTGGGGCTCGCCAGATGATCCTAAGTCTTTCGCAGCCATGCGTTATACAGAGTCTAAATTATCTAAATATGCCGAAGTGCTTTTAAAAGAGCTGGGGCAGGGCACAGTTGACTGGCAGCCTAACTTTGATGGCACGCTTGAAGAGCCCAGGTCATTACCAGCTCGCTTACCGAATTTATTGTTAAATGGAACAACGGGTATTGCCGTGGGTATGGCGACGGATGTGCCGCCGCATAATTTACGTGAAGTTGCCACGGCCTGTATTCGATTGCTGGATGAGCCCAAAGCAACGGTTGAAGAATTATGTACACATATTCAGGGGCCGGATTATCCGACAGATGCAGAAATTATCACGCCTCGTGAAGAACTGCTGGAAATGTATAACAAGGGTAAGGGCAGTATTCGTGCCCGCGCTATCTATGAAGTAGAAGATGGTGACATTATTCTTACGGCATTACCTCATCAGGTTTCGGGTAATAAAATTCTTGAGCAGATCGCGCAGCAGATGACCGCTAAAAAACTACCTATGCTGGAAGATATTCGTGATGAGTCTGATCATGAAAACCCGACCCGTTTAGTGCTGGTGCCACGTTCAAATCGTGTGGACATAGAACAGTTAATGACGCATCTGTTTGCGACAACGGATTTAGAGCGCACCTATCGTGTCAATATGAACATGATAGGTATAGATGGGCGCCCGTCGGTTAAAAATCTGCGTGTGATATTAAAAGAATGGATTACCTATCGTACGACTACGGTGCGTAACCGTCTTAACTGGCGCCTGGAAAAAGTTAATAAACGTTTGCATTTATTAGAAGGTTTGTTAATTGCCTTTTTGAATATTGATGAAGTAATTCAACTTATTCGTGATAGTGAAAAACCGAAACCTGCATTAATGGAACGATTTGGTCTGAGTGAAGTTCAGGCTGAATATGTGCTGGATACAAAATTACGTCAGTTAGCGCGTTTAGAAGAAGTTAAAATTCGTGCTGAGCAGGAAGAGTTAGCGGAAGAAAAAGCCAGGCTTGAAAAACTGCTGAGTTCAGAGCGTCGATTAAAAACATTAATCAAAAAAGAAATTCTGGATGATGCGGAAACTTACGGTGATAAACGTCGTTCACCTATTGTGGCACGTGATGCTGCACAGGCAATGGATGAATCAGCATTATTATCCAGTGACCCGATTACGGTTGTACTGTCTGATAAAGGCTGGGTGCGTGCGGCAAAAGGTCATGAGCTGGATGCGCATAAACTTAATTATAAAGCCGGTGATGCCCATCGCTCATCTGCACAGGGTAAATCTAATCAGCCAGCGGTGTTCCTCGATAGTACGGGCAGAGCTTATACATTAGGTTCTCATACTCTACCCTCAGCCAGAGGGCAGGGTGAGCCACTTACGGGCAGGTTTAATCCTCCGCCGGGTGCTGTGTTTGTTTCTGCACTGATGGGCGACCCTAAAGATCTTTATTTATTTGCCACCAGTTTTGGTTATGGTTTTGTTTGTGAGCTGGGTGAATTACAGTCCAGAAATAAAGCGGGTAAAGCATTTCTGAAAGTGCCGCCTGGAGCAAAAGTATTGCCACCGGTTAAAGTGCGAAGTCTGGATGATGATTTTATTGTTGCCATTAGTTCAGAAGGACACATGCTGGTAACCGAGCTTTCCGAATTGCCGCAAATGGCAAAAGGTAAGGGGAATAAAATTATTAATATTCCATCGGCAAAACTGAAAGAAGCAGAAGAATGGGTTTGTGCAATTGATCTGATTCAGGATGGTGAAAAGCTGGCTGTGTTTGCAGGTAAAAAACATAAAGTCATGAGAGCCGGAGAAGTGGATGAGCATTATGCCGAGCGTGGTAAACGTGGATTTAAGCTACCTCGCGGTTACCA
Organism: endosymbiont of Galathealinum brachiosum; assembly: GCA_003349885.1. Lineage (NCBI taxonomy): Bacteria > Pseudomonadati > Pseudomonadota > Gammaproteobacteria > endosymbiont of Galathealinum brachiosum. The sequence continues at coordinate 573,796 of QFXC01000007.1, read as the reverse complement.
GAAAGTAGATAAGATTGAGGTTGAGATTAAAGAGTAGGTTCATCTCCATCGGGGATGGACCTCGCTTTTTGAGCTCCGTCCCCTGTTGTGATGCCATCAAGAGCTGATCAGAGTTGTTCATCGCCCTGCCAGTCAGATCGGAATTACCATATGGGACAGAGCGCTAAAAAGCAGCGGGCTGTCCCTGATGGATATGTTCCGTAACATGGTAAAGATGGCAATCACTCGATTTTATTTGCTACCCCAAAGCTCCTCAACTCTCGCATCACGCCCACAGGCATATCGATAATATTTATATCTCAGCGGGCTCTTTTTGTAATAATCCTGATGATAATCTTCAGCGGGATAAAAAGTACTGGCCTGAATAAACTCTACTTTTAATGGGTCTTTAAACGATTTAGTTTTTTCTATATGGGCAGCTGATTGTAATATTGCCTGTTTTTCCATTTCATTTTTATAGAAAATAGCCGGGCGATATTGTGGGCCTCTATCGCAGAACTGTCCGTCATCGCGAGTAGGATCTATGTGATGCCAGAAATAATCTAGCACTTTTGTATGCTTTATGATCTCAGGGTCATAGGTCACTTCTACAACTTCAATGTGTCCGCTATTACCCGCAGAAACCTGTTCATAAGTAGGGTTTTCTGTGTGTCCACCCGAGTACCCGGAGACAACACTGATAATGCCGTCGAGTTTTTCATAGTCTGATTCTATGCACCAGAAGCAGCCACCGGCTAATACAATTGACTTCATCGTGTTTGTTTGTGAATTAGCTTTAACAGGTGTTTCAGCCTGTGTTGCGTTAACCATAATAGCCAATGCTACTACTGATAAGGAAATGAGGGAGAGTGAGCGTAAAGACATGTTATGGGGTACCTTTAAAATAAACATCTGTGAACTTATGGCAATTAGTATAGCAATTATGGGGTTAGTTCATTTTTATTGGTTATAATGGGCGCTAACTCAAAACTATGTGAATCAGTATGCTTATTGTTGTCTCTCCTGCGAAAACCCTTGATTATGATACACCGCCAAAAACAAAGAAATTTACCCTGCCGGATTATCTGGATGATTCAGCTGAGTTGATTCACCGTATGCGTGAGTTTTCTTCATTAGATATTTCAGAGTTGATGAAAGTCAGCACAAAAATTGCCGATTTAAACTTTGATCGTTTTGAAGCCTGGAATAAAAAATTTACAGAGAAAAATGCCAAACAGGCTGTGCTGGCTTTTAAAGGTGATGTGTATACCGGTTTAGATGCGGAAAGCTTTAGTGCGCAGGATTTTACTTTTGCACAAAAACATTTTCGTATGTTATCTGGTTTGTATGGTTTATTACGACCTCTGGATTTAATGCAGCCATATCGTCTTGAAATGGGTACCCGACTTAGTAATGATCGGGGTAAAAATTTATATGAATTCTGGGGTGACGAGGTTACTGAGGGTTTGAATAGTCAGCTTAAGAAAGTTAAATCTAAATATCTGATTAATCTGGCATCAAATGAATATTTTAAGGTAGTAAAACCTAAAGTGCTTGAAGGTGAAATTATTACACCTGCATTTAAAGAGCTGAAAAATGGCGAGTATAAAATGATTGGTGTTTATGCCAAGAAAGCCAGAGGTTTGTTAAGCCGTTATATTATTCAAAATCAGTTATCTGATATTGAAGATATAAAGTCATTTGATGTTGCTGGGTATAAATTTAATAAAAAAGTATCAAAAGGTAATAACTGGGTATTCACACGTAAAATACCAAACTCAAAATAATGCCTGAATAAATTAGAGGATGTGTTTTGATTGAAGCTGAAGAAATAATCCAGTTCTGGTTTTCAGAACCCATGAATAAACACTGGTTTAAATCAACACCAGAAATTGATGCGCTTATTCGAGATAAATTTGAAGTGCTTTGGCGTCAGGCATTTGAAGGAGCCTTAGATTCCTGGGAAGATGATGCATCAGGTTGTCTGGCGCTGATTTTATTATTTGATCAGTTTCCGTTGAATATGTTCAGAGGAAAAGCGCAAGGGTTTCTTACTGAAGCCAGATCTATTGAACTGGCTCTGTCTGGTATTAAGCAGGGTTATGATCAGCAAATTCCGAAGTCGCAACTTAGTTTCTTTTATATGCCTTTAATGCATAGCGAACTGATGGAGCATCAAAATTTGTCGGTAGAGAAATTTGAGCAGGCGGGTTTTGCAGACAATGCTCGTTTTGCCAGACATCATCGATCAATTGTTGAAAAGTTTGGTCGATTCCCCCACCGTAATGGCATTTTGGGGCGCGATTCTACGCAAGCTGAGCTGGATTACCTGAATTCAAAAGAGGCTTTTACGGGGTGAAGCTAGCTTGCTCCGGCCCTTAATAATGCTCTAACGGCTGCTCGCTTACGTATCGAGTGGTTTATCGTCAGCTGAAGTTAACTCCTACAAGGAGGTGAAGTTGGCTTGAAATTAGATAAAAACCATTAATAAAACTAATAAAATTTAAAATTACGCTATATTTTTATCTTAAACTCCACTATTCTTAATCTATATCAATGATTAAATGTAAATCGGAGTATCTGTATGAGCGTTTTAACGAAAGAAATTGGTGATATTTGTATTTCTTGTACTGTTTTACCCATTATCGGTATTACGGCGGTTACAGCGGCGATTTATTATTTAATACAGTTGTTTGTCTAATTAATTGTTTTTCAGTTTTATATAACGTTAGTTTTTTGCCCTGTTAAGGTTCATATCCCCGAGAGAGATATTTCACAGCAGTTTACCTGTAAGTTAAACTGAATTTATGTCTGCTTCAGGGTATAAGCTGTCACAAGCTTATCTAGTTACCCTGCCATAGAGCTAAAGTCATAATCCAGATCTGGAGAAGGCTCTTGCAGGAAGTTGCCTTGAATAAAGTTAATGCCCATGCCCCAGAGTACAGATAAGCTGGTTGCGTCCTGTACGCATTGAGCAATTGTTAGTTTGTTTAACTCCATAGCCTTTTCGGTAATCGCTTTTACCGCTTCCTGATTTTCTGTGCTTGTAGACAGCTCTTCCATAAAAGAACGTTCCAGCTTTAGGTAGTCTGCAGGTATATGCTTTAATAACTCGAATGGATTGCTGCCGGTACCAAAATCGTCAAGTGCAAAACCACAGTTTAACTCCTGTAAAGATTTTGCCAGTTCGGCTGTATACTTCAGACTGGTAACCGCAACGCTTTCTTTTACTTCAAAGATCAGGCTGTTTTTAGGTACGTTATATTTCTTTAACTGTTCTTTTAGCCATGACATCAGGCTGGTGTCTTTTAATGAGTTAGCGGCCAGTTTGACAAAGAATAAAGTGCGCTTACCTTCTTTCCAGCATTTCGTTAGTGTGGTAATTGTTGTGAGTAATACCCAGCGATCGATGGCAATAGACATGCCCGTTCTGTCTGCAGCAGGTAGAAAATCATTGGGCATAATAATGTTGCCATCTGTATCTAGCATGCGAACAAATACTTCATATCGTTCATCGGTATCACCATGTAAGCTAATAACCGGTTGAAAGTTGAGAATAAAACGGTTGTTTTTAAGAGCAAGTTTCAGGTCAGTGACTACCTTGGCGTCAATTTCTTTCTGTGTTAATTCGCCTTCTTTAGGTTGATAAACAATAACCGTGTTAGGCCCCTGTTTGCCAGCTTCTTCTACTGCTCGTTCTGCACGTAATAAAATTTCACCGGTATCTGGTGTGTTTTTATCTAACAGGCTCACACCAATAGTGCAGGTAGTGTTGAGTGATTGGGTTTTGATATTGGCAATAAAATCACGCGATGCTTTGCTGATTTTATTTGCGTATTCTTCAATGGTTTCTGCCGTCTGGTTGAAAGCAATAATGGAGTAAGTATTGCCTTCAAAGTGAGCCAGTACATCATCACCTGCAACAGACTCTTCAAACTGTCTTGAAATTTCATTTAAGAACTGGTCAGCAGCAACAACACCAACGCTTTGTTTGATATCGTCAAAATTATCGAGGTGAATAAGCAGAGCCGCAGCGGTGATTTTACCTTCTTTTGCTTTTGATGCTGAGTCTTCAATGGTATCTAAAAAGTACTGACGATTAAATAATCCGGTAATAGAATCTGTCTGGCTCATCATGGCCAATTGTTTTTCTAAATCTTTATTATCAGATTGTGTTCTGATAATAACCTGTATGCAGGGTTCGCCTTCTATGCTGGCAGGAGAAAACTCCATTTCACCTTTGAACTCTGTTCCATTTGATTTACTCAGGCTTAATTTTAGCTTATCACTATCGCAACTTCCTGATTTGCAGTTGTCACGTAAAAAAGTTTTGAAACCATCTCTGTCGTCCGAACCAACCATGTCCAGAATAGGCATGCCTTCCAGATCTTCTGATTCGTCAAAACCAAATAAAGTTAAATAAGAGTGATTTGAATATACATGCATACCTTCATGTATATAAGCAATCGCATCACGGGAAGAATCAAGTAGTGCTTCGCAGCGTTTCTCGGTTTCCTTGATAGCAATTTCGAGTTTAAATAATTTTGCAATACTGGAGTGTGCCTGAATTTCCCGGTGCATAACCATTTCAAGATGAGAAGGGTTGTCGTATGAAGTTAAATCTCTGGCGCCTGTGCGCATGGCTTCAATAACATCTAATTCGTGCCCGGGACGGTTTACTGCTAAAACAGGCACAGGTTCACTGGCGTGTTCTTCAAGGCATTGAACTGTGTCCTGCAATGAGATTAATTCCATGCCATTTGAGTAGAGCAATATGTCAGGTGTTTTTTTCCTTAAGGCTTCTATTAAATCTTCATCATCTTCAATACGCGTTGTATGTGCTGCATATCCTGAGCTACGCATAAGCTTAACTATGTTTTCTTCATTATTAAATGAGTCATCAATAATGAAAATATTTATTTTTTTCTTTTCTTCCACAGCTTAAGCTTCCAGGTAGTTTTATTAGTTATAATGAAGACCAGATTGAATCAAAATTATCAGGATTCTTCCTTTCAGATCGTCCTTCATTGCCGTTGTCTTCATCATCAGGCGTATTGTCTTCATTGGGTTGTGAAAACTGGAACTGGGTAAATGAACCGGTGTGTTCACGTACTGTGCCTAGTTTAATTTCCATATCACGTTCGTAAACATGTAAGTTTAATGTGTTGCTGCGACGGAATGCATGAGCGGGTAAAAGTAATGTGGATGGTTGTTGTATTGGTTTTATGCCGGGTAACATTAAGCCGTTAAATGGCTCTTCATTTTTACGTTCTGTCCTCTGTACCTGACAGGAAATAACTTTTGGGGATAAAACCTGAACGCCAATTTCCAGACCATTTTCATGGCTATACTGCATCCAGCGAATAACACCAACTCGCCACTGGTATGTGTGATCGGGTTCTTTTTCACGAATACTTATTAACTCGCCAACCAGTGCGCGGGAAGGTAAGTCTGAATCCCAGAACAGGCAATAACCGCCTGCACTTACATTCGTTATTTTCCAGTGTATATCAGGGTCTTCTTTAAAAAGTTCACCAATGGTCTGGTCCTGCTCCTGAAGTTCATTGGCATAAGTTGCTGTCAGGGTGCGGCCTTTTGCAACCATATCCCATGCGCCTGAAGAGCGATCTTTTTCGTTTTGCATTTCAGGGTGGGTGATAAAAAATGTAGGATCCTGTTGAGCAAATACATCTTTACTCGCCTGTTCATTTTCAGGAATAGATTCCAGAGAAAACATTTTGTTTGGTTTTTTGAGTTTAGGCTTGGGCGGTTCTATTTCCGTGTTTAATGCTTTGTGTATCGGGTTCAAACCAATGGTTACTTTAATATCATCTTTACGTACAGCGCGTGAAAAACGACGTTTAGCACAAAGGCTCCATGAAGAAACTAATGTTCGAATTGTTTCCTGTGATACCTGATCGCCTATTGAAACAGCTGAATATAAATCATCAGATTCATTATCTATTTTTTGAAGATGTTCAACCAGTTTAGAGGTTTCTATTGAACGGACATGCTCAAGGTTTTTCAGGTCGCTTTCAGAAACGCAATTTGGTGGCAGGTCTCCATCAAGTTTACTAACAAAATAACGATTAAGTTTATTTTTAGATGGTTGATTACTAATACTGGCAAATTTTGCCCAGCCATTAATGGATTTGAATAAACGCTCAGCATCGCTCTGGCGTAATGCGTTAGGGCGAGCCAGTGAGAAAAGCAGAATCTGTTTATAATAATCCTCGGCAGTAATATCTTTAATTGATAACTCGGGATCTTTTACGCTTTTCTGGTGTAAATTTTTAAATTCTGCATAACCATAGATACGGTGAATATCCCACCATACTCCTCGTGGTAATTCGGAATAAATCTGGCTTGAACGAAGAAGTAATTCGGAATAATAATGCAGTGATCGTTCGCAGGCGGTGAGTATGGTTTTAGTGTCTATTTTAGCGAGGTTGTTTGATGCCTCAAAAATGAGAATTTTATAACCGGTTGCCATTTCATTTAATAATGCCTGATTAAGATGCGTGATCTTATAGCTTTTTTCGGGCAAGGGTAATGTGCGATTTATAAAATGTTTGTTGAGCTGATTGAAAATGTAACGCGTAGGTTCGCGCAGTATTTCCATATTTTCCAGGCGGTGTTTAGGTGTTATTGCCTGACGATTCAGGGATAAAATACCATTATATACCTGACGCGTGAAATCACCCATATTGGCGCGCTTTAAGCTAGACAGCCATTTTTTTACTTTTCGCGGATGGTTTGGAAAATCATCCTTATCTGGGGTGGTCTGTTCCGGAACGTTTAATTTCATATCGTTTGTCGGCTTGGTTATTATCCTTTTTATCGCCTTTGAGCCCTTATCTGTCTCAAGTCTATCCTATTTATGCATATTATTTAATAAAAACAGTTAGATACTGCTGCTTTTTAAGCTAATTTCATGCGTTATTATAGATTTATAGCTCATTCGCTGGAGTTTTGCTCGTTTCTCCTGCAATTTCACGGACTAGCCTGGGCACTAGAAAGCCCGGTAATTTATTTTGCATCTGTGTCATAAGGCATAATGCGTCGTTTAATTTTACATCAAAATGAGCTGCACCCTGTACCGGATCCAGTAAATGAAGATAGTAAGGAAGAACACCTGCGTTAAACAGTGTTTCAGACAGATTAACCTGGTCGTCAATATGATGGTTGATGTCTTTCAGTAATACCGCCTGATTAAGGAGGTGAATCCCGGCCTGCTTTAATTTATCAAGCGCATTAACTTCATTGTCGGTAATTTCATTGGCATGATTAGCGTGTATAACCAGGCAAACATTAAATCGGCTGGATGATAGTGTGTTTACCAGTTTGTCGGTAATGCGATCAGGTAAAACCACAGGCAATCGGCTGTGTATGCGTAAACGTGTTATATGGGGGATATTTTCGAGCTGTGTGACTAAATCATCCAGTTTTTTATCAGATAGAACAAGTGGGTCTCCTCCACTTAAGATGACTTCTTTTATACTTTTATCATGTTGAATATAGTTAATTGCCTGTGACCATTGTTCCCGCCCTGCTTGTTGTTGCTGGTAGGGGAAGTGACGGCGAAAACAATAACGACAGTGTACGGCACAGGCACCCGTCGTGATAAGTAATACCCTGCCATTATATTTATGTAACAACCCCGGTGTTTTGTTTGCGTTTAAATCACCAACAGGGTCGGTGTGAAAATTCTCCGAGGGCAGCATCTCCTGAGATTGAGTCATAATCTGTAATAACAGGGGATCCCGAGCATTGCTTTTCTGTATTTTATTTATATAAGCATGTGGCACTTTAAGGCTAAATTGTTGATTTGCTTCGCTGAAAAGGGGGAACTGGTCAGGTTTTATGTTCAGAATATCTAGTAGTTGATCCGGGTCAGAAACGGCCTGCGATAGTTGCTGCTGCCAGCTTATTGGCAAATTAGAGATGAAATTCTCAGATTTGATCGTTATAGTTTTTGGCATTATGGGCTGTTCCGAGTATTATATGCGCTGCTTTTGATCTAGATAGATATACATGTCTTCTAGATTCAATGTCCATAATAAAGGTTATTTGCAAATGGCATCATACAGTACAAATGAATTTCGTGGCGGTCTTAAACTAATACTAGATAATGATCCGTGTTCAATTATTGAAAATGAATTAGTAAAACCCGGTAAAGGGCAGGCGTTTAATCGAGTAAAGTTACGTAACTTGAAAACAGGTCGAGTGCTTGAGAAAACCTTTAAATCAGGTGAATCAGTAGAAGCGGCAGATGTAGTCGATGTTGAAATGGAGTTTTCATATAACGATGGTGAATTCTGGTACTTTATGGATCCTAATACTTTTGAGCAAATTGCAGCGCCAGATTCTGCCATGGTTGATTCGGGTAAATGGATTAAAGCTCAGGAGTTATGCACGGTTACGTTATGGAATGGTGCTCCTTTAGTTGTAGCGGCTCCCAATTTTGTTGAGTTAGCCGTGAGTGAAACAGATCCGGGTCTGAAAGGCGATACAGCTCAGGGTGGAACAAAACCAGCAACACTTGAGTCAGGCGCAGTTGTTAAAGTACCTTTATTCATTGAAGAAGGTGAAATGCTTAAAATTGATACTCGTAGTGGTGAGTACGTTTCACGAGTTAAAAGCAGTTAATCTGAAAATTAAATAATGTCTTTTAACTGGCAACCAACCGCTTCAGTTTCGATATTAAAAGAGAGAGCCCGAATGTTGCAAAGTATTCGGGCTTTTTTTTTACAGCGAAATGTACTGGAAGTAGAAACCCCGGTTATTTCGCCTGCCGCTATTACTGATCCGCAACTGGAAAGTTTTTCTACGCAGTTTCATCAAAAAGAATTTTATCTGCACACGTCCCCTGAGTTTTATATGAAACGCCTGCTTGCTGCAGGAAGCGGGGATATATACCAAATTGCAAAGGTGTTCAGGGATGATGAAAATGGGAGAAACCATAATCCGGAATTTACCATGCTGGAATGGTATCGTCTGGGTTTTGATCATCATCGGTTAATGGATGAAATAGAAAAACTTTTAAGTGAGCTGATGGCGAGGGGAAAAGTTAATTTTCAACGCTTAAGTTATCAGCAGGCATTTATTAATCAACTTGAAATTGATCCGTTTAATTCTGATGTTACCCAGTTAAAGCAATGCGCGAAAAAATTTAATATTGAAACGCCACAGGGTATGGATGATGACAGGGATATGTGGCTAGACTGGTTGATGGTGGAAAAAATTGCGCCTGACTTTTCTAAAGACAGTTTTACTTTTTTATATGATTATCCTGCTTCACAGGCTTCATTAGCGCGTCTGGATAAAGAAGATTCACGTAAGGCTAATCGATTTGAACTATTTTATGGTGAGCTTGAGTTGGCGAATGGTTTTTATGAATTAACCAATGCTGATGAGCAGGCGAGGCGTTTTGAAAGTGATAATATTAGTCGTCAACAAAGAGGGCAGGAATTAATGCCAGTTGATGAGTGTTTGCTTGGTGCTTTGAAATCTGGTTTACCTGAGTGTTCAGGGGTGGCGATTGGTGTTGATCGGCTTTTGATGTTGATGGTGGGGGCTGATCATATTAATGAGGTGATTAGTTTTGGGGATGAGTTTTCGGGATAATAGTTTGTCTGTAAGCTCATAGTTTTATGGGAATTAAAGTTCTGCGGTGTCGTCTGCCGAGTACTCGCAAACTCCTAACTTTCTGGGAGTTAGACTTCTGTGGTTTGATCTGCAGAAGAGCGAGTAAATATCTAACAGCTCAAACTACAGAATTAAAATTTCCATAATGATAAAAGCTTGCCCATACTCGATCAGCTAAAAACAATCAAATATTATACGAAGCCAACTTCTGCCCAAGTGTCACAACTTCATCATGTTTAATTGCATCATCAAGCGTAACTTTATCATTCATTAATAGAACAACCGTAGACCCTAGATTAAATCGCCCCATTTCTAAACCTTTCTTCAGGTTTATATCGACATTCTCATAAGTGGTATGAATAACTTTACGTTTACTCGGTGGTGTAACTGAACCCGCCCACACCGTATCAATAGCAGAAACATTTACAGCGCCAACCAGAATCATAATCATCGGGCCATGGTCGGTTTCAAATTTACATACCAGTCGCTCATTGCGTGCAAATAATCTGGGAACAGTATTAACTGTGTGAGGTGCAACACTGAATAAACGCCCGGGTACATAAACCATGTCGGTTAGTTTTCCATCAAGGGGCATATGAATGCGGTGATAGTCCCGGGGAGATAAATAGATGGTTGCAAAACTTGCATTTGTAAAAGGTTCTGCCAATTTATCTATGCCACCGACCAGTTCCAGTAAACTATAGTCCTGGCCTTTAGCCTGAAAAACTCTGCCATTTTCAATCGCCTGCGCCTGACTTACTTTTCCATCAACCGGGCAGACCATGGTTTTTTCTGAATTATCTATTATTCTTGCATCTGCTTTTAATGCACGAGTAAAAAAAGCATTAAGGGTTTCATAAGCGTAGGGGTTTTCTTCAACCGCCTCAGACATATTGACTTCATGTAATGACAGGTAAATTTTTAAGGTAAAGTTTTTTACAGGCGCCCATTTAATACGAGCGACTTTAAATACCACGGCAGAAATTAAATGATGTGGTAAAAAATAAAAAGGAGTGGATTTTAAATAATCGGTAAATGATGCTTTCATAATTTTAGTCGTAATTGGTTTACATTCCGCCGCATTTTCCAGCGGCACATTTCATGGCTCGTGAAGAGGTTTTTTTAATATTCACATCGAGTGATATTTTTGTGTCATTCGAGAGAGTAAAGTTCAGCTTAATCAGGTCACCATGCTTAAACCATTTTTCTGGTTTGATTAACATTAAATGATAACTGCCTGACTTTAAAATCAGTTTTCCATTGGCGGGTATGCTGAGTTTTTTCTGTGGCAGCATTTTAGCAAAACCATCAACTTCTTTAGATTGATGCATTTCTACCATTTTAAATGATTGACTGTTTACGCTAATAATATCAATGTTTTTACTGGTGGTATTACTGATTTCCATGTAGCCGGCCATCACGCCTGCGCCTGGAGGTGCTTCAGGAATTCTGGCATTGAGAAATTCCAGACTGCCAGTCGCATTTGCATTAAAACTGAGAAACAGGCTGAGTAGTAAGGATATAGATAAAGTTTTCATGGAAATATACTTCTGCACAATAATTACTCGTGATTATATTCGCCACGGGTTAATATTTAAAGCTCTTATCAATTCCCGGGCTAACAGGATTAAATAATGTCTATAAACGGTATCCCTGAAGAATTAAAAACCATAAAAGACTATATGCGTTGGGGTGTCAGCCGGTTTAACGAAGCTGAGCTGTATTATGGACATGGTATGGCCAGTGCGCTGGATGAAGTGGTTTACCTTTGTTTGTTTGCCTTGCATTTGCCACATGATTTCTCTGAAAATTATTTTGATACTGCTTTAACTCTGGATGAAAAACAGGCTGTTTTTAAGCTGTTAAGTCGCCGTATAGAGGAAAAAATACCTGCATCTTATTTAACCGGTGAGGCCTGGTTTGCGGGTTTGCCCTTTGTGGTGAATGAAAATGTACTGGTGCCAAGATCGCCTATTGCAGAATTAATTGAAAAACAGTTTGAGCCCTGGGTCGAGGCTGAATCTGTAGAAAATATTCTTGATCTCTGTTGTGGTAGTGGTTGTATCGGTATTGCTTCTGCATACGCCTTTGACTGGGCTTATGTTGATATGGTGGATATTTCACCAGAGGCAATTGAAGTAGCGGCGGAAAATATACAGCGACATCAGCTGGATGAGCGCGTCAGCGTGATTGAATCTAACCTGTTTGAGAATGTGCCTCAGCGTCATTACGATATTATTGTTAGTAACCCGCCTTATGTGGATGCAGAGGACATGGCATCTTTACCTGATGAATATTTACATGAACCGGAATTAGGGCTTGCTGCGGGGGATGACGGGCTGGATCTGGTGGTACCTATGTTACAGCAGGCTAGAAAATATTTAACTGATCAGGGTATTCTGGTGGTTGAAGTGGGTAATTCACAACACGCTTTACAGGAGGCTTATCCTCACGTGCCTTTTTACTGGCTGGATTTTGAGCGGGGTGGTTCTGGTATTTTTCTATTAACAGCAGAGCAGCTGGACGAATTTGAATTTTAACTGGGGAGCTGTGCTCTGTGTTTATCTGTCAATATTTTTAGACGGGTTTTAATTTAAATATGGGGAGTTTGAACCAGAAGCTAACGCCCTTTTCGTGATTGTTCATAGCGTCAATTTCACCATCATGTAAATCAATTAACTGTTTACATATTGCTAGGCCTAAACCTGTTTGAGGCTCATTATTAGTGGGCTTATTGCTTAGTTCGGCATTTTTTATAAATAGTTGTTCAAAGTCACTATCTGCTAATCCCGGGCCAGTATCTGAAACGATAATCGATACACCATCATCACCGACTTTAGTGCAGATAGTGATTGTGTCATTTGCAGAGCAAAACTTAACCGCATTATCCACCAGATTATCCAGCACCTGAGCGATACGTGATCGATCTACTTCTACAGTTGGTGTGTTCTCTTCAATTTTGCTAATTAGATTAATGCGTTTTTCGCTGGCATAAGCCAGATGTCGGTTAATGGTTTCGGAGATAAGGGGTTCTATCTGTAATGGAATTTTTGTTAGGCGTATCTGACCAAATCCGCCTGCCTGAGCATTTAAAATACACTCTACGATCGAGTTCATAAAGTTAGCTGATTGCGCAATGGTATTGAAGTTATATATTATTTCTTCATTATCAATAGGCTGGTTCGTGGCTACTTTTAAACTTGATGTGGCTGCTGCGTCCTGAATAACTGCAATTGGTTTACGTAAGTCATGGCTTGCAGTGGTGAGAAACTCATTGTTTAGTGCGGATAATTGTTTCAGACTCAATTGCGTCTGTAAGCGTGCAATCAGAATCGGGAAATTAATAGGTTTAGATACATAATCGTTTGCGCCAAGCTCAAGTGCACGTACGATACGCTGGTCTTCATCAATGGCAGTAACCATAATGATGGGTAAATCAACCATGGAATACTGCTGTCGAAGTGTGTGTAATACCTGTAAACCCATAATTTCGGGCAACATGATGTCCAGTAAAATAACATCAGGTTTTTTTTCTTCTACCATGTCCAGGGCCTGTTGCCCATCAACTGCAAATCTTAAATTATAATTACAGGGTTGCAGGCGCAATGCCATTATTTCCCTGTTAAATTCTTCATCTTCGACAATCAGTATGTCTGGTATTGAAAAGTACATATTCTACATTTGAATTTATTAGTATGATTCCACTATATAGGTTTTTGCCCCCCGCTGGCAAGCCGATATGTTAATATTGAGACTTGAGTCTATTGAGGAAATAAAGTGTCAGGTAATACTTTTGGTAAATTATTCACTGTAACCACCAGTGGTGAGTCTCATGGTCCTGCGTTAATGGCGATTGTTGATGGTTGCCCACCGGGAATTGAGTTATCTGAAGAAGATCTTCAGGCCGATCTTGATCGCCGTCGCCCTGGTACATCTCGCCATACTACTCAGCGTAGAGAGCCGGATCAGGTTAAAATTCTTTCAGGTGTTTTTGAAGGTAAAACAACCGGTACACCCATTGGTTTACTGATTGAAAATGTAGATCAGCGCTCAAAAGATTACGGTAATATCGCGCAAACTTTCAGGCCGGGACATGCTGATTATACTTACACACAAAAATATGGATTTCGTGATTATAGAGGTGGTGGTCGTTCATCAGCCAGAGAAACTGCAATGCGGGTTGCAGCAGGAGCAATTGCGAAGAAGTTTCTTAAAGATCAGTACAATATATTGATTCGTGGTTACCTGTCAAAATTAGGACCGATTGAAGTTGAAGAACATGACTGGGATCAGGTTAGTCAAAATCCATTTTTTAGCCCCGACAAAAATAAGGTTAAAGAAATGGAAGATTATATGGATGAGTTGCGTAAAGAAGGTAACTCAGTAGGTGCCAGAATTTCAGTTGTGGCCGAAGGTGTGCCGCCGGGATTAGGTGAGCCCATTTTTGATCGATTAGATGCTGAAGTTTCTTATGCAATGATGACAATTAATGCCGCTAAGGGTGTAGAAATTGGTGGTGGTTTTAGTTGTGTAGAAGCCAAAGGTACCGAGTTTCGTGATGAAATAACACCTGAAGGTTTTTTAAGTAATCATGCGGGTGGTATTTTAGGGGGCATAAGTTCCGGGCAGAATATTGTTGTTCATACCGCGTTTAAACCGACTTCCAGTATGCGTTTATCCGGTAGAAGTGTTGATATAAATGGTGAACCTATGGAAGTGGTAACTCATGGTCGTCATGACCCCTGTGTTGGTATTCGAGCCACTCCCATTTGTGAAGCTATGCTGGCATTAACACTGGCCGATCACATGATGCGATTTAAAGCGCAGTGTGGTGATGTAAGGTGCTCTACACCGGTTATACCGGCTGGTGATGATTAATTTATTTAAAATAATCTATCTAATTAAACATGACTTCTAGTCAAATGCCTTACTGGCGTCTCTCTGGTTTTTACTGGGTTTACTTCGCTTCACTTGGCGTAGTGGTACCTTACTGGAGCCTGTATTTAAATTCATTAGGCTTTGATGCCCGATCTATTGGTGAGTTAATGGCCATACTCATGGCCACAAAAATTGTAGCACCTTATTTATGGAGCTGGATAGCTGATCATACAGGGCACTGTATGAAAATTATCCGTGTTGCCAGTATCTGTTCAACCATTGCATTTTTAGGTGTGTTTTTAGACTCGAGTTTCTGGTGGCTCGTTATTGTGATGTTGCTATTCAGCTTTTTCTGGAATGCAACGCTGCCGCAGTTTGAAGCTAACACCATGAATCACTTAGGCGAACATACACATAAATATAGTGTGGTGCGTTTATGGGGTTCCATGGGTTTTGTGGTCTCGGTAATCGTCATTGGCGTGCTGTTAGATGAATTTGGTTATCAGTTAGTGCCCGTCTCTGTTTTTATTCTTTATGTATTAATTGTTGTATTTAGTTTTCTTGTGAAGGATGCACCCTGTACATCAACGCATATTGAGCAGGGATCAATATTAAAAGTATTAAAGCAACCTCATGTAATGGCATTGTTATTGATCTGCTTTTTAATGCAGATGAGTCACGGGCCTTATTACACATTTTATTCTATTTATTTAAAACAGTTTGGTTACAGCAGTTCAGCATTGGGCTGGTTATGGGCATTGGGTGTAATAGCTGAAATTATTCTGTTTATGTTTATGCATAAATTAATGCCGAAATACAGGCCAAGATCATTAATGATAATAGCGCTGGCCTTAACAACATTACGCTGGTTATTAATAGGTGCATACGTAGAAGATTTTTTAATTGTTATTTTTGCTCAGTGTTTACATGCAGCCAGTTTTGGTTTGTATCATGCGGTGGCTATAGAATTATTTCATCGTAATTTTAAGGGCAAGTTGCAGGGGAGGGGGCAGGCTCTGTATTCAGCAATTAGTTTTGGTGCCGGAGGTGCTGTAGGAACCTTGTTGAGCGGTGCTTACTGGGATGCTTATTCGCCACAGGTTATTTTCAGTGCGGCTGCAATGGCTTCCTTACTGGCATTATTCGTCGTAGTTAAAATGAATCGTTTAGAGAGGGTTATTTAAAACTAGCACCGAAAATATAATTGAGAGATTGAGTTTAAAGTTGAAATTTAAGATTGGGTTAGAAGCTCAGAGCGGTGAATAAAAATATAACCCGCTCTGAGTTTTTAATTAGTGATTATGTCCGCAACTTTCACCATGAGCATGTATGTGCCCATGACTTAGCTCTTCTTCAGTGGCATCACGTACATCCATAACTTCCACAGAATAGTTCAATGTCACGCCAGCTAAAGGTGGGTTGCCGTCAATTGTTACATCATCGCCATTTATTTCACTAACGGTAATTAATACAGGTTGGCCGTCATCGCCTTCTGCATGAAACTGCATACCGACTTCAACTTTTTCATCGCCAAATGCGCTGCTATTGATTACCTGAGTGATAGCCGGGTTGTATTCACCATATGCATCCTTAGGTTCCAGCACTAAGTCAAAAGTATCACCTTTTGTTTTATCGTTTAATGCAGATTCCAGCCCTGGAATGATATTGTGATGTCCGTGTAAATAGATAAAACTTGAATCTTTTGATTCATCAATTAATTTACCTTCATTATCTTTCAGGGTGTAATTGATCGTAATGGCTTTGTCGGCAGATATATTCATGGTTTGCTCAGTTTGATTTTAAAAGTGCTGGGATTATATCTTATTTGGATTCTGGTTTACTAGTCTGATTAAATATGGCAATAATTGCGTCTCTTTTCATATCCGAGCTGTTATTAGTATGCCATCACAGAAACAGATTAACGAATTCTCCAGTTTTGCTCACAAGGTTGCTGATGCAGTAGGTGAAATTCACCGTAAGTATTATCGTCAGCCAGTTTCAACGGAATACAAGGACGATAGCAGCCCTGTCACTCAGGTAGATAAAGAGTCTGAGGCGTTAATGCGTGAAATGGTCATGAAGCGCTTTCCCGAGCATGGCATTCTGGGAGAGGAGTATCCGCCGCACCAGCCAGATGCAGAGTTTGTCTGGGTGATTGATCCGGTTGATGGCACCAAGTATTTTATGACCGGACATCCTACCTTTGCCCTGTTATTAGGTCTGGCTTATCAGGGGGAGTTTATTTTGGGCGTAATTGATCAGGCGATCTCCCGGGAGCGCTGGATCGGGGCTGATGGCGCAGGAACCTATCTGAATGGTGAGCTCATTCATACACGTAAGTGTGCTTCTATCGATAAAGCGATTATTGCTCGCGCGGGTTTTGAGTGGCATACAGAGGGGCGTGATCATTATATTGATAAAGTCTGGAAAGCGACTCATTGGGCGCAGTGGGGTGTGGCACCATATGATTATGGTTTGTTAGCCGCGGGGCATCTCGATGTTGTGATTACAGCGGGGCCTCTGGTTCATGATTATGCTGCACTTGGGCCAATTATCAATAATGCCGGTGGATTGGTGACAGACTGGTTTGGTAATAAACTGACGCTCAATTCACCTAATCATGTGATTGCCACGGGCAATCCGAAATTGATGCAGGAACTTATTTCGATACTGAATTTTCCGGCTGATGGGTAAGTGTATGTCTTTCGCTACCACATGATTTAATGGTAAAGTTCTTCACCATAATATAAAGACATGCTCTAGATAGCATGCGGAAGAGAAAAATGGGTGCCAGCTTATTAATGGTGCTCTTAAATGATTAATAACAAGGAGATTTAAATGCAGTATAAAAAGGGTTTTATTAGCGTATTGTGCCTGGTGTTTTTAGCCATATCTGGCTGTTCTTCAGTACCTATGGCAAGTTCTACACAGGATAATCAGGCAAAACTGTTCCATACGCATCCTGAAAAATCTAACTTATATATTTTTAGAAGTGATAAAGAAGGTTCATCAATAAAAATGAAGTTAGATGTTGATGGGAAGTATGTGGCAACTAATATCGGGCAGACATATATAAAATTAGTTGTTGATCCAGGTAAACATGTCATCGTCTCTCATGCAGATAATAACTACAGATTAGTGCTCGCAACGTTGAAGAATAAAAATTATTTTATTTATCAGGATGTGAAGGTTGGGAAAGTGACTACACGTACAAAACTGAGTCATGTGCGTGAAAACGTAGGTAAGCAGGGTGTAATAAATAGTGTAATGATATCATCTGTCGCTTTTTCGCCAGCATTGTCTATGCGTTAGGCAAAAGTTACCAGTCAATGATGTCTTCCTGAGTTCAGGTTTGTGTCATGACTGGTTTTTTGAGGCGCTATGAAGTTCTAACATTAGCATTTTAGCGGCATTAGATAAGGTTCGATGCTGATGACTGACAACCCCCAGTAACCTTTCAAACTCAATCCCTTTTATATGCATAATAGCTATGTCGCTGGTAACCATCGATACCGGCAATACGCTCCATCCAAGGCCGATTGATACCATCATCTTTATGGTTTCCAGATAATTCGTTTCCATGGCAATATTTAAATTTTGATGATTCAGTCCCAGAGCATTTTCAAGCAATTCACGTGTGAAGGTGTTTTGAGAAGGCAGAATAGCAGGGATTTTACTTAAGCTGGAAACATCGATCCGTGGTGAACTGGCTTGCGGATGTTGCGTGCTAATCACGACATCCAGAGGGTCGCGCCAGATAATCTGGCTTTGCAGTTTGGGCCAGTCCTGCTCTGGCAAAGTGGCAATGGCAAGATCTACCTCGCCTTTCAGAACACAGTTGCAGGCTTCTTCCGAGTCCATAAACTGAAGATCCAGATCAACATCAGGATATTTTCTGGTATATGCTCGCAACACCGGAGGAAGTCGGTGCAAGCCAATATGGTGACTTGTCGCGATGCTGAGTTTGCCGCTCACTTTTTCATTTAAATTACCAATGGCGCGTTTACTTTCTTCCAATTCAGCTAAAATACGCAATGCACTTGGTAGCAATGCCCGCCCTGCTTCGGTGAGTTGTACCTGTCTGCCGATGCGATCGAACAGACGTGTATTGAGTTCTGTTTCCAGAGCGGCAATCCGTTTACTAACAGCTGGTTGTGTAATAAAGAGTAGTTCGGCCGCTTTTGAAAACGACTGTTTTTCGCTGACGGTTATAAAGGCTGAAAGATTTTGAATATCCATAATTTATCTGTATTTGATTCTGTTTAACCAGGTTGTATCAGGGGTTTGTATTTATTGTGGTTAATTTGTTAGTTATTCCTATTAGGAATAGTTTATATGAAAAAGATGAATTTGTTTTATGTTTCGGCTGAAGTTAGAATCTAACAACTGAAAGACTCAGCCCGATTTATGACTATAAGGCGCTGTAGCAGGAGATTAAGAGAAATGCCCGGTAAGACATTATACGAAAAATTATTTAATTCTCATGTGGTACGGTCTGAAGAAGACGGTACTGCATTACTTTATATAGACCGTCATTTAGTGCATGAAGTGACATCACCTCAGGCTTTTGAAGGTTTAAGATTAGCTAATCGTAAGCCATGGCGTGCAGACGCTGCATTGGCGGTACCTGATCATAATGTACCAACCGTCGCGGCTGAGCGAGCGAAAGGTATCACGGATGCGGTTGCTCGTATTCAGGTTGATACACTGGAAAAAAACACCACTGAATTTGGTATTACCCAGTTTGCAATGAATGATATACGTCAGGGTATTGTGCATGTCATTGGCCCGGAGCAGGGTGCAACCTTGCCGGGTATGACGCTTGTTTGTGGTGATTCGCATACCGCTACCCATGGTGCTTTTGGATCTATGGCTTTTGGAATCGGTACTTCAGAAGTTGAGCATGTATTGGCTACCCAGTGTTTGTTGCAGAAAAAAATGCAAAATATGCGTATCAATGTTGAAGGTAAGTTAGGCGCAGGCGTAACGGCTAAAGATATTGTGCTGGCAGTCATTGGTGAAATTGGCACTGCAGGTGGTACAGGTTATGCCATGGAATTTGCCGGTTCTGCTATTCGTGACCTTTCAATGGATGGGCGAATGACCATCTGTAATATGGCGATTGAAGCCGGTGCTCGAGTTGGCCTTGTGGCGGTTGATCAGACAACGATTGATTATGTTGAAGGACGCCCTTATTCGCCTGAAGGTGATAACTGGGATCTGGCCGTTGCTGCCTGGTTTGATTTACACAGTGATGAAGATGCTGTTTTTGATGAAGAAATCACACTGGACGCTGCATCTATAAAACCTCAGGTTACCTGGGGAACCTCTCCGGAAATGGTGGTATCTGTAGATATGGATGTGCCAGATCCTGCGAATGAATCGGATACAGTTAAGTCTGACGGTATGCAGAAAGCACTGGAATATATGGGGCTGGATGCGGGTACACCGATGGATAAAATAAATATCGATAAGGTGTTTATCGGATCCTGCACGAATTCGCGTCTGCAAGACTTGCAGGAAGCAGCGGATATTATCAAGGGTCGTAAGGTCGCAGATAATGTAAAACTGGCAATGATTGTTCCTGGTTCGGGATTAATAAAACAGCAGGCAGAGAAAGCCGGACTGGATAAAATTTTTCTTGATGCGGGTTTTGAATGGCGTGAACCGGGTTGTTCAATGTGCCTGGCAATGAATGCGGATAAACTTGAAGCGGGTGAACGTTGTGCATCCACTTCTAATAGAAATTTTGAAGGCCGTCAGGGTTCCGGTGGGCGTACTCATCTGGTTGGTCCGGCGATGGCCGCTGCTGCTGCAATTGCAGGGCATTTTGTAGATGTAAGAAACTTTTAAAGGTGAAGTTATGAAAATATTTTTTGGGTTAATGGTTCTGGTTTCTCTTTCTTTTCTTAATGCATGTAATGTTAAAGATGCAGCGAAGAGTGTTGGTGATGCGGGTAATAGTGTCGGTGGAGCAGTAGAAGACACTATTAGTAGAGACAAGGCAAAAAAATAATTACGAGTTAATAATGGAAAAATTTATTAAAGTTACAGGTATCGTTGCACCGATGGATCGACCTAATGTCGATACAGATGCAATTATTCCAAAACAATTTTTAAAATCAATCAAACGTTCAGGTTTTGGTCCGAATGCATTTGATGACTGGCGTTATCTTGATCCGGGGGCACCGGATATTGATAATTCTACGCGTCGTATAAATCCTGAGTTTGTTCTTAATCAGTCGCCATACGATAAAGCCACTATATTAATTGCCAGAGAAAATTTTGGCTGTGGCTCGTCTCGTGAACATGCGGTATGGGCTCTGGATGATTATGGTTTTCGTGCGGTAATAGCGCCCAGTTTTGCTGATATCTTTTTTAATAACAGTTTTAAAAATGGCATGTTACCCATTGTGCTGGATGCTGAAATTGTTGAAGACTTATTTAATAAAGTAGCTTCTAAATCAGGTTATGAGTTAACTGTTGATTTACAGAAACAAAAAGTGATTACAGAAGAAGGTGAAGAGTACCCATTTGAAGTGGATGCTTTTAGAAAACATTGCTTACTGAATGGTCTGGATGATATTAGTTTAACGCTGCAGCACGAAAGTGAAATAAAAGCGTACGAAGAAAAAACAAAACAGTCAGCTCCCTGGTTGTTTTAATTATTTGCCACAGAGACACGAGTACATAGAGTCGTTTTTTTGTTCTCTGTGGCGTAAGAGGAAAGATAATGACACAGAAAATTGCAATTTTACCCGGTGATGGTATCGGTAAAGAAATAGTCGCCGAAGCGGTTAAGGTAATCGAATTTTTAAAAGCGGATGGTGTGCTCGATGTAGAGCTTAACGAAGCGCCAGTCGGTGGCGCTGGATACGATGCGGATGGTGAACCTTTACCCGCTGCAACTCTGGCTTTATGTAAAGAGTCTGATGCGATTCTTTTAGGCGCAGTGGGCGGTCCTCAGTATGAATCTCTGCCACGTGAAAAACGTCCGGAAAAAGGTCTTTTAGGTTTGCGTTCTGAGCTGGAATTATTTTCTAACTTACGCCCGGCAATATTATATCCACAACTGGCGGATGCATCGTCACTTAAACCGGAGATTGTTTCGGGTCTGGATATTATGATTGTGCGTGAGTTAACGGGCGGTATTTATTTTGGACAGCCTCGTGAAATTACCGAAAAAGACGGTGAGCGTTATGCCTACAACACGGCAGGTTATAAAGAAAGTGAAATAGAGCGCATTGGTCGCAGCGCTTTTGAAATTGCAATGAAACGTGACAAACGAGTGTGCTCGGTTGATAAAGCAAATGTTTTAGAAGTATCCGAATTATGGCGCGAAGTAATGGAAAATGTTGCCAAAGATTATCCGGAAGTTGAGTTATCACATATGTATGTTGATAACGCAGCTATGCAGTTAGTTAAATGGCCTAAACAGTTTGATGTAATGGTAACCAGTAATTTATTTGGTGATGTGTTATCTGATTGTGCGGCTATGTTAACCGGTTCAATTGGTATGCTGCCTTCTGCTTCTTTAGATTCAAATGGGCGTGGTATGTATGAACCTATTCATGGTTCAGCACCGGATATTGCCGGCAAAGGTATTGCAAACCCGTTAGCGACTATTTTATCAATTTCTATGATGTTACGTTATAGCTTAAATAATGAAGCAGTGGCGCAGCGTATTGATGATGCTGTGGGTAAGGTGCTGGATCAGGGGTTGCGTACACCGGATATTATGTCTGAAGGTTGTACTGAAGTTGGAACTGCAGCTATGGGTGATGCTGTGGTTGAAGCGCTTAAAGCTTAATTAAAAAATTAGCCACAGAGGCATTGAGAATACAAAGATAAACTTTATTCAATCGTTCCTTCGAAAACAGGAATAACTAAATAATTAAAATAAAAAATCTCTGTGTTTCCGTGGCAAAAAATAAATATTTAGGAAAAATTATGAGCAAAACATACGATGTAGCAGTAGTAGGTGCCACCGGTGCAGTGGGTGAAACAATGCTGTCAATTCTGGCGGAAAGAAACTTTCCTGTAGGTAAGGTTTATGCCCTGGCTTCTGAGCGTTCAGCGGGTAAAAAAGTTGAGTTTGGTGATACCATGTTAACGGTAGAGAATCTGGCAGATTTTGATTTTTCAAAAGTACAGATTGGTTTGTTTTCAGCTGGTGGTTCAATCTCTGCGGAGTTCGCACCTAAAGCAGCGGCGGCAGGTTGTGTTGTTATCGATAATACATCTGAATTTCGCTATGTAGATGATATTCCACTGGTTGTGCCAGAAGTGAATCCTCATGCTATCGCAAATTATAAAACCAAAGGCATTATCGCTAATCCTAATTGTTCAACTATTCAAATGCTGGTCGCTTTAAAACCAATTCAGGATGCTGTGGGTATTTCACGTATTAATGTTTGCACTTATCAGGCAGTTTCCGGCACAGGTAAAAATGCAATTGAAGAGCTGGCGGGTCAGACGGCGCGTTTGTTAAATGGCAAACCGGTTGAATGTAATGTTTACCCTAAACAGATCGCTTTTAATGTTTTACCGCAAATTGATGTGTTTCAGGAAAATGGTTACACCAAAGAAGAAATGAAAATGGTGTGGGAAACTAACAAGATTATGGAAGATGACACTATTAAGGTGAACCCTACTGCGGTTCGTGTACCTGTATTTTATGGCCATTCAGAAGCGTTACATATCGAAACACGTAAAAAGCTAAGTGCGCAAGCATGTAGGAAATTACTGGAGAAAGCACCAGGTGTTGAAGTGATGGATGAGCAGGTTGATGGTGGTTACCCAACTGCGGTTACAGAAGGTGCAACCAATAATCCGACATATGTGGGTCGAATTCGTGAGGATATTTCTCATGAGATGGGTCTGGATATGTGGGTTGTGTCGGATAATGTAAGAAAAGGCGCAGCATTAAATAGCGTACAAATTGCAGAAATTTTGATAAAAGACTATTTATAATCTATAGTTACGTCTACATGCTAAAGTTTATTCTTAGCTTTTAACTGGAAATGGGTGTATCTTTGGCCTAAATTCAGAATAAAGATGTAAAAAAGAAATAATAGTTGCTAGTCAGGATGTCTCTGATTCAGGGAAGAACTGGCTGGCTCTTAAATATTCATAGGATCGAGTGAGGGGACTACCTGTGCGCAAATTAACGCTGAGCCTTGCCGTGATGGCTGCACTGCTGCCAGTACGCGGATATCCGTTAGGGTTGGGTGATTTAGAGTTGAATTCAGCTTTGAATCAAGAGCTTAATGCAGAAATAGAGGTGCTTTCAGCTGCACCAGAAGATGCAGAGCAAATTATAATAAAGCTGGCTAGCCGAGATGCGTTTAGTCGAGCTGGCATTGATCGCCCACATCTATTGCAACAACTCAAATTTAAAATAATCGATAAAAATGGTAAATCTTATGTAAAGGTTTATACCAAAACACCGATTCGTGAACCATTTTTAAGTTTTCTGGTAGAAATTGACTGGCCTCAGGGTCATCTGCTGCGAGAGTACACGCTTTTACTGGATCCTCCTGTTTATAATTCCGCAACACCTGGTGCTACAACTGCATCAGCGGGTGTAAATAGCCCTTTTAATGAACCGGCTGATGCTCAGGCGCAAACTCAGCCGGTGCTTTCTGAGCAACAAAGTGCACAATCTGTTCAAAGTAGCGCGCAGGCCCCGGGTGTCAGATCAGGGGTTATCTCATCTGATGATTCTGGTCGAAGTGTAAATTATAATTATCAGGCTTTACCCGTAGCCAATGCATCTTCTGATCAATACCGTGTTCAGCAGAATGATACGCTGTGGAGTATGGCGAATCGCATGCGTCCGGATAGTTCGGTGAGTGTTGAGCAAATGATGCTGGCACTGGTGCGCAAGAATCCAGAAGCATTTATTCAGGAAAATATAAATGGCGTTAAACGCGGTTATATTTTACGTATTCCAAATCGTGATGAAGCAACTCAGATAGATCGTCAACAGGCAGTTGCACAGGCACGAGAACATTCAGCGCTATGGCGTGAATACAGTCAGGGTGCAGCAAGCGCATCTCCTGCATCATCTCTGGAAGCAGAGCCTGCAGGTGGTGGAGCGGGTGATCAACCTCGCGATGCTGATGGGCACTTATCAATAGTCAGTGCAAGTGAAAGTGGTAGTGAGTTTGCCGGCTCAAACCAGGATCCGGATGCCAGTCTGAGCAGTCTTAAGCAGGAACTGGCAATGGCTCAGGAACAACTTGAATCTGAGCGCCTGGAAAAAGAAGATTTACGTGCGCGTCTGGCAGAGCTTGAAGATCGAGTGCAACGCGTTATCGAAATGGATGACGGTGAGTTAGCTCAATTACAGCAGGATTTGCAAACAGAAAAGCAGGTGGCGGAGCCTTTAGATGCGCCTGTTGAAGACATGCCAGTTGATGATTTACCGGCAGAAGATATTGTTGAAGAACCTGTTTTAGATGAAGTAATCACAGATGAGCTACCAGAAGAAGGCTTAACAGAAGAGGTTATTCCCGAAGAAGCGCTAAGTGATGAGACTACTGAAGAGACTACTGAAGAGACTACAGGAGAGCTGACAGAAGACGCTATCTTTGTTGATGAAACTGTTTCAGATGACATGGTCGAATCTGAAACTGAAACACAGGCACAAATGCTTGAACCGGTAGATGTTATAGAAACACCTGCTTTTGCACAGCAAAAACCTAAAAGCTTCCTTGAAGGTTTGATGGAAGATCCAAAATTATTAGGTATGGTCGGCGGTGGTCTGGCTTTTGTTCTGCTGTTAATTACATTACTGCTAAAACGTATTCGTGGTGGCAAAGCTGATGAAGAAGAGCAATGGACAGCGTCTATGGATGATCCGTCATCTGACATGTCGAGTCTTGAAGCCGATTTAAATGCAGGTCTGGACGAAGCGACGGTTAAGACTGAAGCGGCTGAGATGGACTCAACGGCAGAAATGATTGCTGAGCCTGTGGATGATGATCTGGGTATGGAAGATACTCAAATTGAAGCACCGGATGCAGGTGATAATCTTGAAGATACGGTTTTCAATCTGGAGGGTGCTGATCAAGCGGAACCTGAAGAAGATGAACGTGATGATGTTATTGCCGAGGCTGATGTTTACCTGGCTTATGGTATTTATCAACAAGCAGAAGAACTTTTAAATAGTGCGATTGATCAGAATCCTCAGCGTGATGATTACCGTATGAAATTACTTGAGACTCATTATGCAGCTAAAAATGGCAGCGCTTTTGAGCAGCTGGCAGAAGATCTGAAAGCGCGCAAGGGTGATGATAAGGCATTCTGGAGTCGTGTAACTGCGATGGGTATGGAGCTTTGCCCTCAGAGCCAGATATTCTCGGGTTCAGATGCAATTATGTCTGACTTCGATGCAGAAGCGTTATTACCGGATAAACCACAGACGACTGATCTTGATCTGGATGCGGGTGATGATTCCGCAACAGACTTCGATTTAGGACTGGATGCGGTTGATGATCAGGCGACAGATTTTGATCTGGGTCTGGATTCAGATGAAGGTCTGGGTGATGATTCTGAAAAGACTCAGGTACTTTCAGAGCCTCTAGATCTTGATGCTATGTCACCTGAGGAAGAGTCTCTGGATGATGGTCTGGATCTGGCGGGTGATCTGGATGATATTGCCAGTGAATTAGATAGTGATTTAGAGGAAGAATCTCCATCAGATGATACCAGCTCTGAACTTGAGTTCGATCTGGGTGAAATTGATGATATGGAGGAATCTACAGTAGATGTTGAGGATGACTCAACAGAATCTGCTGAGCTGGATATTGACGATGATTTTTCTCTTGATTTCGATGCGGCTGATTTAGGTTTTGAAGAAGCAGAAGACGAACCAGAAGAAACCGCTGAAACTGAAGAAATTAACCTTGATGCAGATCTTGATCTGGGTGAAGACCTGACTGAAGAGCTGGATAGCTCTGCAGATGATTCGCTAGAAATGGATATGGGTGAAATTGAAATCGACGGTGATGAGCTAGATCTGGGTGATATGGACCTGGGTGATGACCTGACCGAAGATCTGGGTGAGTTAGATTCAGAGGTATCAGAAAATTTATCATCAGATATCGAAACCGATGAAATGGATATCGGTGTAGAAACCCTTGATGATTCAGTTGATGACTTATCTGATGATGGTGAGTTTGATATTTCCGAATTATCTGAAGATGTCGATGAAGTCAGTACAAAACTGGATTTAGCGAAAGCGTATATTGATATGGGCGATAAAGATGGAGCTCGCAGTATACTTGAAGAAGTAAAAGCTGAAGGTAATGATGAGCAGCAACAGCAAGCTGAAGAGTTGCTTCAACAGGCTAGTTAGTTGATTACCTGACAGGAAAATAAAACGGCATCGGTTTACATCGATGCCGTTTTTTGTTGTCTGCTATTAACCGGGAGTGGACGTTTTCGGTTTAATATAGCAGCGGATTATTTGCACTGTGAAGGTATATCAGTGAATTAATCTGAGTAAGTTCTATAACAGAGTAATAGCAGAATATAACAGAGTACACATACATGAAATTTGCACTAGGCATAGAATACGATGGTAGTAAATTTGCTGGTTGGCAAATGCAAAAGCACGGTACGCGTACGGTTCAGGAATGTGTGGAGATCGCTCTGTCCAGCGTTGCAAATCAACCTGTGCAGGTTGTCTGTGCTGGCCGCACTGATACGGGTGTGCACGCTGTGGGGCAGGTTGTTCATTTTGAATGTGATTCCCCGCGTCAGGAAAAAGCCTGGGTAATGGGTGTGAATACCCAGTTACCGGATGATGTTTCTTCAATCTGGGCTCAACCCGTTGCCGAAGACTTCAGTGCTCGTTTTAGCGCAACAGCTCGACAGTACCGTTATATTATTTTAAATCGTCAGGCTCGGCCTGCAGTATTAAATAAAAAAGTTACCTGGAAACATGGGGGCTTTAATGTAGAGGCAATGCATCAGGCTGCACAGGCATTACTGGGTGAGCAGGACTTTACTTCATTTCGATCATCAGCCTGCCAGGCAGAACATGCTATGCGAAATGTTCACTGGGTAAACGTGAGCCGTGAAGGTGATTATATTTATATCGATATTAAAGCGAATGCTTTTTTGCATCACATGGTAAGAAACATTGTAGGGTCATTGATTATGGTGGGGCAGGAAGTAAAAGCGGTTTCATGGATGGCAGATTTGATGCGGTGTAAAGATCGTAATCAGGCGGGGCCAACCGCGCCGGCAGATGGCCTGTATCTGGTAAATGTTAGTTATCCACAGGAATCGGGTATTATTTCCACTATAAATTTACCTCGTTATGCCTGAGGCTGGAAAACTGTAAAGATTAGCAGATTATTATTTGCTTAAATGCCGGGTTAGCTTACAGTTATTTAAAGTTGTTTTTATAAAATTTATCTAACTTGTTGTAATTTCAAGTAATTATTTATTTGGCACGGCTGTTGCTCTTAATGCTCCTTTTAGATATTTACAAAATAAGAGCAAGGAAAGATGAAGAACAAGTTTATAATTTTGGTGTTTACTGCAGTGAGTTTATTCACTTCTGGTGCACAGGCGGCATATTTAACAGAATCACACCTGAGTAATGATACATTTGCGACAGCGCAATTTATAGATTCGGTTTATTTTGATAGTAACTTTGATAGAGATATAAATACTGGGACCGGTGTTAATATATCTACATCATCTCTGCATGCCAGTCTTTTAGGTTCAGGTGATGATACGGTAGATTACTTTAGTTTTAATGCGGTAGCGGGTCAGGCTTATTTTGATATCGATTACGGTATGGATTTTGGCGGTTCATTTGATTCGTGGGTAGAATTATATGATTCATCGTTCAATATGTTAACTATGAATGACGACTACAATATTGAATCAGGTTCATTACATCATTATGACAGTTTTATCGATTACAACTTAACTGCAGCTGATACTTATTATATTGCAGTGGGACGTTTTAGTGGTTTAGCTGCTATTCCGTTTGGTTCAAATTATACGTTACATGTAACTCAGAATTCACTTTCTGCTGTGCCTGTGCCAGCGGCTATCTGGTTGTTCCTGTCTGGAGTGCTTGCTATTTTTGGTTTTGCATCTGGCCGTAAGTCAAAATAATATTATATTTAGGGCTTGTTAAAAGCGCTATAAAAACCAGACCTCGTTTATCGGGTCTGGTTTTTTTTTGCATATAATTTGTAAGTCATTGAGAACTGATTTAATTTATCTTTCAAGCCGAAAGGTGCTAGCAACGTAAAAACCTTAAATAATGGGAGATGTTTCGTAAATTAGAGACTAATTTCTGTTAAAATGCCGTTTTTTATGTGGCCAGTAGATCATTGCACTTAAGAACACGCGTTAAAATTTGTGGTATTACTCGTAGTGAAGATGCTATTGAGGCTGCTCGGCTGGGTGTTGATGCGCTGGGTATGGTTTTTTATGCCAAAAGTTCGCGTAATATCAACAGCACACAGGCTAAGGCAATATGTCGTGTTTTGCCCGGCTTTGTGACACCGGTGGC
This sequence comes from endosymbiont of Galathealinum brachiosum, assembly GCA_003349885.1. Classification (NCBI taxonomy): domain Bacteria; kingdom Pseudomonadati; phylum Pseudomonadota; class Gammaproteobacteria; species endosymbiont of Galathealinum brachiosum. The sequence continues at coordinate 544,743 of QFXC01000007.1, read as the reverse complement.
CCTGTTTTTAAACCCGGAAGAAAGCCTGGTCAGGCAGGTGCTCGCTGAAGTAGATATTGATTGTCTTCAGTTTCATGGCAATGAATCGGTTGAGTTTTGTGAGTCGTTTGGAAAACCATATATAAAAGCGCTGGGTATTGAAGGTGTAGAAGATATAGAGGCTTTGTTTGATCAGTACTCCAGCGCTCGAAGTGTCTTGCTGGATAGTCATGGTGCAGGTGAGGCCGGTGGTACGGGTGAGTCTTTTGACTGGTCAACCATTCCTGAAAATTTACGTCAGAAAATTATTCTGGCGGGTGGTCTGAAACCGGATAATGTGGCTGATGCTATAAACCAGGTAAGGCCTTATGCCGTTGATTTAAGCTCGGGTGTTGAATCAGCGCCGGGTATAAAAGACAGTGATTTAATGATGCGTTTAATGAAAGAAGTTAAACGAGTCGATTGTGGATAGAAAGATGAGTGAAGATATTTGTAAAGATTATTATTCCATGCCGGATGAGCGTGGTCATTTTGGTACTTATGGCGGTAAATTTGTAGCCGAAACCTTGATGGGGCCAATAGAAGAATTACGCGAAGCTTATGAAAAAATAAAAACTGATAAGGATTTTCAGGCAGCTTTTGATAAAGATCTAGCTGACTATGTGGGCCGTCCGAGTCCCTTATATCATGCGGAGCGCTGGTCTAAAGAGTTAGGTGGCGCACAGATTTACCTGAAGCGTGAAGATTTAAATCATACTGGCGCACATAAAATAAATAATACGATTGGTCAGGGGTTGCTGGCTAAACGCATGGGTAAAACACGTATTATTGCTGAAACGGGTGCGGGGCAGCATGGTGTTGCGTCAGCCACAGTGGCGGCACGTTTCGGTATGGAATGCATTGTGTATATGGGTGAAGAAGACGTTAAACGTCAGGCGCCTAATGTATATAGAATGAAGCTGCTGGGTGCGAAAGTAGTGCCGGTAACTTCTGGTTCACGAACCCTTAAAGATGCTTTAAATGAAGCGATGCGTGATTGGGTTACTAATATAGATAATACGTTTTATATTATTGGCACCGTAGCAGGCCCCCATCCTTACCCCGAAATGGTACGTGATTTCCAAACTATTATTGGTCGTGAAGCTAAACGACAAATTCTTGAAAAAGCAGGACGTTTGCCAGATGCACTGGTTGCGTGTGTCGGTGGTGGCTCTAATGCAATTGGTTTATTTCATCCATTTCTAGGCGATGAAGACGTAAAAATATTTGGTGTAGAAGGTGGTGGCGATGGTATTGATACACCGAGGCACGCGGCCCCCTTATGCGCAGGTAATCCGGGTGTCCTACATGGCAATCGTACATATTTAATGGAAGATGATAACGGCCAGATTATTGAAACACATTGTGTTTCAGCCGGGCTTGATTATCCGGGTGTTGGCCCTGAACACGCCTGGTTAAAAGATTGCGGACGTGCAGAGTACGTAGCAATTACAGATAAGGAAGCGCTTGCGGCATTTCACGAATTAACACTGACAGAAGGTATTATCCCTGCTCTGGAATCCAGTCATGCCCTGGCATATGGAGCCAAGCTGGCAAAAACAATGGATAAAGATAAAATCATTATTATTAATCTGTCGGGACGTGGTGATAAAGATATAAACACTATCGCCGAGATTGAGGGAATTGAATTGTGAGTCAATATACCAGTATAACCGTTAAGATTGAGAGCGTAGAACTGTGAGTCGTTTACAAACACGTTTTGATGCTTTAAAAGCCGCAGATAAAACTGCATTAGTGCCATTTATAACGGCAGGTGATCCTCATCCGTCTGTTACAGTGAATTTAATGCATGATATGGTGGCTGCCGGTGCAAGTGTCCTTGAATTAGGTGTTCCATTTTCTGACCCAATGGCAGAAGGCCCTGTTATACAGTTAGCCTGTGAGCGTGCATTAAAACATAATGTGAGTCTTGCTGATGTTTTGCAGATGGTGAAAGAGTTTCGTGTTAAAGATGCGGATACACCGATTGTTTTAATGGGCTACACCAATCCTGTAGAAGTAATGGGTTATGAAAAATTTGCAAGTGCTGCAGGTGATGCTGGAGTTGATGGGTTAATACTGGTTGATTTACCACCGGAAGAAGGTGCAGATCTAATTAGCCAGTTGAAAATTAATGAAATTGACATGATCTTTTTACTGGCACCCACCACGACTGATGAACGAATGGAATTGATATGTAAACAGGCCAGTGGTTTTGTTTATTATGTATCATTAAAAGGTGTTACAGGTTCTGCTAATTTAGATGTGGACTCGGTGGTAGAAAAAGTTAGTCAAATCCGCACTCATACATCGATACCGGTTGGTGTGGGTTTTGGTATACGCGATGCGCAATCAGCGGCGCAGGTTGCTGCTGTTTCGGATGCGGTTGTAGTGGGAAGCGCAATTGTTAATCGTGTTGCAGAGAATGCTGATGATCCGAAAAAGATTTCACAACAGGTTTGTGAGTTGTTGTCGTCTATGCGCACAGCAATGGATAAATAATAGATATTGAAGCGAAGAGGCAGAGACACAGAGTTAATGTAATTAACTTTGATAAACTCAGTGCCTCCGAGTCTATGTGACAAAAAAGGTTTTTATAATATGAACTGGTTTGAAAAATTAATGCCATCGCGTATTCGTACTGAAGCGAGTGATGCGGATAAAAAAGGTTCTGTGCCAGAAGGCTTATGGACCAAATGTAACTCCTGTAACGCTGTTTTATATCGAGCGGAACTGGAACGTAATCATGATGTATGCCCTAAATGTCATCATCATATGCGCATGAATGCAAGGCGACGTCTGGAAAACTTTCTCGATGAAGAACCACGAGAAGAAATAGCCGCTAATTTGAAACCGGTTGATATTTTAAAGTTTAAAGACAGTAAAAAATATAAAGACCGAATTACCGGGTCGCAGAAAAGTACCGGTGAAAATGATGTATTAATTGCAATGAAGGGGCAGGTTAAAAAAATACCTCTGGTTGCAGTAGCATTTGAGTTTAAGTTTATGGGCGGCTCTATGGGTTCGGTTGTTGGCGAGAAATTCGTCAGAGCCGCAAATATCTGTCTGGAAAATGATATTCCTCTTGTGTGTTTTTCTGCTTCAGGTGGTGCACGTATGCAGGAGTCTTTGTTTTCATTAATGCAAATGTCAAAAACATCTGCGGTATTACAGAAAATGTCTCAACGTGGAATACCTTTTATATCTGTTATGACGGATCCTACAATGGGCGGTGTTTCTGCTAGTCTGGCTATGCTGGGTGATATTAACGTTGGGGAGCCGAATGCGTTAATTGGTTTTGCGGGTCCTCGTGTTATAGAGCAAACTGTACGTGAAACATTACCGGAAGGTTTCCAGCGTAGTGAATTTTTATTAGAGCATGGTGCAATCGATATGATCATTGATCGCCGTGATATGCGTGATAAAATCGCTAATCTTTTAAGTATGATGCAAAACAAACCAGCAGCCTGAATTTTTCCATAGAGCCACAGTGATCACTGAGTTAAATTAAAATCTGGTGTCTCTGTGGCAATAAATATGCGTTATAAAAAACTTCAAGACTGGCTTAACTGGCAAGAAACCCTCAATCCAAAAGAAATTGATTTAGGGCTTGATCGTGTTAATGCGGTATTAGAAAAATTATCGTTTTCAGCTAGTTTTTTCTGCCCGGTAATCACCGTTGCAGGAACAAATGGTAAAGGTTCAACCGTAGCTTTTATTGAATCGATACTACATCAGTCTGGTATTGTTGTTGGTACCTACACCTCTCCTCATTTATTTAAATACAATGAACGAATTCGCATAAATCAACAACCGGTGCCTGATGATGAATTGTGTGAAGCTTTTGATGTCATTGATAAGGTACGGGGCGATATTGCGTTAACGTATTTTGAATTTGGTACACTGGCATCATTTGTTATTTTCAAAAAATATAATGTGGATGTGGCCGTGCTTGAGGTTGGGCTGGGTGGTCGACTGGATGCGGTTAATGTTATAGATGCGGATGTATCGGTTATCAGTAGCATTGGTATAGATCATATTGACTGGCTGGGTGATGATATTGAAGTTATTGCCCGGGAAAAAGCCGGGATTATGAGACCTCATAATCCGGCAGTGGTGAGTATTTTCAACCCTCCTGATTCATTAATGGAATATGCTAAAGAAAATAACGTGAAACTGATTCGCCCTGGTATGGATTATCTTTATCAGGGGTTATCTAAAGCTAACTGGCAGTTAAAAGCCGCAGATTTTCAATTGTCTGATTTACCGGTGCCTGCATTATGTGGCGGTTTTCAATTACAGAATGCATCTGCCGCTATTATGGCTATTTCTCTTCTCGATATAGAGCAAAAACCGGAACAGTTGAATATAGCAAAAGGTCTGACAGAAGTTCGTTTGGCGGGGCGATACCAACAGATTGTTGATAGTCCACAGGTTGTTGTTGATGTGGCACACAATGAACAGTCCGCGCAGGTACTGAATGATGTGCTAAATGATATGCCCGTTACGGGTAAAACCATTGCTGTTGTTGCCATGCTTGCAGATAAGGCCGTTGCAGAAGTGCTGCAGGCTGTTTTGCCAGAAGTTGATCAGTGGATTAGTGCCGGTCTTCAGGTTGCTCGTGGAATGAGCTCAAAAAACATGGCGCAGGCGGTGCGTGACGTGCAATCAGATGTTAAACTCTCTGTTTGTGAAAATGTGACTGATGCTTGTGTAAAAGCAAGAACTTTAGCGGCTGAAAACGATCGTATTATCGTGTTTGGTTCGTTTTATACGGTTTCTGAAGCGACGGAATATTTTAAATCTCTACAGTGACAATTAATTTCTGGAACAGGATTGGATAGAAAACTTCGTAAACGAATTATTGGTGCAGTTGTATTAGCCGCATTTCTGGTTATTTTAGTACCGGAATGGCTTGATGGCGCAGGCCATAAATCACGTTACAGCAATAAGATAGACATCCCGGATAAACCGCAATTTAAGCCTATTTCCGATTATATGGAGAGTACTGACTCTGCATTAACGATTAACAAGCGTATAAAGTCAGAAGAATCGACGGTGCATGCCTGGGCATTACAACTCGGTAGCTTTTCGAAGGAGGCAAATGCTAAAGTCATGCGAGACAGGCTCAGAGCAAAAGGTTATGCGAGTTATGTTGATGTGCTGAAAAAACCAGATCGTAGTGTTTACAGGGTAAGAATTGGACCGGAACTCGACAAACAGCAGCTTGAAAAACTTAAAGCTGAGTTAGTCAAAAAAGAGAAATTATCCGGGATGCTGGTGCAGCACCCGTGATGATAATTACTCAACTTGGTATTATTATGGTTTTGAATTCAGGAATGATGGAATGACCCTTGTAGATTTTGGAATAGTGACCATCATTGCAGTATTACTTGTGCTTGGGCTGGTCTGGGGCTTTGTGAAAATAGCCATTGCTTTAGGCACCTGGTTAGCAGCAAGTACTATATCTTTTAGTTTTGCACCTAATCTGGCGGCATCGATGCTGACATCTATCGATTCGCCCCCCATGAGGCTGGCTGCAGCAATGGGAATATTATTTGTTCTAACTATTATGGTTGGAGCGGTTGTCAGTTTTCTGGTACGACAGTTTGTTAGTAAAACCGGTTTAAGTGGTCTTGATCGGGTGCTTGGACTGGTTATAGGTGGTTCGTTAGGACTGCTTATTGTTATTGCGCTGGTTTTTATAGCGGGTTTAACAAATGCGCCCAGTTATGACTGGTGGCAGTCATCGTTGTTGATTGAAAGGTTTGAAACTCTGGCAATGTCGTTGCAGGCTTATTTACCTGATGATGTTGCAAAGTACTTCTCTTATTAAGGATAACGTCTGTAATTGTTTATGTTATGGAAATGTCCTGATGTTTATTTTCTGCTCTAATTTTTAGCATTTTTGCTGTTGAGGTTTTTATGTGCGGTATAGTCGGTATTTTTAGCCGAAGTCCTGTTAATCAGTTGTTATATGATGCGTTAATCATATTGCAGCACCGTGGGCAGGATGCTGCTGGCATTGTAACCAGTGAAGGGAATAAATTTCATTTACGTAAAAGTAATGGACTGGTAAGTGATGTTTTTAATTCGGATAGCATGGTTCAGTTAGCCGGTAATATGGGTATAGGTCATGTGCGTTATCCGACTGCTGGTTGTTCATCTGCAGCAGAATCTCAGCCATTTTATGTGAACTCTCCATATGGTATTGCCATGGCGCATAATGGTAATCTGACAAATGCAGAAACGTTAAAAGCACAGTTATATAAAGACGATATGCGCCATATTAATACCGAATCTGATTCTGAGATTTTGTTAAATATTTTTGCTCATGAGCTGCAGGCGTTAAATAAATTACAGGTTACGTCGAAAGAAATATTTAAAGCTATTACGGCAGTACATCAACGTTGTCTTGGCGGTTATGCGGTTGTTGCCACGATTGTTGGTAAAGGTATTCTGGCGTTCAGAGATCCTAATGGTATTCGTCCGGTATGTTATGGAAAACGTGAAACAGAGTCAGGCACTGAATATATGGTCGCTTCCGAGAGTGTGGCATTACATGCGCTTGGTTTTGAGCTGGTGCGTGATCTGTTGCCGGGTGAAGCGATTTATATTGATATAGAGGGTAACTTGTTTAACCAGCAATGCGCTGAGAATCCGAAAAGTACACCCTGTATATTTGAATATGTGTATTTTGCCCGTCCGGATTCTATTATTGATGATATTTCGGTTTATAAAGCACGTTTACGCATGGGTACAACACTGGTTCAAAAAATATTACGTGAAAGACCCAAGCATGATATTGATGTTGTTATTCCAATTCCTGATACAAGCAGGACTTCTGCACTGGATGTGGCTTATCATCTGGGCGTTAAGTATCGAGAAGGTTTTATTAAAAATAGATATATTGGCCGTACATTTATTATGCCCGGACAAACACAACGTAAAAAATCGGTGCGTCAGAAACTTAATGCAATAGATCTTGAGTTTAAAGATAAAAATGTTCTGTTAGTCGATGATTCAATTGTGCGTGGAACGACTTCAAAACAAATTATTCAAATGGCCAGAGATGCGGGTGCAAAAAATGTATATATGGCATCGGCAGCGCCCCCGGTAAGGCATCCAAATGTTTACGGTATTGATATGCCTTCACCAAAAGAGTTTGTGGCTGATGGTCGCGATATTGATGCAATAACTAAAGAAATAGGTGCAGACTGGTTAATCTATCAGGATCTTGATGATTTAATTCATGCTGTTAAACAGGGTAATGAAAAGATTGATAACTTTGATAGCTCATGTTTTAACGGTGAGTATGTTACAGGTGATATAGACCAGGCTTATCTGCAGCACCTTGAAGATATGCGTTCTGATGCTGCTAAGGCTAAACGTGAGCATGCAGATAATCTGGCTGGAATTGACTTATACAGCAACCAATAACATTTCAGCCTGAGGTGATTCAGGTTAAATTATTTTTTATGGATTATAAAATTTTTCAGCAAAAATTACGGTGTATTTTTTTATTAATGGTCTTACCGCTGTCTTTGTTCTCAGTGGTGGCTGTCGCTAATGATACAGAAATACAAACGATAAATAGTGATAAAAAATTGTTTGAGAAAGCCGTAAGTCTTTACTCTCAACAGCAATGGGTTCAGGCTGAAACCATTTATCGTGATTTATTAAAACGTAATCAACAGTGGCCTGAGCCCGGCAATAATCTGGCTATTTTATTGCTTAAAACCGGTCGTATTGATGAAGCGAAAAAAATACTTGAACAAGCGGTAAGTGGTTCTCCTGGTTATCGTGTTACTCAAAATAATAGATCTCAGTTATATAATTATCTGGCTACACAGGCTTATGATAAAGCGTTAGGGTCTGAACAACGAATTGATATGCCTGAACTTGAGCTTATTCAGGAAATTTATCAACCTGTAATAATTGTTGAAAAAATTATAGAAAAGCCAGTTGAAAGAATTATTGTAAAAGAAGTAATAGTTGAAAAAACTCAGCCTGAAATTCAAATTGAATCAGCGCCGCAGCAAACTGAACAGGGAAGTATAAATAATCATATTAAGCGGCAACTATCTGTCTGGTCTCAGGCATGGTCAATGGGTGATTTTAAGTCATATATACAGTCTTATTCTAATGATTTTTTGCCTTCAGATGCACGAAAATCCTATGCAGAGTGGAAGAATATTCGTCGTGCACGCCTCAAGTTTACCAAAGGCGTGAATATACAAATTGAAAAGTTAAGAGTATTTATTGAGCCGAATGATGAGTATGTGCTTGTTGAGTTTATGCAGAATTATCGCTCTGAAACATATAGTGACAGGGTTCTGAAGCAGATGTATATGCATAAACTGCAGGATAACTGGTTGATTCTGTCTGAAAGAACTATTAAAAAGTACTAGAATTTAAGTTGATGAAATTTGTTTCTATTATAATTGCTGTGTTTTATTCGGTGATATTGTTTGCCGCAGATCCCCATCCTGAGGATCGTCTACTTGATGCTGTCCGTGATATACAGTCTTCTAATTTGATTAGTGCCGAATCAAAGCTTGAATTACTCGTGTCTGAGGTGCCAGATTTTAAGCTGGCACAACTGGTTTATGCTGATGTTTTAATGTCTAGAGTAAAAGGCGTTAATAATCTAGGGTCAGAAATAAAAGATAGCCCTGAAAAATCTTTATTATTAACGGAAATAAAAAACCGTTACCAGGCAGATAAGGATAACGGTGTAAAGAGTCGTATCCCATCTGTATTGGCGAAGCTTGATTCATTCTATCGTCATGCAATTGTTGTTGATTTAAGTAAATCTCGTTTGTATTTGTTTGATAATTCTCAGTCGTTACCAGTATTGATCGATGATTTTTTTGTTTCTATGGGGCGTAGTGGTGCGGGTAAGGTTTTAGAAGGTGATTTAAAAACGCCATTAGGGGTATATTTTATTCAATCATATATCGCACCAGATCAACTTGCAGATAAATATGGTGCCGGTGCCTATCCTATTAATTACCCTAATGCATGGGATCGTTTAAATGGTAAAACCGGGCACGGCATCTGGTTGCACGGCACGCGTAGTGGTACATATAATCGCCCGCCTTTAGCATCTGAAGGTTGTGTTGTTTTACCAAATAATGACCTGCTTGATTTAGGTATGCATATTGATTTAAAGAGTACCCCTGTTTTAATTGGTGAAAATATACAGTGGTTAATCAGTGAGCAATGGCAGTCACATAAAAATGAAATTAGTCTGGTACATGAGCAGTGGATATCAGACTGGGAAAGTATGAATGTTGATGATTATTTAAATCATTATTCGGGTCGTTTTACGAATGGGAAAAAAGATTTTAATCACTGGTCAGACCATAAACGTAGAATTGCGAAGCATAAAACTTTTGTGAATGTTGAATTATCTAATGTCAGTTTACTTAAGCATCCAAATGAAGATGTTATGGTGGCTACATTCCTGCAAACTTATGCCAGTGATAATTTTTCCAGTCAGAGCTGGAAACGTCAGTACTGGAATAAAGAAAATGATGGTCAGTGGCGTATTGTTTTCGAAGATGAAATATCTGCGCCTGTTGCACCGCAGTTGGCTATTAATGACAAGCTGCTAAAAAGAAAATAAATTATAACCTGTGGGTATGATTTGTTGAGATAGTTTTTTTAGTAGAGTAGATAGTAAATATCTAACTACTTGATGATTACATTGTGTTCAGCATGCCTTTGTGGCAATTCCTGAGTTTTTTGTTTTTGTGGAATATTCTTTTTTAACCATCTAATCATATCAACCCAGATTCGTCCCACTTCCTTGTCGCTTGGCATAATGCCCGCGTAAGGCAATTCAATCGTAACAACGGGTATTTCCTGTTGTAACCCGGCATAATTACCTAATGAGCCAGGATAGGTTCCGAGTAATTTTAGATAAAGCGGTCCAAGACGGGATGGTGGTTTCGTTGGCCCGTCATAATCCACAATTCCATAAGGTGCATGCACAGCCACAATGGCATCGGGTTTAAATTGTTTAATAAGCTCAACTATCCACTGTGTTTCAGGTTCACTTGTAGGCATTGGGCCGGGGTAGCGCCTCGGGTCGCTATAAGCTCGCTTTTTCCAGTATTCAAGACTGGCATCCGGCTTACCATTGTTTGGAAAATTTCGATTTAGATCAACCCCATTGGCATTTATACGTTGTGATTTTTTCTGTAATAAACCGTCAGGGTTAACTAGCGGGGCGACTTTCCAGTGAAACAGTCCGCTATGATACTTATCCAGAATATGCATCCATTTAAACATAATGGTTACGGATGAGTATTCGTCACCATGAATGCCACCAAGCATTAGTATTTTTGCCTGTGGTTCTCTTTTATTTAATAGGGGAGGGTATTCTTTAATTAGAAGGCTGTTATTTTTAGCTGATTGATGCACGGATGAAGATAAGTTTAACTTCAGGCATTCATTAAATGTAACACTGGATAGTTTTTTTCCGATATTGAGGCAGGAGCTATTTACCTGCTGTTGTTGCTCAAAGGTATTGAAATTCAGGTTTTGGCTATATGCAGGTATAGCGAATAATAAAAGAAGTGTAATCTGGTAAAGGCGTGTTAGCATAGAAAATCGGTCGTTTTTATCAGTTACTAAAAATATGTCACAACTTAATTATATAATTGTAAATATAGATCAGCAGCGTTTGCTTTGCATTGATCGTAATGGAAAACAGTTCATTGATTACCCCGTGTCAACTTCAGTTTCTGGTTCAGGTAGTCAGGATGGTAGTTTTAAAACACCATTAGGTAGGCATAGTATTGCACAGAAAATAGGTGATGGTTGCCCTATTAATGAAGTATTTGTAGGTAGAAAACCTTTAGGTGTGCTGGATGAACTGCTTGCTGCAGGTGAAACTCTGCCAGAGGATATAATTACGAGCCGAATACTCTGGTTGAAAGGAGAGGAACCAGGCCTGAATGTAGGCGATGGAATTGATAGCTATAAACGCTATATTTATATTCATGGTACCTCAGATGAAGATAAAATTGGCATGCCTGCATCTCATGGGTGCGTGCGCATGTTTAATAAAGATGTGATTGAATTATTTAACCTTGTAGATGAAGGTTGCACAGTGTTAATACAGGAAAAAGATAATGAGTGATTTTGAGCAATTAGAAGCTGAATGGGCTTTTGCAACTCAGGCGGTACGAGCAGGTCAAACTCGTACTCAGGAGCAGGAACATAGTGAGCCTATTTTTCCTACATCGAGTTTTGTTTTTTCTTCAGCTGCTGAAGCAGCAGCTCGATTTTCTGGAGAGCAGCCGGGAAATATATATTCACGTTTTACTAATCCGACGGTAAGAACATTTGAACAGCGTCTTGCTCGAATGGAGGGTGCGGAATGTTGTGTCGCAACCGCATCAGGAATGTCTGCGATACTTGCAACCTGTCTGGGTATTTTGAAAACAGGTGACCACATTGTTTCATCCAGAAGTATTTTTGGTACGACAACCGTATTGTTTACCAACTTTATGGCTAAATTAGGAATTGAAACGACGTTTGTTGAATTATCAGATCTTGCTGCATGGGAAAATGCAATTGAGAAAAATACGCGTTTATTATTTCTGGAAACACCTTCTAACCCGTTAACTGAGCTGGTTGATATTAAAGCACTGGCTGAAATTTCACGTAAACACGACTGCCTGTTGGCGGTTGATAATTGTCTGGCTACGCCAGCATTGCAACAGCCTATCAGTCTGGGTGCAGATATCGTGATTCATTCGGCGACAAAATACATCGATGGGCAGGGGCGTTGTATGGGTGGAGCTGTTTTGGGCACTGAAAGTATTGTTGGTACGGATGTATATGCATTTTTGCGTAGTGCCGGACCGACAATGAGTGCATTCAATGCATGGGTATTTTTAAAAGGTCTGGAAACACTTGATCTTCGTATGAAAGCGCATAGTGCTGGTGCGATGGAGCTTGCCCGGTGGTTAGAGCAGCAACCTCAGGTTGCTAGAGTTTATTATCCGGGGCTGGAGTCTCACCCTCAGCATGAGCTGGCAAAATCACAGCAAAAAGGCTTTGGTGGTTTGTTATCATTTGAGCTTAAGGGCGGTAAAGATGATGGGTGGAAGTTAGTCGATGCGACACAAATTTGCTCAATTACGGCAAATTTAGGTGATACAAAAACAACAATCACACACCCTGCAACTACTACCCATGGACGATTAACACCAGAGCAACGTCAGGAGTCAGGAATCGCAGATGGTTTGATTCGTATAGCAGTTGGTCTGGAAGATATTGAAGATATAAAGAAAGATCTGGCGCGAGGCATGTAATTAAGTGCTATTACATAATGTATCAAGCATAAATCAGGGATTAAAGTTGTGTCAGATTTAGGCAGTCTTATTATTGCAGAGCGTAAAACTCCGTTATTGCTTGTGATTGATGACGATATAGTGGTTCGTTCAATGTTAATGAAAGCCTTGCAAAAACAGGGTTTCGATACCATAGAAGCACCCAATGGTGCGGAGGGTGTTGAGTTGTTTCGTCAGCACCGTCCTGATCTGGTTTTACTTGATGTATTAATGCCGGTAATGAATGGTTTTGAAACCTGTCAGGAAATGAGATCTTTAGATCCTGATCGAACTGTGCCAATTATTATGCTAACTGGATTAGATGATGTGGCATCGGTTGATAAATCATTTGATGCAGGGGCTACTGATTTTATATCTAAACCTATTAACTGGAGTTTGTTTTCTCAGCGGGTTCGTTATGCACTAAAGTCCCGCGAAATGGATTTTGAATTACGCAAAAATAGACACCGTGTGGTACATGCTTTAAAAGTTGCAATGTTAGGTTACTGGGACTGGGATCTGGAGACAGGTGAAATTTCATTCCCACCCGGTGTGTTGGAAATGCTGGGTATAGATCGTAGTAAAGGCATCACATTAAATGATTTAATAAATTATGTGCCAGAAGAAGATCGTGATCGGGTAGTGCATGCTTTTGAAGATGCCCGCAAGCAGGGAACCCGGTTTGTTTTAGAACACCGTTTGCAGGGACTCGATAATAAAGAAAGGTATGTGTATCAACAGTGTGATGTCATTATGGGAGATGACAAAAAACCCCGTTATGTATTAGGTACCATACAGGATATTACCGCACTGAAACGCGCTGAAGATATGATACTACATCAGGCGTATCATGATTTACTTACTGATCTTCCTAATCAGACTCTTTTCAAAGAACGCTTAACTCATGCCATTAAAGTGGCTGAACATGCAGGTCATCAGGTGGCAGTGGTTCTGATGGATATAGATCGTTTCCAGTTGATTAATGACAGTTTGGGTCATGATATAGGTAATGAATTGCTCGTTGCGTTTGCCGGCTTCCTAAGTTGTTTTGTAAATGAAGGTGATACTGTAGCCCGAATCAGTGGAAATGAATTTGCATTATTGCTTGAAAGCTCGTCCTCTACTGATGAAATTACACAGATGCTTAGCCGTTTAAATCAAACATTAAAAGATAATAGCTTTGATCTTGGAGATCAGAAAGTCATTGTTTCATTAAGTTTAGGTGTTGCACTGTATCCAGATGATGAAGTAGATGCGGGTGAACTGATTCATTGTGCAACTGCTGCAATGCGTAAAGCCAAAGCTCTGGGTGGTGATCAGGAACATTTTTATACCAACGATATGAATCGCCGTGTGGATGACCGTTTGCGTATGGAAACAGATTTGCGAAGTGCGCTAGAAAATAATGAACTTGAGTTATTTTATCAGCCGCAGGTTGATTCAAGTACACGTAAAATTATTGCCTCTGAAGCGTTGGTTCGCTGGCGACATGATGAGCATGGTTTAGTGCCACCCATTCGTTTTATTCCTCTCGCAGAAGAAACAGGTTTAATACAGCCTTTAGGTCATTATGTCCTGGAGCAGGCAATTAAACAAACCAGGGAATGGAATCAGCAGGGGCATGATTTAAGTGTTGGAATTAACCTGTCTGCGAGGCAGTTTATGCAGGTAGATTTAGTTGATCAAATTAAAGAGCTAATTCAACAATATGAAATAAAACCAGAAAATATAGATTTAGAAATAACGGAAACCATAGCAATGCAGGATGCGGATAATAGCATTAACAAGATGCACCGTTTGAAAGAGCTGGGTGTTAAATTATCAATGGATGATTTTGGTACTGGTTATTCTTCTCTAAGTTATCTGCATCAGTTCCCGCTTGATGTTTTAAAAATTGATCGTTCATTTGTAAAAGATATTGCGGGAAATAGCGAAGACGGAGCAATTGCAAGAGCGGTTATTGCTATGGCGCACAGTATGAATCTAAAAGTTATTGCTGAAGGAGTGGAGACTGAAGAGCAGTATAAATTTTTAAGAGATCATGAGTGTGAAATTATTCAGGGTTATCTGATTTCAAAACCCGTACCGGCTAAAGAATTTGAAATGCTGTTGTGATTCTGGTCAATATGGCAGTGCGATGAATGTGCTTCACTTAAATTCAAAATCTGCCATCAGTGGCAAATGATCTGATAATCCAGTCCAGTGTTTATCATGCAGTCTCTGGCAATTAATTATTTGTAATCCTCTGCTATAAATTCTATCCATGGGTAACAATGGCATCCAGGCGGGAAAAGTACGCGCGTGTTTACCCCATTCTGATTTGAAAACTTCACTTAAATCAAGTTCTTCGCATAAATATTTTTCTGCACGACCATTCCAGTCATTAAAATCACCCGCAATAATTAAAGGCTCATTATGTGGGATGTTTTCTTCTATGCGCTTAACCAGTTTTATTAACTGGCGTTGTCGTTCAAATGAAAAAAGACCCAGGTGAACGCATATTACGTGTAGTGGAAGCGCTGAGTCAGGGTGGTTGATTGCCCCGTGAAGCAGGCTGCGACTAGCGGATTTCATATAGGCAACATTTATATTTTCGTAATGATTAAACGGGAATTTACTTAAAATGGCATTGCCGTGATGGCCGTCTGCATAGATGGCATTTTTCCCATAAGCATGATGTGGCCAAATTTCGTCAGCAAGAAATTCAAACTGGGAACAATCAGGCCAGTTGTGAATTTCATTTGATCGGGCAGTATGCTCCCCCTGTATTTCCTGTAAAAAAATAATGTCTGCATTAGTTGCCTGTAATGCTGATTTTATTTTGTGCAAAATAAAGCGGCGGTTACCCGGTGTAAATCCTTTGTGAATATTGTATGTTAATATTTTTAGCATTTAATGTGTTAACGACATGATATTAAAGCCAGTAGCGAATTCGCCATATTATTTTCCCTAGAATACGGTAGTACCAGGGTAGATTTACCAGCCTGGATTGAGTTATTTTATCCGATCCTTTAATCAGTTGTATAAATTTATTCTTTAATTTTTCCAGAGTATCTGTTTTGGTTAAAATGATGTCAAGTTCAAGATCATGTAAAAAGCTACGGTGATTAAGGTTTGAACTGCCAACAAAAGCAATATCATCTAGTAAAATTGTTTTTGCATGAATGATGTATTCATTATGTTCGTATATTTCAATTCCAGACTTCAGAAGTTCGGTATAGTAGGTTGTGCTTATTAAGGGGAAAAATACAACATCCGAATGATGCGAGATGATTAGTTTTACATCAGCTCCCTTAGCTCTTGCCTGTTTTAATGCATCTACTATATGTTTGGATGGGGCAAAATATGCGCTTATAATCCAGATTTTTTTATTGCAGGATTGAATGAGCTGAATAAGCTCATTATTTTTATGCTGTCGCCTGATAATGTTATTGTTTGTTCTGAAGGGAAGATGTCTGTTTTCATTGGTGTAGCGGATTTTTCGTTTCCATATTTCATTAAAATTATCTGTAAGTTCAAGTACCGATTCACCAGAAACTTTTACACCGCAGTCCAGCCAGGTTTTATCAGGCAGGTTTTGACTGGTATGGGATGATGATATATTCATGCTTCCGCTCCATGCCACAGTATCATCAATGATATAAAGTTTTCGATGATCTCGCTTATTTATGCGCGAAGATAAATAGAGAAATTTATTAATAAAATTTTTAGTTTTGATGGATTTTTTATATAGAGACAGACGCCATGGTAATGGGTGGAATATTTTTATTTCTATATTTAGGTCAGTTAATTCTGATAGTTGTTGAGTGTTCCAGTTAAGTGAGCCGTAACCATCAATAATAACTCTAATATTAATGCCTCTTTTTGCCGCATCAATTAATGCAGTAATGACTCTTCTGCCCAGATCGTCCTGATAAAAAATATAACATTCGAACTCAATAGAGTGTTTTGCATTATTTAAACTGCTAATAAGGTCGTTAAAGTAATTGTCACCGGTAAAATAAATCTCCTCACTTGACCAGCAGTGTAACTGAGATAGCAGGGTGTTTTGTGTTTCTGAATTTGTTTCCTTCATTTACCTTGTATCTTTCCAGTTTTTAGGAAATTTGCCGGTTAAAATGTATGCAAAAGCAATTACTTCTGCAATGGCTCGGTACAGATTTTCGGGGATTTCATCTCCCAGATTTAAATCAGAAAGTATTTCAACCAGTTCACTGTCGTTTTGCAGAGGAACCCCATGTTGCTTTGCTATTTCTATGATTTTTTCAGCTATAGGGCCAATTCCTCGAGCATTCACTACCGGCGTGTTTTCACCATCAAATTCTAGTGCTACAGCGATAGGCGTA
Organism: endosymbiont of Galathealinum brachiosum; assembly: GCA_003349885.1. NCBI lineage: Bacteria > Pseudomonadati > Pseudomonadota > Gammaproteobacteria > endosymbiont of Galathealinum brachiosum. Next base: position 528,029 of record QFXC01000007.1, on the reverse strand, counting down.
GAGTGTTTCATGCTTTTTCATCCAGTAAATTAACCTGGTTACTGACAAAAGGTTTACTTTCAATCAGATTGTTTTCCACACTTAATTTAACAATATTTAACCCTGTGTTTACTAAGCCTGTTTCGAGTAGAGGTAAAAACTGTTTTATTTTATCTGCAGTTGTTACATATTCAGTATGGAATACACTGGACACCTGATTTCCAGTGAGGTGGATATTTGATTGTACTTTACCCAGTGTTTTAAAGTTAAAACTCAAGGTGACAGACCAGCTTTGTTCTTCCGGGTCAGTTTCTTCATTTTCCTGCTGAATACGAAAGTCTATATCAAACCGTTCGTGACTGTCTTTAAAAACCAGATTGAAAAGTAATAGAACAAGATTATCACCCTCACGACTCATAGGTTGTAGCTGTAGACTTGTTATCTTGCTAATAGACTGTTCAACCTGCTGATTCAAGTCGAGTAACATCAGGCGAAAGTGTAACTGTTCCTGTAATTGTTGGCTTTGATGGTTTCCGTGTTGTTGTAGAGTTACAGTTAATAACTTTGTTAATGATTGAAGTTCATTTGAAACTGATACATCCGGCTTGATCCCTGCCAGCATATTGTTAAGCTGAATAATCGAGGTTTTTGGTAGTAAGGATATTAATTTGTCGGCTAAGCTAGTTAGTTGGCTGTTATTAAAGCTATCTCCTAATTTCTTAATTGATGTCTGTAATTGTTCTAATGGTAGTGTAGATGTTGTTTGCTGGGTAACACCTTCTTTGGCTGGGATGAGTTTCGCCAACTCTGACTTGATTGTCAGAAGTTGATACTTAAAATCATTGACTAAACTACTTCCGCTTGTTTGTTGAAGTAATTTTGATTCCAGAAAAACGCCGCTGTTTAATATTTGTTGCTTTAGCTGTGCAGGGTTAATGTTTTTTGTATTAACTTGTAAAGTCTGTTGCAGGTTGCTGAGTGAATTTTTTAGTGATGCAGGCAGCTGGTCAGTGATAGATCGGCTGGACAATAGTTTATCTGCAAGTTGTTGAACCTGGCTAAAAGTTTGTTGAATGGCAATAAACTGCCTTAGTTTAACCGCTGCTATTTTATTGTTTTCAGATATGGCTGTTTGAGTGTCTAAAATGCTTAATACGGGAAGTTTGCTTATCTGGTTGCTACCCAGGTTACCGTTCTGGAATTCACCTAAGGATTTTATGAGTAATTTAACATCCTGACCATTTTGTAGTGTTACAGGTGTTTTCGCTTCAATCGTTTGCTGGCCAACACGAATTAATACATTGGACTGGGCATCACCCCCTCGTTGCGTTGAGCCATTCAATATCTGTCCGACTTTCCATGTGCGAGTGACATTCGTTATGAGGTCTGTTTTAACGGCTGTACTCTGTTTTATCGGTGGAATATTAATCATAAGTTTTCATGTTAACTATTCAGGTGACAGTTTTTTGGCAAATACCAGATCATTGCTATATCTATCGGCCAATTGGTTGACGAATTTAACTTAAAAAACGTCTTTTCTTTAATTACAGTTTAGTGCTAAAGCATAAAAAATGCATTTCTGATGGAAAATACATAAATATATGTTTTAAGGTTAGAAATTATCTATCTTATTGAAATTTAATGAAATAATACTATGCTTAGGGCAGGCAAGAACCATATCATATAAATATGACCGTACCTCTCGACAGAATCAGATATATTTCAAGTCAATAGCGGCACGGTCTTTGCATTTCTGAACAATAACACAGGGGAAGCTTAATGGCTGACGAAGAAGAAAACACAGAAGCAGGGGAAGGAGAAGCCAAGAAAGGCGGAATGATGAAAGTCATCCTGCTTGTGAATGGCGTGCTGCTGCTTATAGGTATTGGTGTCGGGGTATTTATGTTTATGGGTGGCGAAGATGAGGCCCCCGCTGATGCTTCTGATATGGAAGTGCTGGAAGATGCTGAAGATGTTTCGAGTAGTAAATCTAAAAAAAGAGGCACGCCAATATATGTGCCGCTGCATCCGGCTTTCGTAGTTAACTTTGAAAATCAGGAACAGGTGGCTTTTTTACAGGTTGATATTCAGATTATGACATATGACTCATCTGTTGAATCAGCATTAAAATCCCATATGCCAGCGATAAGAAATGAACTGTTATTGCTATTAGGTGGTAAGCAATACCATGAAATTAATACCCGTGAAGGTAAACGCGCTCTGAGTCAGGAAGCGATTCAGGTTATGCAGGATGTACTTAAGGATGTGGGTGAGGCGAGCTCAATAGAAGCACTGTACTTCACCAGTTTCGTAATGCAATAACGTTAACGACTCAGCTCACCCCTGTGCGACGCCATGCCTTTGTTGGGAAATGGACACTTACATTTGTAAGCTCACATTTTCCGCCTTGTCCTGATACCGCACAGGGGCAACCTGAGTCGTTACCCAAACTGGATTGTTGTTACGCTGTCCAGACAGTTACAAGTAGAACAGTGATAGTTTTAAAAATATTTATTAATTGAAGAAAAAATTATGGCAACTGCAGATGTTTTAAGTCAAGACGAAATCGATGCCCTGTTACACGGGGTAGATGATGGTGATGTCGAAACAGAAGACGAAGACCTTCATGACGGTTCTGCCCGGTCATTTGATTTTAATTCTCAGGAACGAATTGTGCGTGGGCGTTTGCCTACGCTGGAAATGATTAATGAGCGCTTTGCACGTAACTTTCGTGTAAGTATGTTTAATCTGTTACGTCGCCAGGCTGAAATTGCGGTGGGTGGTGTGCAGATGATGAAATTTGCTGAATATGTCCATAGTTTATATGTGCCTACCAGTTTAAATATGATTAAAGTTGACCCGCTTAAAGGTACGGCGCTTTTTGTTATTGATCCCAAACTGGTTTTTATTGTTGTTGATAACTTTTTTGGTGGTGAAGGTCGCTTTTATAACAAAATTGAAGGCCGTGAATTTACCCCCACTGAGCAACGCGTTATAAGTATGTTACTTGATCAGATTTTTACAGATCTGGAAGTTGCCTGGAAACCGATTAAACCTTTAGAATTTAAATATCAGTCATCTGAAGTAAATCCTCATCTGGCGAATATTGTAAGTCCGACAGAAGTTGTCGTTGTCAGCACATTTCGTGTTGATCTTGAAGGTGGTGGTGGGGATTTGCACGTTACATTCCCTTATTCAATGGTTGAACCGATACGTGATCTGCTTGATGCGGGTGTACAGTCAGATGTTTCAGAAATTGATGATCGCTGGCGTCTGTCTTTACGTGATGAAATTTTTGAATCTAAAGTTGAAGTTAGAAGTTTAATGGCGGAAACAGAAATTAACTTATCGGATATTAATGACTTAAAGGTTGGTGATGTTATCCCGTTTGATATGCCTGAGCAGGTGATACTGGAAGCGGAAGATATACCTCTTTTTCGATGCTCGTTAGGTGTATCAAGAGGGAATGCGGCAGTAAAAATAAATGAACGAGTTACTCGTCCCGCGTTAAATTTTATTAATGAAGCAGATGAATAGTTGAGAGTTAAGCCATGAGTGATGAAGAAAATACAGAAGAAGATCCATGGGCAGATGCTCTAAATGAGCAGGCGGAATCTGAAGCAGCGGATGCAGCCAGTTCGGCCAGTTTTGATGAGCTGACTGATTCAAGTATGCCGGGCTCTGATGTGAATCTTGATGTAGTGCTGGATATACCGGTTAATTTATCGATGGAAATTGGTCGTACCAAAATCAGTATCCGAAATTTACTACAGCTTAATCAGGGTTCAGTTGTTGAGCTGGAGCGTTTGGCCGGTGAGCCGATGGATGTTCTGGTAAATGGAACTTTAATAGCCCGGGGTGAGGTTGTAGTTGTAAACGAAAAGTTTGGTATTCGTTTAACAGATATTATTAGCCCTGCAGAACGCGTGAAAAAACTGAAATAATAAAATACTATTATTCAGTTAAATAATTTATTTCCTCGATTTAGAAAAAAATATTTCGAGAATCAAGAGACCTGAGTAGCTTTAAAATACTTTATTTTTTGCACATGTATTCGGAAATGAAAAAGTTTTTATGTTTTTATTAGAAATAGTCAACTTTAAATATCATGTTTTATCTAATTGCTTAAAAGTATGTGCTGTTATGTTTTTAAGTTCTGTTTCTATTGAAACCTTTGCAAAAACAGAAGATATAATTAAGCCCGCTTCAGTTGATGCTTTTTCAATGATGGGTGCATTGAATATGGCGATGGGATTAGTGGTTGTCATTGCGCTTATTTTAGGTCTGGCATGGGTATTGAAAAAATATGGTCGGTTACCTAATCATAATCAGGTTGATATGAAAGTGCTCGGTGGTTTGTCGCTGGGTACCAGAGAAAAAGCAATTTTAATCGAGGTTGAAAACAAACGCCTTCTTATAGGTGTTACTCCCGGGCATATTCAAACTCTACATGTGCTGGACGGCTCTTTGGATGATCTTAAAAATGAAAAGTCATCACAAACGGATTCGTTCGGTTCTAAACTTGAAGAAGTGATGGAAGGCCAGAAGTGAAAATTTCTGGAATTTACTTTTCCAGTGTGAATCTAATAAAAATTACGCTGTTTGGTTTTTTATTATTTATGTCTGCGGGTGTTTTAGCTGAGCCCACTTTACCTGCTTTAATTGTTCAGGATAATGCATCCGGTGGTAAAGACTATTCTGTTTCTTTGCAGGTATTAGTGTTTATGACAGTGCTGTCGGTATTACCGGCACTGCTGTTGGCGATGACATCGTTTACCCGGATTATTATTGTGCTGTCTATATTACGACAGGCACTGGGTACAGCACAGACACCTTCTAATCAGATATTAATCGGTCTGTCTCTATTTTTAAGTTTTTTTATCATGTCACCTGTTTTTACCCAGGCCTATGAGAATGCGTACCAGCCTTATATTGCTGAACAAATTAGTGCAGATGAGGCAATTGAAAAACTTAAAGCCCCCTTTCATAAGTTTATGATTCAGCAGACTCGAGAATCTGATTTGCAATTGTTTGCAAATCTGGCGGGTGATGATGCTTATGATGGTCCTGAATCAGTTCCTTTTTCTGTTTTAATGCCTGCATTTTTAACGTCAGAATTAAAAACAGCATTCCAGATTGGTTTTATGTTGTTTATTCCTTTTCTTATTATTGATCTGGTTGTTGCCAGCGTATTAATGGCTATGGGTATGATGATGTTATCTCCACTGATAATTTCACTACCATTTAAGTTAATGTTGTTTGTGCTGGTTGATGGCTGGTCGTTGGTAATGGGGACACTGGCCGCAAGCTTTATTGTTACCTGATAAACTTATGCTTCTGATTATTTCTAAAGAACGTCTCTTGTAATGAATAAAGTTCGTATGTACCGAACCCGGTCATGTCCTTATTGCCGGCGTGCTGAAAAATTATTAAAAAAGCATGGTGTCAAAAAAATGCATGTGATTGATGTTGCGGGAAATAAAAAGCTCTGGGCTGCGATGGAAAAAGAAACCCGGCGTAATACCGTGCCACAGATATTTATTGGTGATGTTCATGTGGGTGGTTATGACGATCTGGCTGCACTGGATAGAAAAGGCAAACTGGATAAGTTGTTAAAATCGTAAAACTCCCGGGTCTTAAATATTCGCGTTGGTGGACAGTGTTTGGGGGCGGAGTCAAAATACAGTAAAATGTGATGTAACTGGTCCATCTGATGTGTGTTTTGACTCGACCCCTGTCTGACCCTGAGTGCTATAACCCATAGCTTATGGGATATAGACCCAAACAGCTATAATCAATACTATACTCCGTTAACTCCAAATCTTGAGGAATCCACGTGGATTTTTTTCCTATATTCTTTGATATCAAACAGAAACCCTGCCTGGTTATTGGCGGTGGTGAAGTGGCTGCACGTAAAGTGTCGTTGCTGTTAAAAGCCCATTCCACCGTAACCGTCGTCTCTCCAAAATTATCTCGAGAGCTGGCTGACTGGCATGAAGAGGGTAAATTAACCCATATAGCCCGTGATTTTGAAGATGCAGATATTGATCAACCGGTGCTGGTTATCGCAGCAACAGATAACCGTGATGTAAACAAACGTGCATCTGAGCTGGCTCAGGCTCGTGGTATTCCGGTAAATGTGGTGGATGATCCAGCGCTTTGCTCATTTATAACACCTTCTATTGTTGATCGCTCACCCGTGCAGATTGCTATTTCCACTGGTGGTGCTTCTCCTGTTCTGGCGCGAATGATACGAACTAAGCTGGAAGGTTGTATTCCAGCAGCATACGGTCGTTTAGGTGCGCTGGTTTCTGATTTTAGAGAAAAAGTTAAAGCAAAATTTACCAATGTCGACCAACGTCGTGCCTTCTGGGAGTCAGTGCTGGATAGTACAGTTGCAGACCGAGTATACAGTGGTCACGAAGATGAGGCGGCTGAGGCATTACAGCAGGCGATTGATGCAGCTGATTCGAATCCAAAATTTAAAGGTGAAGTTTATCTGGTTGGTGCCGGTCCTGGTGATCCCGACCTGTTAACGTTTAGAGCGTTACGTTTAATGCAGTCATGTGATGTGATGGTTTATGATCGTCTGGTTTCACCGGCTATTCGTGAACTGGTGCGTCGTGATGCAGAATTAATTTACGTGGGTAAAGCCCGTGATAAACATACTATGCAGCAGGAAAATATTAATGAACTGCTGGTGCGTTTAGCGAAAGAAGGTAAACGTGTATTACGTCTTAAAGGTGGGGATCCTTTTATCTTTGGGCGCGGTGGTGAAGAGATTGAATTGCTGGCTCAGGAAGGTATTCCATTTCAGGTGGTTCCGGGTATTACCGCTGCAGCAGGTTGTGCATCTTATGCGGGTATTCCATTAACGCATCGTGATTATTCTCAGGCCTGTGTATTTGTTACCGGTCATTTGAAAGATGGCACGGTAGATTTAAACTGGCCTGCACTGGCTCAACCAAATCAAACAGTGGTTTTCTATATGGGGCTGCATGGTGCACCAACACTTTGTAAAGAAATGATTGGTCACGGTTTACCACCTTCAACTCCAGTGGCATTAGTGCAAAAGGGGACAACACCTGATCAGAAAACAGTTATTGCAACACTGGATACGCTGGAAGAAACGCTTAGAACGCATACTTTTGAGCCGCCCACTTTAATCATTGTAGGTGAGGTTGTATCACTTAAAGAAAAACTTGACTGGTTTAACCCTGAAGATCCGCAAGGTCAGGCAGTTAAAGCAGGCAGGTGGTAAGTATTATGTCCTTTGACGTTAATCAGATGCCTGGTTCATCAGAAAAAAAAGTTGATGAATCTGAGGCGAAAGCAGCCGGACTAAAAAGATTTAAGTACTGGTTTGCTGGAGTTGTGCTGGTCTGTTTAAGTGTGATAGTCGGTGCAGCGATTTTTTATTATCTGTTAAATGATCTTGGTTATAAAATTTAAGAGTGAGGTCAATTATTTTTTTGCCTCACTCTTAGGTTGATTAAATATTTTTGATTTTTTCTAATACGTTTGCAGCATGTCCCTCAGCTGAAACACCATATTCTACATCGATTAAATTGCCTTCTTTATTGATAATAAATGTTGAGCGGACAATTCCCATTTTTTTAATACCATTCTTTTCTTTTTCCTGCCACACACCATATGCTTCACATAACTCACCTGAAGTATCAGCTAATAAGTCTATTTTTAAATTAAATTTATTAATGAAAGCCTGGTGGCTGTTGCAGTCATCTTTGCTAACACCAAAGATAATTGTGTCTGCTTTATTAAATTCATCGGCTAATTCAGTAAACTGATTAGCTTCAATCGTGCAGCCCGGTGTATCGTCTTTAGGGTAAAAATAAAGCACGATATTTTTTTTATTATTAAAGTCAGACAGACTTACGGGTTCGTTATTCTGGTTAGTGCTTGTAAGGTTGGGGGCACTTGAGTTGGTTTGTAGCATTTATTTCTCCATATTGGTCCGGGGTTTTTAATTATTATAAAAGTATTGTGGCAGGTAGTAGTGTTACAAATTGTAAGGTGAGATTGATAAATAGCTATTATTTAAATGCAAATAATTCTCATTATTGCGAAAACCCATTAGTCAAATCTAATATTGTTTGATTAATATCAAAAAAACTTATCCGCATTAATTTTTTCTATTCGTATATCGGAAACTTCGATTTAAAACGCACTGATTTTCCTAGAGATATTCCTTATAAAGGAGTATCTTTACAACCCTGAAAATAGTCTACGACTGTGTAATGTAAAAGTCGTGGCATTAAAAAGAATTTTAAACGTAATATCAGGGCTTTATTTATTGAGTGCTTTATAGGTTATTACGTAAACAAGTTTTAAATTAATCTTATCCGCTTCGGAGGAATATCAATGACGGATGTAGTCGCAACTAATGAGACTATCCTGGTAGTAGGTGGCGGTGTAAGTGGTATGACCACTGCACTGGAAGCTGCTGAAGCTGGCAAGCAAGTAATACTTGTGGAAAAGCGTGCTTATGTGGGTGGTCGTATCACTCAACTTTATAAGTATTTCCCAAAACTTTGCTTCCCAACTTGTGGCCTGGAAATTAACCAGCGCCGTACCAAGATGAACCCTAACATCACTATCTTAACTATGTCAGAAGTTGAAACATTGACAGGTGAAGAAGGTAACTACACGGCGACTGTGAAAATCAGCCCTCGCTATGTTAACGATAAGTGCACATCATGTGGCGCTTGTGGTGAAGCAGTAGAATCTGAATTTGATGATGAATATAACTATGGTTTAAGCAAGCACAAAGGTGCTTACCTGCCACATCGCATGGCATTGCCAGAGCGTTATGTTATTGATCCTGCGATGATCGGAACTGATGATGCTGAAAAAGCAAAAGCAGCTTGCCCGGTTGATGCTATTGATTTAGATATGGCTGAAGAAACGGTTGAGCTTAAAGTTGGTGCGGTTGTATACGCAACGGGTTGGCGTCCATTTGATGCGAACAAGATCCAGCCTTATGGTTATGATCGTTATAAGAACGTAATTACTTCTGTTGAATTTGAACGTATGAATGATCCAACCGGCCCTACCGGTGGAAAAATCTTACGTCCATCTGATGGCGCTGAAGTTAAAGATATTGCTTTTATCCAGTGTGCCGGTTCACGTGACCGTAACTACCTGAAGCATTGTTCGCGTATTTGCTGCATGGCAAGTTTGAAGCAAACAACCTATGCAACAGCGGCTGAAGCTAAATCAACTATCTACTACATTGATATTCGTGCGATTGACCGTTTTGAAGATTTCTATAAAAACGTTCAGGCTGATGAAAATGTAACATTCATTAAATCTAAAGTAGCTAATATTACTTTAGGCGAGAATGACAACCCAACTCTGCAAGGTGTTGATACTGAAGGTTATAACCGTTATGCAACAGAGCATGAACTGGTTGTACTTGCTGTAGGTATGGAGCCAAGCATTGATACTTCTACATTACCAGGTGATGTAAGTGTTAATGAGCATGGTTATATAGAAAACGATGGCACCAACGGCGGAATCTTCGCTGCGGGTTGTGCTTCTGATGCGCTAGACGTGAACCGTGCGGTTCAAAGTGCAACAGCTTGTGCGTTAAAAGCTATTCAGGTTGTTAACCGCGTTGCAGGATCGGAGGGCTAAACAGTGGCAGACGAATTATTAATGGGTGCCTATATTTGTAAAGGCTGTGGCATTGGCGATCGTTTAGATTGTGGCCAGCTTGAGCAGACGGCAACACGTGATGGCAAGGCAAAATATGCTAAGTCACATGACTTCTTATGTAGCGCTGAAGGCGTTGCAATGATTCAGGCGGATATTGATTCCGGCGAAACCAATCACGTTATTATCGGTGCATGTTCGCGTCGTGCGAAGGTTGAAGCCTTTGCATTCCAGAACGTATCGGTTGCACGTGCTAACTTACGTGAAGGTGTTATCTGGGTTCGTCCTGATAATGACGAAGCGAATGAAACGACACAGGAAATGGCAGACGATTATATTCGTATGGCCTGTGCTGAATCTAAGTTCCAGAAATTACCGACTCGTTCTGGTGAGCAGGAACTGAATAAAAATATTCTTGTAGTCGGTGGTGGTATTTCCGGCATGACTGCAGCAATCGAAGCAGCTGATGCGGGTTATCCAGCAGTGATTGTTGAAAAATCTGCCGAGCTTGGTGGTGTGATGGGGCAGTTACACAAACGTGTAGCAACAACTTCGCCTTATGCTGAGCCAGAAGATACAACGGTTGCTGATTTAATCGCGAAAATTGAAGCTGCTTCAAACATTACAGTTCACCTGAACTCAACGGTTACTAAAACAGCCGGTGCACCAGGTCGATTTGATGTAGATATTTCTACTGAAAGCGGTGCAACTTCAAATGTAGCTATTGGTGCAATTGTTCAGGCTTCTGGTATGAAGCAGTTCGATGCAAACAAGCTTACAGAATTTGCTTATGACAAATCTGAAAATGTTATTACGCAACTTGAATTAGAAGCATTAGCTAAAGAAGCTAACGGCGGACCAATCAAGCGCAAAGACGGCAAAGAAGTTTCAAGCGTTGTATTCGTACAATGTGCTGGTCAGCGTAGTGATAAAGAAGGTTACTTACCTTACTGTTCTGGTTTCTGCTGTACAGCATCTATCAAACAGGCAATGTACTTTAAAGATGCAAACCCGGATGTAGATACGGTTATTATGTATGACGATCTACGTACTCCTGGTGCTGGCGGTGAAGATTTTTACCGTGCAGGTCAGAAGAAAGGCGTTATCTTTACTAAGTCTACAGTAAGCACAATCGAAGCAAGCGGTAATGATTTAACGATCAACTTTAAGGATATGATCCTTAATGATGATACGTCAATGCCAGCTGATCTAGTTGTGCTTGCTACGGGTCAGGAGCCAAATTCTGGTCCTCATCCATATGCATTACAGGAAGCTAAGGAAGCCGCTGAAAAAGCGGGTGAAGAGATTCCAATGGAAATCGAAGTAACGGTAGATTCAATTCTTAACCTTGATTACCGTCAGGGTACAGATTTACCGCATCTTAAGCACGGTTTCACTGATTCACATTTCATCTGTTTCCCATATGAAACTCGTCGTACAGGTATCTACTCTGCTGGCCCCGTTCGCCGTCCAATGGACAGCTTACAGTCAACAATCGATGCAACTGGCGCGGCAATGAAAGCCATTCAGGAAGTGGAAAATGCAGCCAAAGGTGCAGCAGCTCATCCACGTTCTGGTGACTTAAGTTTCCCAAGTTTCCGAATTGAAGGTTGTACACAATGTAAACGTTGTACGGTTGAATGCCCATTTGGCGCAATCAACGAAGATGAGAAAGGTTTCCCATCTTATAATGAATCACGTTGTCGTCGTTGTGGTACTTGTATGGGTGCATGTCCTGTACGTGTTATCTCTTTCGAGAACTACTCGGTTGATACAGTTGGCCAGCAAATCAAGAATGTTGATATGCCGGACGAGTTTGACGAAAAACCTCGTATCTTAGTGCTTGCTTGTGAAAACGATGCATATCCAGCACTAGATATGGCTGCACAAAACAAACTGGAATACAGCGCGTTTACGCGTGTAGTACCAGTTCGTTGTTTAGGTTCGGTTAACACTATCTGGTTAACAGATGCGCTTAACTCAGGTTATGACGGTATTATCCTGATGGGTTGTCAGAAGGGTGATGATTATCAGTGTCACTTTGTGAAGGGCTCTGAAATTGCACATATCCGTATGAGCAAAATTGCAGATACACTGGAAACACTGAATCTAGAAAAAGAACGTGTAGCAACTTATGAAGTCGCTATTACTGATGTAACTCGTACGACTGAACTGATTAATGACATGGCGAAAACCATTGAAGAAATCGGCATGAGTCCATTCAAGTTCTAAGGGGAGATAATTATGAGTGATAATAACCAGATGGTTGAAAAGTATCGCAATAACTTCCTTAAAGAAGTTGAAGCGAATGTAGAAGAAGGTGACTGGGTTAAAATGTGTATGCAGTGCGGTGTTTGTGCCGGCTCATGCCCAATGGGTCCTTACTGGGATCACCCGCCACAGGAATTATTCATGATGATACGCGCGGGCAAGCGTGAAGAAGTTTTATCATCTGAATCTATGTGGATGTGTACCTCTTGTTATAACTGTATCGCACGTTGTCCACGTGAGTTACCGATTACACACATCATGCACGGCTTAGCGCATTACGCTAAGCGTTTAGGTATTGCACCTAAAAATCAGGCAACATTACGTTTCTCTCAGAAGTTCTGGGATAACTTAATGGTTAACGGTCGTGTTAATGAGCTGAAATTAGGTATCGCACTGTATTTCCTTGATGGTTTTGTTCAGGGCATTAAAAATGCACTAGCAGCATCAGGTTTAGGTTTAGGTATGTTAAAAGCTAAACGTTTAAACCCGATGGAAATTCTGGGTGGTCATAGTGTTAAAGATAAGTCTGGCCTTAAAGCCATGATTAAGAAAGCGCAGGAAATTGAAGAAGCGCGCATTTCTGGTAACTCATAGGAGCATATGTAATGTCCAAAGAATATTCATTTTACCCGGGCTGCTCTTCACAGAAAGGCACGTCAGGTTCAAACCTGCAAACCTCGATTAATTCGATTTGCGATACGCTAGATATCAAACTGAATGACATTCCAGACTGGAACTGCTGTTCAGCATCTATCGGTTACTCAGGTGGTGGTGAGCTTCCTCGTTTAGCATTATCTGCACGTAATATTGCACTATCTGAGCAGAATAATCCTGGTCAGGAAATTGTAGCAACCTGTGCAGCTTGCTGGTTAGCAACACGTGAAGCAAAAGAGCGTATCGAAGATAACGAAGAGATTCGTGAAGGTACTGAAACTGCACTGAAAGAAGCACACCTGGAGCTTTCTAAAGAAATGCCTAAGGTTCGTCACTTCACAGAAGTACTAGTTGAAGATATCGGTTTCGATGCAATGAAAGAGAAAGTGGTCAAGCCGCTTGAAGGTCTTAAAATTGCAGGTTACGTAGGTTGCCAGACTAACCGTCCATTCGGTATTGATGGCGAGTCTTTCGAAAACCCTAAGTATCTGGATAACATGGTTGAAGCAATGGGTGCAGAAGCCTGTACTACATATGAAAAGAAAGTTTCATGTTGTGGTGGTGCGTTAGCATTCTCAGAGCCTAAAAAATCACAGGCACTGGTTAAAGGTATTATCGAAGCAGCATATGATAATGGTGCTGACATGATTGTAACGCCTTGCCCGGTATGTCAGTTAAATGTAGAAGCGTATCAGAATGATATTAATGCCGATTACGGTACTAAATTTAATATCCCTGTTACTTATTACTCTACATTAATGGCTGTTGCTTATGGTAAGTCAGCTTCAGAAGCTGGTTTAGATGGATTAATGATTCAGTCTAAACAGTTGAATGATATTGCTGCTAAATAAGCTTAATCATTATTAGTGTTAAAAAAGCCCGACATTTGTCGGGCTTTTTTTTGTCTAAAAAATAGAGTTATAAGTCGTTAGTCGTAAAAATAAAAGGTAACCTTAATGAAGCGTATTGAGCAGTTACAATATATTTCTAAAGAGCATCATCAATCTTTGGTACTGGCAAGTAAATGCAAAAAAATAATAACTAAGGAGACTGAAGAAGTTGTAAGGAATTTTAGTCGTCAACTTAAATTAGACTTTGATGTTAAGTGGTTCAGACATTTTAGAATAGAAGAAAAAACAATATTTAGTGTAGCTGAAAAAAAAGGTAAAGAAATTTCAGATTTATGCCAGCAGTTACAGAAAGAACATAAAGTTCTGGAAAAGATGGTGGAAGAAATTTCAGGTGGAAACTATCAAATGTTACCTGAGTTTGGGCAGTTGTTGCATGATCATACTCGATTAGAAGAAAGGCAATTGTTTCCGCTTGTGGAACAGTTATTTACAGGTGAAGAACTTAATAATATATTGCAGGAAAGTGAAAGCTAAATATAGGTGTAGTATTGCGAAAATAACTCCAGACGAAAAATCGTCTGGAGTATTATGCGTTAATTGCTAAAGAATAATTATTAACGAATCCTTTCGCAAAGTTCTTCATCACTAAAGAAAAACTTAATTTCTTCTGCAGCAGTTTCAGCAGCATCTGAGCCATGAACAGCGTTTTCATCCAGGCTATCTGCAAAATCTCTACGTATAGTGCCTTTATCAGCCTCAGCCGGGTTGGTAGCACCCATGAGCTCGCGATTACGTACAATAGCATTTTCACCTTCCAGTACCTGAACTATAACCGGACCAGAAATCATAAAATCGACTAATTCACCAAAGAAGGGGCGTTTATTGTGTACGGCATAAAAACCTTCAGCCTGCTCTTTAGTTAATTGGAGCATTTTTGAAGCAACAATTTTTAGTCCACCTTTTTCAAAACGACTGTATATTTCACCAATTACGTTTTTTGCAACAGCATCGGGTTTAATTATTGAGAAAGTGCGTTGAATCGACATGTATAACCTCTAAAATTTTTAACAAATAACCTGTTGTGTAATAACACAGGGCGCGAGAGGATATCATTAAGTTGATTAGCGCTCACTAATATTGTTTGTTTTTTTTGGCTTTAGGTTTGTCTTAATCTATCTTATTGATTTATATGAGTTATTTATTAATAATAACTGGAAAATAATAGTAATTTTAAATTAAAATAGGAATAATTAAGGATTAAAAACAGGATAAATGAATGAGTAAGATACTTGCAGTGGCTAAAACAATTATAAATCCAAAAGAAAAAGCATCAGCAGAGTTCTGGATTAGTCATATTATTATAATTGTATCAACTGTATTAGGTGTATACCTTGCCGCAGGGGCTGGTTTTGATGTGGCTGTTGAGTTTGAAAAAACAAGGATGGATAGAGAATTATATTATATGGAGTCTGCGCTTTTAAGTGAAATCAGGGATAATACTGAATATGCTAGTAGTTACAGTACAGGATATCTAAAGGGGGAAATCAACTTTAAGCAGGGTGCTAATAATGAGCTGGATACTTTTATCTGGACAACCATGACTAATACTGGACATAGTTTTCAAATAGAAGCAGAATTATTAACACAGGTTAGGCGTTTTTACTCTAATGTATCTAAAAATCTTAGATTATTATCTGAAGGTAGAAATGCATTTGCTGCAAAAGAAATTAAAAGATTGTCCGAAGAGGCAAGTTTAAAGCTAATACCAGAGATGGAAAAAAATATATTAAAAAAATATGCATCTCTTAAAGAAAGAAATATTATAGATTAAATTGTAAAGATATTATTTATCAGGATGTTTGTGGTTGTTTTTAATCAAATATAGTTAGAGCGGTACTGAAGAAATAATATGCCAAACAATTCAGCTAGAAATATAAGAAAATACGAACGACGAGTGAATGTTTTATTTGTAAAAAAAGAAATGTTTATCAATCGATTAGATCGACCATGGATAGATACTCCTTTTTGGTTGCAGGGGTTCTTTCTTAGAACTGACGAAGAGCTTGATGCGTTGCGTAAGTATTGTAATTCTGTTTATATCGATATTAGTCGAGGTATAGAAGCTGAATTCTATATGGAAGAAGATCTAGAGCTACCAACATCAGATTTTCTTGAGAAAGAGATAGTTAAGAAAAAACGAAAAATTCGTTATAAGAAGAAACTTTCACTAAAGGAAGAGATTGATACAGCAAAAGAAGTTCTTGAGGAGGCAACTAATAAATATTATCTGGTTATGGATAATATAAAACATGGAAAAATACTGGGATTGAAGCTTGTTCCTTATTTTATACAGCCATTAGTTGAAAGTGTTATGCGTAATCCGGATGCTTTATTGTTGCTGATTAGATTAAGGAGTCAAAATAATCTTAATTATTACCATGGAATTGATGCCTGTGTTTTAGCGTTATCGTTTGGCCGATTCATGGGGATGCCAATAGAAGAAATTAACAGACTGGCTACAGGTGCTCTGTTAATGGATGTTGGTAAAGTTAATGTTTCTGAAGCTGTTTTAAATAAAACCGAAACATTAACTGATCAGGAGTTTGGTGAAGTTTACAGTCATGTCGAGCATGGGGTTCAATTTTTAAGGCAAGATAAAAATATTCATGAAGATGTAATTAACATGGTTCTTGCACATCATGAACGTAGTGATGGAAGTGGTTACCCTAATGGTTTAAAAGAATACAGAATTCCTGCGTATGCAAGAATAGCAGGGGTTATTGATTGCTATAATGCAATGTGTAGTCAGCGCCCTTATAATCAGTCTCTCACCCCCTTTGATGCAATACAGGAGTTATACAAATTAAGAAAACAACATTTTCAGGCTGAACTAATAGACAAATTTATGCATTGCATGGGTATATACCCTAACGGAAGTCTGGTGGAGTTTAAAACCGGTGAAGTAGGTGTCGTGCTTGCTCAGAACTACACTAATCGTAGTAAGCCACAGATTATGTTACTTTTGAACTCAGATAAACAGGCACGTGTAGATTTTAAGATTATTGATATGAGAAAACTGCCAAAAAGTGATAACGATAAAACGCTAGTTATTGTTCGAAGCCTCAAACAGAATGACTTTAATATTGATTTAACTACGATTTATCAAAAATTGAAACTTGTGCTACCTGAACTGGATTTTCAGAAAACAAACCCGGTTGGTAAAACAATGGATCGAGTGTTGCTTTTTATTAAGAGTTTATTGACTAGGCCCGGTTCAATAATTAAAAATATAATTAGAACAAGTAATAAAAATTAAATAGAGGGAAAAAATGAGTATTAAAGATATTATGAGTACGTCTATTGTTACTGTTAGATTGGGTGATTCAGTAGCGGTAGTGAAGGAAATATTTGATAACTCACCATTCCATCATTTACTTGTGGTTGACTCGGGTGAGTTGTTTGGGATTATTTCTGACAGGGATTTATTTAAGATTTTAAGTCCAACAATTGGTACTGTGTCAGAAACGACAAGAGATCTTGCAATCTTAAATAAAAAAGCGCATCAAATACTGACAAGGAAACCGATAACGTTATCTGAAAAATCGGGATTGTCTGATGTTATTAAAGTTTTTAAAAAACATAATATTTCATGTATACCCGTTGTGAATGATGAAAACGAACCTGTGGGTATAGTTAGCTGGCGTGATTTATTAAAAATATTTGACGATAAGTAAAGTTAAATTGATTCAGATAAACTATTAAAATTAAATAAAATATCTGAATCGATAGTTATAGATTACAGGATTATAATTTATGTCCTGTTTTTAAATTAAATTACTCCTTATAAAACTCCGAATTCATCAATATCCGTTATCCAGTAAATTCCTTTTCCCTTGAATGCACAATCTGATTTTCGAATGTTATCTAGTAATGATTTTATTTCATCTTTACTAAGTATAATATCTAATCTAACCTGAGGAACGTAGCCTACAACTTTATCTCGGGCAGATAAAAAAGAATCTTTTTCTAAATTTGAACTGTGTTCTTCAATGTGGTTAAACATAAATGTATCCAGTTTCTGACTACGTAAGTAGTCAGCTAAAGTTTGTTGTAGCGATTCGTGTACTACCATGGAAAGCTTTTTCATGATTTAACCTCAATTTTATTTTCAAGTTTTTCTTCCATCCAGGCATACAGGGTAGGGAGTAATATTAATGTCAGTAAGGTTGAAGTAATTAAACCACCAATCACAACGACAGCCAGTGGTTGCTGTAGTTCTGAACCAGGACCTGTTGCTGTTAGTAGTGGTAATAAACCAAAGCTTGCGATTAATGCAGTCATTAAAACAGGTCTAAGTCGACGTTCTGCACCCTGCTTAACAGAGTCGATCAAACTTAGGCCGCTTTGTCTTAACTGGTTGAAGTAACTTACCATCACTACACCGTTAAGTACGGCAACGCCAAAGAGCGTAATAAAACCAACCGATGCAGGTACAGAAAGGTACAGACCAGAAATATACAGGCTGATAACACCGCCTATCATTGCAAAGGGGATATTGAGTAATATAAGTCCGGCCTGCAACATAGATCTGAAAGTAGTGAATAACATGATGAAAATTAGAGCAATGGCTATAGGCACAACTAATGTTAGTGTTTTAGCAGCACGTTGCTGATTTTCAAATTGCCCACCAAATGTCACATAATAACCCGTTGGTAAATCAACGTTTTTTGAAATTGTATTTTGTACGTCATTAACAAAACTCACTACGTCACGATTTTCAACATTCGACTGTATTACTATCTGTCGCTTAGCTGATTCACGAATAATTTGTATCGGTCCGTCAACGACTTTTATATTGGCTAATTTGCTAAGAGGTATTTTATTGCCATTAGGTATGCTAACCAGTATTTTCTTGATGGACTCAGTTGAATTACGATATTTTTCCTCATAACGAATGAGTACATTCACAGGCCTGTTGTTTTCCAGTATATTGGTTACCACTGTTCCACCTATAGCAGACTCTACCAGTGAGTTAATGTCCTCGACATTTATTCCGTATTTGGAAATTGCATTTTGATTAATATCTATCTGCAGATACTGTTGTCCAGAAATATCAGTTCTAAATACATCAACTGCACCCTCTATGTTTTTAACTAGTTCTTCGATTTCAGCCGATTTTTGATCGAGTATAGATAAATCGTCACCATAAAGTTTAATTGCCATGGCGGAGCGAACCCCTGTTAACATCTCTGATACACGCATATCTATAGGTTGAGTAAATGCATATTCAATATTTTCAAAACCAGAGAGAATTTCACGTAAATTTTCCTTGAATTTTTTTAAAGAAATATCCCATTCTTCTCTAGGTTTGGTGATAATAAAATTATCGGTCTGATATAAACCCATTGGGTCCATACGTAATTCATCGGCACCGGTTCTTGAGGTTATACCGATAATTTCGGGTAACTCCATCATGGCCTTCTGAAAAGGGGCATCCATTTCGATAGATTTTTCAAGTGTTATGCTCGGATCTTTTTCAATGATGATTACCGTATTACCTTCGTCCATGGTAGGCATAAACTCTTTACCTATCTGAGCGAATAATGGAGCGGTAGCTATTAATGCAGCAAGGGCAATGCAGACCGATGTTTTTCGATACACTAATGCCATGTTCATCACAGGTAGATAAATGTATTTCAATCCTCTAATTAAACGCCCTTCTTTTTCATCATGTGAATTATCGTGGACTTTCATAAAGAAACTTGCGATTACCGGAATAACAGTTAATGACAGAACTAATGAACCAAGTAGAGCGAAACTAATAGTAACGGCCAGTGGTGTAAACATTTTTCCTTCTAAACCGGTAAGGCTGAACAGGGGCAGGAATACCGCTACAATAATTAAAATACCAGATATAACCGGTGCTGATACTTCAAGCACTGCACGATAAATTAAATGTAGTTTATTTAATCCTTTCGCTCCCTTGCTGAAATGGCTATGTATATTTTCAACTACCACAACGGCAGCATCTACAAGAATACCAATTGCTATGGTGAGGCCACCCAGAGACATAAGGTTGGCTGATACGCCAAACATTTTCATTAAAATGAAAGTAAATAAAACGGATAAGGGTAGAATAACGGCAACCGTTAATGCGCTTCGAATATCACCCAACATGATAATCAAAACCAGTAGAACCAGAATAACAGCTTCACCCAGTGCTTTTTCAACTGTCCATACTGCCTTGGTGATTAAGTCAGTACGATCATAAAATACGTCAATGGTTATACCATCAGGTAGAATTGTTTTTAATGATTCAAATGACTTTTTAATACCTTCAACGGTCTTTAAACTGTTTTCGCCTTTGCGTAGTAATACAAGACCTGTAACAACCTCTCCTTCACCATCTGCAGTTACAGCACCATAACGAGTCATGCTGCCGCTACGTACCTCTGCTACGTCACGTATGTGTAATGGCGTACCATAGCGAGTACGTATTGTTATATTTCTAATGTCTTCTGCATCGTGTAGCTTTCCCAATGTACGTACGAGAAGTACTTCATTGTTTCTATTGATACGGTCACCACCTGCATTACGGTTATTCTTTGCAAGAGCTTGTTCAATTTCATCAATGGAAATACCGTGTTTTACCAGTGCATCAGGTTTGATAATAACTTCATAATTACGTACTTCACCACCGAGTGAATTAATGTCTGCAACGCCTTCTACCTGACGTAAGTGAGGCCTTATGACCCAGTCCTGAAGGCTGCGTAATTCCTGATTAGTGTAATTATCACCAATAATACGATACATATATATCTCACCCAGTGGTGTTGTAATAGGCGCAAGTCCGCCTTCAACTCCCGCGGGTAAGGAAGACCAGACCTGATTAAGGCGCTCATTTACAAGGTTTCGTGCATGGTATATATCAACGTTATCTTCAAAATCAACAACGATAATACTTAATGCGTATTTAGTCGTAGAACGTAGAATTTTTTGTCCGGGTATCCCCTGCATTTCTGTTTCAACTGGAAAGGTAATGCGTTGTTCAACTTCTGTTGGTGACATGCCAGGTGCTTTAATGATTATCTGAACCTGGGGTGATGAGATATCCGGGAAGGCATCTATAGGTAAGTTTTTAAATGACCAGATACCCGCTGCTGAAATGGCAACGGTTATGAGCACGATCATTAATCGTTGAATGAGAGAGAATCGTAAAATTGCAGAGATCATATTATTGTGCTCCCAGATAGTTAATATCGGTTTGGGAATTTTCTACGTTATAAAATTTACCCGCGTGTAAATTAATTTTTGCCAGTTCAATCCATGACTGATAAACCAGATCAAGGTACTGCTCGTTAGATTCAAAATAAGTGTTGTTAGCGTCAACCAGTGAGAGAATATTTAACTCACCACTGATAAATCCTTTTTCACTTAACTCAAGCATCTTACCGGCAGGTTTAAGTACTTTCTTTCTATACTCGGAAACCTGTTCAATAACATGATTAAGGTGGGTATAACTCTGGTTTAAATTAATCTGTAATTCACGTTTTATACGAGTAAGCTCAATACGTTGCTGACTGGCGTTGTATTTTGCTTTACTAACTGATGAGGTTTTACGGTCATGAATTGGGATTTCAATACTCAGCATAATTCCATATACATTCTCCGTTCCACTTGAAAAGTTTTCTCGTAATCTATTCAAACTTATAGAAGGGTCTTTCATCACTGAGCTGCGAGCAACATCAATTTCATTTGTTGCAGCCTGCAGATTTTGTTGCTGGCTAGAAAGTAACGGATGATTGTCCTGAAGAATAATTAAATATTCCAGTTCAGGAATTGTAGAAACAGGTGATATTTTGGGAACCTTTACAATATTATTGTTACTTATACCAAGTAATTTATAGAACTCGGTAAGTGTTTCATAAAGATTTCCTTCTGCAGCAGCTTCAGCCTGATGGGCTTTCTCCTGAATAATGTTCAGACGCATTTTTTCAAGTGGTGTTAAATAACGCACCATCACATCCTGTTTGTTTTCAGTTGCAGAGGTATTTAGCTTGTCCGCTAATTTAACGCGTTTTACTGCCAGCTCAAATATTGCAGATGCAAACTGTAATTCATAAAATATTTTAGCGACACGATATTGTAATAACAAAGTATCATTGCTTTGTGAATGCATAGCTGAATTAAGATAAGCTTCAGCAACAGATTGTTGATACTTAATTCTGGAAAATGGAATATCCTGACTAATAGTTATTTCAGAGAGTGCATAATCTCCGGAACCATCATCAAGACCAACCTGATTATCAACCTTTAACTCAATGCTGGGATCAGGCCACATAGTGGATAGATTTAACTCGGCATTACGCGCACCGATTTCAGCGCTTGACTGTTTTAGTTCCGGGGATGTCGACATGGCCTGAGATATACTGTTTTGCAATGTCCACTGTGTTGCATTGGCGACAGATAAATTTATGAACGTTATAGATAGACATAATATGGATATATAAAACCCTGGACTAATGAATATTAAATTCATTTAAAACTCCTAAATTAAAATTTTCATAGAAAGCTTTTCATGGAAAATTTTTAATCATAATTCTCACGTGAGATTAATCGCTAATCGCACGACATAAAATGCAACATATAGCTGCAAGGAAAAGTAGAGAGGATCAGACGTTTATTGAGGTGGAGCTCTTAATGAAGGTGTGCCATAGAATGGCGGTTCAGGTGTAGTGAGGAGGTGTCTTGCTTGAGTTACAGTAACATGACTGAAAACGGCAATAATTAACGTAAGAAGTAATAAAAATACTAGTAAATCCGGAGAACTGTTTTGTACTTTTAGCATACCATCCGGGCTGACTTCTATTTCGCTAGCAATATCAATAATGTCATTGGACAGGGAGGTAATAGAAACAGCTGAGCCATGACTGTTATAAGCGGCTGCTTCCTGATTATGTATATGTAACTCAATAGATGACAGAAACAGCAAAGCACTGATCATATACATGATTAGTATTTTGATAGATATCTGTTTGTCAGAGTTAAATTTCATATTCGTTAACTTTGGTAATGTGTCCACTTATTGACAGGGTACACATGAAGTAGTTCAAATGTTAGTGATTTATTATATTCAATATAGAGCCCTATATAGGACTCTATATGTGACTTTCAAGGTCAATTTATAGCCGTGTTTAACCAAGAGCGCGGAATTTAACAGATATATCCGAAGATCGTCAAATTTTTTATATTAATACTGGCTTCAGTTATTGTGCTATTCAATAGTTAATGCCTATTAATATGATATGAATAATTTATTTTACAAATTAATAATCAGGTTTTATGGTTGTACTTATATAAACAACATAAATATGGAGATAATAATGTCTAAAAGTATTAAAGGTTCAGAAACTGAAAAGAACTTACTCATCGCATTTGCCGGTGAATCACAGGCCAGAAATAGATATACCTATTTCGCGGGGGTGGCGAAAAAAGAAGGACTGGTGCAAATAGCTTCTATATTTGAAGAAACAGCAAATCAGGAAAAAGAACATGCAAAACGATTTTTTAAGTTTCTTGAAGGTGGTGATGTTGAAATTACAGAGACTTTTTCAGCGGGAAAAATGAGTACAACACTGGAAAATTTAAGAGATGCGGCAGCAGGCGAAGAAGAAGAGTGGTCAGAAATGTATCCGGCTTTTGCAAAAGTAGCCAGAGAAGAAGGTTTTAATCTAGTAGCAGCCGCATTTGATGCGATTTCTATAGCTGAGAAACAGCATGGTAAAAGATATAAGGATCTGGCTGATAATCTTGAGGATGGAAAGGTCTTTAGACGAAATGGAAAGGTTGTATGGCGTTGTCGCAATTGCGGTTATCTACATGAATCTGAAGAGGCACCGGAAGTATGTCCGGCTTGTTTGCACCCTCAGGCACACTTTGAGTTATTGGGTGAAAACTGGTAAGTGTTTTATAATAAATAAACAGATAAAATAAAGGGGAGCCAAAATGGCTGCCCTTTATTTTTATTTAACGACATGAATTTTCTTTAAGGCATTGTTTTTCAGCATATCCAGTGCTTCGATGCAGGGCATTGGGCGTCCAAAAAGAAATCCTTGCATGTTCTTGCAGCGCCATTCTCTTAATTGCTCAGACTGAGCTTCAGTTTCAACACCTTCGGAAATAATATTTAACTTAAGACCTTTTGCCATAGCTATTATGGCTTTAATAATGGAAGAGTCTTCATCGCTATTTGACATGTCTCTGATAAAAGACTGATCGATTTTTAGTGTATCAATGGGTAGACGTTTCAAATAGTTTAATGATGAATAACCGGTACCAAAATCATCTATGGCTATTTTAATTCCGTGCGAACTAAGCTCTCTTAATTTAAGAATGCCATCATCAGTATCGTGCATTAATGTATTTTCGGTTATCTCAATTTCCAGGTTTTCACCGGGTATCTCATTTTTATGCAGAATGCTAAGAACAAAATCAACAAAATCATTTTGTTCAAGCTGTATAGCCGATACATTTATGGCAATACGAATATTTCCCAGCCCTAGATTACGCCAGTGTTTAAGCTCAGCGCAGGCATTGTGTAACATCCAGTGGCCTATTTGTTTTATAAGTCGCGTTTCTTCTGCGAGCTCAATAAATTCACCCGGGCTTATTAAGCCGCGTTCTGGATGGTTCCATCTTATGAGGGCTTCCATCGCAAAAACTTCTCGAGTTTCTATATTTATCTGTGGTTGATAGTATATTTCGAACTGTTCATCTTCCAGAGCTCTGCGCAAATCATTTTCAAGAGATAGATGAGTAGAGTATGCATTGATCATCTTGTTATCATAAAATTGATAACCATTTTTCCCACTACCTTTAACCGAATACATGGCAATATCTGCATGTTTAATGAGTGACTCTATAGAATCACCGTCTTCAGGAAAGTGTGAAATACCAATGCTTGTGCTAACAAATAATTCATGATTATCAATTTTAAAGGGCATGGTAAGTGATTTAATTATTTTTCTAGCAACGAGCTCGGCATCATTTTTACTTTGTACTTCAGGTAATAATAAAGTGAATTCATCTCCACCCAGACGCGCTAAAGTATCGCCTTCGCGTAAACAATGGCGTAAGCGCATTGCAACGGCCTGTAATAAATGGTCACCAACAATATGTCCTAATGTGTCATTGATCATTTTAAATCGATCAAGGTCGAGGAACATAACTGATAAATTACTTTTATTGCGGCGTGCATGTGTTAACGCCTGACTTAAACGGTCGTTTAATAAGGTGCGATTTGGCAGTCGAGTGAGCATATCGTGATATGCCTGAAAACGAATGATTTCCTCTGCTTCAATACGGTCGGTAATATCACGTGCAATACCGTATGTGCCAATAAATTTCTTACCGGGATCTGCATCGTGAGAGTTATATACACCCACAGAATTTATTTCTATTGGTAAAATTCTATTGTCAAAATTGCGTGGTTGATCATTGTTTTTGCACTTGAGTTTTAACTCAATATTAATGCTTGCACGCTTACCAGTGCGTCGTTCATTGAATTTGAATTTGGCTTTTTCTTTGTCATCATCATGTACTAATTCGGTGTAATGTTTTCCTATTACTTCTCTTACTTTATATCCGAGTAAAGTTTCAATGCGCTTATTTATAAAGGTGAAACGGCCTTCGCCATCAAGTATGTAAACAATATCGGGTGATTTATTGACAATATAACGATGCAGCTTTTCAGATTCTCTGAGTTGTATATGCATTTTATGGTTGTCAGATTCAAGCTGGCGTTTTTTTGTGGCGTTATTTACCGAATTGAGTAAGTTGTCAATGGAGTAGGGTTTACGAATGTAGTCATATGCGCCATGCTTGAGAGCATTTTCTGCTGCTTCAAATGATGTTTCACCACTTACAACTATAATTGTAGTGTTAATGTTATTTTCAGAAATGAAACGCATAACATCTTCACCGTTTATGCCATCCATGTTCAGGTCAAGAAGTACAATGCCAATATTGTTGAGTTGAATTCGGTCAATCGCAGCATCACCGCTGCTTACGCATTCAACATCGTAACCATTTTGTTTCATTAATTCCATCAAACTATATTGATGGAGTTTTTCGTCATCGACTATCAGAATTTTTTCAGCAATATCAGTATGTTTTTTACTGGCTGAGTTTAATTCAGTGTCAATTTGATCGTTTGTTTTCTCTGGCATACTACAGACCTATTTTCATTTTCAGAGATTATGCTTAAAATATTTTAAGCTCAATTTATTTAGTTTCCGGAAACTGGACACTGAACGCAGTGCCATTTTCATTAGTTTTGCAACTTATTGATCCGCCGGTCCTATCGACTAAATTTTTTGTGATACTTAAGCCTAACCCTGAATGTTCCTGTCCTTTGGTAGTGGTTACCGGATTATAGAGATTATTCATTACCTCTTTTGGTATACCTGGTCCATTGTCTTCTAGCTTAAGTTCAATATAGTTTCTTCCATTGATATTAATTTTCCCTGTTGTAATTTTTATTTCACCACCAGACTGCATTGCTTCTACAGAATTTTTAAGTAAATTGGTGATGATTTGCTTAATACTGTTTTTATCAAGTCGAACAGAATTAAGTTTTTTATCGAGTTTGAGTGTAGGCTCTATACTGTGCGTTGCAAATAAAGACGCTTTATAGATGCTTATAAGCTCAGTTATAATTGTGTTGATGTTTACTTCAGCCAGTTCTGCAATATGCACATCCGGTGCATCTTTACATCTGACTATGATGTTACTAATACGATCAATTTCCTGCTTAATCGTATTAATGTCTGATTGAGCGGGCTTATCTTCGTTTAGTTTTTTAGACAATAATTCCAGGTAATTTCTTATAACGCTTAAAGGGTTATTAGTTTCATGGATTATTTTTTTTGCACGTTCTAGAAATAACTCACTATTTATTTCAGCTGCTTCTGATGTGTTCTTAACGTAATTATGATGTTGTTGAATTTTACGTGATAAATTATCAGAAAATAACTTAAGTAAAGATATATTGTTAAGAAGCTTAAGTGCTTCTTTATGGCTACTACCCAGTAAAATTACACCATACATCTGATTATTGTCAGTAATAGGTAGACAGATAAAACCTTCTGTTTTTAAACCGTGTGCTATTTGTTCATCAAGAATACTTAATGTACCAGACTGTTTTGCTGAAAAACTATCAATAATCTGTTTTTTATTTAAACATCTTGAGACAGCACAGTTTCCATTGATATCAATCTTAAGGTCTTCAAAAAGGCATGTATCAGTAAGGTATTGTTTATTTGCAATACTTAAAAACTGTTGATTCTCATCGATACATAAAAATAAACTGTTATTTATTCCAAATAATAAACTGATAGATTGTTGTATGGATTTATATATTTCACTTGAATCAGTATTAATAATATTCTGACTATTTTGTACTATCGCAGTATCTCGAACTTCCTGAGCAAGTTGAATTTGTTTCAATTCGTCCTTGTTCTGGCCAGTTTCTGAGTCTACTGCACCAATATCAATATCCATAGAAGCAGCAAGTGATCTCGCTTCATCATTAGCCTCGCTAACAATGCTCTCAATGATAGATTCGGAGAGGTCAAATAAACGAATGCCAGTATCTGTTATTACAGATTGTTTATTATTCTGTATATCAGATGTTAATAAGCTGGAGAAATGTATTATTTTTGCCAGCTGATGGGCTTGTTGAATATCATCGGTATTTGCATGGTGATATCTGACTGAATCACAGATTACATCCGGCATATTCCATTTTTCAAGCATGATAGCAGCCAGTTCAGGGTGGCTGATACCCACTGTATCTTCTTCCTGTTTCAATACCTCGTCTGCTGGATATACGCCATGTTTATATGACTTATATTCTTCATCCATCTCAGGCTCAATAACCAGTTTACCGATATCATGTAACAACCCCGATATATATGCTTCTTCAGGATAGGGGTAAGACGTGAGTTCAGCTAGTGAGCGAGAAATAGTGGCGCATGTAAGGGAGTGGTGCCAGAAAGATTTAAGGAAATGCGTTTTTTCATTACTGTATTCAGAAAAAAACTGCTTTATGCTGGCAGTGATAGCAATAGACTTAATGGTATCAAAACCCAGAAACATCAGTGTATGTTTTAGTGAGTTTAAGTGACGTGCGCGACCGTAAACCGGTGAATTCGCCGCTTTAATAACCTTTGTAGTGAGTGATGCATCCTGACTAATAATATCCGATAGTGAATCAAAGCAGATCTCTTCATCTCTACAGGCCTGTAAAAGTTTTACAAGCACATGCGGGAGGGAAGGTAGCTTATTTGCTTCAATATCTTCAAGTAACTTAACTGCTTTGTTACGCATGTACTTAATATTATTACAGAAATTCGTCTTGTCAATTCGATTTAGTGTTAAAGCGTGTATAAATGACTTTTTTAATGAAAGATTAGACGAATGGCTAAAGTATATTAGGTAAATCAAGTGTGTAAATGTCACATAAAAAACATGAGCAATTGCCATCTAACAAAGTGTTGCTTTCTTAACTTATTGAAATATATATAAAAATTGTTTATATAGTGAGTTATTTAGTGAGTTTTAGTGTGTTCACAAAATAAAAAGCTTTAAATTTTTGGTAATTAAATGGTTTTTTAATAAAAAACCACCATAAATAATGGTTAATGATTGCAGGAAGGGGGTGCAAACTCGTAAACTGTGATTTTCAAATTAACTAAAGTTTGTAGATTAAAGCAGATGATAAAAAGCAGTACCGAAGTAATTGCTATTAGTAGCGGCAAGGGTGGTGTCGGCAAAACGACATTAACGGTCAATTTAGGTATTGCTATGGCAAAGCAGGGTAAGAAAGTCTGCTTATTTGATGCGGACACTAACCTTGCTAATATCAATATTCTCTTAAGAGAAACACCAGAATATAACTTACAGCATGTGCTCAGTGGTGAAAAATCTATATCAGATATCGTGATTCACTCTAATGGTATTAGCTTTATACCGGGTGCTTCAGGCGTTGTAGACTTTGCCGGGCTCGATCGATCAGCACAAACACATCTGTTAAAAGCGTTCTCAGAATTAGAGCAGCACTATGATGTGGTACTGGTGGATACCTCTGCGGGTATTCATGACAATGTACTGGATTTTATTCAGATGGCCCATCAAAGTATTATATTGATTACGCCTGAGCCCACATCTCTTACCGATGCTTTTTCCCTGTTACGTATGTTGCGTAAACGAAAATATCGAAAACGTATTAATGTGGTGGTTAATCAGGCTGTATCAGAATTTGATGCACGTAAAATTTTCAAACGTTTTTCCGGTGCAGTGGCTAAATATATAGGTTACCACCCGGCCTATCTGGGTTTTATTAATCGAGATGAACTTGTTTCCTCAGCGGTTTGTTCACAGGTGCCTGTAAGGGTGTACCGTCCGAATTCTATCTCAAGTCGTTGTTTTGATCGTGTAGCAGAGCACCTTGTTTCACTGTTATTACAACAGGCCGATAATGGTGAACAATTAACTGATGTGTGGCGTGCTAAAATTGCGGAACGTGTTCAGGAAGTGATTTCAGACAGCTCACTCGACGTTTTATCCGAGACTAAATCGAGCCCTGTTCTTAGCGCTCAATCTTCCGTTTTAGTGAATGAAGTTCCAGAAGTTAAAAAAACCAGATCGGTAGAGCAATCATCATTAAAGTATAAACAGGATGATATAAATAGAAAAAAACAACTGCTGAATGATCATAAGCAGGCAATTCTTGAGTATATTGATGATGCGAATTTTAATAAACAGGATATTTCGCTCACTCTCGATCGTTTTATGAATGCTTTTTTTAAACGATTTAAAGATTACCCGGGTGATATACCTGAACAGATAAATGATCTTTTACAACTTAATGTTTTGCCGCAACCTCAGATAAATAATCTCTTATCAGTGTTAATGCTGTTTTATAAAGATAACCGTTTACGCATTGATCGTGATTTTAATGCCAAGTTTTTAAATCAACAAATCGAAGATTATGTGACCGAGTATGGGCAGTATCCATTTGATACCTCACAGGCATTAATGCAATCAATTAGTCTGGGTAAAATTAGTAAGGGAGCTCTATTAGAGTTAAGCAAGGTTTTAAACCTGGTGGGTAAGCGTGAGCCCGCGTCTAAAATAAAAATAACAGAGCAGGTTTTTGTAACAGATATAGAAGAAGACCGTGATGACCTTGTCAGGCAAATTAAAGGTCAGGTTGAAGAGCACGCGGCTGCGCCAGATCGAAATACTAAATCATTGCAGGATAGTATTCACTTTGCGTCTAAATTATCCGAGTGATTAATTTTCAATTTTTATAAACAATAAACTCTTATAAACGTGTATTATTCATGCCAATGGAATGATTGACCAATTGAATGGTCGTTAAAATATGAAGTAGTGTCGACATATAACAATGCCAATAGAATTAGAATATAATAAAAAACTAAATTACGTATTAATTACAGCAAGTGGAAATGCCACTGTTAAAGAGGCTGAGCTGCGTATGGAAGAAATTTCCATCTCAGAAGTTATCCCTTCAAACGTAAATTCATTATGGGATATGCGCGAATTATTGTTCGATCATATTGATATGGATTTTATTAAACAATTTACGGAAGTGCGTAAAAAATACAATGATGTCAGAGGTGAGGCAAAAATAGCCCTGTTATCAAACTCGGTGTTAGCTGCGCCGCTAATAAAGTTGTATACAATTTTATCCAGAGATCTGTGTCAAAAATATAAGGTATTTAAAACGCTGGAAGAAGCTGAGCAGTGGTTATGTGCAGAAATGTTAAAAGGCTCAGAATCTGTTTAACTTTTTTATAACTGAGAATACTCGTCCGCTTTAAAACCCACTAGAATAGTTTTGTTTTTTATCAATACAGGCCGCTTAATAATGTTCGAGTTATCCAGCATTATTTGAATGGCCGATGTCTCGTCTACTGAGTTTTTTATATCATCATCTAGCTTTCGCCAGGTAGTGCCACGTTTATTTAATAAAACTTCCCAGCCAACTTTTTTAACCCACGTGTTGAGTTCTTTTTCAGGTACACCCTGCTTTTTGTAATCGTGAAATTCGTAATCGATATCATTATCTTTAAGCCATTTTCTGGCTTTTTTGATAGTGTCGCAATTGGGTATACCGTATAACTTAATCATGGTTTTTGTATTCAATTCTCAAGTGGCGTTAAGCTTATGGATGATAAGTTTGTACTCTATGGCGTAGATATACCAGTACTTATTCATTATCTCCATCAAATGTGGTAATTTCATGATGTCAGGTGGTTGGCCATATTTGTTATTCACTTCTCGTTTAATAAATACCTTTGCTTTATAATTACGCTTAATGAATCGGTTACACATCACAGCTCTCGTACTAATCCTGCTTCTCTCTCAATGGGGGAGTCTGGAGCATGTATATCATGTGCATGATTCTGCTGAGGTCTGTGACTATTGCTTAAGTGCACAAGCACTTGATCATGCAATATCTCCGACAGTATCGATTGTTTCTTTACCTTCATATAATCAGTTCCAGGCAGAATTATCAGGTTTGGCTATTAGCCTGAATAAGGTTCGTTATTATCCAGTTCGCGCACCACCTCGTTTTATCTAAATCTCGCGTTTATTAAAATTGAGTATTGTCGTTAATGTTTGACGGCAAGCTTTTACTTGTGATTGATTTGGGTGGTTTCAATGAAAAAATATTCTATAGTTCCAAAAGTGCTTCTTGGGGCGGTTGCGTCCGTTAGTTTTTATTCTGTGGCTTTAGCGACACAGCAAAGTGGTTTTAATCCAGATATAAGTTTAACGCTGGACGGTCGTTACGGTAGTTACTCAAATGATAGCGATTACGAGCTTCCCGGGTTTATGTTAGGTGGTGAAGCGAATCGCGGTGAGCAGGGCTTTCATCTTGGACATAATGAGCTCAGCATCAGTAGTAATATTGATGATATGTTTTTTGGCAAACTGACAACTGCTATTGCAGATCATGAAGGCGAAACTGAAGTTGAGCTTGAAGAGGCGTATATAGAAACACTGACGCTTGATTATGGTATCAAGGTTAAAGCGGGTCGTTTCTATTCAGATATCGGTTACCTTAATAATCAGCATGGTCATGTCTGGGATTTTATGGATGCACCGCTGATTTATCGCGGTTTTTTTGGCGACCAGTTAGTTGATGATGGTTTACAACTCAGCTGGCTGGTGCCAACCGATATTTATTTTAAAGTGGGAATAGAAGCGGGACGGGGTGAACGTTTTCCAGCTGGAGGTGCGGCTAATGATGGTAATGGAGCACAGGCTGCATTTGTGAAATTTGGCGGTGATGTGGGTGTAAGCAATGCGTGGCAACTGGGTTTCTCTCATTGGCGTGCTGATATTGAAGGGCGTGAATCAGGTGCTCATGATGGCCATGCAGGTGCAGTTTCAGAGGTGCCTACCTATAGTGGTGAAAGTCAGGTCAGTGGTGTCGATTTTATCTGGAAATGGTCACCGAATGGTAATAGCCGTGAGCAGAACCTGAAAATACAGGCGGAGTATTTTACGCGTGAGGAAGACGGCGTTGTCGAGCTAGCAGGTAGTAGCCCACTTGAGTTAACAACTTATCAGGGAAAGCAGGCTGGCTGGTATTTACAAAGTGTTTATCAGTTTATACCACGCTGGCGAGTTGGCTATCGTTATGATTATCTGGGTGTTAATAATCAGGGCTCTGATGCAGCGGTACTAGCTGAGGCCGGGTTAGATGACGAAGGACATAATCCGCAGCGTTCAGCACTCATGCTTGATTATTCCCATAGTGAGTTCAGCCGAATTCGTTTGCAGCTCGCGCAAGATGATTCGTATGAAGATAGCGATACACTCTTTTTTATCCAGTATATCGTTACTCTGGGTGCCCACGGTGCTCACCGTTTTTAAGGAAAATAATAAATGAAAACCTGCATTCGATCTTTATCAATTGTGGTTATGCTGTTTATCAGTACGTCACTTATGGCAGAAATAAATGTGTTTGCCTGTGAGCCAGAATGGGCCTCACTGGTGGATGAACTTGGTGGGGAGAGACTGAGTAGTTATGCAGCGACTACGGCTTATCAGGATCCACATCATATAGAAGCGCGCCCAGGTCTGATTTCCAAAATACGTAAGGCAGATCTGGTGGTGTGTAGTGGAGCAGATCTGGAGGCTGGCTGGTTACCCATACTGTTAAGACAGGTGAGTAATCAGCGGTTAATGCCAGGTAAAATCGGGCACTTTGAAGCAGCAAAAATGGTAGAGCGACTGGATGTGCCTATAGATACTGATCGTTCGATGGGGGATGTGCATGAAGCGGGAAATCCGCATGTACACCTTGATCCACGTCGAATACAAATCATTGCTAAGGCTTTGATGGTTCGTTTAAAGCAGGTTGACCCGCAAGGTGCTGAATATTATCAGTTACGATTTGATGATTTTACTCAGCGCTGGCAACAGGCCATCTTACAATGGAAACAGCAAGCGAGTGCATTGCAGGGTAAGCGTATCGTTGTGCATCACCGGGACTGGGTATATCTGTTTGACTGGTTAGGTATTGAAATAGCCGGAGCGCTTGAGCCTAAACCGGGTTTGCCGGCAACCCCCGGTCATCTCGTTTTGTTAAAACAATTGGTAACAGCAAAGCCGGTAGACATGATTGTGCATACACCCTATCAATCTACCAAAGCAGCGAAACGCCTTTCTCAAATCACTAATACCCCGGTAGTTGAATTACCTTATACAGTGGGTGGAGCTGATCAGGTAAATGATTTATTTGATTTGTTTTCAATCACTATTGAAAAGTTAAAAAGCGGGCTTCTGTGAACTGGTCTGCTGTTCAATGGAGCATACTTGGTCCGGCATTAATTGCTGGCTTATTAGTGACTGCCACGCATGTACCCTTAGGGCAGCGTGTATTGCGACGAGGTATTATTTTTCTTGATTTGGCTATTGCGCAGGTTGCCGGCCTGGGGCTTATTATTGCATATAGTTTTGACTGGGAGCCGGGTGGATGGCAGGTTCAGTTGGTGGCGATAAGTGCTGCAATAGTGGGTGTGTTGTTCCTTAATTATTCGGATAAACATTGGCCAAAAATACAGGAGCCCTTGATAGGGTCATTATTTATTCTAGCTTCTAGTGGCAGTGTTTTACTATTAGCAACAAATCCCCACGGTGGTGATCAATTAAAGGATTTACTGGTCGGTCAGATTCTTTGGGTTAGCTTCGATCAAATCATTCCAGTGGTTATATTGTATTCGGTGATTCTTGGTTTATGGTTTGCTTATGCCCAACGTGTTAGTTCGCTTATCTTTTATTTATTATTTGCGGTGACAATTACTGCATCGGTTCAGTTAGTGGGTATTTATCTTGTTTTTGCAAGCTTGATATTTCCAGCATTGGCGATAAGAAATGTGTCTGAATATGCTTTGATTTACGGTTATATGGTCAGTGTGGTCGGTTATATATTGGGGCTGTTTTTTGCAGCGGTATTTGATTTACCCGCGGGAGCAATGATTGTTTATAGTCTTGCGCTTTCGGCGATATTATTTTTAGCTTATAGAAAAATTAAAAAATAATGTGATTGTAAAAAATTATGAAATCGTATTGCTCGTAAATAAACACTTAAATGCATGTGAATTTACGAGCAAAAAAACGATTGTTTTCTAATTATTCAATATCACGAAGTAACTGGTTAAGACCCGTCTTGCTTAAAGTCTTAGCATCAACCTGCTTAACAATAACTGCGCAGTAAAGGCTGTATGTTCCATCTTTAGATGGTAAGTTACCAGAAACAACAACGGAACCTTTAGGGATGCGACCATAAGTGATTTCACCGGTTTCGCGGTTAAAGATTTTTGTGCTCTGGCCAATGTAAACACCCATTGAAATAACAGAACCTTCTTCAACAATAACACCTTCAACTACTTCTGAACGTGCACCGATAAAGCAGTTGTCTTCGATAATAGTAGGCGCTGCCTGTAACGGTTCTAAAACACCACCAATACCAACACCACCAGACAGGTGAACGTTTTTACCAATTTGTGCGCATGAACCAACCGTTGCCCATGTGTCTACCATTGTACCGCTATCTACGTATGCGCCAATATTTACATAAGATGGCATAAGCACAACATTAGGCGCAATGTATGAGCCTTTACGTGCTGTTGCAGGTGGTACTACTCGTGCACCTGATTCGCGGAAATCCTTTGTGTTGTAATCAGCAAATTTTGATTCAACTTTGTCGTAGTAGTTAGTGAAACCACCTTTAATAAATTCGTTATCATTGATACGAAAAGAAAGTAAAACTGCTTTTTTTAACCATTCATTAACTGTCCAGTCGTCACCTGTTTTTTCAGCAACACGTGCAGCGCCAGAATCAAGCATATTTATGCATTCTTCTACGGCTTCACGTACGTGTGTTTCAACGTTACGAGGTGTAATGTCTGCGCGGCGTTCAAATGCCTCTTCAATTGTGTTTTGTAAATCGCTCATAGAGATCTCCGATAGATTTTTAGCGTGTTTCTAAAAAGTGTTTAATACGATGTGCAGCTTCAGTAGTTTCTTCAAGTGTTGCTACTAGAGCCATACGAATATGGTTTTCGCCAGGATTAATATTATTCGCGGTGCGTGATAAATATTGCCCGGGTAATACGGTAATGTTTTTTTCAGCAAATAACTGTTGTGCAAAATCCGTGTCTGCTATTGGTGTTCTGGGCCACAGATAAAAGCCTGCATCAGGTAACTTAACGTCCATAACAGGCGAAATTATCTCTAATACAGTTTTAAATTTTTCTCTGTAAATCGCTCGGCTATCAATAACATGTTGTTCATCATCCCATGCGCAAATGCTGGCATATTGATGATGGCCTGACATAGCACAGCCGTGATAGGTGCGGTATTTTAAAAATGCCTGCATAATATCAGCGTCACCTGCGACAAAGCCGGATCTTAAACCAGGCAGGTTAGAGCGCTTGGATAAACTATGAAAAACAACACAACGTTTATAATCTGTGTTGCCCATTTCAGCTGCAGCTTCTAATAATCCGCAGGGTGGTTTTTCATCGTCAAAATAGATTTCTGAATAACACTCATCTGAAGCAATAATAAAATCAAACTCTTCTGCTTTATTAATTAACCACTGCATCTGCTGTTTTGAAATAACAGATCCGGTTGGGTTGCCAGGTGTGCAAATATAAATTAACTGACAGCGTTGCCAGGTTGTATCCTCAATAGCTTCAAAGTCGGGCAGATAGTTTGTATCAGCCGTAGTGTTATAAAAGTAGGGTTCAGCACCCGCTAAAATAGCCGCGCCTTCGTAAATTTGATAAAACGGATTTGGCATACAGACTAGAGCATTGTCTCCGCGTTTGATCATTGCCTGAGCAAACGCAAATAAAGCTTCACGGGTTCCATTAACCGGCAATATGTTCTTTTCAATATCCAGACTATCAGCCGGTAATTTAAAGCGGTGTGTTAACCAGTTAGCAATAGATTGACGTAATTCAGGTGTGCCCTTAGTTAAAGGGTAATTAGCTATTTTACTTAATGAATTTACCAGTTCTTCAAGCACAAAGGCCGGTGGCTCATGTTTAGGTTCGCCTATGGATAGAGCGATATGCGCTAACTCGTTATTAGGTGAAATGCCTGCTTTTAGCTTAGCCAGTTTTTCAAAAGGGTAAGGATGTAGATGATTGAGATCTGGGTTCATGTAGAATGCTATTTAATACTGAGGCCGTTAGTGGCGGCTTATTATACGCAAAACTGGGGGCAAAGTGGCTGTTTTATCATTTCATCATATAAGTATGGTTGTTGCGGATACACAGGTATCGGTGCGCTTCTATCAGGACGTATTAGGACTTGAGTTATGTAATGATCGCCCAACACTGGGTTTTCCCGGCGCATGGTTCACTGTTGGTGAGCAGCAGATTCATTTATTAGAGGTGCCAAATCCGGATTCTGTGGATAATCGACCTGAGCATGGGGGCAGAGACCGTCATTTGGCGTTATCCGTTGATAATTTAACTGAGATTGAGCAATTGTTAATAGCTCGCTCGATTTATTACACGAAAAGTAAATCGGGTCGTCAGGCTTTGTTTTTCCGTGATCCTGATGGAAATGGCATAGAGTTGATTCAACAATAAGCTAATGAAAAAACCTTTCTGGGTAGAAAAATCGTTAAAAGAAATGACAGATCAGCAGTGGGAGTCACTTTGTGATGGTTGTGCGCGTTGCTGTTTATTAAAACTGGAAGATGAAGATAGCGGGGAATTGCATTTTACCCGTGCGAGTTGTCGTTTGCTCGATATTGAGACCTGTCGTTGCAAAGACTACAGTAATCGTAAATTCAGAGAGCCGGAATGTCTGGCAGTTCGTCAAATGGAGCTGGAAGAATATCGATGGCTTCCACAAACCTGTGCTTACAGATTAATATCTGAAGGTAAAGAGCTGCCTGAATGGCACCCGCTTATCAGTGGTGATAACAATAGTGTAAAACAGGCGGGGATATCCGTTGAGGGTTTTGCTTTGTCAGAAGAATATATTCATCCTGATCAGTTAGATGAGCTTATTGTGGAATTGGATACGATGATTAAATAAAAGTTTGATTTAAGAGACTGAATACTTTCTGCCTGATTTTAATCAAACTTGACCTTGATAATTTTATGGCTTTCTTCAAGAATATATTCGAGAAATGTTCTAGCAACCAGAGAAAGCTTTCTGCCTTTCAGGTGAACCGCGTACCAGCGTCGTTTTAAAGGGAAGCCCTCTACATTAAGCACGGTTAATTTA
Organism: endosymbiont of Galathealinum brachiosum; assembly: GCA_003349885.1. NCBI lineage: Bacteria > Pseudomonadati > Pseudomonadota > Gammaproteobacteria > endosymbiont of Galathealinum brachiosum. The sequence goes on along the minus strand of QFXC01000007.1, from coordinate 490,746 downwards.
TTGACCTCACGCTCTAATTGCACACTATGCAGTGAAAGAACAGCGATGCCTAACCCCGCCATAACAGCCTGTTTAATTGCTTCACTACTACCCAGCTCCATATAAGGCTCTATTTCAACTCCGTGCTCTTTCAGTAAATTATCAAATACGTAGCGTGTTCCTGAACCCGATTCACGTATTAGGAATCGTTGCCTGGCTAATTCTTTTAACGTGATATGTTTTTTATTTGCTAAGGGATGGCCAGCAGAGGCAACAATACCGAGAATATTATTAAGGAACGGGTAGGTTTCCAAATTATCATCTTTTGGTACCTGCCCCATAATGACAAAATCATCATCATTATTCATCAATCGCTCAATAACCCGTGCACGGTTAGTGAATTTTAATTTGGGCTCTACATCTGGATATTTTTGTAAAAAGGTGCCTAATAAATTAGGTAAGAAATATTTTGCGGTGGTCACTACAGATAAATGGAGAGGACCTTTAACTTCACCTTTTAGTTCTTCTATTGAATTTTTTAATGAATCAACTCTATTTAAAATATCGCTGCTTGCTTCGTACATGGCTTTGCCGGCAGCCGTGAGGAAAATTTTCTTACCCACTTTTTCAAAAAGTGGTAATCCGGTCTGTTCTTCAAGGCGTTTAATCTGAATAGAAACAGCAGGTTGCGTAAGAAATAGTTCTTCAGCAGCTCGTGTATAACTGCCCAGTCTGGAGACCGATTCAAATAATTTTAATTGTTGAAAAGTAAGATGCATAATTCGAACCATAAACAAATGTAAATGTATTTTATAACAAAAAGTAATTTTCTTAAATGAATAAATACGCCTATATTTCGGTTCTGCCTAATTTACATCACCTTTTGTTGAGGTGTTCTAGGTAAAAAATACTTAATTCTGATTCTCCCCCTAAAAAGAGGTTGTTCGGAATTATTGATAGTAACTGTCGAGGAAACCAACATGGCAAAGACTTATAGCGCTGGTGTTAAAGAATACCGCGAAACGTACTGGACACCAGAATACTCTGTTAAAGAAACAGATATCCTGGCTTGTTTTAAAATCACTCCACAGGACGGTGTTCCTCGTGAAGAAGTAGCAGCAGCTGTTGCCGCTGAATCTTCAACGGGTACATGGACGACTGTATGGACTGACCTTTTAACTGACCTTGATTACTATAAAGGCCGTTGCTACGCGATCGAAGACGTACCAGGTGATGACACTTGTTTCTACGCTTTCGTTGCTTACCCAATCGATTTATTCGAAGAAGGTTCTGTTGTAAACATCCTTACTTCATTAGTTGGTAACGTATTCGGCTTTAAAGCACTACGTGCACTTCGTTTAGAAGATATCCGTTTCCCTGTTGCATATGTAATGACATGTAATGGTCCACCACAGGGTATTCAGGTTGAACGTGACATTCTGAACAAATATGGTCGTCCTCTTCTGGGTTGCACAATCAAGCCTAAGCTTGGTCTGTCTGCTAAGAACTACGGTCGCGCATGTTATGAAGGTCTTCGTGGTGGTCTTGACTTCACTAAAGATGACGAAAACGTTAACTCACAGCCATTCATGCGCTGGAGACATCGTTTTGACTTCGTAATGGAAGCAATCCACAAAGCAGAAGCTGAAACGGGTGAGCGTAAGGGTCACTACTTAAACGTTACAGCTCCTACTTCAGATGAAATGATGAAGCGTGCTGAATATGCTAAAGAAATTGGCGCACCTATCATCATGCACGATTACCTGACGGGTGGTCTGTCTGCGAATACTCAGTTGGCACAATGGTGTCAAGATAATGGTATGTTGTTACACATTCACCGTGCAATGCACGCTGTACTTGATCGTAACCCGCACCACGGTATTCACTTCCGCGTATTAACTAAAGTATTACGTCTGTCTGGTGGTGATCACCTTCATTCAGGTACTGTTGTTGGTAAGCTTGAAGGCGACCGTGACGCTACATTAGGTTGGATCGACATCATGCGTGATTCATACATCAAAGAAGATCGTTCACGCGGTATCTTCTTCGACCAGGACTGGGGTTCAATGCCTGGTGTTATCCCGGTTGCATCTGGTGGTATCCACGTATGGCACATGCCTGCATTAGTTAGCATCTTCGGTGATGACTCTTGCTTACAGTTCGGTGGCGGTACATTGGGTCACCCTTGGGGTAACGCTGCAGGCGCTGCTGCTAACCGTGTTGCGGTTGAAGCTTGTGTTGAAGCACGTAACTCAGGTGTTGAGCTTGAGAAAGAAGGTAAGGATATCCTTACTAAAGCTGCTTCTCATAGTCCAGAGCTTAAAATTGCTATGGAAACATGGAAAGAGATCAAATTCGAGTTTGATACGGTTGATAAAATCGACGTTGCTCATAAATAAGCAACTCCGACTTAATCATCAAGCGCAAGGTATTGAGCTTCAATACCTTGCTGCTTAATCAAATTTAACTAATTTTTTGGAGTAAATCACATGAGTGATGTACAAGATTATGAATCAAGCTTAGGCGATGCTGCTATAAGCCGTAAATATGAAACTTTTTCTTACCTTCCTACATTAACTGCTGAGTCGATTCGTGCTCAGATTCAGTACATTGTAGATAAAGGCTGGAACCCTGGTATTGAACATACAGAACCAGCTCACGCAATAAGCAACTACTGGTACATGTGGAAGCTACCTATGTTTGGTGAAACAGACGTTGATGCTATCCTGGCTGAAGTTGAAGCTTGTCATAAAGCACACCCAGAGAACCACGTTCGTCTGTTGGGCTTTGATAACTTTGCACAGTCTGCTGGTACAGCTATGGTTCTTCACCGCGGCGTTTCTGTATAAGGTCGCTTAGGTAATATCTAAAGTACGTTAAAGCCTCTGCCGGACGTATATCTGTCAGAGGCTTTTTTCCCTATAATTCACAATATATTAACTAATAAAAGAGATTTGATATGGCACGTCCTGATAAATATGTTGGTGTTCAGAACGAAGTCAATGGTGGTATGACCACAATTGGTAAAATTATTCGTGATGCATGGGTATTTGGTTTAATAGAAGAAACAGAAACCTGCGAAGGCTGGAATTTTGCGGGTGTTGATGCCTTATTAGATAAGGTAAATAAAGAATGGGATAAATATGGTTGCTTAGTGAGTAATCTACCCCCTGAATTATCTGAAAAGCATAAAAGAATACATGATAAAGCGATAAAAGAAGCTCGCGCTTCAGGTTGGAACGGAGAAGTAGAAACAGAGGATGAGAAATAAGTATTCGTAAAGTTTTTATCTATGTCGTGATTATGATTGCGATATATGTAAGCATTTTAGAAAAAAACTGAGAACATAAGATTAAGCTAAACTAAGAGAGAGTGACCATGTCCGTTACTGAAAATGTTGTTGATGCAGACCAATATAGAGTCAAAGATGAGCCTTATTACGAGGCAGTTGGTGATGAAATAAAGTTATATGAATCTGCATATGATGTACGTATGCCGATGATGATTAAAGGTCCTACAGGTTGTGGTAAGTCTCGCTTTGTTGAGCACATGGCATGGAAACTGGGTAAACCTCTTATTACCGTTGCGTGTAATGAAGATATGACGGCATCAGATCTGGTAGGTCGTTTCCTGCTTGATAAAGATGGTACTAAATGGCAGGACGGTCCATTAACAACAGCTGCTCGTATGGGCGCTATTTGTTATCTGGATGAAATTGTAGAAGCACGCCAGGATACAACGGTTGTAATTCACCCGTTAACCGATCACCGTCGTCAATTACCTTTAGATAAAAAAGGTGAATTAATACAGGCGCACCCGGATTTTCAGCTGGTTATTTCTTATAATCCAGGCTATCAATCATTGATGAAAGATCTAAAACAATCTACTAAACAACGTTTTGGTGGTATGGATTTTGATTACCCGATAGAAGCCACTGAAATCAATATCGTATCGAAAGAATCCGGTGTTGATATGGCAACCGCTGAAAAATTAGTTCACATCGCACATCGTGCACGCAACCTGAAAGGTCACGGTTTAGATGAAGGTATATCTACTCGTTTACTGGTTTATTCAGGTCAGTTAATTGCTAAAGGCGTAAACCCATTAGATGCGTGTAGTATGACAATGGTTACACCTTTAACGGATGATCCGGATATGCGTGATACATTAAACGCAGCTGTTGAAACATTTTTTGGTTAATATTTTTTGACGCGAAGACGCGCAGACACAGAGAAAAATAATAGTTAAAACATTATTTAATCTGTCATCTCCGAATGCTTGTGTCGGGAATCCAGTGACTTTTAAACCTTAAGGTTGCTGGGTACCAGGCACAAACATTCTGGGACGATGATATATTAAAAATTCTGTGACTTTGCGCCTCTGCGACGAGGCTTTAATTCATGAGTATTAAACTCGAAGACTACGAAGAATTTCTTTCTGAAGCCGCGCCAGAAATTCGTGATGTACTGGAAAGCACTTTTCAGGAAGCCTCACGGGTTATGTCTCCTACTGGCTTGCAAGAGTATATGGACGGTGCAAAAAGTTTATGTAATCTGGGTCGTGGCGCGGGTGTGGTTACTTCTTATCTTCAGGAAATGCCGTTAGTTGCAAAAGAATGTGGTGAAGATGTAATTAGTGACTGTTTAACTGCAGCCATGAAATTATCTTCTATGACATCTGCCGAAGTGGTAACTTTACTGTTTGCCAGTATGCCAACAGCCGCACGCAATTTAGGCGATGCGGAACTGTTCCGTGGTTACCTTACATTAATTCATCAATTAGCTTCAACGGCATCTCGTGGCGTACGCCCGATGTTAAATCATATTGATGAGTTGTTATCAAAACTAACCCTCAGTGGTTTGCGTCGCTGGTGTAACTTTGGTTCTCAGGCGTATCGTCGAGATTTTGATAACCTTACGGCATACTTTAATCTTGAATCTGCTGATAGTCGCGCCATGTTACAAAAAGAACGTCGTGGCATTCTGTTTATAAAAACCCAACGTAAACTAAATTTCTATTTACGCGCGTTATGGGGACGTGATTTTTTCCTACGCCCAACGGGTGCTGACTTTGCAGATTTTCGTCCATTTATAGAACATCGTATTTTACATTTACCTGATGCTCTGGATGATTGTGGTAGCGTAGCGGGTTTAGAGTTATATCGTGCGACAGCGGCGCATATGGCTGCACATATGATGTATTCAAGTGAGCCAATTTCTGCGGAAGGTTTAAGCCCGGCACAGATGTTTTTTATTGGTCAAATTGAAGATGCTCGAATTGAATATAAAGCCACACAGGAATTTCCCGGCCTGAAGAAATTATGGCGTTCATTAATGGAAGTTACTCGTGAGGAGCAGGGGCACGATAAAGCCGAGCATCCTACGATGCTTATACTTGAGCGTTTTGCCATTATGTTACTGGATAGTTCTGTAACCGGTGATGATGAAGAGCTGAATGAGCTAGCTAAAAAATTCCATGATGGAATTGAAGACAACAAAGATAATAATCAATTTTGTTGGCATTTAGGTTTAGATGTTTTCAATTTGTTTATGAAACGTAAAGAAGTACCAAGCTTACGTATACTTGAACGTATTGATATAGCCTATCGTGATGACAATCGTTACGTCTGGGAATTTGAAGAATTCGATGCAGATGTCGAATTTGAATATGTTCCAGCCAGTCAGCGACAAGTCAGAAAACAGGTTAGTGTTATCGAAATGGCTAATGAGGTTGACTGTGAACTTGCCGGTGATGACGCGCAGGAAATCTGGACATGCTCAACCAATATGCGCCCCTATGAAGATGACTTAACCGATGGGCAGGAAAGCTTCAATGATATGTGGGGCAAAGAACCGGTTTCTGACCCTTTTCACTATCAAGAATGGGATTATCAAATTCAGTTACATCGCCCTGATTGGGCAACCGTGTATGAACGTCGCCAACCCATGGGGATGGTAGAAGATATTACTCAGATTATTGATGACTACCGTCCCGTTGCTCATCGCATTAAACAGATCATTGATTTGTTAACACCAGAAGGTGTGCAGCGTCAGCGTAATATGGAAGACGGTGATGAAGTCGATATCAATGCCGCAATTGATGCAATGGTGGCAATTCGTATGGGCGAACAACCTAATACACGTATAACCATGCGCAACGTATTAAAAACCCGTGATCTATCCGTGGTGTTGTTACTCGATTTATCTGAATCAACTAACGAGCCAATGAACGGTTCTGAAAAAACAGTTTTACAGTTAACTCGTGAAGCGGCGACTTTAGTTGCAACCGCTATCGAAGGCATCGGTGACCCTTATGCGATTCATGGCTTTGCATCTGATGGCCGTCATGATGTTCAGTACTATCGTTTTAAAAATTTCAATCAGCATTTTGATGAAGAAGCTAAGTCCCGTCTTGCAGGTATGCAAGGAGGGCTTTCAACTCGCATGGGTGCCGCATTACGTCATGCAGGTCAGCACTTATTAAAGCAGCCTGAAAAACGTAAACTGGTACTGATGTTAACGGATGGTGAGCCAGCTGATATTGATGAGCGTGATCCACAGCATTTACGTCATGATACGAAGAAAGCAGTTGAAGAGTTGTATGGTACAGGCGTGTTAACTTATTGCTTAACACTTGATCCAAATGCAGATGATTATGTGAAGCGAATCTTCGGTGCTAATAACTATACAGTTATTGATAACGTAGATAAATTGCCAGAGCAGTTGCCAACCTTGTTTGCGAGTTTGACCGCTTAATGATTAATGCTATTAGGATAACTCATGCCTCTGGTTAATATGCGCGATATGCTCTATCACGCATATGAGAATAATTATGCGGTTGGTGCTTTTGATTTAGTCAGCCTGGATTTTCTAGAAGCGGTAATTGATGCGGCAGAAACCTGTCGTTCAGCGGTTATTCTAAGTATTGCGGAGCCACATTTTGCTCATTATGATTTTGAGTTAATGTTACCTGCAGTTGAGGCAGCAGCTAAACGTGCATCTGTTCCTGTTGCTATTCAACTGGATCATGGTAGTAGTCTCGAAACAACCATCAAAGCGATTAACCTGGGATGCAATGGCGTCATGCTGGATGTATCCAGTCAGGATTTTTCTGACAATATAGAAAAAACCCTTGCGGTGGTTGATGCAGCACATGGCTGTGGTGTTTCTGTGGTTGGTGAACTGGGTTATGTGGCAGGTAAAGTGGGAGAAGGTGCCGAGCAGCATCCAGGTGAGAGTGCTTTTACTATTCCCTCGGAAGCAAAAGCTTACGTAGAAAAAACCGGTGTTGATTTTTTAGCGGTTTCTATTGGAACAGTTCAGGGCCGAATGGATGGACGGGTTAAGCTCGATTACGCGCGACTTAAACAGTTGAATCAGGCGGTAAATATACCGTTGGTAATTCATGGTGGGAGTGGTTTGAATGAAGACCAGTTCCATAAATTAACATCCAATGGCGTTGCAAAGATAGATTATTATACTGCGCTTTCAGATATAGCTGCTAAAGCTATGTGTAAGGGTTGTAAGGATAATCCAAAGGGTAGTTTTACCGACCTTAAAAAAGATGTAAAAGATGCAATCTGCATTGAAGTTCAGCGCTGCCTTCGTCAATGGGGAAGCGCAGGTCGAGCAGCAGAAGTGCTTGAGCGGTGTGAGCCCTGGTTAACGGTAGAGCACTTAATTGTACATAATGTTATTGCCAATACGTCTGAACCACTAAACAATATAATGCCTGAAGGTAAAGAGTTGTTATCAAAAATACCCGGGGTTCGCCAGGTTTTTACCGGTGAGGCAATGCAGGATAAAAGCAGGTATCAGTTTTGTTGGTTAGTTAATTTCACGCATAAAGCGGCGCTTGATAATTTTCGTGAAAACCAGGGCTTTAGTCAGTTTTTGAGTCGAAAGTTACGACCGAATACGAGCGATTTAGTTATTATGGATTATAAAGAAAGTTTATAGATTTAAAGGTAAAATACTGATATTACCGATTTCGTTGATGGTGTCTCTATGGCGCTGATCAATAAGTAACATAGCCTGATAGAATTCATTATTTAAACGTTTTTGAATCTCTTGCATGTCGCCACCATAAAAAATCACACGACAATCCATATGTTGTGTTAATGACTCACGTTGATTAACATTAACTAAAGGATGCCATGATACTCTAATTAATCGACCACCTTCATCTCCGCGAGTCGCGTAGGCGAGGCTATCAACAAACCAGATTGCATTCATCTCAATGATGGCAAGATATTGCAATGAGCGGATAGGAACAAATAAATGACTCGACTTGTTTCTCTTAAGTAATGTGTGAGCTAAATTGTATGTTTGAGATGGCAAACGGGTTTGCTGATAAAAGAACTCATCAGGTGTAAAAAAAGATTGTGTATCATGAGCTGTCATAACATTAAGTGTAGCATTATAAGATTTCTTCGCTAGCTCTATGTTCTAGTTTTAATTTGTATATAAAATAAGGGTGCCAGGCGCCCGGGTTTAAATAGGGTTATTATGTCTAAAGATGTTTTTATTTTTGAAGCGACTGAAGCTAACTTTGATCAGGTTGTAATACAAAATTCAAATAAAATACCGGTTATTACGTTATTTATGGGTGTCTGGTCAGAGCCCTGTTTTGTTATAAGTGAGATTTTTTCTAAACTCGCGAAAGAATTTCCCGAGCAGTTTATCTTTGCTAAAGTTGATGTTGATGAGCAGCAGACATTACGTGAGCAGTTTAAAGTTGAAAATGTACCTACCATACTGGTTATTCAAAATGGTGAAGTTTCACTAACCTCTGAAGGTTTGTTAACTGAAGATGAGGCGCGGGTGTTATTAAAAGGAGTTAATGTTTTTAATGTCATTGATGAAATACGTGAGCAGGCTCGCACAAAACACATGAGCGGTGAGACAGAAGAAGCCGTTATTCTTTTAGGCAAGGCCATTCAGCAGGATCCGGCTAATGTCAATGTGGCATTAGATATGGTACAAATATTTATAGATGTAAAGCAAATCGAACAGGCGAATGATTTGTTTGATAAAATACCTGATAGCGCCAAACAGAGTGAAATGGGCAAGTCTATTACCGGACAGCTTACGTTTGTTAATCTGGCTGAGGCTAAACCTGATATTAATTCATTACAACAAGCTTTATCTAATGACGAGAATGATAAACAGGCACGATTTGATCTGGCTATTTGCCTGACGGCTGAATATGAATATGAGAAAGCGATAGATCATCTTCTTATGTTGCATCAACAAGACGAATCCTTTCAGGACGGTGCTGCGAAAGAATTAATAATGACGCTTATTGGTATGTTAAAAGATTCCCGCCCTGAGATATCGAGTCGTGCTCAACAGCGGTTGTCTAATTTACTTATTAAGTAGTTAGTAAACAGAGTAATTGAAGTGATAAGTTTACAGTTTTAAGTTGCGCCATACATCAATCTGTAAATTTATTACGGCTGTTTGGCCGCTGATTAAGCTTAGTAAAATACCTGGTCTAGTTGATCTGGTCTCCTGTATGTCTAAATAACTTAGGCATTTCAGTTAGTTACTTAATGTTATTATCTGGCGTATTCGTTTATAGCTCTAGACATTAGTGTGTATCTGATTATATACAGTTATTCTCTATAACTTCTTGAATTTTAATGAGATTGTTGTATCTTGACTGTATCGATATAGGAAAGCTCATGACACAAGATACTGCTCCAAACACAATTTACCTGAAAGACTATACGCAACCTCAATACTGGATTGATTCTATCAATTTGCATTTTGAGCTAGGTGAAGATGAAACCCGTGTTGTATCTGAAATGGAAGTTCGTCGAAATACAGAGTTGAATGGGTCACGAATATTAGAGCTAGATGGGGAAAATCTGGTTTTAGGTTCGGTATTAATAAATGAAAAAGCCCTGAGTGACGGTGAATTCAGTGTTACAGATGAAAGTTTGTGGATTCCAGATGTACCAGACAGTTTTACTCTACAAATCGAAACGTTTATTAAACCCCAGTTAAATACCTCCCTTGAGGGCCTGTACAAATCCTCAGGAAATTTCTGTACTCAGTGTGAAGCACAGGGATTTCGAAAAATAACTTATTATCTTGATCGCCCTGATGTGATGGCGAAATTCACCACAACTATAGTTGCGGATAAATCAAAATACCCGGTTTTGCTATCGAATGGTAATCCGGTTGATACAAATGATCTGGATGATGGTAAACACAGTGTTACCTGGGAAGACCCATTTAAAAAACCCTGTTATTTATTTGCCCTGGTTGCCGGTGATTTAGAGTGTATAAAAGATACTTTTATCACTATGAATAAACGTGAGATCGACTGTCGTATTTATGTTGAAGCACATAATATTGATAAGTGTGATCATGCTATGCGTTCCCTTAAAAAATCTATGAGATGGGATGAGGAAACCTTTGGTCGCGAATATGATTTAGATATTTATATGATTGTGGCGGTTGATGATTTCAATATGGGCGCAATGGAAAATAAAGGCCTGAATGTATTTAATTCAAAATATGTTTTAGCGCGTCCGGATACCGCAACCGATACTGATTTTATTAATATAGAAGCTGTTATCGGTCATGAATATTTTCATAACTGGAGTGGTAACAGAGTTACCTGTCGTGACTGGTTTCAACTAACATTAAAAGAAGGTTTAACCGTTTTTCGTGATCAGCAATTTACCTCTGATATGAATTCCGCCTCGGTAAAACGAATTGATGATGTAAATGTATTACGTACCCGTCAATTTGCAGAAGATGCTGGGCCAATGTCTCACCCTATTCAGCCAGATTCTTATGTGGAAATTAATAATTTTTACACCGTAACTGTTTATAACAAAGGTGCGGAAATTATTCGTATGATTCATACCCTGTTAGGAAAAGAAAACTTTAGACAGGGTATGGATATTTATTTTGAACGACATGATGGTGAAGCTGCAACCACAGAAGATTTTATTAACGCGATGGAAGATGCAAGTGACATTGATCTGACGCAGTTCCGCCGCTGGTACCATCAGGCAGGAACACCTCAGCTGGATGTTCAATCTGAATATAAAGCAGATGAAAAACGTTTAAGTTTATCTGTTAAGCAATCATCAGAAACTAAAACCAATAAACCATTTCATATTCCATTAAGTGTCAGTTTAATTGATTCAGATGGAAGCGAACTTAAATCAGCGGCGCAAATAGTAGATATAACTGAAGCAGAACAGGTTATAGAATTTGAAGATGTAGAAGACAATACAGCGGTCTCTATTTTACGAAACTATTCTGCACCGGTTAAACTAAATTACGCTTTGAATAATGAGCAGCTTGCTTTTTTAGTGGCAAATGACAGTGATGAGTTTAATCGCTGGAATTGTGCGCAGCAGCTTGGCCTGAATATAATGATGGCGCTTATTGAAGATTATCATCAGAAGAAAACCTTAAATCTGGATGCTTTTTATATCAGTACATTAAAACAGGTGCTGATTGATGAGTCTCTGGATAAAGCGTTGGCTGCTCGAATTTTAAGTTTACCCAGTGAAGATTATATGGGGCAGAACCTGCCGGTTATTGATGTAGATGCAATTTACCAGGTGCGGGAGTTCTGTAAAAAAACTTTAGCGTTTGAGTTAATGGATGATTTCGTCGCGGTGTATAAATCCTGTCAGGATGATGAATATACTCTTACACCACAGGCCATGGGGCAGCGTAGTTTAAAAAATATCTGTCTGTCATATATGATGTGCAGTGAAACTGAAACTGCAAGAAAAACAGCAATTGAAATGGCTCAGCATCAGTATAAAAATGCCAGCAATATGACCGATCAAATTTCGGCTTTACGTTGTCTGGCGCATTATACCGAGCAAGAAGGCGGGCAGGTATTAGATGATTTTTATCAACAATGGGCTAAAGACTCACTGGTTATTGATAAATGGTTTATGGTGCAGGCAACTGCGACCGGCACGAATGCATTTCAATCAGTACAGGCATTATTAGAGCATGATGCATTTGATTTAAATGTGCCTAACCGGGTGCGATCTCTTGTTGGTGCTTTTACACAGGCTAATGCGGTGGAGTTTCATCACATGTCTGGTCAGGGTTATCAGTTTCTCGCGGATATTGTTATTAAATTGAACACAACGAACCCGCAGATCGCCGCACGTTTATTACTGCCACTTATTCAGTGGAAAAGCTACGATGTAAATCGTCAGTTAATGATGAAAGCACAGTTGCAGCGCGTCTCGGAAACACCTGATCTGGCTAAAGATGTTTTTGAAATAACAGCTAAAGGTCTGGCAGGGTAAGAGACTTAAAGTTAATATAATTTACGTCCTCTTTACGTCCTATTTATGTCCTTTTTATGTCCTGGATCTAAGCAGATTTGAGATCCTGTGCTATTCTCTGGTATTACTTGGGTATTGTGATACAGGCTGTATCTTGAAATACCTCTATAACAATAATAATAAACAATAATAATAAACTATGAAAAATTCCAGCAATTCATCCAGTGATAATACTGGATCAGGGAATATATCAAAACTTGATAAAACTCCCGTCATACTGATTGCAGATGACGATCCATCAATGCGCTTAGTCCTCAGACATTCAATGGAGCAAAGCGGCTATCATGTTATTGAAGCGGCAAATGGCCTTGAGGCTTTGCAGGCCGCGATACGACAAATCCCCGATTTAATCTTGATGGATGCGGTTATGCCAGAAATGGACGGCTTTCGTGCAACTGAAGAAATCAAAAAGATAACTGACTGTACGGATACCCCTATTTTAATGGCCACGTCTCTGGATGATGATCGATCCATTGCCAGGGCATTTGAAGTAGGTGCATGTGATTATGTTACCAAACCGTTTAACTGGTCGGTGTTGAAACATAGAACAAGTCGTATGTTATTTGCCGCAGATGCGGAGCGTAAAATTCGTCATCTGGCTTATCATGATGCATTAACTGGCTTACCGAATCGCATGTTATTTATGGATCGTATTGATCAGGCGATCTCCAGAGCGCAACGAGAGAAGGGACAGTTTGCATTATTATTTCTCGATATTGATCATTTTAAGGTGATTAATGATTCTATGGGGCATGCTGCGGGTGATCAGTTATTAAATGTTGTGTCTCAGCGCCTGATTGAAGTGCTGCGTAAAACAGACACCATTGCTCGACTAGGTGGTGATGAATTCACCATAATTATAGAAGACCTGGAAGAAGCTGAGTCCGTCGTATTAGTGGCAAAAAATATACTGGCAATGCTCGATAAACCGGTTCAGGTTAATGAAAAAGAAGTTCATATTGGCGGTAGTATCGGAATTGCACTGTACCCGCAGGATGGTGAAAACTTTGGCACATTATTAAAACACTCAGATACTGCTATGTATCGAGCAAAAGAGCTGGGTCGTCAGACATTTCAGTTTTATGCTGATGAAATGAGTCAGAAAGCGATGCAACGCCTGGACCTGGAAAACCAGATTCGTAGTGCTTTAAAAAATGAAGAATTTACTGTTTATTATCAGCCAAAAGTAAATCTGGTGTCTGGTCAATGTCAGGGTATGGAAGCACTGGTACGTTGGCAGCATCCTGAAAAAGGCATTATAACACCGGATGATTTTATACCTCTTGCAGAAGAAACAGGTCTGATTATCCAGCTGGATGAGTGGGTGATGCGTACAGCCTGTGATCAGTTTAAAAAATGGAAATCCGCTGGATATCCGATCAATAACCTGTCAGTTAATGTATCAGCCAGACATTTTAAAGAGGGCGGGTTATTAAAACACTGTAAAAAAGTACTGGATGATATTGATATTTCTCCGAAGTTTATAGAAATAGAACTAACTGAAAGTGCACTGGTCGATAATTATAAAAGTGCTAAAGAAATACTGACTGAAATTCACCAGATGGGTATACGAATTGCCTTAGATGATTTTGGTACCGGTTATGCGTCTATGTCATACCTGAAAGAATTTCCTTTTGATACAGTGAAGCTCGATCGTTCATTTGTTCAGGGTTTACCTGATAATGTGGAAGATGCAGCGATTGTTAAAGCCATGATTCAGCTGGCTGAAGCACTTAAATTAAATATGGTAGCGGAAGGTGTAGAGACAGAGCAGCAGAAATATTTTCTTGCGGATCATTGTTGTGCTTATGGGCAGGGTTATCTCTGGTCAAAACCCATTCCCGCTGAAGAATTTGAGAAGATATATTTTAAATAATTAATTCTTTCACCGAGTAGGAGTTATCGTCAGCTAAAGCTAACTCCTACAAAAAATCCTAAGATGTCATTCTTTTAACAATCTTTTTACGCTTTTGTCGTATTTCATATATAGCAACAGCGATAATAATAAAAGCAGAAAGAGAAACTACAGAAATTATAATGACATATTTTTTTTCATAAATTTTCACAGATTCCTGTTTTTTCTTTGAGTGGTTTTTTTTCGTAGTGTTTTGTTTTTTCTCTGTATTCTTTGTGTTTATATTTTTAAGTGTCTGATTTTTTATTTTTGTCGTTAAACTGTTATATATAGACATGTCCATATCGCTGTTTTTTAATTCTTTCTGCATTTTATTGTATGCAGCCAGCGCTTCTTGCTTGCGGCCGGCTTTTTCAAGCTGGTCGATATTACTCCAGTGTAAATACCAGTAGTCACTGTCACTTTCACCGTTTCCGCCCAGTGCGAGTTCATTTTGAATGGCTTTAATTTTTAGATCCTGAGGCAGACCATGTTTCATGGTATTGAATATAGATGCGCTAAGCTGATTGTCTGATGTTTTTCTCTGCTCGATTGCTTTTTTATAAGCATTGTTTTTATTGTTCAGGTGGCTGTTTGACAGTGTTTTATTTTTGGCTTCAGCATAGTATGAGGCAATATTTCTGTGGTGTAGTCCTCTAATGAACCAGTATACGGCTTTGTCTGAATGGCTTTTTTCTAAGGCATCTAACTGGCTCCCAATGTTTAAAAGTTCAGCTCTTTGCTCTGCTAATGGCAGTGTTATGTCTTCACTATAATATTCGGTAATGCGATCAGCCAGACTGTTATCTATTGTGGATTTAACTTGAAACTGTTGTAAAAAACTGGTGTTAGCTAAACACACAGAAATAGATGTGCTTATTAATAAACATAAACCAGTGATACGAATAAATAATCTAGT
Source organism: endosymbiont of Galathealinum brachiosum (assembly GCA_003349885.1). Lineage (NCBI taxonomy): Bacteria > Pseudomonadati > Pseudomonadota > Gammaproteobacteria > endosymbiont of Galathealinum brachiosum. The sequence goes on along the minus strand of QFXC01000007.1, from coordinate 475,614 downwards.
ATTTAACATTTGCATGTAAATGATCTGCTTTATCAAATGCATCGGGTATGCCATTCTGAGGTTCAATATCCTGTTTAAATTCTTTTGTGGTCATAGGTCTGCCATTGGTTTCAAGTTGCCAGTAGGCATTTATATTCGATTTATTTTTTTCCAGAGCATTCCATAAAATCCAGTAACCAATAGATGATTGTCGTGAGTTGGAAGGAGCCATAATAATTAAGTCAATTGCGCCACCACGCTGGTGTATTCCATTAACTGCGTTGCTATACCATTCGTTTCGCTCCGGGTTGCGCCAGCCACTGGTAACCCATAACTTATTATCGGGTATTTCTAATCTATTATTTTTCAAATCCTGAAATGAGCTTGATGACTTTAATTCTTTTAAACTTTGTGTATAGGCAGTAGTAATTTTATCAGCCAGATCCAGCATTCCATCATTGATGATTAATTTATACCGGCTTTCGGTTAATGGGTTGCCTTCCAGTTTTTCAGGCTTTTCTGGAATATTGGTTATCTCATCTCTTTTAGGTATCGGTATATGACCGTTTTCTCCACGGCCATAACGCTTTATATCATAGTGATTAATATATTCCTGTCGAATCATGTCAATACGATCCATACTTAGGTTCGTTTTATGTGTTGCAATCTTTTTACCCTTTTCAGTAATTGAGACTATGACATCATATGAAAATTTCGGGTTATATTTTTTCTCGTCTATATTGCGAGTTCCACCACCGTACTTTCTTCTGTTACCCTGCGGGCCTTTGCCTTTTTTGTATATGGATGGTTGATGTGCGAACGGTGCAGGCCTGAAAATGAGTTGTTGCCTGTTCTGTATGGTTTTATCAAGTGTTGATGATTTCCAGAGATAACCTGAATTTAACATACGTCCGTTACCATTAAATTCAGATAGTAACTTGATCGTACCGTGTTGTTTATCGTTAACTTTAATGCTCCATTGTATAGAGTGATTATCATCTGGCTTTTTTATAAGTTTTATAACGAATGGTGTTTGATGACCGATAGGGTTTTGTTTGCTGGAATGTTTAATGCCCTGAGTAAGCAGCTGTCCTTCTTTGATGATAATAAATGAATGAACGGCGTTGCTATCGGGGTTTGCTGAACTGATGACGGATAGGTGTTTAGAGTTTGTTCCAGCCAGGCTCAGTTGACTGTAAATAAACGCGATAAATAGAGTTGTAAACTGAATTGTTCGTCTAAAAATTGAGCCCTGCATTCCCTTTCTCGATCATGGTTATTGCATGAGATATAGCTCAGTGACGTCCCTTTTTCAAGTTTCTGGTGTAATTATCCTATTATTAATGTGAGGCAATACAGGGTTTATTTACAGATCTCGCCAGATCGCATTCCAGATAGACAGAACTGGCTACATTGCCAGAACCATAACGGTTGTTTGAATATAACGTATAAATCTGCTCATTGTAATTCGTACAAACTGTCCATTCATCAAGCTCGTAATTAACAAAAGGCGTATAGGTATACTCTTCGATAATGGCTTTTAAACTGAACTGACCCTGTTCGTTAGTAGAGCTGAATTTTTTAGCTTTAAGGCAGAGTTTGTCACCGGGCACAATGCTTAACATGATTTTTGCATTGTTAATTGAATTATCAGCAAATTTTAAGACACCATTAAAGTGCGGACTAACGCTACGATTTTGTGTAGTAAAACTGCAGCCCGTTAAAATAAATGTGAATGCAAAAGTAAGTATAAAAATAATTTTAGCGAACATGGTTTTATCTCTTCTCATTGTCTCTACAAATTACCAGTTATATGAATAGTTCCAGGTCAAAATCAGTGTGCGTAAGGTAGGGAATAGATCCTGCTCGGTCTGTAAACCCGTTGCTGAATCCGGATGGCTATCGCCTATCTGCGTATAATACTCTACACCAATACTATGTTCACTTCCTTCACTATAGGTTTTGCCGTATTTAAAACCAAGAGTATAAGCTTTGAACTCGGCGAGCCTGAAATCAGCACTGGCAAAATCGGGTAATGCTGCGCTACTGCTTAGGCTGTGTTGATAAAAACTGGCAGCTGATTGATCGTAAAATCTGAAGTGTGGCTGCAGGTAATAGCGATCATCTAGTCGGTAGCGATATTTCACATCAGTTGTGCTGGAATTAATACCCCATTCGTCCCAGTAGTATCGATATGAAAGATCGAGCACGTCACCCTGCATATATAATTTATAAGCAAAATAAATATTCTGAATTTCACGCTGGTCTGGTCGATCTTCATAAACATAATCGAGTGTAGCGCCTAATTGAGCATTGTTTAGATCATCAATAACACTCAATATCTTATAAGGATCAGCAAGGTATCCGGATGCATTCGCCCATGAGTATTTTGCCTGTATGAGTGAGTTTTTATTTATAACCTGATTGAAACCAATGTGTGCACCTGACTGACGACGTGATGTGCTGGCTACACCTCGTGGTTGTAAAGCCCCTGGCGGTTGCATTGAGGCAAATGCAATGGGGATACCACCAACTGGATGTACTCGATTATATTCAAAGTTTAAACCCGCAAGTAAAGTCGTGGCGTGTTGATTAAAATCCTGTAAAAACTCGATTCCTGCACCTAGAGACAGATAGTCAAACTCCATTGAGATATGTGAAGAATAATTTAATTGCAGGTCGTTGTTTACTTCTGATTCATACGCCAGACTAAACGCCATGCGTGTATCCATGTGTGTATCATCTGCAGGCAGTTCATTCGCATCAACGCGATAACTGCCGCTGCCTGAAGCCATAGTGAAAGTTTGCGGTACATTACTTGCGGTTGCGCCATTAGGGGTTGCACCGGTTATAACATCAAAATCAAGTTGTAGAGAAATGGTGTCACCGTCATTCAGCTCTCTTTCGCCATTGATTAGAAACTCAATGCCTGTGTTTCTATCCTGTTCGATATAATTCATTACACCCAGATCAATAAACCAGGGTTTGGTTTCAGCGTTTGCAGTTGAACCTAATAAACAGCAACAGGCAGAAGATAATGAGGCTTTTATTGATAACTTAGGCATTAATTGCACCCACATCCACCACCACTAAAACTCTGGCCTCCGCTTGAGCCTTCTTTGCTGTAATAAAAATGAGAATCCATAGCTGAGTTTATTTTATCTGAATTAAACTGCATTTCTTTTTTTGACAGTTGATCACGTTCCCAGGGTTTTATATTGGAGTCACTGCATGCTGAGAGGTTTGTTATCAATAATAAATAAAAACTTATGAATGTTATTTTTTTGTACATTTTTATATAACTACTTCATTTATAAAATAATAAAAAGCCAATTTTAAGTTGCTCCCAGGTGCTTGTGTCGGGAGTCCAGTTACTATGGGTGTTGTAATGAATATCGTTAGTCAGAAACTCGATTGCGTATATCAATGTTAATAATACTAACTGGGTCGAATTCTAAAGCTCATAAAACCCCATATAAAAGTGAGTAAACCAATAAGAGTTCCATATAAATCATAATAACGATAAGAAAATTTACGGGTTCTGGTTAACTGTTCTTCGGCAACCCCGAACGCAGGCAATATTTTTCTGGGTATCCAGCCGTTTTCTTTATTATTTACTTTGACATGGTCCCAGCGCAGGCCGTTTTTCGTCATAGAATTTTGATAAATAAATATTTCGCCTTCGGGTAAAATACTGATGACTTCAGAGTTTTTATCTGGTTTTTTATTGAGTTGAGTATGATTTTTAAGCACTTCAACAAATAAGTGTTCAGACTGATAAAGTGGTTCATACCAGCGTTTTTTGAAAGGCAGGTCGGTGTAATGATTAAAACTCGCAAACAGTAATAATGCTAAACCAGAGCCAAATAAACCGCTTAATATTCTGAGTAGGGTTCTGGAGATAAAATCAATGCGTAACAGGTAATAAGCAAACGCAATTAAAGTGCCTGTTTGTAATAAAAGTATAACAGGGTAGTCGGAGGGTATATTAGTGGTTTCCTGAAACCAGCTAAAGGACATACCTGAATCCGCCAGTAAAAAACGAAAATAATACTGATATACAAAAAATAGAGCCGCCATGGTCATCAGTACATAAGTAATGAGTTCCAGCTTCTGACTTTTTAATAATGGCAGAATGGAGTCGGCTTTTATATTGGATATCAGATTTTCATATTCTAGCCAGTCACAGCTATACAGAGAAATGCCTTTGCGTTTACCGACAAGGTTTAAATCTTCTTTTTCTTTAAGCTGAAATTTTTCAGTGTCTATACGTGCAAAAGTGGAGTGAGTAATCAATACCTGGTTTGCATCTGCGCTATTTTCAACCTTGGCTGCAACATTAACAACATCGCCAAAAATATCATCATACTCAACAATGCCTTTACCAGTATGAATGCCTATACGGGTTCGCAGACTAAAGTATTTATCTCTGGCGCGCTCAGCTGCCAGTTGTTGCTGAATGGCAATGCCGGCTTTAACTGCATTTTCAGGTTTGCTGAATGACGCCATTATTGCATCACCCAGTGTTTTGATTATTTTACCGTGGAATTTTCGTATAACTGGAAACAGCAGTCGATTGTGGCGATCCAGTAACATACGTGCATTCACATCGCCACGTCGTTCCCAGTGACGTGTTGAGTGTTCAATGTCCGAAAATAAAATGGTTACCTGTTTTCGAGACTTTTTGATGACTTCGATGGTGCTTTTATCTGTTAACATTGTATTTTATAAAAATCTCATGCTTTAAGGATATGACAATGTTACGCGTACAAAGTCTTTTATTATTATGTTCACTGGTTGTGCTCAGTGCATGTTCTACATCAGCGAAAGGCCCGGTAACCAATAGAGAATATAAGGTGCAAATGGGCGGCTGGCAAGATATGGATGAATATAATCGACTTAGAGATAAAGCAGTGCAGGATAAAAGCCGTACTGAAGACGATATTATTGACTGTAATGTGGTGGATTGCCCCGAAATGATTCGTAAGAACGGAACGGAATAGCAGTCGTCAGTCATTAGTCTTAAGTCAAAGCGGTGCGCCGTAGGCGCTGTGTTTTTTGACTTAAGACTAATGACTTAAGACTAACGACTTCTTTATGCTTTCCCTTGCAACTGTAAAAGAATATCTTCATTTTCCAGTGTAGAGGTATCCGATGTGATTTCCTCGCCCCGCGCGATATTACGCAATAAACGACGCATGATTTTGCCTGAGCGGGTTTTTGGCAGGTTATCAGAGAAACGAATCTGGTCCGGCTTGGCAATTGCACCGATCTGTTCACCTACCCAGGCACGTAATTCCTGAGTGAGTTCTTCGTCAATACCGCTGTCAGGACGCTCACCACGTAAAACCACATAGGCAAATATAGCTTCACCTTTAATCTCGTGTGGGTAACCCACAACTGCCGCTTCAGCTACACCTTTGTGAGCCACCAGTGCAGATTCAACTTCCATTGTGCCAAGGCGGTGGCCTGAAACATTCAATACGTCATCGATGCGCCCCATAATCCAGAAGTAACCGTCTGCATCTTTACGGGCTGAATCACCCGCCAGATAATATTTACCGCCAAATTTAGGCCAGTATGTATCAATGTAACGCTGATCGTCACCCCAGACTGTGCGTAACTGAGACGGGAATGGTTTTTTAATAACCAGGAACCCACCTTTGTTTGCCTGTGTAATGCTATTACCTTCTTCATCAACCACATCGGCATCAATACCGGGCAGGGCAAGGGTGCATGAGCCTGGTTTGGCAGCAACCACACCGGGAAGGGGTGCAATCATATTCGCACCGGTTTCAGTCTGCCACCAGGTATCAACAATCGGGCAACGCTCTTTACCAATTACTTCGTGATACCAGATCCAGGCCTCAGGATTAATTGGCTCGCCCACTGTACCCAGCAGACGAATTGAAGACAGGTCATATTTATTAGGGAACTCATCACCCTGTTTCATTAGTGCGCGAATAGCGGTAGGTGCAGTATAGAAAATACTGACTTTATGAGTTTCAACAATCTTCCAGAAGCGACCTGCATCTGGAATAGTAGGTGCGCCTTCATAAATAACAATTGTGCCACCTGCGGCCAACGGGCCATAAGCAACATAAGTGTGGCCGGTGATCCAGCCCACATCAGCTGTGCACCAGAAAACATCATTGTCTTTTAAATCAAATACCCATTTATTGGTAAGAATAGAGCCCAGCAGATAACCGGCGCTAGAGTGCTGAATGCCTTTAGGCTGGCCAGTTGAGCCCGAAGTATAAAGTAGAAACAATGGGTGCTCTGAGCCAACCCATTCAGGCTCACAATCAGTGCTTTGCCCGTCAACTGCATCATGCCACCAGATATCACGGCCAGACTGCATAGGTATATCGTGTTTGGTGCGTTGAAAAACAATCACTGATTCAATCGATGGGCAGCCGCCATCCATTGCTTTATCGGTGGCGGCTTTTAGCTCTACAATTTTGCCACCACGGGTGCCGCCGTCAGCGGTAATTACCATTTTCGCGCCTGCATCATTTATACGATCACGCAAAGAGTCAGCAGAGAAACCACCAAATACAACAGAATGAATAGCACCAATGCGTGCACAGCCCTGCATTGCAATAACGGCTTCCGGTGTCATGGGCATATAAATAACTACCCGATCACCTGATTTGATGCCTTTTGCTTTTAAAGCATTAGCAAACTGATTAACTTCATTGCTTAACTGCTGATAAGAGATATGGCGGGTATCACCATTCTCGCCTTCAAAGATAATGGCTGTTTTATCGGCCTTATCAGCCAGATGGCGATCTATACAGTTATGGGTAACATTGAGTTTACCATCAGCAAACCATTTGAAATGGGGAGCATTACTGTCATCCAGTACTTCAGTGAAAGGAGTGTGCCAGTCAAGCATGTCGCGGGCCTGATCTGCCCAGAAGCCTTCATAATCATCCTCAGCTGCTTTGTGCAAAGCGTCAAAATCAGCCTTTTTTATAACCGCATTATCAGCAAACTCTTTAGAAGGTGGAAACTGGCGCTCTTCGATTAGAACGGAATCAATATTATTATCAGACATGCTCACTCCATTTACATTTTGTACTTATATTTTGTACAGGAAGGATACCTTAGAAAAACCAGCAAATGAAGACGTAGGGCGATTTCATTGGTGATAATATGGATGCTACGCAGAATATAGTCGCGAGAGCGGGAGTTCAACTCGCCGAGCCTCAGCAAAAATGAAACTGTTAGCCGTTTATTTTAGTTTCATTTTAAGGAGAATAAAATGAATGTGCTCATTACCGGTGGTACAGGTTTTATTGGTTCAGCGCTTTGTTCTCTGCTTCTAAAAGATAAACATGATGTTGTGGTACTAAGTCGACACCCGGAAAAAATTAAATCACCTTTGCGTGGAATCAGTGATTTAAAACAATTAGTTAGTGACACTTTTTTTGATGTAGTTATAAATCTTGCGGGTGAGCCTATTGCGGATAAAAAATGGAGTGATCAGCAAAAACAGAAGATTATACAAAGTCGAATTAATATAACGCAGAATCTTATTAGCTATTTTGAAGCCATGGAGCATAGACCCACATTATTTATTAGTGGTTCTGCTATTGGTTATTACGGCATAACCGCATCAGATGAGGGTATTGATGAAACGGTTTCAGGTGATAGTAGCTTTTCCAGTCAGTTATGTCAGCAATGGGAGTCGCTTGCATTGCAGGCGCAGAAGATGGGTATTCGAACCTGTATAATACGCACAGGTATTGTATTAGGTAATGGGGGTGCACTGGGTAAAATGTTGCTGCCTTTTAAAATGGGTTTAGGTGGAATAATAGGTAAGGGTAGCCAATGGATGTCATGGGTTCACCTGCATGATCTGCTTGGTATTATTTTATACTGTATCGATCATGCTGAAATGCAGGGAGTTATTAACGGGACATCGCCTCATCCGGTAACCAATCGGGTTTTTACAAAAACGTTGAGTGACGTTTTAAAACGTCCATCTTTTTTACCCATGCCTGCATTCGTAGTTAAGATGCTCATGGGGCAAATGGGAGAAGAGTTATTGCTTGCAGGTAAAAAAGTGTTACCGGTAAAAGTATTAAATGCGGGTTATATATTTAAATATAAACAATTAAAGGGTGCTTTACAGGATGTTGTGAATAATCAGGGTTAGAATCGAATAGTACTTTTTTAGGTCATACCTGAAAAAATTAACACCTGTAGGGTGTTAATTTTTTAGTGATGCTAAAGTTAGGCTGTATTTCGTATAAGATATTCATCTCATTTTGTTTAACAGATTATTATGAATACGCGATTAACTAAATACTCATTATTTGAGTTTTATTGAACCATGCATATATTATTTCTTATTATCGTTATAGGCCTGATTGGTGGATTAATTTACTGGCCAGGTTACTGGGTAAATAAAGTTTTAGTGAAATATAAAGAGCCGGATGATCTGTTCTCAGGTACAGGTGGTGAACTGGCGGTGCATTTACTGGAACAGCTGAACATAGATAATGTCGGGGTTGAAGAGGCCAGGCCTGGTCAGGATCATTACGACCCGATAATGAAAGTAGTGCGTTTATCGCCAGATAATTTTAATGGTAAGTCACTTACTGCTATTACGGTTGCAGCTCATGAAGTTGGTCATGTTATGCAGGATGAATCGGGATACTCGTTATTTAAACTGCGTCATAAACTTGTAAAATTAGCGCACTATACCGAGAAACTTGGCAGCATTGCTATTGTCTCAATCCCCGTCTTTGCCCTGTTAACCCACTCGCCTGTTGTGGGTGGAGGTCTTTTTTTACTGGGTATTCTGGGAATTGCATTTGGTACATTAGTGCACCTGGTTACACTACCTGTGGAATGGGATGCGAGTTTTAAACGGGCGTTACCTTTATTGATACGAGGTGAGTATATCAATGAAATGCAGTCTAAACATGCACGTAAAATATTAAAAGCAGCGGCGCTGACTTATGTAGCGAGTTCACTGGCCAGTATACTTAATTTTTACCGTTGGATTGCAATTCTAAGGCGATAATTTAGTTTTTTCTGGTATTATATTCAAAACTTAGATTGTAGAGTTTTTTTGTAGAAAAATTTATCCTGATAGGAAGTCATGAGGATAAATGCCTTAAACAGGTGATAATTAATTGAAATTTTAAGATGTAAGAGTTAGTTTGTATGTTAACCAATATAATTTATATGCAGTTGTCCGCCTATTTCCATATTAGGCTTATTCTGTCTATATCACTGATATGAGAAATCAAATGAGCAGAATCGTTATTTTATTGTTAATTGCCTTTTTAATGAGTTGCAGTAACTCACTGGATATTCAGCTAGAACCTGAAGTGAGTATGTTTCTTAGTAATGATGCAGAACAGAAAATACGTCTTACTCAAAAGGATGAAGCGTATGTAGTCCTTAATGAATGGTTGCACGAGAATAGTTCAGACTGGTTTGTTACATCGGGTAGTTATCCCGGTGGTGTCTATGTGCAATCAGGCAGCGATGGTATTCAGGTTACTGAAACGCAGGTTGTTATTTACTCAACTTCAAGCAATGAACCAAGAGCAATATTTATTCAGGACATTGGAAAAGATGAGTTAAGTAAAATAAAAGATTTTGGAAAATAAATTTATAACCAGTCATTTAAATCGTTGTGTAAAATATAGCATAGCCTGGAGACTGACTTAGGTGTTTGGTGAATATAAAACACCCTGAATCCACTATTATTAGTGTTTTATAAGTAATGTTAAAATAGTAACAAATAAAATATTTGGAGTTGAAGAATATGGAAGACAATCAAGATAATAAATTCGCTGATTATATGAAAAGAGCATGGATTATATATGCCCTGATAATTATTGCTCTTATAGCTGTGCTAGTGCTTTTCGTTGCTAGTGACAATGAAGAAATGGTTTTCTTTGGTTTTATGACACCTGCAGCAGCCTATGTTTTTCGCCCAACTAATCGGTACATTGCTAGACTTGTTTTTAAGTATACGGGTGTTTCTGAAGCTAAAGAACAAGAATGAGTGGTAGTATCAGGTGTATAACGTATAAAATTTTATATGCCTGAGTCGAAAAGAGGTGAGCAGGTCTGTCACCTTGTCTCTTAATGTTTCGATTTGACTGAAGTTAGACAGGGTGTTTATACTGCCCGTACTTTGAAAACTGAACCCGTCACAAATCCCCTGGATAAACTCCCACCTATTCTTAAGAAGAATTTAGACCGAAATTTATGTGTCTGTAATGAGGTTCTTAAGATAGATATTATAAATGCCATTGTAGATGGAGCTACCACGGTGGCTGAGGTTAAAAAACAGACCTATGCTACAATGGGAAGCGGCTGTTGCGTTAAACAGGTTGAGCGTTTGATTGAGTGTCTTTGCTCACCCGAAGCAAAAAAGTAACTCGCTTCTCTTTAATTCGTAACACTGTTTTTCGAGTCTGAGTAAAACCCGGATAGTTAACACCATATAACGCATGTAAAACAGACCGTATACTCCGCATTATGTCAACAAATGGAGGAATCGATATGAAGTCTGGTTTGGTGGTTTAATCTAATGATCCGTTGGCTGTCTGGAATGTATTTCGCCTGAAATTATTTTATTTAAAAAAACAAGATGTAGTTAACGTGTTTTTAGTGGCAAAAGGTGTTGAAGTAGAATCACGTGATACCGATCAATTTAATATCACAAAACAAATGAGTGAGTTTATTGCTATTGAAAGCTTTGAAGGTAAAAACTGGGAAGAGCATGCGTATACTCTCAAGCATCTTGGTAGAGAAATACAATAGTCTAACTAAATAAAGCTTTTACTTGAACTAGGTCATTTAACTCAAGTTTTGTTTGAGAAATGTAGTAGGTTGTACTACAAATTTCAGTTGATAGTTATAGAATATAGTAATCAGTTGTAGGAAAGAAAATGGGAAATAAAAAAACATTTATAATTATAGGGCTATTGGTTTTTGTGCTCGATTTACTATTTGTTGCCGTTAATTACTCCTCATCAAATTCAACTTTATATCGAAATTTGTCTGATAAAGCACAAGAAAACCAAAGGAATTTTAATCATACTTTAGATATGACATATAACAGTATGTTGCAGCTTACAACGCATTTTTCTCAGGATGTTATTTTAAATGATTTATTTCTGAAGGGTAAAAAAGCGGTTGAATCTGAAGGAGGTGCTGCAGGTGGTGAGCAAGCAAAATTGTATAGGCAAAAATTATTCGATGAATTAAATGACGGTTGGGGGGAAATGACTCGTGCATTTAATTTGAGGCAACTGCATTATCATTTAGGTCCGGGAAGCACGAGTTTTCTACGCGTGCACAAACCTGAAAAGTACGGGGATAATATGGATGATATTCGCCATATTATTATAGCTGCGAATGATGATAAAAAATCTCATACTGGGTTTGAAATTGGACGTGTCTATTCTGGCTTACGTGCGGCATCTCCAATTTCAGTAATCGATCCAGTAACGCATAAAGCAGTTCATGTTGGTGTGTTAGAAATAGGTACGTCTTTTGATAAAATTATACCAAAAATACAATCAAGCTATAAAACGAATATTGCTATATTGTTATTGAGAGAGCAAACGAATAAAAATGTCTGGAGTCAATTGCACAAACAATATGATTTAGTTAAAGCATGTGAGAATTTATATATAGAATCAACGTCATCTTCATCAATACATGAAGTGTTAAGCAGGTCAGAGATTGATTGTGGTAATACATATAATGATGTAAGTGTTATTGAAATTGATGAACGTTATATTTCCGCCTATTTTTTTCCTCTAAGAGATTTTCAGGGTGAGAATAATTCAGCGTTACCGGATATAGGTAAGGTGCTTATCTGGGATGATGTTACAGAACAAATAAGTGAATTTAATGATAATGTTTTGTTGAATTTATTGTATGCAGTTACGGGTTTACTTATTGTTGAGCTGTTTTTATATTTTATTTTTAGATATGAAATGCGTTTATCCGCTATGGCTATGTACGATACTTTAACGGGATTGCCAAATCGACGCTATTTTAATGATTATGCAGGTCACGCGATATCACAGGCCAATAGAGATAACGGCAAGATCGCATTTTTATATATCGACCTTGATGGCTTTAAAGCGATTAATGATAATATCAGTCATAAAGCTGGTGATATGGTGTTAATTGCAATTGCTGAACGAGCAAAAGAGTTAACGCGAAAAAATGAGTTAATGTTTCGATTAGGTGGTGATGAATTTTGCATGGTGTTACAAAATTTCGGTACTAGAGAAAGTGTGTCGGTTATTGCGCAACGTCTCATCAATCGGTGTTCTGAAGATATTGCCATTGGAGACCTGAATGTTAATGTTGGTATGAGTATTGGTATTGCAGTATATCCAGACCATGCCACAACGCTGGAAAAGATAGTCTCTTTAGCAGATAAAGCTATGTATGTTGTGAAGAATAATAATAAAGGCACTTACCAGTTCTTCTCTGCAGATTGAAAAAGTGAGGGTATTAATAATCTACATTATTTCTCTTTTAGCTTATGTTTTTTTCGTAGGTCATATCGTTGTATTTATTGTGGGTTTTGTTTTTGCAATGCCTTACGAGTGGTTGAGTGATTCTGATGAGTATGATTCTGATGAAGAAAATTTTCTTTATCTGATGAAAATTGTACTGGGTGTAGCGACTCTAGGGTGTGCAACATACTTTGGCTGGAAAGATTTATACCACCTTCAATCTGGTGATAGTGATAGCGTAATTGCAGTTACTGTGAATTTAGTGTTTATGATTATTGTTTTTATCAGATTGAAGCTCATTTTTGAGGGTAAAGCCTGAAAACAGCCATATCACCTTAGTTATTTAAAAATAATTGAAATTTCAAGGCATTAAAGCTGTCTATTATTGCTATTATATTTCGAGTTTAAAATCATAGAGTAGGAATGATAATGCGTTATAGAAATACAAAATCCCTGATTGCAGGTATTGCTCTAATGTTTACTGGTGCTCAGGTATCGGCAGAAAATGCTGCTGAACCTTTAGCGATACAGAAAATAATGCAAGATATGAGTAAGAATATGCAGGTGATTACTGGTGCTATTTCTCGTGAAGACTGGGCATTGGTAGAGAAAACAGCGCCTTTGATTGCAGATCATCCTCAACCACCGATGTTTGAGAAAATGAGAATTTTTGCTTTTGTAAATACGGATATCGGCCAGTTTAAAAGTCATGATGGAAAAACCCATGAAGCAGCACGAATTCTGGGAGTAACCGCGGCGACTGGAGATGGTCACGCTATTATTGCTGATTTTGCTACTTTGCAGGACACCTGCCTGATGTGTCACGAGCAATTTCGCAAGCCGTTTCAGGCTTACTTTTATGGCGAAGAGTGATACGTTTTTTGAGTCGCGATTATGAATAAAATAACCCGTTGGTTAGGTCGCTATCTTGATACGCCTTTAAGTAATTATAAAGCGGTTTCAACCAGTTCACCGGGTTTATTAACAAGCATATTAAAACCCGGTGATGTTTTGCTGGTTGAAGGTGATACACGCATCAGTGTTGCGATTAAATATCTAACCCAGTCTACCTGGTCACATGCGGCTATTTATGTGGGCGAAGGTTCCGGTGATAATGAAGCGGTGCTGATTGAGGCAGATATTGAAATGGGTGTGATAATTGTACCTTTATCGAAATATGAACATTTACATACACGAATTTGCCGGCCGAAAAATTTAACTGAAGAAGATCAGAAGTCACTGATTGATTTTCTTGTAAAGCGTATCGGTTATCAATACGACATGAAAAACGTAATTGATTTAATGCGTTATTTATTGCCCACACCACCTGTGCCGGTTAGCTGGCGAAGACGAATGATTGCGCTGGGTAGTGGTGACCCGACTCGTGCGATTTGTTCTACTTTAATTGCGCAGGCATTTCAGTCTATCTGTTATCCCATATTACCTGACATCGAAGTATCAAATAAAAAAGATCATGTGCAACGGGAGATTATGCAAATTAGGCATCACAGTTTATATACGCCTCGTGATTTTGATATATCACCTTACTTTGAAATTATTAAACCCAGCCTGATTAAGGGTTTTAATTATAAAGAGATTAACTGGGCGAAAAAATCACCATTGATTTAAATGTGACGAATACCACAGTTTCTTGAATTGTTTTCAATGCTTTCCTAATTGTTGATCTTACGCATTCTATTCATCAACATAATGTTCTATTTTCATAACTATTGTATTTATGTTGCAGGTTTAATAATGAAAATGCGTTTATTGGTTCTTCTGGTTTTAGGTGTGTCTGTTAGTAGTTGTGGAGATAGCGGTGGCGGTGCATCGAGAGTGGATACGATTGCAGCGATGCAGGCACTTGGTAAAAATATATTTTTCGATACTAATTTGTCCAGTAACAGTAATCAGTCGTGCGCAAGTTGTCATGACCCATTAGTAGGGTTTGCCGATCCTCGTGTAAGTAGTGCAGCACCGGTGTCTGAGGGATCTGAAGCAGGAGCATTTGGTGATCGCAACGCACCAACCGCAGCATATGCTTTTTTTAGTCCGTTTTTTACAAATACAACAACGCATACAACGCCAGATGGTACCGTTTCAAACTATCAGGGCGGGCAGTTTCTTGATGGGCGGCGTATTAATTTAAGAGAGCAGGCAAAAGATCCGTTTCTGAATCCGGTTGAAATGAATAATGCAGACTCAGCGACAGTGGTAACAAAAGTGAGTAATAGTAGTTACGCTGATGATTTTATTGCTATGTTTGGTAGTGGTGCATTTGATGATACTGATATTGCTTACAATAATATTGCCAGAGCGATTGCTGCATTTGAAGCGTCTGCGGAAGTGAATAAATTTTCATCAAAATTTGATGATGTGCAAAACGGTACAGCAACATTTAACGATTCTGAATTACGTGGTTTTAATTTATTTAAAGGCACAAAAGCTAAATGTGCAAACTGTCATACGGTTCCTGATACGGGAACCATTCTATTTACCAATCATCGTTTTTATAATGTGGGTACGCCTTCTAACGGGTTTAACCCGGCTGTTGTAGCGAATTCGAGTTTTATCGATAATGGTCTTGGTGGCACAACCGATGTTGTCGTTCCGGGTGATGAGGCCGCTGAAGTGGGTAAGTTTAGAATACCAACATTACGTAATATCGCCTTAACCGCACCGTATATGCATAACGGTGTTTTTCAAACACTGGAAGATGTGATTCGTCATTATGATTTGAAGATGCAATTTGCTACGGCAGAAGTGAATAGCAATATCGCGAATGAAGTTGCTTTTGATGATAGTTCACTCGGTTTAAGCCCGGAAGAAATTACTGATCTGGTTAGTTTTATGGAAACATTAACAGATCAGTAAGTGGTTGCTTTACACCCAGGACTCGCTAGTTTTTTATTGTTAGTCCTGAGCTGAATTAATTTTATTAAGTTCCCAGTTTTCCATTGCCCAGCACCAGACATTATTTAAAGAATCCCGCTCGAGCTCTTTCGGCGGGTTTTGCCCAAGAAATTCAAGGCACTCTACTAATAAAGGAATGTCGGCTTTGTCGCCAATGCTTTGAGCACCGGTTTGTTTGCTTAATTTATCGCCATTGGCATGAACAATTAGCGGCAGGTGAGCATATTGTAGCTGATTATATTTCAGGCATTGTTGCAGGTAGAGTTGCCGTACAGTTGAATCAAGTAAATCTACGCCCCTGACAACATGGGTTATATTCTGAAATGCATCATCTACAACAACAGCTAACTGATAAGCAAATAAAGCATCACGTCTGCGAATAATAAAATCACCTGAATCCGCTTTTAAATTTTGTGAGTTAGCTCCAAGTAATTCATCATCAAAACAAATTTTCTGTTCGAGTACTTTAATGCGTATAGCGTACTCATCTGTTTTAAAGTTTGAGAAATTATTATTTGTGCAGAAGCCCGGATAAATAACACCAAGCTGTCCGCTCGTTATTTCTCCTGAAGCTGCTTTGGCTTTAAGGCTCTTACGGCTACAGGTGCAGGGGTAAATCAGGTTCTGTTCTTTAAGTTGCTGCAGAGCTTCGGCATAAGCTTCCTTGCGTTGAGTTTGATAAAGAATATCTTCATCCCATTCAAAACCAAAAGCCTCAATGCTGCGTAAAATAGAATCAGCTGCACCTTTTACATTGCGCAGTTCATCGACATCTTCCATGCGAACCAGCCACTGGCCATTATATTTTTTTGCTTCAAGATAACTGGCAACGGCCGCTACTAATGAGCCTTTGTGCAAAGGGCCAGTAGGTGAGGGGGCAAAGCGGCCCCGGTAGGTGTTAGTAGTAGATGTCATTAACCTTGATGAATAATCCTGTGCAAGCAGTTGTTATTGATTGTAGGTGCCCCGAAGAAAAATTACTCACATTACTTATCGTTTAAGTAACGCCTCTGTGCAAAACGGGTGCACAAAATGAGGGGTTACAAAAGTTGAGGATATTTTTCATTTATTTCAGACACAAAAAAGCCGGGTAAAACCCGGCTTTTTCAGAATGGGGCTACTTGCCTTTATTCTGTTTTTCTTTTATTTCATCAAGACTCTTACAGTCGATGCATTGTGTTGCTGTCGGGCGAGCTTCTAATCGACGTATACCAATTTCAACACCACAGGTTTCACAATAACCATATTCACCGGTATCAGCTTCGTTTAATGATTCGTCAATTTTCTTAATTAACTTACGTTCGCGATCACGGGTACGTAATTCAATGCTGAATTCTTCTTCCTGAGAAGCGCGGTCAGCAGGGTCTGGAAAATTGGCTGCATCGTCTTTCATGTGATCTACTGTGCGATCAACTTCATGCATCAGCTCTTCTTTCCACGCATTTAAAATATCGCGAAAATGCTCAAGCTGTTTTTCATTCATGTATTCTTCACCCTTTTTTGCTTTATAGGGTTTGAAGCCGTGTATAGGTGCCGAGTTTGCTGGCATCGAAAATCTCCGATTATTTTGTTCTGGTGCGTTTAAATCACACATTATTCTATTAAATAGTCCAGATTTCTAGGATCCGGATCAATCAAACCCGATAATTTACCCGTATTTGTTGGATTTTGCGAGTTTTAATATTGTGTTTGTTGTTTTTTGTCTGATGATTGTTTGTAACTAATTGAAAAGTATAGCTTATATTTTTCATTCTACACGGCTTGTTACTTTCCCTTTGCCAAATTCACTACTAATGATGTCACCTTTACGCAGCTGTCTTGCATTAGTAACTGTTTCACCATTGGTATCACGGGTAATGCTATAACCTCGAGATAAAGTGTTAAGTGGGCTAACGGCCTGCATGGTGCGTGACAAATTTGCCAGTTGTTGCTGTTTGTTCTCAATATTTAGCTGAGACGAAAAAACTAGCCGACTGGATAAATCTTCAAGTTGAATTTTCTGATAATCAATAAACTGGTCGGGGCGGTTATTGATCAGGCTTTGTACAGTGTATTTTAAATCGTGCTTTTTCTCGCTAACGATAGCTTGAAAAGCATCCCGCAAATTATCAATTAAGCCATCGAGTTGCTGGCTTTGCTGCATTAACTGACTGCTGGGGTGTTGCATTTTCAGGCGGTTTTGTAACCATTGTGACTGTTCATTTAGTCGGTTCAAATCACCCTGTATCTGGCGCATTAACTGGCGTTGAAATGATTGAAATTTGTGTAGATAGGTTTGCTGGTTCGGGCTAACCAGTTCAGCTGCCGCGGATGGTGTTGCTGCTCTAAAGTCTGCAGTAAAATCTGCAATGGTGACATCAACTTCATGGCCAACACCGCTAATAACCGGAACATCACAAAGCACGATGGCCCGTGCAACCTGCTCTTCATTAAAGGCCCATAAATCTTCAAGTGAGCCACCGCCCCTGACAAGTAAAATAACATCGCAGCTTTTACTTTTAGATGCTCGATAAAGGGCTTTTGCTATTTCAGGTGCTGCCTTTTCACCCTGTACCGCAACAGGATAAATCTGCACTGGAATAGATGGGAAACGCCGTTTGAGTACGCTTAATACATCTCGAATAGCCGCGCCGGTGCCTGAGGTAATAACTGCAATGCATTTTGGTAATTCAGGAAGCGGTTGTTTTAGTGCTTCATCAAACAGGCCTTCAGTAGCCAGTCTGGTTTTAAGTTCTTCAAATTCTCTTCGCAGGGCGCCGTCACCTGCTTCTTCCATATGTTCTGCAACAAGTTGAAACTCACCCCGTGCTTCATATAAACCGACTTTTGCGCGAATTAAAATCTGCTGGCCATTGGCGGGTTTGAATTTAACCAGCTGTTTGCGCCCTTTAAACATAGCGCAACGCACCTGAGCTTTAGAGTCTTTCAGTGTGAAATAAATATGCCCGGAAGCCGGTTGTGCCAGATTAGAAATTTCACCCTCAATCCACAGTAGGGGAAACTGGCTTTCCAGTAAGCCGCGTATAGTGCGGTTTAGTTCTGAAACGCTATAAATCGTTTTTTCTTTGTTCTCGGTATTTGGCATGGGGGGATCTTAAGCTGTATTGGGGGATAAGCCAAGGTAGAAGTCTTTAGGTATAAGTCATTAGTCGTAAGTCGTAAGTCGTAAGTCAAAATCAAAAACACAAGCACAAGCACAAGCACAAAAATATTGAGCTCCGCAGGTGTGCCGCTGTGGACTTACGACTTATGACTAACGACTTGATTGTTAAAAGAGATGAGATGTCCGCTGGTGAGGAGTTTCTTACGAAGCAAACAAAAATCAGCCCAAAAAAAAGCCGGGCTAGCTACAGACCCGGCTCGATTTTTAGCTTGTTTGACCTTATTTTTTAATCTATCGAGGACCGGCTCCTGCCTGCTCTTTAGATTGTGCCAGTGCCATATCGCCCTGACGTTTTGCTTGATTAGCCAGTTTGGTGGCTGTTTCAAAGTCACCTTTTTTAGCGGCTTTATCAGCTTTTTTAAGCATTTTTCCACTATCGCGCCATACGTAATTAGCTTGTGCAGCAGCTTTAAGTGATTTATTTGCGTTAACTAAAGCGGCGTTATAGCCCTCTTTAGTTGCAGCAGCAGAGTTGCCTGAAGAGCCAGAAGTGGCACAGCCAGACAGTAGTACAGTTGCCAGCGCTATGCCGGCAAAGATTTTAGCGTGGTTCATAAATAACCTCATAAATGTTTTTTTTATATTATATTTCCATATTTTCAAAAATCCCTACCTGATTTTATAATCAGTCGGTGGATTGTACCCCAGAGTTGACTGGATACAAGTGTATTTTGTCGGCAGGTGTAATCTAAATCATCTGTAAATTTGGGATGAATTATTAAGTGTTTTCTTATATAATCGTCCGATTAACCAGACCAGACAGGAGCCGCTATGCGTATTACCCAGGAAGCACTAACTTTTGATGATGTGCTGCTGATTCCCGCCCACTCTACGGTCCTGCCCAATGATGTAACACTGGGTACCCAAATCACTCGAGACATTAAACTTAATATTCCACTAATATCCGCCGCGATGGATACAGTGACGGAAGCAAAACTTGCTATTGCAATCGCACAGGAAGGCGGTATCGGTATATTGCATAAAAATATGTCGATAGAGCTACAGGCGAAGAATGTCACTAAAGTAAAGAAATATGAATCCGGTGTCATTAGTGATCCTATTACGGTTTCACCTGATACCACTATTCGTGAAGTAGCTGAATTAACCGCTAAAAATAGAATTTCCGGTTTACCTGTTTTAGAAGGTAAGAATCTGGTGGGTATTATTACTTCACGTGATCGTCGTTTTGAAACAGACCTGGATAAACCCGTTTCAAGTGTAATGACACCTAAAGATAAACTGGTAACCGTAAAAGAAGGTGTAAGCCAGACAGAAGTACAGGCGCTATTACACAAACACCGTATTGAAAAAGTACTGGTTATAAATGATGACTTCCAGTTACGTGGCATGATCACCGTGCGTGATATGCAAAAATCAGATGATTTCCCAATGGCCAGCAAAGATGATTTAGGTCGTTTACGTGTGGGTGCAGCCGTAGGCACCGGTGCAGATACAGAAGATCGCGTTACTGCATTAGCTGAAGCTGGTGTGGATGTGATTGTTGTCGATACGGCTCACGGTCACTCGCAAGGTGTACTTGATCGCGTTAAGTGGGTTAAGGAAAACTTCCCTAAAGTTCAGGTTATCGGTGGCAATATCGCGACAGCGGCAGCGGCACGTGATTTAGTTAATGCCGGTGCAGATGCAGTTAAGGTTGGTATTGGCCCGGGCTCAATCTGTACAACTCGTATTGTTGCGGGTGTGGGTGTGCCACAGATTTCTGCAGTATCCAATGTTGCTAAAGAGTTAGAAGGTACAGGTGTGCCACTGATTGCTGATGGTGGTATTCGTTTTTCAGGTGATATCGCGAAAGCCATGGCGGCTGGCGCACATTGCGTTATGTTAGGAGGCCTGTTAGCCGGCACTGAAGAAGCACCGGGTGAAGTTATTTTATTCCAGGGGCGTTCTTATAAAGCCTATCGTGGCATGGGTTCAATCGCTGCAATGGAGCAGGGATCAAGTGATCGTTACTTCCAGGACAAAGATGCAGGTGCTGAAAAATTAGTACCAGAAGGCATTGAAGGTCGAGTACCTTTCAAAGGCCCGATGACAGCTATTATTCACCAGCTTATTGGTGGTATTCGTTCAAGTATGGGGTATGTCGGTTGTGCAAATCTTGAAGAAATGCGCACGAAACCTGAATTTGTTCGTATCTCTGGCGCTGGCATGAAAGAATCTCATGTTCATGACGTGACGATTACAAAAGAAGCCCCAAACTACAGAACGTAATATTTAAAAACTAGACGCAGAGGCGCGGAGGCGCGGGAATGTTTAAGTCATATGGCTTAATCATTCCCGCATGCCTCTAGCGGGAATCCAGTGACCTTTGTTAAATGTAAAGACACTGGATTCCCGACACAAGCATTCGAGAATGACGCGTAATTTATTTTCTCAGAGTCTCTGTGTCTCCGTGTCAAACATCTATTAAGATAAATACATGACATCACAAAACATTCATACAGATCGTATTTTAATTCTCGACTTCGGTTCTCAATACACTCAACTTATCGCCCGCAGAATTCGCGAAGCCGGTGTTTATTGTGAGTTATATGCATGGGATGTTAGTGACAAAGATATTAAAGCATTCAAGCCAAAAGGCATTATTCTTTCAGGTGGTCCCGAATCTGTAACCGAAGGCGAGTCACCACTCGCACCGGCTATTGTTTTTGAATTAGGTATTCCTGTTTTAGGTATCTGTTACGGCATGCAAACTATGACCGCACAACTGGGTGGTATGGTTGAAAATGCAGATCATCATGAATACGGTTATGCCAAAGTTCGCGCCCGTGGTCACACCGCTTTATTAAAAGATATTGAAGATCATGTTACCGACGAAGGTTATGGCATTCTTGATGTGTGGATGAGCCATGGCGACCATGTCGTTAAAATGCCAGATGGTTTCAAACTTATGGCATCAACTGATTCTGCACCGGTTGCCGGCATTGCTAATGAAGAGAAAAAATTCTACGGCGTACAATTTCACCCTGAAGTGACTCACACGAATCAGGGGCAAAGAATTATAGAACGTTTTGCCCATGATATTTGTGGCTGCGGCAATTTATGGACAGCAGATAATATTGTAGAAGATTCGATTAAAAAAATTAACGAGCTCGTCGGTGACGATGAAGTTTTATTAGGTTTATCCGGTGGCGTAGATTCATCGGTAGTAGCCGCATTGTTACACCGGGCAATCGGTGATCGTTTAACCTGTGTATTTGTTGATAATGGTTTATTACGTTATCAGGAAGGTGATCAGGTAATGAAAATGTTTGCCGAACACATGGGTGTAAAAGTGATTCGTGTCGATGCAGAAGATCGATTCCTGACTGCACTAAAAGGCAAAACAGACCCTGAAGATAAGCGTAAAATTATCGGTAATTTATTTGTTGATATTTTTGAAGAAGAATCTGCAAAATTAAAAAATGCAAAATGGTTAGCACAGGGCACAATTTATCCGGATGTAATTGAATCAGCAGGTTCTAAAACTGGAAAAGCGCATTTAATAAAATCACATCACAATGTAGGTGGTTTACCGGATTACATGAAGTTAAAACTGTGTGAGCCTTTACGTGAACTGTTTAAAGATGAAGTGCGTGAAATTGGTGTTGAACTAGGTTTGCCATACGACATGGTTTACCGTCACCCATTCCCGGGCCCGGGTTTAGGTGTGCGTATACTGGGTGAAGTTAAAAAAGAATATGCAGATACCTTACGTTTAGCTGACCACATCTTTATAGAAGAATTATACAAACACGAGTTGTATCATGGAGTGTCTCAGGCATTCACGGTTTTTCTACCGATTAAGTCTGTAGGTGTAACGGGTGATGGTCGCCGTTATCAGTGGGTGGTTTCTTTACGTGCCGTTGAAACAATTGATTTCATGACGGCTCGCTGGGCGCACTTACCCTATGAGTTTCTTGATCTGGTGTGCCGCAGAATCGTAAACGAAGTGGATGGTATTTCACGTGTGGTTTATGATATTACAGGTAAACCTCCCGGCACGATTGAGTGGGAATAAATGACAATATTGTCATCCTTCACTAACGTTCAGGATGACAATAAAATATGCATTACAATCACGAACGCCGGATGTTATAAATCATCCAGCTAGCCAGAAAACACCCTGTTCGAGGGATATAAATCTATTAGATAAAGCAATATACTTATTAATTGCCATGTTTAAGGATTTATAAGTTAGATGCTAACCAAACAAGGCCTGTCAGTAGCGCTATCGCTAATATTAGTAACTCTTTTTGCTTCTTTTCTCTGGTTTCAAAATATCGAAGATACACATAATGATGTTGAAATAAATCGTCATATAGAGCTTATTAATCTTTCAAATGAAATAAGTAGCTATGCAAAAAGAGCTGAAGGGCACCTTCTATTGTTCTTATTGCTTAATGATGAAATAGACAGGAATAAATTTTTCAGTCGTGTTGATAGCCTTACCGGCTTAATCAGTCAGGTATTAACCAAGGAACTTAATGCGGATGAACTTAAAATAGTTCACAAAATTACTTCACAATCTAACCAGATATTAAGTATTGGGAATCAACTGATTGCCGAGAGTGTAAGTAGAAAGACGAATAAGAAATCAGATGATTTTAATGAACTTGTTTTGCTATTTCACAAGAGCACCTCTGGTATACGTCATCAAGGTATTGAGTTAGTGAAAATTTCAACTGCACACATAGATGAAATACAATCAGATGACATAAAGAACACTAAATTAAAGTCAGATCTTTTGGCTGTTGGTATGGTTCTTACTTTTATGTTTGTTCTGATTTATACCAGGCAAATAACTAAACTGGCAGTTTCTGAAAAACAAACGACTGAATATCTTGATATATCAAATACAGATGGTCTGACGGGAATTGGTAATCGAAGATATTTTGATAATGAATTAAAGAAACAATGGAGAAGGTCCCAGCGAGATGGTGATGCATTCTATCTTTTAATTTTAGATATCGATTTTTTTAAAAATTATAATGATTCATATGGCCATATTCAAGGAGATCGTTGTTTGAAAATAGTTGCAGATGCATTAGTTAAATCTGTTCATAGGCCAATGGATACTGTCTTTAGATTTGGAGGCGAAGAGTTTGCAATCATATTGAATGATACAACGGATGGTATAAGTGTCGCTGAACAATGTAGAAAAAATATAGAAGAGCTATCGATAGAGCATAATAATTCGAGCATTTCAAAAGTTGTGACCTTATCTATTG
Source organism: endosymbiont of Galathealinum brachiosum (assembly GCA_003349885.1). Classification (NCBI taxonomy): domain Bacteria; kingdom Pseudomonadati; phylum Pseudomonadota; class Gammaproteobacteria; species endosymbiont of Galathealinum brachiosum. Next base: position 451,816 of record QFXC01000007.1, on the reverse strand, counting down.
GTGTTGGTAAGGTAACAGGTAAGGCAGATTTAAATATGGAAGATTGCCTGGAAAGAGTGGATAATGCGCTATATAGAGCTAAAGGGCTGGGAAAAAATCAGGTTGTACTTGTATAGGCGATTAAGGATATTAGCAGTTATATTGTTAAGAGACTAAACTACAACTAATCATATAGCGTGTGAACAAAGTAAAAGATGAATGCAGAACTAATGAGTGTTTTTTAGCATGGGTATCAATCATGAGTACTGGATGCAACAAGCCATCCAGTTAGCCAGAAAAGCCGCCGATGAAGATGAAGTCCCCGTCGGTGCAATCATTGTTAAAAACGATCAACTCATCGCCGAAGGCTGGAACCAGCCAATACAGTCACACGACCCTTCAGCTCATGCAGAATTGATGGCGATTCGAAATGCAGGTCAGGTTTTAAATAATTATCGATTAATCGACACCACAATGTATGTCACATTAGAACCCTGTTCTATGTGTGTGGGTGCCATGATACATGCCCGGGTAAAACAGTTAGTGTTTGGTGCAAGTGATTTGAAAACAGGCGCAACGGGCAGCGCAATAAACCTGATACATGATCCGATTCATAATCATAAAATTGAAGTAACCGGTGGTGTGATGGAAGATGAGTGTAGAGAAGTATTACAGTATTTTTTTAAACAAAAACGCGAACGTAATAAAAATAAATAATAATCATCATCAGTAGGAGTTATCTTCAGCTGACGATTTGTAACGTGATGCGTAGCGAGCCGTAAGTTTTAAATTATTAGCTATGCAGTGCATTAAAAAATCGTGTCAAATACCTTGTTACGCTAATGTAAGAAAATGTCAACGTCTGGTCTCAGGCTTTAGGTCTAGAGCTCAATCTTTTTAAATCTGTGTGTAGTATTATCTTAAAAAATAGTAAATGTAGCTATAATCAATAATATTCTAACTGAAACTGTCAATACTATGATTGAGTATGACCTACAGGTTTATGTGAATGCATTTTTTATATTGATGATTTCATCAATAACCGCATTTATATTAGTCGCCAGAAAAATTGATAGTGATGAGATACCCATTATTTCTTTAAGGTATTTTAATCTTTACTTCATCCTGGGTGTTGTAGGCTGGATTGGGCTCTGGTTAAAAGAAGTTACGAATATAAGCGATGATCTGGCCATATCAGTTGTTTTTTATATTCTAGTTAGTTATTTTCTGCTGCTCGCCATAGCGGAGTGGGCAGGAAAGGTGTCATATAGAAAAGTAATTAGTATTTTGCATGTTGCTATTATCCTTTCAAGTTTCCTGGTTGATAATGATGCGCATAGAATTATTTTTCTGGCAGCATATACGGTTGTAATCTATCCGGTAATATTTTATATGTCTTTCAAGCGAGCTCGCGAAAGACAAAACATAGGCAATGCAATCATCAGCGCAGCTGCATTACTCGTAATAGTAATTGTTCCACTTCAGGTTTATGGCATCTTAATTATCAAAGACCCCGGCCTGGCCTACGGTATCTCACTTATCGGTAGCTCTACTGGATTTGTACTGGTTGGAATAGGGTTTCTAACATCAGTTATGGTTGCTGAGCACAAAAAATTAACACAGCTTGCATTATATGACCCATTAACGGGGTTATATAATCGACGCGGCATGGATATTACACTGACTGTATCACTCGCATCTACCAACCGTTCAGGTGAGTGTTTTAGTGCCATCAATATCGATATCGATTATTTTAAAAAAGTGAATGATACATACGGGCATGATGGCGGTGACTTTGTGCTTCAGAAAATTGCCGGAGTTTTATTAGATAATTCAAGAACGGGTGATGTCTGTAGCCGGCTTGGCGGTGAAGAGTTTGTTATTGTTTTACCGAAAACCACCAGTGAAATAGCCATAAAGATAGCCGAACGCATAAGAGAAAATATAGAATTGTTAGAGATGGCTTATGATAATCGCATCATAAAAATCACATCCAGTTTTGGAGTGGCGACACACTGTGGTGATGTGGATATAGATTATTTGTTAAAAGATGCAGATAAAGCTTTATATGCTGCCAAATCAGAAGGTAGAAACAGAGTTTGTGTAACCGTCAATGATGAGGGATAAAATAAAAAATGAATTGAATTAAGGGGGGTAGTTAATCTTTTTCTTATATTCAGTAGTTAATTCGAACGAGTGATTACATTTGTGTTTTATTGCTTATAATGAACCCAGCTAATATCATAAAATCATAATACGTACTCTGTTTTATATAGGTATGTAATAAAGGCGTTAGCAGTAATTGCCTGATAAAAAATAATAAAATTATAAAAGCATAATAATAAAAAAATAAATTTTAATATTTTTGGGTGGTTGTATGTGTTCGTTAAATAATTGTAAATCACAAAATGTGATTTCAAAATCATGTCGTTTTCAAAAAATAGAATCAGTTTATCCTCAGCTTTCAGAAATAAAAGATAAGAAATGGATTGAAATCATTGGGGATTCACGTTTAATAGAGACAGATCCTAAAGTGACCTTTTCTGGTGATGATTCATCCTTTAATAATTTCATGTTAATTCTTGAGGGAACAATTAGAATTTACCAAACCGCCGATGATGGTAGAGAGATAACTCTTTATCGTGTGCAGGCGGGCGAAGTTTGTTTGCTTAATCTTAATCTGTTATTAGAAAATAAAACCTTCAATGCTGTGGCCACAACAGAATCACATGTAGAGACATTGGCTATTAGTCCGCAATCATTCAGATTTCTAATGGACACAATTAAACCATTTCGTGAATATATTATTTCCTGCTTAATAGAGCGTTTGTATAAAACGACCTGCATGATACAGGATACGGTTTTTAATAACCTGGATCTGCGACTTGCATGTATGTTGGGCATTCTTTTTGAAAGAGCTAATGACTCAGTATTAAAAATAACCCATCAAAAACTTGCATTTGAAATTGGTACCACCAGAGAAGTGGTTAGCCGTATTCTAAAAGATTTTGAAAAACAAAACTGCATAAAACTATCAAGAGGTTCGATTGAACTTGTTTCAGCAGAAGCACTTGAATGGATTGCAAATTCTAACTAATTCAAATATTAGTTAGAATAGTTCTTTGGCCCAGGTTAAATTCTGACTTTCTAATTACTCAATAATGGTAAGTCAGGAGCAGGGAAGAATAAACCCTAATATTAGTAATAATTGTTTTTTGATCGGGTTCGTTTTTATCAAAATTCATACTCAATACCCAGATAACCTTCACGGCCATGATTGGGTACATTGACAGTAAATGATGAACCACCCGATGGGGAAAAGTATTCTTTATCAAACAGATTCTTTACCTGTAGATAAAATTTCATATTCTTTTGTAGTGAGTACGATAGTTTTATATTAGAAACAACATATGAAGATAGCTTTACTCTGGTTCCGCTGAAATCATTTTCTACTTCAGAATGATAATAACTATCAAAATTGAGATTAAATAAACGACGGTTGTGATTTAAGATAATTGATGCCAGTTGTTTAGATGACCTGAAGGAAACATCCGGAGATGTGAATATATTAGTATATGAAAACTTCGTCTGTAAATTTTTAAAGAATAAAGCATTATACTCGGTCTCAATTCCTTCATATCTGGCATCGTCTTTATTGTCTCTAATGATTGAACCATCAGGTTGAGAGCTTGAAACGATAATATCTTCAATATTGTTTCTAAATAAAGAAAATTGAATCGTCTGGTTTGAAAACTGTTTAATTAAAACGGCCTCAAATGTTTCAATCGTTTCAGGTTCAAGGTTAGGGTTACCGACTAATATGCCGTTGTTTTGCAAATCTAATTCATTACGTGAAGGCGCTCTGAATGCGGTTGAGTATAAAAACTTTACACTTGTGTTATCAGAAAATTCGTAAACTAAACCGGTGCGAGGGTTGCTAGAAGATCCAACGTCTGAATATTCATCATACCGAATACCCAATGTTAAAAATAAATTATCTATGATCTGACCCTGATATTGCGTGTAAATGCCATAGGTTTGTCTTGCGCTTTCATCGGCTAGTGGGAAGGTGTAGTAATCAGGATTATAAAAAGGTGAGCTAAAGTTAATGATGTCGTAGTTATAACTAATAGTAGCAGTTTTTATATCAGCATCTCTGTATTCCAGACCAAACTGTAATGAATGATCATTGTCAAAATTGTATGTATTAAACCATTCGAAAGCAGTGGTTTGTTCTTCTATATCACCTTCAGCAAATAGAGGGTCAATCGTAAACGGCGGAGTAACAGGGCTTACTTCACCAAATAGATTATCTCTGGATTGTAAATAACTTACCGCAATTTGAGAATGATAATTCTCTGAGCTAGAAAAATCATATGTTAAACGTAAGTAGCTATGATCTGTTTCTCTCCAGTTATCGTTAGAGAGTCGGTTTAAAGAGTAATAGTCTTCTAGTTCATGATGCGTGTGAGATAAATATATTGAAAAATCTTTATAGTGAGCCTGTAAATAAAGATCGACAGTTTCAAAAGGATCACTTGTTTCGGTCGTATTATTTGGAAGCGTATTGAATGGATCTGTATACGTTTCGCCTTTATCATCGACACCTTTAAGAAAGCCTGAATATTTAAACTCAGATTCATTCGATGTAATCTGAATGGTTGCTTTCTTATTAATTTCGCCAGCTCTAAGTGTGGCTTTATTAACATCATCAACCGAAATTAGGTTTATGACTGCTGAAAAAGCGTTCGCACCATAAATTGATGATCCGGGGCCTCTAACGAACTCAACACGTTTAATGTGTTCAAGTGGAATGTGTGCTGTAGTTACATCGATACCGGTATTAAATTCAGAGCTTAATCTTTGTCCATCAAGTAAAACAAGAACACCTCTTGAAAAACCTCGAGTCGTTGTAGCATTAAAAAGAACATTGTCAGCTGTTCTAGTGGACTGAAAACCCGGAACGTAGTTCTGTAATTGCTCAAGTGTATCGACACCCAGTCTGTTAACTTGCTCCTGGGTAAAGGTAGTAACTGAAGAGGGGACACGAACATGGCTCTGTACAGTACGAGTCGAACCGGTAATATTTACCTGCATCAACTCCTGAAGTGACATGGTAAAGTATTTATCAAGTTCATCTGCCTGCGCTGGTACTGAAGCTAAGATAGCAAGTATGAATAAATATTTAGACATATATAAACAGCAATAACCAAAAACTAAGTCGGATTATTCATATTCTAGTATTTTTTACAGGTTTTGCTCTGTATATAGTGAGGGGTATTCGGTTAAAACCTGTATAAGCTATTGATAGCTTTCGATATGTCTCTGGATAAATAGCTTAAACTTAAATGTTGTTCAAAAGAAACGGGGAGCGTAATTCACGGGTTAGACTCCGATTTTACTAATTATCGGCAACTTATTTCAGATACTAAGTTGAAATACCTAAAATATAGCAAGTATTCATGCCAGAGGTATCTTTAATTTACAGCCATTGATTAAAAATTAATGCAATGCTCTTTTTGGAAATTAATCGGTGCCAGAGCACACACACTAATATCAGAAATAATTGTGCTCTGGCCCCATTTATTAAGAAACTGGTTAAAAAATGTAATGGCTGCATGAATACACCATCAAGTCTGCAATGCCCTGATTGCCCGGTTAAATAAATCGGGGGCAGTATATTGATTTCATGAATCCGACCATGTTTATTCATGATAGGTATACTGTCCCCGTAATTTGTCCCCGTAATTCTTCTCTGAAATTTGTGCTTATTTACTCATTGGTTACTGTTACGTTGGCCTCAAAGTCATTCATCTCTACTTTCTCAGTTTTTCCCTTAGTGCCAGGTAGAATTTCGAAACCAAGTTCGAATGCGATTAGCATCGATGCAAGCTGATCTAAAATCTTTTTATCACCTTTAACCTTAGCTGTGCCGTCCTTAATCTGATCGGTAAGTTTTTTGACGCCCATCATGGTCTGTTCGAGGTCAGAACGATTGATGGTGATTGTCAGATCGGCATCGTCAGCAGTGTAACCTTCGATATTGGTTAGTGTTTCATTGCTGAGTTCAACCAGATATTTCTCGCCATTGTCCGGTGTTATCAGGTTAATCGTGAATGCTTTGCCCACGGCTTTACTGCTGTCCATGCGAATGCCGATGAAGTCGAGAAACAGGCCAGTCGACATAGCACGAATCACGTCGGGTCCGCCGGTTTTCGGTGATGCGCCACCCGGAATGCCGGAGCGCAATTCAAAGGCACCGGCGAGAAAAGCATTACGTAGTCCGGGGTTTTCCTGCTGGTAACCAAGTTGTTCATAAACATCTGCGAGCAAATCTTTGCCGGCCTGATTTTTGGGTTCAGCAAACACCAGCTTGTTCAGAATTTCAACGGCTTCATGGTACTTACCCTTGTTATATAGCTTTTTACCTTTGGTTATAATTTTCTTCGAGCCACCCATCATTTCAACAAACAGTGGCGCAGAGTCACGTGGTGACAGGGGAATTAAAGTTGCCGGGTTAGCATCCCAGTGACCAAGGTAGTAGTTAACAATGCCCCGACTATTGTTCTCCCTGGAGCCATGATAGAAACCGGTGGTCCAGCCTTTATCCAGACTTTTTGGTGATTTATAAACGTTGTGAATTTCATTAATGGTGGTGCCCTGGTTAACGTGATGCAGCACCTCGTTGTTCATGTGAGCATATATATCACGCTGGTCTCTAAGCACTGTCTGAATCCGTTTGTTACCCCAACGAGGCCAGTGGTGCGACGCAAACATAACTTCGGCATCCTGACCATATTTGTGCAGTGCTTCATCAATGTATTTTGACCAGCGCAGTGAGTCGCGTACCTGAGCACCACGCAGGGTATAAATATTGTGCACCGAGCCGACAACATTCTCAGCCATCCACAGGCCCTTTATGCTCGGTATCCAGGTATTCATTTCAGAAGGCGCCTCGGTGCCCGGCGTGTTCTGGAATTCCATCTTGATGCCATCAACCTCAAACACCTCAAAGTCTTTTTCTACAATACGCGTTGGTGGAATAAGGCCAAGATTACCGGCAGCGACATTCTGCGCAAGCCCCTGACCCGCGTGACCATAAGGGCTGGCGGGCAACAACACACCGTATTGGTAGAACAGGCGACGGCTCATGGCGTTGCCGGCATAAACATTTTCAGAAACGGCATATTGCATGAAATCACGCGGTGCAATGATCTCAATCTTGCCAGCCCTGACATCTTTCTCATCAACGATGCCGCGCACGCCACCCCAGTGGTCTGCGTGGGAGTGCGAATAAATAACCGCAGCAATGGGTTGTTTACCTACGTGTTCATCAAGCAGTTTTTTGGCTGCGCGGGCAGTTTCTGCTGCAGTTAACGGGTCAAAAACAATCCAGCCGGTTTTACCCTGCAAAAATGTGATGTTGGCTAAATCGAAACCACGCACCTGATAAACACCATCAACAACTTTGTACAAACCGTAGTTCATATTTAGCTGAGACATGCGCAACATAGAGGGGTGAATACTGTTGTACTTATCGCCGTCTGCCAGAAATTCATAACGTTCCATATCCCAGGCCACATGACCGGTATCAGCCATAATTTTTTTAGACTTTGGGGCGGCAATAAATCCCTTTTCTTCTTCTTCAAAATCCTGCTTATCAGAAAACGGTAATTTTTTGCGTGCCTCTGCAAAAATCTGTCTGGTGTACTTTGATGGCATTTTGCCTTTCGGATGAAAATGTTTACTCGGGTCAGACTTAACGATCGGGCCCCCTCCGCCTGCAGCAAATGCAGAGTTGCTGGTAAAACCTATTGTAAAGATGGCTACGGCTACACTTAAGGTATTTTTAAGCTTCATAATCATTAATCCTTTATTGTATTATTTAGTATTACTTATTGTAGCTAACGCTTTGAAAAAAGCGCGTTGATTATCCCCGGTTTAAATATTGTGCTGGGCATTCTAAATGGCAGTTTTTTATCTCTGAAGAAAGCCGGATCAGGAAATCCGAATCGGATTTCAGTTTCCACTAATATAAGTAAATACTGTGATCTGACACCATGCTTGCTCCGTATTAACCACTATCAGTTGATGTTTATCAATACCGGTGTGCATGTGTTAATTATTATTAAAATAACTGATAGAGTAATTACATGGTTAACAATAAAACCAGCTGGTTGAAGAAATTCAGTTATAGCTCTTTCAGGCAGTCACCTCATTAATGAACGTGCCTAAATTTATTGCCCGTAATAACGCGCATAAAATTCTCTCTATCGTTGAATTAAATAATAATGAGTGTCTTACATTAAAACGGTTGGTTGTTCTTTAGTCGATTTAATTTAAGTTAAAAGGTGTATTGGAGGCAAACATGCTTAATAAAAAAACATTAGCAATATTATTATATTTTTTACCGGTTTCAAATATGAGTATGGCTGTTGAAATTAGCCCGAGTGCTATGCTCGCTAACTCATGTGCCGCCTGTCATGGAACCGATGGTAAAAGCCCCGGTGCAATACCCGCCATTAACGGTAAATCGGCAAAATTTATTTCAGAGTCATTAAAAGAATTTCAAAGCGGTGCCAGACCATCCACAGTGATGGGCAGGCATTCTAATGGTTATAGCGAACAGGAAATTCAGCTTATCGCTGAGTTTTTTTCCAGTAAGTAACGGGAGATCATCATGAACACATATGATCGTAGACGATTTATAAAGTTATTGGCTAATACCGGTTTTATGTTGGCGAGCATGAGTCCGTTATCTGCTTTTTCCAAAAGCCAGAAAGCATCAGCAAGGGTGCTTGTTGTGGGTGGTGGTTTTGGTGGGGCAACCTGTGCAAAATATCTGAATGTTTTTGATCCTTCCCTGTCAATAACACTTATAGAACCATCAACGCGTTTTAAAACCTGCCCGTTTAGTAATGCCGTGTTGAGTGGCATAAGAGATATAGATAGCATTAGCCATGGTTATCAGGCACATGAAAAAAGAGGGGTTAATGTTGTGCACGACAGGGTGACGCACATAGATGCCGTGGGAAAATATGTAACGCTGGGTGATGGTAAAAAATTATTCTATGACAAACTGGTGCTTTCACCGGGTATCGATTTTAAATGGGATGATGTTGAAGGCATGACAGCTGCTGACGCAAAAATTATTCCGCACGCCTGGCAAGGTGGTTCACAAACAACGCTATTACGTAACCAGCTAGTTTCAATGAGAGATGGCGCCAGTGTTATTATCGCACCACCGGGTAATCCATTTCGTTGCCCACCGGGGCCATATGAGCGGGTTAGTTTAATTGCACATTACCTGAAGCAGCATAAACCTAAATCAAAAATTCTAGTTCTGGATGCAAAATCAAAATTTTCAAAACAGGCTTTATTTATGCAGGGCTGGAAAAAACTGTACCCCGGCATGATCGAATGGGTTGGTGCAGATGATGGCGGGCGTATTGATTATATTGAAGCAAAAAACAAAACCATTCACACAGAAATGGGTGACAAACACAAAGCAGAAGTAATTAATTTTATACCGCCACAAAAAGCGGGTTTAATTACACACACGGCAGAGCTAACCAATGGTGATGGCTGGTGCCCGGTTAACCAGAGAACATTTGAATCAAAACAATACCCGGATATTCACATTATTGGTGATGCATCCATTGCCGGAAAAATGCCAAAATCGGGCTTCGCCGCAAACAGTCAGGGCAAAGTCTGTGCCGCCGCTATTGTCTCTGCAATATATGGCAACAAAATGCCCGAGCCATCTTATGTTAACACCTGTTATAGCCTGGTATCACCAGACTACGGCATTTCAGTCGCGGCAGTTTATCGTTACAGTCATGATAAAGGTATATACAAAGTTAAAGGCTCAGGTGGCGTTAGCCCTATAGAAGCAGATGCCGCTTTCCGCAAACAGGAAGCGCGTTATGCAAAAGGCTGGTATGACAGTATCACGTCAGATAGTTTTGGTTAAATTAATAAAAAAATACAAACAGTTAATGAATAGGGCGAGAGCACAAGTGTGTGCTCTGGCACCAATTAATTAAAATAAAGAGGTTGGAGCAATTCATTTTTTTAATATTTTTATATTAAATGAATCATATAATTTCATTGTCCCTGCATTCGTTTTTTCATCCATTGTTTTTACTTCAAGCACATATCGCTCCAAACCTCGCGCATTAAGATGAACAGTCTGCCATCCTTCTCCTACTGCAGTATCAGTACAGGCATGCCAGTCAGCAGGTTTTTTGTATTCATTAAAGATATGGCCTTTTTCATCTTCTGAACTGTAGCGAAAATTTCTACAAACATGCCTGCCAGAACGATGAATAAAGAGAATAAAGGGGTCGGTGACAATTGATAATTATTAACATTATCATTTGTCACCGACCCCTTTAATTCCTTTAATTACTTTAATTATTAGTTATTTTACTGCTTGCTTCGCATCGCGCTCTAAATCGTCAATCCATGTTGCAGATTTGTTAACTCCTACAATTGGTTTTTTTTGCATTATTATTCATTAAATTTATATTTACTTTTGATTTGAGGGTTGAGCGTTTTCTTTATTCACCTCAATGCAGTTATTGAAAGAAAATGCGTTACCGGGGTTAACTCATTGCAAAACAGACCTTAAGAAGACAGTAGCCAGATCACAAATCGGACATTTGCCGAATCAAAAAAACGGTGGGTCACATCAAAGCCGCTGGAAGTGTTTCTGCTGGATCTGCTGACCAGTCATAATCTTCGTTAAATTGTTCGATTAAAAAGTCGATGAACACTTTTACTTTGGGCGGAATAAAGCGCTGATAAGGGTGGACTGCATACAGTGCAGAGGCGGGAGGGTACGCTGGGTAAGCGGGTAGCAGTTTTACCAGTTCGCCACGTGCGATGGGCGGACCTAAGATCCACTCGGGCGACAAAATCAAGCCGCTACCGAGGCGAGCTGCAGTTACTAGCATGTTGCCGCTGTTGGCCGTAAACTCGCCGTGAACCTTAACATCGACAATTTCATCACCGTCTTTGAACTGCCAAATATTATCACCCGGGTTACGTCTTAGTGCGAGACAGTTGTGGTTTTCAATATCATCAGGGTGGGCGAGGTGAGGCGCAGATGCCAGATACTGTGGGCTAGCGCAAAGCCAACGGGGTACCGTGGCGAACTTGCGCGCGTGTAGGGTGGAATCTTTAAGCTGTCCGGTGCGAATCGCAATATCATAACCTTCAGCGACCAGGTCAACATTTCTATCAGTGGAGGTGAGCCCAAAGCTCACCTCTGGCCATCGCGTTTGAAACAAGGCAGTTGCCACAACAATATGTTGTTCAAGACTCGCGGGCAGGGTGATGCGCACGACGCCCGCGGGTTTGTCTTCGAGTTCAGCTGCCATAATACGAGCTTCTTCCAAATCCAGCATGATGCTGCGCGTTCGTTCGTGAAATAGTCGACCTACTTCAGTCAGGTTTAGTTTACGGGTGGTACGGTGAAACAACGTTGCCCCCACCCAACCTTCAAGATCAACAATGCGACGCGAAACACTGGATGGCACCAAATTCGATTGTCGACCGGCTTCCGAGAAAGAGCCTGTTTCGACCACTTTATTAAATAGCATGATTGCACCCAGCTGATCCATATCTTGTCTCCTGCTTTGCTAAGGATAAAGTCTATTTATTCACATAACGCAATAATGATTTGCGTATTTGTGATCTTATCACAATGATATTTTAAGCGTATCGTAAAAAACAATGGATGCACGGACAGATACGGAAACCACTAACTGAAAGCTTAAGCGCTTAAAACGAAGGACTAAAACATGACACAAATAACAAACAATCAGACTCTCACTGCAATCGTAACCGGTGCATCTACCGGTATCGGTTACGCCATTACTAAGCGTCTGCTAGAAGACGGTATGAATGTGGTAATGAATGCACGTACACAAGTTGATCTTTTATCTGCTTATGATGAACTCAAATCGTTAGGTAATTTGGCATATGTCACTGGGGATGTATCTAAAAAAGCAACGGGTGAAGAGCTTGTCGCTAAGGCCGTGGAAGCGTTCGGTGGCGTAGATATTCTTGTCAATAATGCTGGCGTATTTAACCCAAAGTCGTTTCTTGATACAGAAGAAGGTGAGCTCGATCGCTTTTTCGCTATTAATTTCAAAGGCAGTTATTTTGCAGCGCAAGCCGCAGTTCCAGAAATGAAAAAACGCGGTGGTGGATCGATTGTAAATATCGGAACAACGCTTATTGAACACGCAATTGCAGGTTTCCCAGCTTCTGGGGCGGTGGCTAGCAAAGCAGCACTTCACAGTTTAACGCATCAGCTATCGGCTGAACTTGGGCCAGATAATATTCGTGTTGCGACCATTGCGACAGGGATTATTGAGACACCCTTGCATGCCAAACAAGGCATAGAAGACGCTAATGTCCTTGCCGGTCTGCATCTACTTAATCGAATCGGTAAGCCTGAAAATATGGCGGATGCTGTGGCAATGCTTGTCAAAAATGACTTCATCACAGGCACCACATTACGTGTCGACGGTGGACATGCAGCAGGTCACAACTACGGTTAATCAACTGAAATCAAAAATATTAGCTTTATAGCACTTAATAAATAAGGAAAAGAACAATGACAAATACAAACAAACAAGAAACTAGCTACAGCCAGGACCACCAAACCATTCATGTTCTTTTACAAGATTACTTTGATGGGCTTTATGAGGGAGATGTAGAAAAACTCCGCCCACTCTTTCATGGCGATGCCTGGCTCAAAGGAAACAATTATCGAAAAAGCCGTGATGAATGGTTACAGGCAGTTGCTGCTCGTCCGGTACCAAAAGATGAAGGCATGAAATACGCATTTAATACGATGTCGTTGGAAATTATTGGTGACCAGGCCATGGCTAAGGTTGATGTGCCACTTCTGGCTGCACATTTCATTGATTTTCTTGGGCTTTTGAAAGAAGACGGTGAGTGGAAAATCGTAAATAAAATGTACACGATTATCTAATTCAAATTTAATCATAGGACTAGATATTAACTGTTTCCAGTAAGTTGGTGTCTATTCTTCCTTGCTCCAGCATAGAAAATAGAAAAGGAATAGAGGAATGTCTAAAGTAAAAATTAAAATTGAAGCCATACATGATGTCGTATGTTCCTGGTGCCCCATCGGGTACAACAATTTTAAAACCGCGTTAAAACGATTGGAAGATGAAGTTGAAGCACACATAACGTATCTTCCGTTTGAGCTAAATCCTGATATGCCTGAAGAAGGCGAAACGATAGTCAATTATTTTAAGCGCAAACAAAAGTGGTCATCAGCGACCTTGAAAGATTATCAGGAGTCTCTGGTGAAGACGGCACAGAACGCTGGTATTGTCATTGATTTTATTAAACGCACGCATTATTACAATTCTCGAAAGGCGCACAAATTAATACATTTGGCTGAGCAATTTAATAAGCAAAACGCTATTAATGAAAGTTTGATCGAAGTCTATTTTAAGCAAGGTCTGGATATTAGTAACACGGATGTTTTACTGGATATCGCGGAGCAACTAGGGATGGATAGAGTTTCGACTCAGAAAGCATTGTCATCGAGTGAATTGACGCTGGTGTTAGAGAAAAAAATTGAGCGACAAAAAGCATTAAAATTACACAGTATTCCCGCATTTATCATAAATGAGGATACTTTGGTTTCTGGTGCTAATTCTGTGGAATTTTTCGAGAAGGTGCTATCAGAATATATCGATGTAGATTCACTAAACAAAAAAATCACTGTTTAATAGTCAAACTAAGAGGTAACAATCATGCCGTATATTAATGTAAAAATTACTGATGAAGGCGTAACTAACGAACAAAAACAAGCGATCATAAAAGGCTGTACTCAATTGATGGTCGATGTTTTAAATAAAAATCCAGCCACTACTTTCGTTGTTATTGATGAAGTGAATACGGATAACTGGGGGATTGGCTTTGACCAGGTGACAGAGCTGCGCAGGCAAGGGTTAACATCGTCGGCAGAATGAAACCGGAAGGAGGCATAATGAACTATTTTCAACAGCCAGTATTTTATGCTTTATTGATGTGTGTAGCAGGGTTTGGAATCCCTGTCATGGCAGCGTTAAATGGCAGCTTAGGTGAAAAGCTTCACAGCCCTGCATTGGCTACAACTATTTTATTTATGGTTGGCGGTGTAGTTTCACTGGCAAATCTATTTTTGTCCGGCGGTATATCTAAATCCCCAATTCAAGCGCCAATCCCCATCTTGTTTTATATGGGAGGCCTGTGTGTAATATTTTATATTCTTAGCATAACATGGGTTGCACCTAAATTTGGTGTTGGCAATGCCGTTTCTTTTGTGTTGTTAGGGCAGATAATATCTATGGTAGTGATTGATCACTTCGGGCTTTTGGGTGCGTTACAACATTCAGTTTCTACTCAGCGTTTAACAGGATTAGCTTTAATGATTGTGGGGATATTTCTGACTGTTCGTCGCTTTTAATAAAATCATTGCGGTTAGAGTAAAAACTAAAAATGTCAGCATACCTGATAGATCGGAAGTTAATGTGAGTTTAGTTGTTATTGTAATAGGGGTGTTAGTTAAAAATTAATGTAGTTTGTAGCCCGGATGTAGTGCAGCGAAATCCGGGAATTGTAGTTATGTTAATTAAAGTCAAAAGCCCCGATTTCACTTTTCTGCATCCGGGCTACGGGTATGAGATTGTATTTTAATTTAATTACGCACAAGCCTAATTTCAATATGGCAATTTACTGCCTCTGCATATTTGCGTAATGTAGATATTGAGGGCGAGTGTTTTTTATTACCTCCACCTGCTTCTAGTCTGGCAATTGCGGGTGTTTTTGTTCCCATACGATGAGCTACTTCCGCTTGAGTAAGTCCTGCATTCATTCGGGCGTTTAGTAGTTCATCAAAAAGTGAAAACTCTTCTTCAAGTGAATCGTATTCAGACTTAACGTCCGGGTTGTCGAGCATTTGTTGTTTAAGTTCTTTATGTGTTCGCATTTGCTTTTACCTCTTTCATGCGTGCAATGGCTACTTTGAATTCGTTAGAAGGTGTTTTGCTGGTTTTTTTGATAAACGAATGCAGCATAACAATGCGTTTATTTACCAGTGTGCAATAAAAAACACGGCCAATACCTTCTTTTGATTTTAAGCGAAGTTCAAATAATCCATCCTTCATTGTTCAGAGGTGCCCTGATGTGGCATACCCAGATTGGCTCCATAAATACACATCCTGTCTGTCAGGTGTATGTATCTGGCCTGTATACCAGCAGGAAATTTTAAAATCTCTTTCTGGAGTCCCTGATTGTAATAGGTGATTTCCCAATCCATAATCAAATATTAACATATTTGTTAATATGATCAATAGGTAGGTATTATTGATGACAGGGGTGTGGTGGTTACTTTGAAGCAGTTTAAACTTTATTTTAGTGATGTTAAGTCTGATTATATTAATTCGTTTTTACCGGCTTCTACTATTGAGCCGAGTCGTTCTACTGTTAGCCATACGCATTTTTTGTTTCGTTTGCGTAATGGGGTTTATCTGGTGCATGTGGATGCCATAAAAGTGTGTTGGGGGGTTGTTGTGAGAGGTATTAGTCGTTTTATGGTTTGCTTCGTATCGCAATAATTATCGTCAGCTATTACATAGAGCTGGTTTGTCTTATAGTAAATTATTCATTGCTTCAATAATTGTGCAGGCCTCCTGTTTGTGCACATTTGAGGCGCATTTCCTGAAATTATTCACTTCGTAATAATATTAAATATACTAAAAACAATGACTTATTAATTGGCACATGTTTTGTATAGGTATATAACGATTACTTTTTATCTGAATATCAATGTCGGTATTTAAGCTGTGTTTACTGATAATACGGTTATGTGTGTAATTAGGCAGTGAGCTCTGAGAATTCATTTATCCATTCTCATTTGTGAATGTTTTTAATGTGTTGAGGGTGGCTATGGTTTTTATATGTTTATTGAACAGAGTTAATTATGAATATTACATTAATTTATGAAAGTGTAGAGCACCAGAATAAAACGGCTATGTTGCTGGTTGATGCAGGTTATACCATTAATAAAACCTGTGATACAGAATCTCAGTGGTTCGATGATGTAAAAAAAGATACGCCTGATGTATTGATTATATCGGTGAGTTCACCTAACAGAAAATTATTTCAACAACTGGGTAATTTTAAAGGGCAGGTAATTTGCCCGGTTATTGTTTTGGCGAATACTGCGGAAATAAATATCACCCAGGATGTTATTTTAGCGGGTGCAGATTCTTGTGTAACCGGTAATATAGCAGCTAATCGTATTCAGAGTTTAATTGAAATTTGTCTGGCACGATTTAAAGTAACGCGGTTTCAAATAGAAGAAATTGAAGGTCTGAATAAAAACATTGAATCACTTGAATCTCGGTTAAGTGATAGAAAAGATATTGAAAAAGCCAAAGGTATGTTGATGAATTCATATAATATGAATGAAGACGATGCGTATAATGCAATGCGTCGAATGGCGATGGATACGGGTAATAAGTTAGGTGATGTGTCGCGTAATATTATATCGATGTCAAATATTTTAAATTAATAGATGGCAACACAAAGCATAAATAATTGGCTTCAGCCTGTCTTATAAAAATAATCTGTTACTTCTTAATCTTTAGTTTTTTCAAAACACTAATATATAGCCATTAGATTGAGTACATTGAAAATATTCTTAATGACATGATTTATTTATGAGGTATATAAATAAACGTTGTTGTTAAATTTATTAATTCTTTAACGCACAACATTAGTGCCTACTTATGTTTCTTGCACTAAATCTGTTCTGTATGAAGCTTATAAAGGCCTAAAACACCCTTTTTATAAGGGATTGCTAATTGGCACAGTGCGTGCATTGTTACTATTAAGGGTCAACGGCGATCTAGTAATTCAACCGATAGTTTAGTTTTAATTACTGACTATCAACTTTTATTAAATTTAATTTTATTTCTATTAAGCGGGCAAAGGCGTCCTCATACAGGTTAACACTGTGTATGAAGGGCGCTTTTTTTTGCCTGTGAAAAATTAAAATAACGGGAGAGAAAGATGTTTCTTAAACATAAAATATTTTCACGACGTAAATTTTTAAAACAAATATCGTTAACAGCCGTTATGGCTTGTAGTGTTGGGTTTAGCGGTGCTTATGCGGCTGAGCCAGAAAAAGAAGAACTTAAATTCGGCTTTATAAAACTAACCGATATGGCGCCTTTAGCTATTGCATATGAAAAAGGTTATTTCGAAGACGAAGGTTTATACGTAACACTGGAAGCACAGGCTAACTGGAAAGTGCTGCTGGATAGAGTGATCGATGGGCAGTTAGATGGTGCACATATGTTAGCGGGTCAGCCCCTGGGTGCAACCATTGGTTACGGCACAAAGGCCGATATTATTACCGCATTCAGTATGGATTTAAATGGTAATGCGATTACGGTCTCGAATGATATCTGGAAGCAGATGAAACCCCATGTGCCACATGAAAATGGTAAACCTGTTCACCCTATAAAAGCAGATGCATTAAAACCGGTGGTTGAGAAATTTAAAGATGATGGCAAACCATTCAATATGGGCATGGTGTTTCCCGTATCAACTCATAACTATGAGTTACGTTACTGGTTAGCAGCAGGTGGTATACACCCGGGTTATTACGCACCGGCTAAAGGTGATGTTTCGGGCACTATTGATGCAGATGCTCTGTTATCAGTAACACCACCTCCTCAAATGCCCGGCACGATGGAGGCTGGAACAATTTATGGTTATTGCGTAGGTGAGCCCTGGAATCAACAGGCGGTATTTAAAGGTATTGGTGTGCCAGTGGTAACTGATTATGAAATATGGAAAAACAACCCTGAAAAAGTTTTTGGTGTGAGTAAAACCTGGGCTGATAAAAATCCGAATACGCATATAGCGGTTGTTAAAGCCATGATACGTGCAGCGAAATGGTTAGATGCTGAAAACAATAAAAACCGCCCTGAAGCGGTGAAGATTCTATCTCAGAGTAATTATGTAGGTGCTGATTATGATGTGATTGCAAACAGTATGACAGGCACGTTTGAATATGAAAAAGGTGATAAACGTGAAGTACCTGACTTTAATGTGTTCTTTCGTTATAACGCAACCTATCCAT
Source organism: endosymbiont of Galathealinum brachiosum (assembly GCA_003349885.1). Taxonomy (NCBI): domain Bacteria; kingdom Pseudomonadati; phylum Pseudomonadota; class Gammaproteobacteria; species endosymbiont of Galathealinum brachiosum. The sequence continues at coordinate 433,650 of QFXC01000007.1, read as the reverse complement.
ATTACTCAGATGCTATCTGGTACTTAACTCAGATGCGCCGTTGGGGACAAATTGCAAAACCAAAAGCGGATAGCTGGTATATGGATATAGCGAAACGTGTTTATCGCCCTGACATATATGCGACAGCAGCCAAGGAGTTAATTGTAGAAGGAAAAATTAAAGCGACAGAGTTTCCTGATTTTTCTACTGAAGATGGCTTTCGTGCACCGCAGAAACACTTTATTGACGACATCGTTTATAACGGAAAAAAACCAAACGATTATTTAAAGGAATTTAAAATCGGTTTAAAAGGAAAGGATACCGTTAACTAAATAGATAAATAGTCTCATTCATACGGTTCACAGATAGAAAGGTGGGTTGATTGAATGAGACTAAATTAAAAACAGGATAAATATCATGTTCACTGGAATATTTAAAAGATGTATTTTATTAAAACGATCTTTGTTGCCTTCTCTATCTGAATCGAATGGAAAGACTAGCATGTCAAATTATAGAAGTCTTAGTTTACTAAACAACAAACAAACAAAAGCACTGGTTATTCCCATTGTTGCTTTTCTAGTTTTTTTAGCGGTATGGCATATTAGCGCAGCCAGCATTATAACTTCATTGGGTCAGGTGCCCGGGCCTTCACAGGTTTGGTCACAAACAATTGTGTTAGTGGATGAGCATATACAGGAACGTGAGAAAGCAGAAAAATTTTACCAGCGTCAGATTGATCGAAATGTGAAAAAGCTGGAAAAAAATCCGCATGCTATAGTAAAAATTCGTAATTATACCGGTAACCCGACTTTTATTGATCAGGTGGGCACCAGTTTAATTACAGTATTAACCGGTTTCTTTATCGCCAGTGTCATTGCCATACCGATTGGTGTGTTTAGTGGTTTGAGCAGCACGGTGCATAAGGCAATCAATCCGTTAATTCAGATTTTTAAACCCGTATCACCCCTGGCATGGTTACCTATTGTTACGATTATTGTCTCTGCGGTTTATACCTCGGAGAACCCGATGTTTGCAAAATCATTTGTAACCTCAGCCATTACCGTAACACTTTGTTGTATCTGGCCAACCATTATAAATACCACCTTAGGTGTTTCCAGTATCGATCAGGATTTAAAAAATGTAAGCCGAGTATTACGTTTGAGCTGGATGACGAATATTACAAAAATTGTCATACCTTCATCTGTTCCCATGATATTTGCCGGTTTACGTTTATCACTGGGTATTGGCTGGATGGTATTAATTGCCGCTGAGATGCTGGCTCAAAATCCGGGGCTAGGTAAGTTTGTGTGGGATGAGTTTCAAAATGGTAGTTCTAATTCATTAGCTCGCATAATGGTTGCAGTATTTGTAATCGGTTTTATCGGCTTTATGTTAGATCAGATTATGTTGTTACTACAGCGAAAAGTGTCATGGGATAAAACTGCTGAAGTTCGTTAATTTATTATTTAAGGATAGAGTTATGTCAAACGCATATTTAAACATTAGTGAAGTTACTATCGATTTTCCGACAGATAACGGTTATTACCGTGCATTAGAAAAAGTCAGTTTGGGTATAGATAAAGGTGAATTTGTTTCTTTAATTGGTCATTCAGGTTGTGGTAAATCTACCGTATTAAATATTGTCGCGGGAATGCATCAGGCCACATCGGGTGGAGTATTGTTAGAAGAAAAAGAGGTGAATGAACCCGGGCCAGACAGGGCAGTGGTATTTCAGAATCATTCATTATTACCCTGGTTAACGGCATACCAGAATATTGAACTCGCGGTGGATACTGTTTTTAAACAGACCAAATCAAAAGCTGAAATAAAAGACTGGATTAATCATAACTTAGAGTTGGTGCACATGAGCCATGCAAAAGATAAATTACCTTCGGAAATTTCAGGGGGAATGAAACAGCGTGTCGGTATTGCCCGTGCACTGTCAATGAAACCTAAAATATTATTAATGGATGAGCCCTTCGGAGCATTAGATGCGTTAACCCGCGCCCACTTGCAAGACTCGGTAATGGAAATTCATGCGGAACTAGGCAATACGGTTGTTATGATTACCCATGATGTGGATGAGGCGGTTTTACTCTCAGATAGAATTGTAATGATGACAAATGGCCCGGCTGCTGGCATTGGTAATATATTAAAGATCGATCTTGAACGACCACGAAACCGGTTAGCTCTTGCCGATAATGAAAAGTTTAATCACTACCGTGCTGAAGTATTAAAGTTTCTGCATGAACGACACGAAAGAAAAGAAGTCGCTTAGGTTAACATCGTCAGTCCAAATTTCAGATATGGCTAACGCCTACATTTTTTCTGCAAGGTTTAAGTTGTGCATGATGATAGAAATAAAGTCATAAGTAGATTGACGGTCGTAGATCGGATGTTTTTACAATGTTTTTAAAGTTAATGACGGTTTCTGTCCTATAGATATGATTCATTTTTATAAAGAATAAATATCGTAGATTTTTATAGTTATCAGGTTGTAATGATTTTGTTTTTTAATTTTGTTTATAATTTATTTTTTATAAATCTGCTTCTTATGTATCTGGCATTAGTGATGTTGAAAATAGAGTCTTATGTGTGCTCTAACTCACAAATAATATTACTTTTTGTATGACGGTCTTTCGATGCAGACTAATTAAAGTTGCTATGACGAGTAAATATTAAATAAAGTGAAATATAAATGTTCAATACAATAAGTAAATTAAAACGCGCTGCTGTGCTTGTATCATTAACCATTGTCGGTTTTACAAGTAGTGCCGTTTAAGCTGCAGATATTGCCAGTGGAGATGGTTGCACTCATAACAGATCCGACAAAAGATCCGGAACCAGCCTGTATCGCACTTCAAATTGGGATGTATCTATTAATGAGCCCTGGTGGCGCTGCACCTGCTGATGATGTCACTCTTTGCGTTCAAACGAGTGGTGTAGAATTAATTAATCCTGATAATAATATTCATACAAGAGCGAATCCAAAGCCTGCTTGTGCCACTCCTAATGGCGTTAAAACTGCTTCACTTCAAGGCCTGTTAAATGGCTTTGAGAGCATGTGCGGAAAAGTTGTGATTTGTACGTTATGCACAATGAGTCGTGGAATTACACAGCTTACTAATGGAATATTTGCTAATCCAGTGATTATTCATAATTTATTCCTCAGTGCAGACAAGGTAATGACTTTTTAATTAATATTAAAGAAGTGAAAAGATAACGGCAGTTTTTATGGCGGCCGTTTTTTTTTGGTTTATCCTGTATATACGAATGTGATTGATAGACTATGTTACTCTCACTATTCTTTATGCTCTTTTATACACTGAAAATTAAGCTGGAATACATTTATGTTACGCACAAAACAACGTTTTTTGACAATAACCTTGCTCCTTGGATTTTTAATCAGTATTTCCGGTTGTACAATACCTGTTTGCTGTAGCCAGCCTGAGCCAGAGCCTGTTCCGTCAAAAATCATCCTGGAAAAACGTTAGCTGATTAACGCTTACTAAAAAGACTCAACCTTCTATGCTTTGCATTGAAACATTCGAACCTGTGATTGAAACCAATTCCGGAGTTTAATTCCGGGAAGTCTATCTGGTATTATCTCATTACAAATTCAGCAATATTAAACCCACCTTTGCAATAATCGATGGCAGTGCTCCATGACAATGCTCTCAGGTCCATCATGGCTCGTTATAGCTCACTATCGTTCAATTATGTGATATTGAACGATAGGATGACTATACATCGAAAATTCAGCAGGTAAAATGTTCCCCCGTTACCCTTCAGGATATGCCCATTAGGTATATGTTAAGAGGGAATATGTTAGAAGCCAGCCTATAAGAGCCACATTGGGAAGGCAGGTTATATTCAGCTATTACAAAAGATCAGCAGGCCATTACCCGGAATTAAGTGATTCGCACATGACTAGAAATATTGAACTATTAGCGCCCGGTGGCGATGTTGAAGCCATTAAAGCAGCTGTTATTGCCGGTGCTAATGCGGTTTATTGTGGGCTGGATAATTTTAATGCGCGGAACCGTGCCTCTAACCTTACCTTTGACGACTTATCCGGCATCTTACGTTTAGCGCACAAATACGATTGCGAAGTGTTTTTGACCTTAAATGTCGTCATTCTGGAGCAGGAGTTACGCAGCTTAATCAAACTGCTGAACAAGCTGGTTAACACCGGTATCGATGGCATCATCGTACAGGATCTGGGTGTTTTTAATCTGGTAAAGAAATACTTTCCATCGCTGAGTATTCACGCTTCAACTCAGTTAACGACGCTTAATGAAGGTCAGATATTATTTCTGGCAAAAATCGGCGCATCACGGGTTAATCTGTCACGTGAATTAAATATTGACGAAATAAAATCATTAACGGCACTCGCCCACAGGCACGATGTGCTCACCGAAGTTTTTGTGCATGGCGCTCTGTGTATTGCATTTTCTGGCCAGTGTTATTCCAGCTCGGTTAGCGTGGGTAACTCAGGTAACCGTGGAAGTTGTAGTCAGGCATGTCGTGATGAATATGAAGTGACTGCGGCGGGCAATCGTTTTCCACTCAACCTGAAAGACAATTCTGCTTATTTTGATTTGCCGGCATTAGTCGATGCTGAAGTTGACTCATTGAAAATTGAAGGTCGTATTAAAAATGCACACTATGTTTATACCGTAGTCGATACCTGGAGAAAGCAGGTTGACGAGTTTGTTGAAACCGGAAAGCTGTTGGCCGACGACTCTAACTTGCACCGCGTATTTAACCGTGATTTTACGAATTCTTTTTTACAGGGCAATCTCAGTAAAGATATGTTTATTGATAACCCTCGTGATCACAGTGTTAACCATGCCATTAAAGAAAATAATGCTGTGTTGGTGGAGGATGTTCTGCATGTGAAGCAGGTACTGTTCACAAAGAAAAATGAACTCGGGGACGAGCTTGCAGAAAAAATAAAATATTTGAGTATTGCAAAACAACCGTTAGTACTAACTTTTTCAGGACAGTTAAATGCGCCTTTATGTTTAACGATGACGATAGGTGATAGTGACAAAGTTCACCACGTGAAAACACAATCGCCGCTCATATCTGCAAGTCAATCTGCCATCGATCAGACAACACTGGAAAAACGATTTAAAAACTTTGCAAGTAATGATTATCGTATTGACGGGTTTGAATGTAACGCTCTGGATGATGGTTTAACTATTGCGTTTAAAGAACTGACAGCTTTGAAAAATCAGGCGGCTTCATTATTAAATAATTCAGTCGACATTATTCCCAATGTTGACATAGCACCGTTAGAGAAACATAAAAAATTGGCAGATAAACCTGCTTTGTCGATATTAATTGCCGACGAAAAAGATATGCATCTGTGTGATCTAACTGATGCTGATGTGTATTTCAAGTTGCCAGAAAGTCTTAAAAAAGGCTGCAATAAACACATCGATATTTTTTTGCGCAATCCTCGCCTGATACCCTGGTTTCCGGCGGTATTAATTGGTAAAGATTATGATGAATCTGTGCGGTTACTTGAACAAGTTCGCCCTGAACGTATTGTTAGTAATAATACCGGCATTGCTTATAAAGCATTTGAAATGGACATTGATTGGATTGCGGGACCATTTTTAAATACCACCAACTCTTATGCATTGTTAACGTTGAAAGAAGAATTAAATTGTGCCGGGGCTTTTATTTCAAACGAAATTAATCGCATGCAAATAAAAAATATTGCAAGACCGGATAATTTCAAACTGCTGTACAGTATTTATCATCCGATTTTAATGATGACCAGTCGCCAGTGTTTCTTTCAGCAAACCGTAGGCTGTAAAAAGCCAACCATTGAAGACGGTTGTATGCTGAAGTGTACAAAAGCCACGACGATAACGAATGTAAAGGGTGTTTCTTTTGCCGTCGATAAACAAAAAGGTGGCTACCCCAGTATTTATAATCATGAACAGTTTTTAAACCTGGACATCGTCAGTGACCTTGCCGATTTATTTGATGAATTTTTTATTGATTTAACTAATATTGGCGCTGGCTCTAAAGCGGAGTTAGACAAAGCGCAACTGGTTAAATATTTTGAAAACCTGTTAAGCGGTGATGATCAGGCACCACAGAAATTAAGTAATATGGTTAGCATTTCGACTAACGCACAATATCGTCAGGGTTTGTGAAATGATGGTTGGCTTGCCATCTCTGAATAACGTTATCGTGGATAAAAGGGGGCAGTCCCGTTTTATTAATGCATCGCTCAGTATTCCCACGGGGAGCGTGGGGACGAGAAATCGAAAACTGGAGTTCGGATTAAAATCATAAGCTTATGACATTGCCAATACTCTATTCTCTGCAAAACTGCCCATACGCGATGCGTGCAAGACTCGGCATATTATTAGCTCAACAAACTGTCAGGTTGCGTGCAATTGTTATGCAAGATAAACCACCTGAAATGTTAGCGCTATCCCCTAAAGGTACAGTACCTGTTTTAGTGTTAGAAGCTAAGAGCAATAAAACCGTCATCGATGAAAGTTTAGATATTATGTTGTGGGCGCTTAAGCTTAATGATCCTGGAAATTTACTCTATTCGCAGGATACAGATGCACTCGTGGAAATGCTTAAAATAATTAAAGATAATGATGAAAATTTTAAGCCGAAGTTAGAACAATACAAACGTGCCAAACGTTTTCACGGTGATGATGAAGAGCAGTGTCGCCTACTGTGTGAACCTTTTATTCAAAGTCTGGAAATTCGCCTGACACAACATGAATTCTTAATGGGCTCTACACCCAGCTTACTCGATTATGCCTTATTGCCTTTTGTTCGACAGTTTTCCCGGGTAAACCGACAACTGTATTTACAGGGCCCGTACACGCATTTACAGCGCTGGTTAAACCAACATCTGCAAAGCCGGTTGTTTTCAAAAGCGATGTTCAAATACCCGTTATGGTTAGATAACCATGAAGAATGTTTGTTTGGTAAGTGAAAGTTAAGTGTTTAATCGGGTGCTCATCATAAAAAATCTATATAAACAAAGCTTCAGGTTGTGTTTAGGGTCTTTGTTACCAGAGTTGCCTCGATGGGAATTTATTCGTTTCAAGTTACTTTCCTGTAACAAAATAAACGAAGAAGCCAATCCAGCTTAAGATCAATAAAATCCATGGTAGTTTGTTATGCTTAACCGTTGAGGGCCCAACTGTATTCTCAATAGTAGGTTCGGGTAACGGTTTACTCGTTGATACTTTTTTTAGTTTCTTGTCTAACTCTCGAGCCTTTTCTTTGTGTTTCTTTTTGTATTGTTCTATACCTTTTTGTATTCCCTGAGTGATTAACTTTGTCTGTTCTCTCGTTTGCCCCGGTCTTTGAGTGCCCAATGCTATTTTTGTGGCATCTTCTTTTGTTTGTTCTGAAATTTTATTCTTTTTAGAATGTTTAGCCATGATTTACCTGATTTATTGTCTGCTGCATAGTAACACTGATAAGTTGTGTTGCTCCAGTTTAACTCCACTACTTATCATTGATCCTGTTTATTCAGGTTGTACTTTCGGCTTTTGTCACTATGGGGGGCTCGATAAGCATGATAACCATAAACTATACCAGTTTTATCAAACTTACTTTTAATTGACTACGTAATGTAGACGTTTTGATTCAATACAACTATTTCAGTTATTGATCTTTAGTGTGGCCTAATATAAGTCGTTATTAATGTTAATGAAGTAAGAAATTAAAGGAAATAAAGGGGACGGAGGGATTAAATCTTAATCCCTCCGTCCCCTTTATTTTATTACTAATGTCCAATCATCTTCGAGTCGTGTTTGTGTACATCGGTTTTGATCAGGGCAAAGATGACCAGTGGTATCAGCAGTACCGCCAGAATAACCGGTATGCTATACATCAGGCCTTCATTGTAATTAAGAAAACGTACGCCTATAACCAGTCCGGTATGTGTTGCGGCCAGTACAATACCGGCAACGGTGGTAATTGTTCCGGGCAGTAGTGGCACGGCAATGGCATATATCAGATAAGGGAATAAACCGGCCAGCAGAATATTGTCCTGAAACAGATAACCCGCTTCGAAGAAAGGGGTAAAGGCGGTAATAAAGGACAGGCATACCCCGTACAGGATAATCGTCCAGCCAGCTCGATTGGCATAATGTTGAGACTCCATAATATCACCTCCATGCATTAGCATCAGTGTTTTTGAAGTGTTAATTTAGAACTAATATTGTATGTCAGGTGTACAGGCTTAAAAAACAATAAAATGAAGGGTAATTAATTGAATGTACGCCATTATCTATAAAGAATAATTCAACAAATTTTATGATCATAAAAGGATATTAGAGTTCGACTATCTTTTTATGGATAACGCTGTTTAGCTACAAGTAGTACCAACCGACTAATCATCTGAATCGACCATATAAACCGTGTGAAATTTTAATTACTACATAAACTAAAATTGGGGCGATGATAGATAGTAATCATTCAAAAATGTAAATAATTCTCAGTTGTTACTGCTCAGGTTTTCTTCTTAAAATTATTTATGTAAGGCTTTGTTTTTATTATTAAAAAAACCGTCACAATATTCGTACGAAAATGAACGAACAATATTCTGGTATTTAGTGTGGTTATTCATTAGTTTTCTTTTTTAAATGTAATAAAAATTACTACTGTATCTGGCTTGCAGCTCATGAATTTCAATTCGGCTAACTCAAGAACAGGTTTATTGCATGATTAAGTTAATTGATGTAGAAAGTGCGAGGTGTTTGTATGCATAGTCCCAATGTAGCCAGAATTGAACCGGTAATGAATCAATCTCTGGAGATTCATAATGATAGACAAAATGAGCTTAAACAGGCTTATCCATTTCTTGGTGATGTTAATGACCCTGCATGGGTTGAAACAATTAATAATGCAAAAAAGTTAAATGTTAAACCCCATACCACTATGTTTCATGGCTCATCTGCCTGTAATAAATTCATGCTTATCCTAAAAGGCACTATAAGGATTTATCAAATAGCAGATGATGGACGCGAAATCACCCTATACAGGGTAGAAGCCGGTGGTTTGTGTGTTTTAAGCTTGAACAGCATGTTACAGAAACATGCGTACAATGCGGTTGCAAAAACAGAAACAGATGTCACGGCTTTAGTGTTAAGCGCAGATGATTTTAATGGTGCGATGAATGGTATAGAAAAATTTCGTAATTATGTGCTCACATCTTTAACTGATCGCTTATGTGAAACGATGTACCTTGTTCAAGATACAGCTTTTAATCATTTAAATATGCGTCTGGCTTGCATGCTGGGTGGATTGTTTGAACGCAATAAGGGAGCCGCATTAAAAATAACCCATCAAGATCTAGCTCACGAATTAGGTACAACACGTGAAGTAGTAAGCCGAATCTTAAAAGAATTTGAAAAAGAAAACTGTGTAAAACTATCTCGTGGACGTATTAATCTTGCATCTACAGAAGGACTTAAATGGTATTCAGGTAAAAATAACTAAATAGTATTCAGGGTGTTAGCGCTAGTTTAGTGCCTGGTTGTATATGAATGATTGTCTGCAATAGACTGTCGGTCATAGTCTGGACATTTTCACAGCTTTTTCTTAAGCAAAGGACAGTTACTGTCCTGTAGTTTTAATTCATTTTTATAAAGCATGAATATCGTAGCTGTTGATAGATATCAGGCTGTAATAATTTCATATATTAATTTACTTACGTTAAATCTGCTATTTTGTCGTCAGCTGAGACTAAGTCCTACAGTGATATAGTAGTGTTCAGTTTGTGTATTCCTCAATTGTTTTCAGATAACTATTAAATCTCATCTGTGAAATATCACCGTCTTTTAGTGCCTGCTGAATTGCGCAGCCTGGTTCGTGTTGGTGGCTGCAATTTGAGAATTTGCAGTGACCAATATATTTTCTTAATTCTATAAAACCGTGAAGTATGTCTTCGGCTGTTGAATTCCATAATCCGAAATCACGTACACCCGGTGAGTCAATTAATACGCCGCCACAGGGTAAGGTGTAGAGTGTTGAACTGGTGGTGGTGTGTGTGCCTTCACCACTTGCGGCGGAAAGCTCACCTACGCGAATATTTAATTCGGGCATCAGGTGATTAATTAATGATGATTTACCCACGCCTGATAAACCGACAAAAATACTGGTGTGTGATTGTAGGGTTTCTAACAAATCATCAAAACCACAATCAGTTACTTTACTGGAGGTAATCACTTTATAACCGATGTTCTGATAATCTTTTACCAGTTTTCTAATGCTGTCTTTGTTTTTTTCTTCTAACAGATCAATTTTATTGATGAGAATAATCGGTGTTGCCGGCAGGTTTTCTGCGGCAATAAGATAACGGTCAATCAGATAAGGTTTGGGGTCTGGCTGCACGGCAGAGACAATAATGATCTGATCGATGTTTGCGGCCATGGGTTTTAACTTGCCACCAAAACCCGGTTTTTGTAATAGTGATTGACGTTCTTCAACGGCGACAACTACACCTTCATTATTATCGGCGAGTGCGGGTTGCCAGATAACCTGATCACCACAAACCAGTGTGCCCAGATTTCGCCTTGCAACACAGCGGTGTAATTTTTTTTCTTTGTCTTCAACTATTTGAGCGCGGCCATAGTTGGTAATAACCAGACCGGATTGTTCAGGACCTAAGCCTTGCTGTGAAAGTGTGTCTGATTTTTCCTGTTGATTGTCTGCGGCTTTTTCACGACGTTTTTGTTGAATGCTTTTAATGCGTCGTTGTTGCTGATCGTTGATGCGTCTTTTTGCCATTGTCAGGTAATTGCAATGGTATGTGCCGGGTTAGGATTAACCCGGCTAGTGATAGTTGTGTATAAAACCATCGGTTTATTTAGAACTTGTAATAACGATCATTTAAAAAATCAACAACAGATGTGGTTTCAGGTTGAGTCCATTCGGCTTTTGCTGCACCTTTCATGCAGTTTTCTACCTGACTCTCCAGTGCTGACATGGTTTTTACCATACGCTCATCACGGGTATATACACTGCTGCCGTGACACTTTGTGCATTTTTTGTCATGTAAATCTTTACCGCCATGATGTTTATCATCAGCGGCATACAGGTTTGTGCTCAGGCTGACAGATAAAGTCAGTAAAAGAAAACTCATTATTTTTTTCATCTTTAATTCCTGTTTTTCCAATTGTTTTTTTCTAGTTATTAGTGGTTAGCCAGATGCGCAATTCTTACGGGCGCAGGGGGATGGCTGTCATAAAATGCTGAATACAGTGGATCCGGTGTTAATGTATTGGCATTTTCTTTATAAAGATTAACCAGTGCATGTATTAAATATTTTGCTTCAGATTGTTCCGCTGCATAATCATCGGCTTCAAACTCATTCTTACGTGAAAACATGCTCATTATCGGGCTAAGTAAAAATGTAAACACAGGTGTCACAATGGTGAACAGTAATAATGCCATATAGGTAGAAGAAGTACTAATGCCCAACGAGGTGTAAAACCAGTCTGCTTTCATTAACCAGGCGAGTATGGCTAAACCCGCTAATGTGGTTGCAAAGGAAATCGCCATGCCTTTTACAATATGTTTGCGTTTAAAGTGACCCAGTTCATGGGCCAGCACTGCTTCAAGTTCATCATCACTTAATGATTCAAGTAAGGTGTCATAAAATACAATACGTTTGTTTTTACCAAAACCTGAAAAGTAGGCATTACCATGGCTGGAGCGTTTAGAGCCATCAATAACAAAAATGCCATCACTATTAAAACCGCAACGATTTAATAAACCGGTAATGCGGTTTAAGGTTTCACCTTCTTCCAGAGGTGAGAATTTATTAAAAATGGGTGCTATCCATGTGGGGTAGGCCCAGGCGATGAGTAAGCTGAATGTTGTTAACACAACCCAGGTATATAACCACCAGAACTCGCCTGCCTGTTCCATTAACCAGAGCACAACCCAGATGAGAGGCACGCCTAAAATAAGACCCAGTAATCCGCCTTTAAACATATCTATAATAAATATTTTGATTGTGGTGCGGTTAAAGCCGAATTTTTCTTCAATAACAAAGGTGCTGTAAAGCGAGAAGGGAAGGTCGAGTAAAGATGAAATAAACATCATGCAAAGAATGACCAGAATACCTGTATAAACCGAGCCTAACTCATAACCACGTGCAAACTGATCAAGCAGTTCAAGGCCACCACCAAATGTCCACGCTAATAATATGCCCGCATCATAGATGAGAGGTAAGCGCCCGAATTTAACTTTAGTAGAGGTGTAGTCAGCTGCTTTCTGATGTTCATCCAGTGTGATTTTTTCATTGAATGCATCTGGCACCTGAGCTCTGTGTTTCTGAATATGAGTCAGATGACGTTGGGAAAGCCAGAACTTAACGACGATGGATATAGCAAAAAAAACTAAAAATAGAACTGCAAAATTGTGCATGTATACCTACTACTGATTTATATATGGTCGGGGGTTACGGGGTAAATCATTTATGTTAGGGCTGATTATCGCTTTTCTAGAGAAAATGTTCTACTGTGTATTTTGTAAGTATATTAATAAAGAATTTGGAGAAAACCATGTCACAGGTAAACCCGGATAATTTAATCTGGATTGATCTTGAAATGACCGGCCTCGAGCCAGCTAGCGACGTGATAATTGAAATTGCGACGATTGTTACGGATAAAGACCTTAATATTCTGGCTGAAGGCCCAATGATAGCGGTGCATCAGAGTGATGAGTTACTCGATGGCATGGATGAGTGGTGTACTAATCAGCATGGTAAATCAGGTTTAACTCAGCGTGTTAAAGACAGTGCATACTCAGATGTGGATGCTGAAAAACAGACCATTGCGTTTTTAAAGCAATATGTGCCAGCAGGTAAGTCGCCTATGTGTGGTAACAGTATCTGTCAGGATCGTCGATTTTTAGCCAACTATATGCCTGATCTGGAAGAGTTTTTTCATTATCGTAATCTGGATGTAAGCACACTTAAGGAGCTTGCAGCGCGTTGGGCACCGGATGTGGCTAAAGGTTTTAAGAAAGACTCATCACATCTGGCGATGGATGACATTAAAGATTCAATCAATGAGCTGGTTTATTACCGTGAGCATGTATTGAATATTTAGTTATTACTTGTCAGTTAATGAGCACGGTTGTTTTTTGCGTTCACTGACTGACAACAGTTTTAATTTTAGATTGATTAGCAGGAAATTATACAGTCGCTTTTCTTCTAGCAAAAGTGGCTATGCCAATAAGACCAGAGATAAACAACCAGGCTGCAGCAGGTAATGGAACAGCTGAAACCTGACCTACAGCGAGAAGGTCGGTGTTATCCTCAAATTTCATAGTGAATGTGCCGAAGGCATCTGCTGAGCCACCAAAAGTGCTCGCTTCAAGACTTCCGTAAACAGTGAAAAATTCGCCTGCACCCACTGTAAAGCTGGCAATGCCAGGAACAGTCGTTTCCCCATTACCTGATATTTCAGAGCCCGACCCACCGAATTCAGATGCTATCTGAGAGCCGCAGGCGTAACCAAGATCATTTAAACTATTGGCAGTGCTGCCACATAATGTGCTATCAGCAAAAACATTGGCACCTGAATAGACAAAAAAGTCGGCATCAATAAATGAGGAAGGTGAGCTGTCTACAATGCCATGTAAATTGAGACTGATGGTGTAAGTATTAGATGTGCTGCTGGTGTTTTGATACACCTGAAATGCAGATGCTTCTGCTGAGATAAACCAGTCATCTGATGCATCAGTATGACGATCATATATTGCTTCAGCTCTAAGCACAGGAGCAAAGGCATTTGTATCAAAGCCGGCTTCAGCTCTGTATGAGTATGCGCCTAACGTGCCAAAGCCTGGAACTACCTGTAAGCTTCGTGAACCTTGAACGGAAGCAGTGCTTTGATCAATGCCACCAGACGTTTCGCTAGTGCCAAAAAGACCACCTGCTGCATATGTGCCGATACTTGCTGATTGAACCGTAGCGGTAGTTAAAAGGGTCGATAAAAGCAGTAATTTGCTGATGTTTTTCATTTGAGTTTCATCCATTAAAATTTAAATTATTGACTATCTAGTTTTTATGGATGCCATACTATAGTAGTCATGTATTAGGATCAACTTATGCAGCCTGGATATTTATAGTTATTGATCAGAAAACAGGCTAATTGAATCTCTATTAGTATATGACCCTGATTATGTCTTGAAGATTAATCTTAGAGTTTTTTCTGTAAAGGTATGCAAAGGGGTTGTTAGTTCTCAATCGGTGTATCGGTCCGGTTTCCCCATTCACTCCACGACCCCGGGTAACCTCTTACTTTTTCATAGCCCAGATATTTAAGCATTAAGTAGGACAATGCAGAGCGATGATGACTCTGGCAATACACTATTATTTCTTTATCTTGCGTTAACCCCAGTTCATCTAACATGGGTTGTAGAGTTTCTTTAGAGAGCAGTCGGTAGTTAGCTTCGGTGTCCATTGCACGCGTCCATTCAAAATGCTTTGCACCGGGGATACGTCCGGTTTTCTGTGCGTATTTTGCATTGCCGGTAAATTCATCAATACTGCGAGCATCGAGTAAACCGACAGCGTTATTCTCAAGGTTATCTATTATGTATTCAGTGCTGGCAACGACTGGTTGCAAGTTGAAATCAACTTTATAATGTTTATCACCCGGGTTGGGCTGGCTGGTTACGCTTTTATTGCTGAGGGGGTGTTTTTCTCGATACCAGGCTATCAGGCCGCCATTTAACATGCTGGCATTATTGTGATTCATGGCGTGTAATGTCCAGATCAGGCGTGCTGCTTTGCCACCACCTTCCTCATCATAAGCCACGATTTGCGTATTCGGGGTTATGCCCAGAGAATTAATAATATGTTCGAATTGTTTGGCTTCGGGTAATAGGCCGGTGTAGGGCTGATTCATGCCGACAATATGGCCGTAATCTAAAAAGACGGCTTCTGGTATGTGTGCCTGCTGGTATTGTTTGGGGCTGGATAAATCAACAATGAGCAGGTTTTCATTGTTTAGAATTGCATTGAGTGCTTCGGGTTCAATGACCAGGGGTAATGGGGGAGTATTTGTCATGGGTGATTATTTAATTCAAATTCAAATTTTTGTCATCCCCGACACAAGCGTTCGGGAATGACGGGAATACATCCTCTCGGCTATGTATGACGGAGTAATGTTCTTTGTTTTAATAAGTAATATTACAGGTAATTTAAGGCGTCAATACCGTATTCTCTGCTTCGTCATCCATCTGCAAATAATCCAGTGTGTAATGCAGCCCACGGCTTTCCTTGCGTTGCATAGCGCTGCGAATAATTAAATCTGCTACTACGGCCAGATTACGTAATTCAAGTAAGTCGGCGGTTACGCGGAAGTTGCCATAGTATTCTTCAATTTCCAGCAGTAGCAAATCAACTCGACGTTTGGCGCGTTGCAGGCGTTTATCGGTGCGTACGATGCCAACATAATCCCACATGAAACGTCTGAGTTCATCCCAGTTGTGAGAGACGACTACTTCTTCATCCGAGTTGGTTACCCGGCTTTCATCCCAGGCTTCTATTGAGTCCCATTTACACTTTGTATTTTCATTTTCGGTGATATGTTGCGCGGCCGCCCGAGCAAATACCAGGCACTCAAGTAATGAGTTACTCGCCATACGATTAGCGCCATGCAAACCGGTGAATGCGGTTTCACCAATGGCGTATAAATTTTCAATGTCGGTCTGACCGTGTAAATCAGTCATTACACCACCACAGGTATAGTGGGCAGCGGGCACAACCGGAGCTGGTTCTTTGGTCAGATCAATACCAAACTCTTTACACTTGGCATAAATAGTCGGGAAATGTGAGCGAATAAAAGCAGCGGATTTATGGCTGATATCCAGATACAGACAATCGACACCCAGGCGTTTCATTTCATGGTCGATTGCGCGGGCGACGATATCACGGGGTGCCAGTTCGCCTCGTTCATCAAACTTGTGCATAAAACGCGTGCCATCCGGCAGCAGTAAATGACCACCTTCACCTCTGAGTGCTTCAGTGAGTAAAAATGATTTGGCTTTAGGGTGATATAAACAGGTTGGGTGGAATTGCATAAATTCCATATTGGCGACCCGACAACCCGCACGCGTTGCCATGGCAATACCGTCACCGGTTGAACCATCCGGATTGGATGTATACAGGTAAACTTTACTGGCGCCACCTGAGGCGAGCACTACATTTTTCGCCTGATAGGTTTCCACATGCATATTGTTTTTATCCAGCACATAAGCACCAATGCAGCGATTGTGGTCCAGACCCAGTTTTTTTCCGGTGATTAAATCGACAGCAATGTGGTGATCTAGCAGGTCGATATTGTCACTGTGTTTAACATGATTTATGAGTGTGGTTTCCAGTGCCTGACCTGTGGCATCGGCAGCATGAATGACCCTGCGATGACTGTGACCGCCTTCGCGAGTCAGGTGCCAGCTCTTTTTACCATCTTTATGTTTATCTGTTGTAAAGGGCACACCCAGATCAGATAACCAGCTAATCGCTTGCGGGCCATTTTCTACGGTGAAGGTTGCAGCCTGTAAATCACACAGGCCACCCCCCGCATTCATGGTGTCTTCTATATGGGATTCAAAAGAGTCACTGCTACGTAAAACGGCTGAAATACCACCCTGCGCATAGTATGTGCTGCCTTCTGTTTCACGGTCTTTTGTTATCACCGCGACCTTCATATGAGGCGGTAAATTCAGCGCAAGTGTTAAACCTGCTGCGCCACCACCAATAATTAGAACTTCGTAGCGTTTGGTTTGTCTATTGTTTAGTTTGTTGGACATTGTTAATACATTTATACATATTATTAGGGTAAGTCTTTATGTCAGTATGCGAATCAGGTATTGTCCCAGTTATGGTTCCAGATCTAACTCTGGGGTTTGGCAGTGATACTACACCAAATAAGGTGATCACGCCTAAACGAACATTACAGGTTAGAGATAATCTAAGAAAACAGGCACAGGAAAAGCAGCAGGTGTCGAGTGGAGGACAGGCCCGTATGGGCGAGCGCGAAATTGATCAGGCTCTGGTAGAGCGGGTACAGCAAGGCGACAAGAAGGCTTTTGATATTCTGGTATTGAAGTACCAGCATCGGATTA
This sequence comes from endosymbiont of Galathealinum brachiosum, assembly GCA_003349885.1. NCBI lineage: Bacteria > Pseudomonadati > Pseudomonadota > Gammaproteobacteria > endosymbiont of Galathealinum brachiosum. Next base: position 416,523 of record QFXC01000007.1, on the reverse strand, counting down.
TCAAGCTGGTTGCACGTTTTGTGAGAAACGGTGATGAAGTTCAGGATGTAACGCAGGAAGCATTTATTAAGGCTTATCGTGCATTGAAAAATTTCCGTGGGGACAGTGCTTTTTATACCTGGATGTACCGTATTGCGATTAATACGGCAAAAAATTATCTGGTGTCTGCAAGTCGCAGAGCAACAGAATCGGCTGTGGATGCTCAGGATGCAGAGCAATATGACGGAGCTGACTGGTTACGTGAATATGCCACACCGGAAAAAGAATTATTAGCTCAGGAAATTAAACAGGTTATTCATAAATCAATAGGTGAACTGCCTTCTGATTTAAAAGAAGCGGTGACATTACGTGAAATGGAAGGCCTGAGTTACGAAGAAATCGCCGAAGTCATGGACTGCCCAATCGGTACAGTACGTTCACGTATTTTCCGTGCACGTGAAGCAATAGATAAGCAACTTAAGCCACTGCTAGATGGTAAATCCTAGGTGAGTATGATGAATAAAGAACAACAACGTGACGAACAGTTATCCGCATTATTAGACAGTGCTTTAGATGAGCAGCAATTAGCGTCTTATATGCAGGATTTAAAACGTGACCCGATTGCAGATGCGGAAGCTGCCCAGCGTTATCGTTTAATGGGTGATGTGTTACGTGAAGAGTTAGATCAGTCTTCATTTATGGACATTAGCTCAGCTGTGCATCGTGCGATTGAGCAGGAGCCCGATTACAATGAAGCAGCTGTTTCTGCAAAGCAGAAAACGCAGTTTAGTCTGTCAGCGCTTTTTTCAGGCTGGGTAAAACCATTAACCGGTATGGCGGTTGCAGCCTCAGTTGCGATGGTGACTCTGGTTACATTTAATACCGTGCAGAACAGTGGTGGTGTGGAGCAGTCTGCGCAGTTAGCTCAGTCATCACCAATAGAGTCAGCACCAATAGAGAGAGTGAGCTCTGAAATTTCACGTAATGTGCAGGTTGCATCTACTTTAAGGATCAGTGAAAAAACACCTGAGCAGCAAAAGTTATTAAATAACTATATGATGCAACATTCCGGTTATGCGAGTCAGTCTACAATGCAGGGTATGATGCCTTATGTGCGTGCGGCTGATGTTAAAACTCATGAGACTGAGTCGGAAAAACATTAAATAGGTCTTCGTAGGTTTTTTGGTGGTATTACAGCAGGGGGCAGAGCCGTGAAAAGTCGGATCTGACCCCGAGTAGAGAAACTTGAGAAAAGTGACCAGAGTAAAGTTCATGGGTTATAAATCAATTTGAGATATTTTTTATGGGGTTGGAGCTTGTTTAGAACATTTTCTTTATTTTTATTTTTTTCTTTATCTCTAGCTGCAAATGCTAGCCCGGTTGATCACTGGCTTGATAAAATGGATCAGGCCACAAAATCACAGAATTATCAGGGCACACTGGTTATTCGCCAGGATGACAAACTACAGGCTATAAAAGTTAAACAGGGTGTGACAGCGGGTGAAAACTGGCAGACGCTGGAATCTCAGACCGGTGAAGATCAGATTATTTTTCGTAAAAACGGTTCTGTTACCACTATATTTCCGGGTAAAAAATTAATTACTGTTTCATCGGCTAAAACAGGTGCTGAAGATAAAGGGCCACTGCATCCCGCATTACCTGAAAACAGGGATAAACTGAAACAACTTTATCTTCTTGAGTTGGGTAACGAAGAGCGGGTTGCAAATAAAATCACTCAAATCATGCATATGATTCCCCGTGACAAGCACCGTTATGGTTATACCTTCTGGTTAGATAAACAAAGTGGTTTGTTATTAAAATGTGATTTACTGAATAACAAAGGTCGTGTGCTAGAGCAACTGATGTACAGCGATATTGAATTATTAACATCAGCACCGGCAAACAGGCTTGATGACTCTAAACTGGCCGAGTTTAAAAAAGTGATGCTATCGAAAAGCACGGATGTAAAATCAAAAAGCTGGTATGCAGAAAAAATGCCCGCGGGTTTTGTTTTAACCCGTTCGATAAAAACAAATCAACAGCAGCCAGCGTATCATATGGTGTTTAGTGATGGCATGGCGTCGGTTTCTGTCTTTATTGAGACAGCTAAAGAAAAACAGAAAACACTGGTCGGTCAGTCCAGGATGGGCCCGGTAAATGCGTATAGCTCATTTGTTAATGATACTTTTGTGACTGCGATTGGTGAGGTGCCGGCTTCAACTGTTCGCATGATCGCTACTTCTATGCAGCCTGTTCAGTAAAAGAGCGTCTTTAAATGATTGAAGAAAATGCCGTTGTTATTGACGTGAATGAACAGCAGGTGTTGTTAGAGACGCAGCGAAAGTCAGCCTGTCAAAGCTGTTCTGTGAAATCAGGTTGTGGTACTTCTACCTTGTCAAAAGTGGTGGGTAATCGAAGCTCTCAGTTTGCAGTAGATAATACTCTGGATGTGAAAGTGGGTGACACGGTGGTGGTTGCTATCGATGAAAATGCTTTAGTGCAGGGTTCCCTGCTAATTTATTTATTTCCCCTGATTTTCATGATGATGTTCGGTATATTGGTGGAGTATTTTTTTTCTAATGAATTAATCACTATTGCTTCTGTTGTTAGCGGTTTTGTTTTTGCGATGATTCTGGTTCGTAGAGTGATGTCGGGCAGTGGTTTAAAAAAATCAATTCAGCCTCATTTAATACGTCGAGTTTAGATAAAATATATTTTGTAGGTGCTCCATCAGGTGCGCATGGGTTATAAAAATATTAGTTATGTATTTGCTTTGAAAGCAGCAGTTACAAAAATAGAGAGCCATTATGTTAGTTAGAACACCGTTACTTTTTTTGCTTGTCCTGTTATTGAGTAGTTTGCAATTGCAGGCCAGTTCGTTACCTGAATTTGCTGATCTAGTTGAAGAAAATGGTAAAGCGGTCGTCAATATCAGTACGCGACAAAAGTCGTCTTCATCCAACTCATGGAACAAATTAAAAGAGGAGCTGGGTGGTGAGCTGCAAATTCCCGATGACTCTCCTTTTAATGAATTATTTAAACACTTCCTGGGTGAGGGTATGCCTCGTCAGAAACAGGAATCAACTTCACTGGGTTCTGGTTTTATTCTTTCTGAAGATGGTTTCATTATTACTAATCACCATGTAGTTGAAGGTGCGGATGAAATCCTGGTTCGCCTGAGTGATAAGCGTGAATTATCTGCGAAGGTAATTGGTAGTGATGAGTTTAGTGATATTGCGCTGCTTAAAGTTGAAGCAAATGATTTACCCGTTGTAGCTATTGGTAATTCAGATAAGTTGCGAGTGGGAGACTGGGTGCTGGCGATTGGTTCACCTTTTGGTTTTGATCACTCTGCCACTGCGGGTATTGTCAGTGCCAAAGGTCGTAGCTTGCCCAGAGCAAATTATGTCTCGTTTATTCAAACAGATGTGGCGATTAATCCGGGAAATTCCGGAGGCCCTCTGTTTAACCTTGATGGTGAGGTCATTGGTATAAACTCACAGATATATAGCCGAACCGGTGGTTTTATGGGGCTGTCATTTTCAATACCCGTTGAAGTTGCTATGGATGTTGTAAAGCAGCTTAAAAAGTCTGGTACGGTTAGCCGTGGATGGCTGGGGGTTTATATTCAGGAAATCACCCATGAAATTGCACAGAGTTTTAATCTCGATAAACCTGTTGGTGCATTAGTCTCACAGGTTATTGAAAATAGCCCGGCAGAAAAAGCCGGCTTTAAAGCCGGGGATGTGATTTTATCGTTTAATAGAAAGCCCATTCTTGACTCATCTGATTTGCCACCTCTTGTTGGTAGAGTGCCGGTTGGCTCAAAAGCTAATGTTAATATTCTGCGTAATGATAGAAAAATGATTCTGGTGGTGAAGATTGAAGAACTGCCGTCAGAGAGTCAGCCCATTGCAGCGGCTGAAACAAAACCCTCGTCTTCAAACAAGATGGGGGTTGAGGTGATTGATCTGGATGAAGACTCAATGCAGGCATTAGGGCGAGGTGTTCTTGTAAGAAATGTGGTGCCCGGAAGTGTCGCTGATCAGTCAGGACTGGTGGCAGGAGATGTTTTGCTGCAACTTGACCGCAAAAATGTAAAAAATGTGGCTGATTTTCGTAAAAAAGTTGCCAAATTACCCACAGGCCGTATGATTCCCGTTCTGGTTCATCGCCAGGGGTCAGATCAGTTTATTGTGATGAAGATTACCGGTAACGAGTGATCGAATTCACCGTCTATTCACGTTATGGATGCCATCTCTGTGAAGACCTGTTAATGCAGCTATACCAGCTGCAGCAGGTCCACAGTTTCAGAATAATTGAAGTCGATATCGATTCAAATCCCCAGCTAATTGAACAGTATGGCTCACTGGTGCCGGTGGTTACCTGTGAGGACAAACAAATTTGCCATTATTTTTTAGATCAGGCTGCAATATTGCAGTTGCTGGAAAATAATCAATAAATCGGGTTGTTCAGTGTAACCTGATGATAAATAAGAGATTTAAGATTCAATTAACATGCAAAATATACGTAATTTTTCTATCATCGCTCATATAGATCACGGTAAATCGACGCTGGCTGATCGTTTTATCCAGGTTTGTGGTGGTTTATCAGAGCGCGAAATGGAAGCGCAGGTACTGGATTCAATGGATCTGGAGCGCGAACGCGGTATCACTATTAAAGCGCAATGTGTTTCACTTGATTACAAAGCTAATAATGGTGAGGTCTATCAGCTTAACTTTATTGACACACCGGGCCATGTCGATTTCTCTTATGAAGTATCACGCTCACTACAGGCTTGTGAAGGCGCGTTATTAGTTGTGGATGCATCGCAGGGTGTTGAGGCACAAAGTGTGGCGAACTGTTACACCGCAATTGAGTTAGGACTGGAAGTGATGCCCGTATTAAATAAAATTGATTTACCCGCTGCGGATGCGGACAGGGTTGCTCAGGAAATAGAAGATATTATTGGTATTGAAGCTACTGATGCCTGTCAGGTGAGTGCTAAGTCGGGTATCGGTATAGATGAGTTGCTGGAAAGGCTGGTAGAAGAAATACCTGCCCCGGAAGGTGATCCTGATGCACCGCTAAAAGCACTGATTGTTGATTCATGGTTTGATTCCTATGTGGGTGTTGTTACGCTGGTTCGAGTCATTGACGGGGCTATCCGCAAGGGTGACAAGATGCAAATCATGTCTACAGGCAGGAACTTTGGCGTTGATTTTGTGGGTATATTCACACCTAAGCGTGAAGATACACCAGTGCTGGAATGTGGTCAGGTAGGTTTTATCATAGCCGGCATTAAAGAAATAGATTCAGTTAAAGTCGGTGATACGATTACATTGACTGACAATCCTGCTGAAGAGGTTTTAGAGGGTTTTAAAGAAGTTCAGCCGCGGGTATTCGCGGGGATGTTCCCGGTGGAAGCGGATGATTTTGAAAGTTTCCGTGAGGCACTGGATAAACTTACATTAAATGACTCTGCACTGCAGTTTGAGCCAGAATCTTCAACCGCATTAGGTTTTGGTTTCCGTATTGGTTTCCTTGGTATGTTACATATGGAAATCGTGCAGGAACGTCTGGAACGGGAATATGATTTAAACCTGATTACCACCGCACCGACCGTAGTTTATGAGGTATTGAAAACGGATGGTAATATTATCCAGATTCATAATCCGTCAGATCTGCCTGAAGTGAATTACATAGAAGAAATTCGTGAACCGATTATTCAGGCGAATATTCTGGTACCTCAGGAATATGTCGGGAATGTGATTAGCCTGTGTATTGAAAAACGTGGCGTTCAGACGAATATGCAATACATGGGAGTTCAGGTCGCATTGACTTATGATATGCCTATGTCGGAAGTGGTACTGGATTTCTTTGACAGATTAAAATCTGTAAGCCGTGGTTATGCCTCTTTTGATTATGAATTTAAGTATTTTCAGGAATCAAAACTTACCAAAGTTGATATTCTGATTAACTCGGAAAGAGTAGACGCACTAGCGGTGATTGTTCATGCAGAAGCTTCACAAAGAAGAGGCCGGGAAGTTGCGGATAAAATGCGTGAGCTTATTCCAAGACAAATGTTTGATATCGCTATTCAGGCTGCGATTGGTCGGCAGATTATAGCGCGTAGTACGGTAAAAGCTTTACGTAAAAATGTAACGGCAAAATGTTATGGTGGTGATGTAAGTCGTAAGAAAAAATTACTGGAAAAACAGAAAAAAGGTAAAAAACGCATGAAGCAGTTTGGTAAAGTCGAAATTCCTCAGGAAGCGTTTTTAGCAGTGCTAAAAGTAGACAGTTAGTAAAACTGCATAAATTAAAACATAACAATTCATGTGAAAACTGGATTGTTATAATAGCGATATAACTTTAATGGGCTTACCCGAAAATTATTGGGAAAGACAGAAAATAAATAACAGAGTTAACTATGAATATTAATTACGATTTTGCATTTTTCCTGTTTTCAGGAACAGTTCTTACCGGCATTATCTGGCTTTTTGATGCTGTTGCATTAGCGCCACGTCGAAAAATCAATAATCCACATGAATACAGTGGTGAAAGTGTTCATGGTGGTACGTCTGGCAGTAATGACGAGCCGGTTATTGTTGAATACGCTAAATCTTTTTTTCCTGTTTTACTTATTGTGTTTTTGTTAAGAGGGTTTCTGGTAGAGCCTTTTCGTATTCCATCGGGATCAATGATACCGAGTTTATATATTGGAGACTTTATTCTGGTGAATAAATTCGCTTACGGCGTAAAAGTGCCAGTATTCAATAAGGTGATTTACGAAGTTGATAAACCTGAACGGGGTGATGTTGCTGTATTTAAGTATCCTCGTGATCCGTCAGTAGATTATATCAAGCGGGTGATCGGTATTCCCGGTGATCACATTGCATATTACAATAAAGTGCTCTATGTAAATGGTAAGACGGTAGATCGTAAGCGTGTAGGTGAATACAGTGGACCGGGCGAATTTAATCCTGCGCAGGAATATGTCGAAAACCTGTTGGGCATAGAGCATAATATTTTAATCATACCGGGACGCCCCGGACTTGATGCTGAGTATATTGTTCCGGAAGGTCATTATTTTATGATGGGAGACAACCGTGATAACAGTAATGACAGTCGTTATTGGGGTGTGGTGCCAGAAAAACATCTTGTTGGTAAAGCGTTTATGATCTGGATGCACTGGGATAGCGGTATTGGTTTTGGGCGTATTGGACAATCAATTGAATGAGGTGTGGTGGAATGATAAATAAGAAACAGTCGGGATTAACCATGATTTCCTGGGCTATTATTATAGCGTTTATCGCTGTGCAGGGTATTATGGCGTTGCGAATTATTCCCGTGTATTTAAATTATCAATCTCTTAAAACCATTATGGATTCGATGGCGGTTGATCCAACAGTTAAAAAAATGGGCGCTAAAAAAATTAGTAAATTATTTCGAAAGCGCTTAAAAATTAATAACCTCTATGATCTGGCTGATAACAAGGCAGCATTCAAATTTAAGAAGATTGCCAAGGGTTATCATCTGACAGCTAAATATGAAGAAAGAGGCCCTATATGGGGTAATCTCAAGTTTGTAGCTGATTTTGAATATGAAGTGGATATTTTAATCAGATAGTTTTTATGTCTAAAAAATCAAACTCAAACCAGCCTGATTTACCCAGACTGGAAAAATTAATAAACTATCAATTTAATAAAATTGAATTATTAAATGAAGCTGTAACACATAGAAGCGCAGGCGCCAGAAATAATGAACGCCTTGAGTTTTTAGGCGATAGTATTTTAAATTTTGTTATCGCAGCTGATTTGTTTACACGATACCCCGGATCTTCAGAAGGTGATTTAAGTCGATTACGTGCGAGCCTTGTAAATAAAGAAGGTTTGTTTCTGGTTTCACAGGATTTAAAATTAGGTGATTATTTAATTTTAGGCAGTGGAGAGTTAAAAAGCGGTGGTTTTCGTCGCAATTCGATACTGGCGGACACAGTAGAGGCAATATTTGGTGCTGTTTATATGGACAGTGATTTAGAATGTTGCAGAGATATTATATTACGACTTTATAACGAACAGCTTGAAAATATACTGGATGCTGATTCACTTAAAGATCCCAAAACGCGCTTGCAGGAATTATTGCAATCAAGAAAATTTAGTTTACCAAAATATGATGTAATAGAAATTGTTGGTAAAGCGCATAATCAGCAATTCACAGTAAATTGTAAAATAGAGAAACTTGAGTTAGAGACAGAAGGTAAAGCGAGTAACCGTAGAAAAGCGGAACAACAGGCTGCCGATAAAATAATTCCACTAGTTCAGGAATTATTTAACAAAAACTAAGTAGCTATTCAGCTAAGCAGAATGATGAAGAAAAACCATGACTGATCAAAATTTCAAATGCGGTTACGTAGCAATAATAGGCAGACCTAATATGGGTAAGTCTACTTTGTTGAATCATATGCTGGGTTTAAAACTCAGTATTACATCACGTAAACCACAAACAACCCGCCATCAAATTCTGGGTGTTAAAACTGTTGATAACGGGCAGTTTATTTTTGTTGATACACCGGGAATTCACAGTGGTGGTAACCGCGCAATTAATCGTTATATGAATCGTGCCGCCAGTTCGGTTATTCATGATGTCGATGTTGTGTTGTTTCTAGTGCAGGCAATGAAATGGACTGATGAAGATGAGCTTGTATTGAAAAAACTGGAGCAGGTAGATGTCCCCGTTGTTTTGCTGGTAAACAAGGTTGATAAAATTGCAGATAAAGATCAGTTATTACCTTTTATTGCAGAAATTAGTGAAAAATATGATTTTGCAAATGTGATGCCTATATCGGCAACCCAGGGTCATAACGTACAACAGCTGGAAGATTACCTGTTAACGAAATTACCTGAAGCGTCTGCATATTTTCAGGATGATGAATTTACGGATAGAAGCACGCGTTTTCTGGTCGCTGAAATTATTCGTGAGAAACTCGTCAGGGAATTAGGTAATGAACTGCCTTATCAGACGACAGTAGAAATTGAACAATATAAAGATGAAGAAAAAATAACCCGTATCCATGCATTAATTCTAGTTGAAACCAAAGGTCAGAAAGTAATTGTAATTGGTGATAAAGGTGCAAGGTTGAAAAGTATCGGTACTAAAGCACGTAAAGATATTGAAAACCTGATTGATCGAAAAGTCTTTTTGAAATTATGGGTAAAAGTTAAATCCGGCTGGTCTGATAGCGAGGCTTCATTACGTAGCCTTGGTTATGATGCAGATTAATAATACAGCGGATAAACTCGGGGTCTGTTTCTTGTTGCCCCCTGCATCAAAGCCTTTTTGATGCGTGTTCAGGATCAACCAGCTTATATTCTCCATCACCGTGCTTTCCGTGATACCAGTCAAATTTTAGAAGTTATTACCCCTGACTATGGTCGACTGTCATTAATGAGCAGGGGTAGCAGGGGAGCCAAATCCCGTTTAAAAAGTATACTTCAGCCTTTTAGGCCTTTGATAGTTAGCTGGTCAGGCAAAGGAGAGATGCCGACATTAACCGGTGCAGAGCCTCAGACAGTCAAAACAATAACGTTAACCGGCAAAGCTCTACCGAGTGCTTTTTATGTAAATGAATTAATTATAAAACTTTTGCATAAACACGATGTGCATGAAAGTGTTTATCGTCTTTATGAGTCGGTGATTCGTTTACTGGCGGATAAACATGAAATAGAACCCATACTCCGGTTGTTTGAGAAACAGTTACTGGAGGAATTGGGTTTTGGTTTGAATCTATCGGTCAATGCAGAAACGGGAGAAGCGGTGCTGTCTGATGATGAGTATGCGTATTATCTGGAGCATGGTCCGGTGGCTATCTCGTCGGTGCATGATGAATCTTATATTTTGAAATTATCAGGTAAAAGCCTGATTGATCTGGATGAGAATACACTGGATAACATACAGTCTCTTAAAGATGCCAAACGTTTAATGCGAGTTGTTTTAAATTATTACCTGGAAGGCAAACCGATTAAAAGTCGGGAGTTGTTTCGGTGAGTGGTTAAGATACAGTAGTTAGTAGAAAGTGGATGTTTTACAGTTTAAGATTCTGCTAAAGTTACGCGCTGCTATGGTACATCTTCCTCGGGGACAGGGCGCAAAAAGCGGCGACCTTTCCCCGATGGAGAAATGCCTCAGCAGAGCACGCTCTCACCAGTTTATGAATTTGATAACGTTCGCAACAGAATGGCAGAAGTCACTCCAGCTTTAAGATAAACTAAGCTTTAACCCCGCCTAATAACGATGCACTACTTGTCTGGTTACCTTGTGCATTATAAGTTTCGCTGGCCTGTTCATTACGGCCACTTAGAATGCTGAGAATATCCTGATTAACCTGACTACGTTTGCTTATTAATCGGCCATTAATTTCATTTTGTTGCTGGCACTCTGCAATGTGTTTACGTGTTGTATCCCATTGTTTAATTAGTGCCTGATTATTGCTGTTGCTGATAAAATCATTGAAGTTTTTACCAGGTGAGCTGGCTGCACGTTGCTGATCTAGCAAACCTAATTGCTCAAGAAGAATTTGTTTCTGACTGGAAATTTCATTCAAGCTTTCCAGTTGGTCATGATCCAATGCAAGCTTTTCCTGCTTTAAGCAGTCAAATAACTGTTGGCTGGTTTGCTGAATGTTCTGTAAGAGAGAGAGTAGAGCAGTCATATGTTTTCCGTTTAGCTTTGTACGTTATTCGAGTAGTGATTGTTCCAGATTAATCAGGTTTTCAGCAATCTTCTCTGCATCTAATGGGTAATTGCCATTAGCAATTTCCTGTTTAATAGAGTCAACTTTTGCCTGATCTACTGCAGGGGCATTTTTTAACTGTTGTTGTAAGCCGGAAACCTGTTGCGATTCTCTGGACAAACTAACAGTATCTTCTGTACTGGCACGGGGAGCGTTACTGCTTTCCGTAGCGTTTTTAGCTTGAGCCTTATCAGTATTGTTACTGATAGACCCTGTTGTTGATCTGCCAATTGGATTAATTGGGTTTGTCATAATGCTCTCCGGGTGTAAACACCTGATTTATACTCTCTCGCAGTCTTTATCGGCCAGATATAAAATAACTTTAGGATTATTTTAAGATTAATTTATGCTGACAATACCAGCCGCTTTGATTGTGCCCTCTACAATGCGATTCGAAGAGCTATTTTTGACTCTAATCCGGTCTCCATGGCCTCCTGTAGCCATTGCTGTTCCAGTCATTTTTACTGAATATCCCGTATTTTCGGCAATAATAGTGACTAGTTCGCCTCTTTTAACCAGAGTTGGGGCTTTTACGTAATTTGCTTTAATTATTTTTCTCTGAGGTAAGCGACGTTTTAGTTGTTTACCAATTAAAAACTCTGTATCGGTAAAATATCCATATTTAATAGCACTTAAGTCTTCTTCAGCGGCGATTAGATCATGCTTACTTAAGATATGTCCCTTTGTTAATGGTGTTGCTGTTTGTATTACTTTTCCATACAGTTTGATTTTGGCACCTACATAAACTGTCCAGGGGCTAGTGCTGTTGCAGCGTAAATGTACCGTTGTTTTACCGGCAAATCGGCTACCTGGAGCCAGAGTAGTGGTAAGAGGGAGTGGGCATTGTGATAATTTGAGTCGAGAATCTAACTGGCTCATTTTTATATCAATTCGGGAAAACTGTGATTTTTCTATATTGGCGTCAAGAAATTGTCTGGCACTTTCTGCAATTTTCTGATGACTGTGTAAGCTTTTTGAGGTGCTGGTTTCTGCAAAAATTGAGTTGGGCATCGAGCTGAAACTAATAAAAAACAGGCTAACGATAGCGTATCTTCTCAATTTTGCAGAACAGTTGTTCATGGTGAATTAACCTCATTTAATAATTCGTTTATGTGTTCAAACAATTGTTGACTGTGTTCTTCCATTTCAACAATTTTTTGACAGGCAGCATCTGTTTGCCCTTGTAATGCTAATGCTGCAATTTCTTTGCCAATTTCATGAACACGAGCATGAGGACGCTCCATTTTCTGGAAAGCTTCATTGGTTTTGAAGTTTTGCTCGCCTTTACTGTAATACCAGTTACCTAATCTGCATTGTGTATGGTCTTTCAGTTCATCTTCAGGAACAATGTCTCCACCCATTGCCATAGCAGCCAGGCGAATTTTCCAGGTAACATGATCTGCTTTTACTGTTTGTAGTAAAATTTGATCCTGATTTAATGTCGACAGATGATTAAACTGGCTCAATATAGAGGTATTCAGCTGTTTCGCATGGTGTGAAATATCATCAACCTGTTGATTTTCTAGCTGTACAGCAAGTGTAATTTCATTCAGTTTAGAAGCCATTTCGGCAGAAACAGCCTGTTGTTCGTCTGCGGAAGTGGAAATCGTCTGTACCTGTTCTGTCACGTCATTAACAACAGCGGTAACATCACCTAATGCCATTGCTACTGTTTCCAGACTATCCAGGCTTTTATTAAGGCGATCCTGACTCGATGTCATTGAACTACTCACTTCACCCATGAGTGAGTTCATTGTATTGGTAACTGACTCAATCTCGACAGTCGCATTCTCTGTTTTAGACGCAAGTTGTTTAACTTCGTCTGCCACAACGGCGAATCCACGACCAGCTTCTCCCGCACGAGCAGCTTCAATAGCGGCATTCAATGCGAGCAGGTTAGTCTGGTTAGCGATATCACGAACCGTAGCGGTTAAATTATTGATTTCTTCAGTGAACCCTGCGAACTTCTGTACTTCACCAAACATGGATGACATTGCACCCTCTAACAAATCCATATCACCCATCATAGATGATATGGCCATATTGCCTGATTCAGTTTTGCTGTAGCTTTCAGTTGCTCTTTGAGCTGTAGCGGTTGATGACTGGGATATCTCTGCAGCAGTTGCAGCCATTTCTTCAGTTGCCGTAGCAACACTGGCAATCGCGTCATTAATATTTGTCGCTTCTTTCTGTAATTGAAGGTTTCTGGTTAAAATTTCATAGGTTTCTGAAAGTGAGGAGACACCGGAAGCGGCTGCGTTGGCTATGCTTTGATTATAGTTATTAATCAAAGCAACTATATCTGCAATTGCGGCTGCGGATCCGGGGTTAGTTTTTTGTAGCTGATCAAGTTGCTTGATATCAGCATTTAAAGCGGCTTGAAGAATAGGTAATACAAGCTTGGTCAGAATAAATGGACTTGGCATACGTCTCTCATGATCTATTTATAATAATTGTACAGGTTTGTCGTAATTTACTAGCACTTCACCCTATATAGACTAATATCATAAGTGAACCCAGTTAGATATTTGGTGAATTAGTGTGCCAGATATTTTGAGTATAGTTTAATTATTTAAAACTATGTATTTAATTTATATGAAAAACTTGTATATATTTTTCTGGGTTATATAAAAATGAATGATTTAAAATTCACTGTTGGGAGTCATAAATGGCCGGTGTATTAGATAGTGTTGATAGTCGTACCCAGTTAGCTGGAACTAATCGACTGGAGTTATTGCTGTTCAGGCTGCAAGGTAAACAGCGTTATGGAATTAATGTATTTAAGGTGCAGGAAGTAATTCGCTGCCCCAAGCTTTCGCGAATGCCAAAATCGAATCACAGAATTGTGGGTGTTGCACATTTAAGAAACCGCACCATACCGATAATTGATCTGGGTCTGGCTATAAGTAATGAGCCTATTGTAGATAAAGAAAACAGTTTTGTTATTGTGACTGAATATAATCGCTTCATTCAGGGGTTTATGGTTGCGGGTGTTGATCGTATTACAAATATGGGCTGGAATGAAATTTTGCCACCACCCAAAGGCAGTGGTGCAAGTAGTTATCTTACAGCAGTAACTCATGTCGATAATGAGATGATAGAGATTATCGATGTAGAGCGTGTGTTTGCCGATATTATGGGCGTGAATGAAGAAATTGAAGTTGATGTGCTGGACGGCGCTTCTGAATTTACCGATGAGAAACCTAAACACATACTTGTTGTTGATGACTCATCTGTTGCACGTAACCAGATTAAAAGGGTATTACAAAAAGTAGGCATTGAATGCACCATGGCAAATGATGGTCAGGAAGGTTATGAAGCACTGGAAAAAATGCTTGAAGACGGAGTGCCTTTGAGTGAGAAAATTGCTCTGGTTATTTCAGATATAGAAATGCCGAGGATGGATGGTTATACATTAACAACTAAAATTCGCAAAGACCCTCGTATGCAGGATCTTTATGTTATGTTACACACTTCATTAAGTGGCGTATTTAACAATAGTATGGTTGAGAAAGTAGGAGCCAATCATTTTGTGCCCAAGTTTAAGCCCAATGAACTGGCTCATTCAGTGATTAATGTTGTGAATAATAAAGATCCTTCAGATGGTATGGAAAATATTTCAGATGCTTAGGCATATTGATGTAGAATCTACAACAATCTATCAAATCAATCATTAAACCTCAAAAATGAGGTGGACCTAATTTCATATGACCGCAAGCTTTTCCCCTGATGAATATAAAAATTTTCAGATATTTCTGGAAAAGGCCTGCGGTATTGTATTAGGTGAAAATAAGCATTATCTGGTTTCCAGTCGTCTTAACCGGTTAATGAAAGATAATAATATCCCGACGCTTCAGGAACTGGTTAATACGCTTAATAAGTCGATGAGTTCTGCTTTGCGTACAAAAGTGATTGAAGCCATGACCACAAATGAAACATTGTGGTTTCGTGATACCTACCCATTTCAGGTTTTAAGTCAAACAATATACGAAGAGTATAAAAGTCAGAAAAAAAATTCTATTCGTATCTGGTCGGCAGCTTGTTCCAGTGGGCAGGAGCCATATTCTATCAGTATGATTACTGATGAATATTCAAAGAAAACCCCGGGTTTTAGAGTTGATGTGACTGCGACCGATATATCTCAGGAAATATTAACAGCCGCCAAACTGGCTAAATATGATGCACTTGCATTAGCCAGAGGTTTGTCAGAAGAGCGTAAACGGCAGTATTTCTCACCCGTAGGTGATCAGTGGCAGGTTAATGCGAATATTCGCAGTCGGGTTAATTTTCGCGAAGTCAATTTATTGCAAAGTTATGCTTCACTGGGAAAGTTTGATGCCATATTCTGTCGAAATGTACTTATCTATTTTTCTGCAGAGTCTAAAACAGATATTTTAAATCGTATGGCTGATTCATTAAATCCGAGGGGGTTTTTAATGCTGGGTGCATCTGAGTCTATTGCCCAGTACTGTGATCGATTTGAAATGGTGCGTGCCAGCACCGGTGTTGTTTATCGGCTTAAGGGTTATTGATAAAAAATAGTCATAAGTCATAAAAAAAGGCTCTCCTTTGGGGAGCCTTTTTTTATGCACTATTTATTTGTTTTGTGACCTAGGGCTAACGACGTAAGACGAATGACTATCCTTGCCACATGGCGGCAAGCCTTGCCGCTTCTCTATAAAATCTATTGTCTGTACCCTGCTAACTGATTGAAAAAAAAGGAAAAAATAAACTGGCATTATGTTTGCAATAACACCTGCAAGAGGAAAATTTAATGCCAGTTAATATTGATAAAGTTTTAGGAGTACATGATGACGCACTTTTATTATTTGAGCGTCGCAATCAGTTATTAGCTGAAAATCTGGCGAATGCAGATACACCTGGTTATAAAGCGCGTGATATCGATTTTGATCAAATTTTACAAAGTACACAAAGCCAGAATGGTGCCATGTTAAAAACAACTCATCAGGGACATATCAATACACAGCAGGATAAATTCTCTGGTGATATTCAGTTTCGCGATGTAGAGCAGAGTTCGGCTGACGGTAATACGGTTGATACACAAAAAGAAAAGGCAGCCTTCGCTGAAAATGCTGTGCGTTATCAAACCACGTTAATGTTTCTGACGCGTAAAATTTCAGGGCTGAAAACAGCTTTCAGAGGCGAGTAAATACAGTGTTTAATTTCAGTCTTAATTTAAGTTTTTTTGTAGGAGTAGGTAATGTCAGTATTTAATGTATTTGATGTGGCGGGTTCTGGTATGAGTGCGCAGATGTTGCGTTTGAATGCCGTGTCATCAAACCTTGCCAATGCGGAAACTATTTCCGGTAATGAGGCGGATGTTTATCAGGCACGTCATCCGGTTTTTGAATCGGTATTACAGGAAGCTAAAAACATGAATGGTAATAATGATGTTGCCCTGGTTAAGGTGCGTGAAATTATGCAGGAAGATACAACCGCTGTTCCGCATTTTCGTCCTAATCACCCATTGGCAAATGATGATGGTTTTGTTTACAGCCCGAACATTGATGCGGTTGCTGAGATGGCAGATATGATTTCGGCATCACGTAGTTATCAGAATAATGTTGAAGTATTGAGTACAACAAAAGAATTAATATTAAGAACCCTGCAACTAGGTCAGGGTTAAGAGGATTAGATAATGGAAATTAATACATATGAAAATATTCCAGGGTTACGTACCTATGCTGACCCGAGTGAAGAAGAAAGTAACACAGAGCTGGGTCAGGATGATTTTTTAAAATTAATGACTGAGCAGCTTGCTAATCAGGATCCGTTAGAGCCACAGGATAATAATGAATTTATGAGCCAGATTGCACAGTTTGGTGCAGTTGATGGCATTAATGGTTTACTGGATTCATTTAATGATCTGGCAGCCAATCTTCAGTCATCTCAGGCATTGCAGGCGTCCAATATTATAGGGCGTCAGGTACTGGTTGAGCACGATCAGGGTTACTTGCCTTCAACGGGTACTTTAGATGGAGCTGTTGAGCTGGATTCAAGTTCATCCAATGTTGCGGTTAATGTTTATGACGCAAGCGGTGAATTATTTGGTCGAGTTGAACTGGGACCACAACCTGCAGGACTGGTGCCGTTCAACTGGGATGGCTCCACATTTAGTGGACAGCGAGCACCTACAGGTCGTTATCAAATTGAAGTAGAAGCAACCTTTGGTAATACCACAGAGTCTTTGACTCCTCAGCTTACTGATCAGGTTCAAAGTCTGACGTTAGGTGGTGTGGGTCAGGAAATGTTAGTCGAATTAGAAAATCTTGGAACGGTCAGTTTTAATCAGGTAAATCAAATCCAGTAATTACGATAAAGCGAGGAATACAAGTATGTCATTTAATATTTCACTCAGTGGTTTAAACGCTGCATCATCTGACCTGGATGTAACCAGTAATAATGTAGCCAATGTTTCAACAACCGGCTTTAAAGGTTCACGTGCAGAATTTTCAGATATCTTTGCAGCATCACCTTTAGGTACAACGTCAAATGCGATAGGTGCGGGTGTACAGCTAGCATCTGTATCTCAACAGTTTGGTCAGGGTAATCTTGAATTTACTGAAAATACACTGGATATGGCTGTGAGTGGCGAAGGTTTTTTTGTTATGCGAAATAACCAGACAAGCGCTGATTTATCTTACACACGAGCAGGTGCATTTCAGGTGGATGAAAATGGCCTTGTTGCTAATAGTGCAGGACAAATTTTACAGGTATTTCCAGTTGACCCGATAACGGGAGTGGTAGGCACAACCAGTTTAACAGGAACGATTCCTTTGCAGGTGCCCAATACGGTGGGTAGCCCACAGGCAACAACAGGTGTTGATATTAATTTAAATTTACCTGCAGCGATTTCACCTGCAATTGATCCTGCTGCTGTAGGGGGTATTGATGATGAATTTAATGCGGCAATTCTGGCCGGTACAACCGTTGCGCCAAATACTTCAAATTTTCATAACTCAACCTCTGCAACTGTATTTGATTCCCAGGGTAATTCGCATATTTTAACTATGTATTATGTTATGAGTGATGATCTTAATAATACGTGGGATGTACGTTCAACACTGGATGGTTTTCCTATGACAACAGGCGGAGCTCTGTCTCCAGCAGTGCTGGATTTTGATTCGGCAGGTGCACTGGATTTGACCAACTCTACAACAGCGGGAGCACTGAATTTTGATGCATTTACATTAACAAATGGTGCGGCTCCTATCGATATAACGATAGATTTTGCCAGTCAGGGAAATACAGTTACTCAGGAAGCGCAGGGTGGTTTTTCTGTTCAGTCTTTAAGTCAGGATGGATTTTCAACCGGACGACTAGCAGGTCTTGAAGTTGATGACAGTGGTCTTGTTCGAGCGAGTTTTACAAATGGTCAAACTACTGCTTTAGGTAAAGTTGCATTGGCTCGATTTGATAACCCCCAGGGTTTACGTCAAACAGGTAACACTTCCTGGGTTGAAACCGTTGATTCAGGCCCGGTAATTGGTGGTGAAGCGGGTACAGGTAATCTTGGTTTAATTCAAACCGGTGCGCTGGAAACTTCAAATGTAGATTTGACTGCAGAACTGGTAAATTTAATTACGGCACAACGTAATTTCCAGGCAAATTCAAAAGCAATTGAAACGGCTAATACAATTACTCAAACAATAATTAATATTACATAAAAAGTAATTTATACAGAATTGTGAGCTAAAGCTGACACATGCAATTTTCGTTCTCGCAGGTGTTAACTTTAGATCACAGTGTTATAGAGAAAACCGAGGTTCACAATGGATAAAATGTTATACACCGCAATGAATAGCGCAAGGCAGGCGATGCAGGCACAAACTGCTATATCGCATAACTTGTCTAATGCGAATACAACCGGTTTTAAATCACATTTTAATACGTTTACCAGCTGGCATGTAAGTGGTCCGGGTTATAACACGCGTGTTATGGCACAGCAGAATGCGGATGACATAGATATAAAACCGGGTTCGTTGTCAACGACAGATCGTGAACTGGATGTAGCCATTAATGGTGAAGGGTTTATTGCAGTACAGACACCTAGCGGTGGTGAAGCCTATACCCGAGCAGGTGACTTAAGATTAGATAGTAATGGTTTGTTAACAACCGGTACGGGTTTTGCTGTGTTAGGTAACGGTGGTCCTATTGCACTTCCTCCAGCAGAAAAAATTGAAATTGGTACGGATGGTTCAATTAGTATTTTACCCGTAGGTCAGTCTGCAGAGTCTCTGGTTATTGCAGATAAAATTAAACTGGTAAACCCGGATGTGAAAAGTTTATATAAAGATGCAGATGGTTTGTTGTTGACACGAGGTGGAGGTGAAGAACCTGCTGCGGTAGACGTAAAGCTTGAAAAAGGTGTGTTAGAGCTAAGTAATGTAAATGCTGTGGGTCAGATGATTCAGTTGATTAGTAATGCGCGTCAGTTCGAAACCGGTATTAAATTAATGCAGGAAGCGAAAACACTAGATGAATCATCAGCACAATTATTGCGTAACAGTTAAATAATAATGACAGATAAAAAGAGTAGTTTGGAGAGAATAATATGAACCCCGCATTGTGGATTTCAAAAACAGGTTTAGACGCACAACAAACACGTTTATCTGTTATTTCAAATAACCTGGCTAACGTAAATACAACAGGTTTTAAAAGAGATCAGGCTATTTTTCAGGATCTGATTTATCAGAATAAACGTCAGGCCGGTGGTAATACAACTGAAGATACACGTGCTCCATCTGGTTTATCAATTGGTACCGGTGTTCGTGTAGTTGGCACAGAAAAATTACATACACAGGGAAATATTACACAAACCGGTAAACCTCTGGATATGGCTGTTCAGGGTCGTGGTTTTTTTCAGATACAGCAACAGGATGGTTCATTGTCCTACACCCGTGATGGTACATTTCAGATAGATGCGGATGGACAGGTTGTGACGTCGCAGGGTTTGTTATTACAACCAGCGTTAACCATACCCGCAGATACACAAAGTATTACTATTGGTGCGGATGGAACGGTTACCGTTTTAACAGGAAGTAATACGACTCCAACTCAGATCGGCTCAGTTCAGTTAGCTGATTTTGTTAATCCTGCAGGTTTGCAGCCAGAAGGTGATAACCTTTTTACAGAAACTGCGGCCAGTGGTTCACCCACTAACGGAACACCCGGATTAACGGGGCTGGGTACATTGTTAAGCGGCTCAGTTGAAACATCAAATGTGAATGTTGTAGAAGAGCTTGTAAACATGATTGAAACACAACGAGCTTATGAAATGAATTCGAAGGTTATTTCTACTACAGATCAGATGCTGCAGTATGTGAATAATAACTTGTAAGACTAATAACGGTGAATAGAATGAAAAACTTACAGTTAATAAAATACTCATTACTGGCTATAGCAATGCAGTCTGTTTCAGGTTGCAATGTAAAACCTCAGGAGCTTGCGGATTTTGAACCCATCGTAAGACCAATCGCACCTAAACCAATGAATTATAATAGTGGTTCTTTATTCCAGGAGCGCAGTATTTCTCTGTATGAAGATCCAAAACCATATCGTATTGGTGACATACTGACAATTATCCTGAATGAAAAAACCAGTGCGAGTAAAAAAGCTGGCACCAGTACAAAGAAAGAAGATGAAATTACAACTGCGAACCCAACATTGTTTGGTGTGCAACCGACTTTCAAGGGTAATAATGTTCTGGAGTTTTCTGTTGCACCCGAGCGTGAATTTTCTGGTGAAGCGGATAGTTCTCAAAGTAATAGTTTGACTGGTGAAATTACGGTAACTGTTGTTGATATTCTGCCGAATGGAAATCTGGTTGTGCAGGGTGAGAAATGGTTTACCTTAAATCAGGGTAAAGAATATATTCGTATTGCAGGTGTTGTTAGGCCATTGGATGTATTAGCTGATAATACCTTGCCATCTTCCAAGTTGGCTGATGCGCAAATTGCTTATAGCGGTGAAGGATTCCTGGCAGATGCGAATACTCAGGGCTGGTTTGGTCAGTTTATGAATGGTAAATGGTGGCCTTTTTAGTTGTTCATGATTTGCAGTGGTCAGGGATGACTTTTTTTAGAAAAAATAAATATTTAAGGTTTAATGTAAGAAAAACCATTTTGTTGTAATTTTACCAGTTCAGCTACACCTCCATCCTCCAGGTAATTTACCCCGCCAAATAATTGTTCTTTTTTTATGCGTTTGTTTTTTAAAGCAAAGGAGCATACGTTGACACTCGCTTTTTGTTTGAGAATTTCATCAAGTTGAAAACGAGATGAAAATACAGTTGAAAATCTGGCTACTGCTGGCCCATTTGCTACGATAGAAATTACAGCGTCTTTACCTAACATCTTGCGTAAATTTTTTACATTATTAACCAGCATGGTCATTTTTAAAGGGTTATTAATATGTAGAACAACTTTATCGGTTTGTTGTGAGTAAGCAGTGTTAATTGTAAGCAGGGAGAATATAAAAAACAAAATCAGGTTTTTGAGTTTAGGGTCTAAAGTTTTCATTTTTTCAGATCTACTGAATGGGGGTTATTAAATAATAGCTGTATTTGTTTTAATCTGCTGAGGGATTCCTAAATTGCTAGATTTAGCAGTGATTTAGTGATCTTGGCCTTACTTTTGCAGTGATACAGGTAGAGAACTCATTTATCTGGAGAGAGCCAATGCTTTGGCACCGTGTTTTATCAGTTATTTCGTTATCATTGCTAATATCTATTAATGCGCATGCAGAGCGTATTAAAGACATTGCCTCTATTGCAGGGGTCAGAGATAACCATCTGGTGGGTTATGGGCTGGTTGTTGGTCTTGATGGTACGGGTGATCAGACGTCACAAACTCCGTTTACCACGCAAAGTTTTAAAAGCATGTTGCAGCAATACGGCATTGTTTTGCCGCAAGGTGTAACGCCTCAGCTGAAAAATGTTGCCGCAGTAGCATTACATGCAAATTTGCCCCCCTTTAGTAAACCAGGGCAAAAAGTTGATATTACGGTTTCATCTCTGGGTAACTCAAAAAGTTTACGGGGTGGTAGTTTGTTAATGGCCCCTATGAAAGGCGCAGATGGAAAAATATATGCGGTTGCTCAGGGTAATTTAATCGTGGGTGGTTTTGGTGTTAATGGAAGTGATGGCTCTAAAGTCACCGTTAATATTCCAAGTGTTGGTCGTATTCCGGGTGGCGCTACCATTGAGCGTGAAGTACCCAATCCATTTGCGAATATGGAAAAAATTGTACTGAATTTAAATCAGGGTGATTTCACAACTGCAAATCGTGTTGTGCAGGCTATCAATAATACTTTGGGGCCGGATAGTGCTCAGGCATTAGATGCGGTTTCTATTCAGGTATTAACCCCACCGACTACAACTCAGAAAGTTGAGTTTGTTTCTTTTTTAGAAAATCTTCAGGTTAATCCTGACAGTGCGCCTGCTCGAATTATTATAAATGCACGTACCGGTACGATAGTTATTACTGATGATGTACGAATAAAACTTGCCGCGGTCGCGCACGGTAATTTAATTGTGAGCGTGACAGCTGATCCGATCGTTAGTCAGCCGGGTGGTGCATTTAATGATGGTACAACCGCGGTAGTTGGTCGTGATCGAATCGATGTCGATAATCAAAATTTACGTATGTTTTTATTTCGTCCCGGGGTTAGTTTAAGAGAGTTAGTGGACGCGGTAAACCGGGTTGGTGCTGCACCGGGTGACCTGGTTGCTATGTTAGAAGCATTAAGGCAGTCGGGTTCATTAACTGCTGAATTAATAGTGATATAAACCGGTTAGTTAAATGGTTTCTGATACAGCTATCTATACGGATTTTTCAGCTTTAACAGAGCTTAAAAAAGATGCGCGTGAGAAAAGTCCGGAGGCAATTAAAGAAGTTGCTAAACAGTTTGAATCTTTATTTGTGCAAATGATGTTAAAAAGCATGCGTGAAACCGTGCCTGAAAATGAATTATTTGGTAGTAAAAGTGAAAAAACCTATCAGGACATGTATGACAAGCAATTGAGTATGCAAATTTCAAATGGCAAAGGTATAGGTTTAGCGGATGTTATTGAAAGGCAGTTAGGTGGAAAACCAGATAGTGAATTAAACAAGAAGCGCATTGAAGATTATTTATCTGATTCGCGTCCTGTTGATAGGCCTTTTGAAAGTAATGTAACACTGCATAAGTTACGTAAAGATTCCGTGGGTAATACTTCAGGTGCGCAAGATGTAAAAAATATAGCGCCTGATGAGGCACCGACAACGGCCTGGCAATCCGTAAAAGAATTTATTAACGATATATGGCCCCATGCACAGCGTGCAGCTAAAAAGCTGGGTATTGATGCAGATGTATTAGTTGCTCAGTCAGCACTGGAAACAGGCTGGGGAAAACACACACCAAAACATGCGGATGGTTCAAACAGTTTTAATCTGTTTGGAATTAAAGCAGATAATCGCTGGCAGGGTGACAAGGTGGAAATTATGACACGTGAAGTTCGCCACGGTGTTATGCAACAGGAAAAAGCGGAGTTTCGCTCTTATGATTCTGTTTCACAATCGTTTGAAGATTACGCCAGTTTTATTATGGAAAATCCACGATATCAGAAAGCACTAGAGCATGGGTATGACTCATCTGCATATGCGCGTGAATTACAAAAAGCCGGTTATGCAACTGATCCGGAATATGCCAATAAAATAAACCGGGTGCGTGGAAATGAAGTGTTACAGGCCGAATTAAAGAAAATAGAAAATGTGCCGTTAACCTGACTGTATCTCAATGCATTGGCTATCCAGGATGGGGCTTTGCTTGAGATTACAGTCAGGAAGACGGTTGATATCAACACTGTAGAATAGGAAGTGAGGCGTTATGCCTGATTTACTCAATATATCTGTTAGTGGTTTAAGCGCCTATCAGGGTGCGCTGGCCACTACCTCTCATAACATTGCGAATGTCGGTAATGAAGATTACACACGTCAGCGTGCTGAACTTGATGCGCGAACTCCACTACGTGAAGGGCCGGCATTTTTTGGGCAGGGTGTTGATTTAAGTTCGATTAACCGGATTATTGATCAGTTCAATAGCCTGAGTATACGAAATAGCACATCGAATGTTGCACGACTGGATACGTTTGAATCCTATGCGGTACGTGTTGAAAGCATTGTTGCCGATGAAGACGCCAGTTTGATGCCGGCACTGGATAATTTTTTTAATGCCTTGAATGACCTTGCAAATGACCCTTCTGCAACGGCACCACGTGTTGCTTTACTGGGCTCAGCTGAAATTTTACAACAAAGTTTTACCTCTATAGGTGATGAGCTTCAGGCTCTGGAGTCTGAAATTAATCTGAGTATTCGTGCTGAGATTAGTGAAATAAATTCAATTGCTACCGAGCTTGGAAGCCTTAATGAAAGCCTGAGTAGTGTGAGTGCCGTGGGAGATCGCCCTAGTGACTTACTTGATCAACGTGACGCTTTATTAAAAAGGTTATCTGAAAAAATATCCGTTACGGTTGTAGAGCAGGCTGATGGAAATTTAAATGTACTCGTGGGTACAGGTCAATTACTGGTTTCCGGATCAACGGTTTCTACATTGGTCGCACAACAGGATGCAGCGCAACCTGACAGAATCTCTGTTGGTATTCAAAGTAGTGGCGGCACGGTTGATGTAACTGACACATTAGTGGGTGGTGATCTGGGTGGCCTGCTGGATGTAAGAGACAACTTTTTAAATGAGACTCAAAACCAGATGGGACTCCTGGCTATTTCAGTGGCGGAGTCTATGAATGCCCAGCATACACAGGGTTATGATTTAAATGGAGATTTTGGTACTAATCAGTTTAGTACAGTGAGTACGGGGCATTTGCAGGCACAGTTTGGAGGTGATTATCTGGGTAATGGTTTAGCTGTCGGAGAGACCATCAGTTTTGATTTACAGTTTGATGGACGGACTGTGAACACGGCTTATACGGTTCAGGTAGGTGATACAAATCAGGATATCGCGAATGGACTACTGTTTGGCGCAACCGGAATAGATAATGATGCCAATGTAACAGATAATGGCGATGGTACTTATACTTTAGCGGGTACCACTGCCGGAATAAGTATGACGTTTGAACTGTATGGTTCAAATATAAAATTTGAAACGGCAGGCGGCCCCAGTCCGTTGGGAAATAATTTAGTTATTTCAAATTTAACGGATGGAGCAACGGATAATACGAGGCTGACATTGTCAGCATTAGGTTCAAGTAGTACAAGTATATCGGCAGGTGTTGTTACAACAGGTAACCCGGCCACGTTTGTTGGCCCGAGCACGATTGCATTACCTAATCAGAATAACGTGGGAACCGGGGTAATGAATTTTTCCATTACCGATGTATCTTCATTAACGGCTTCAGATTATGAAGTGAGTTTTGATGGTGTTAATTATAATGTTCTCAGGCTCAGTGATAATGTAACGGTAGCTTCCGGTGCTGGTCCATTTTCAGTTGACGGACTTGAAATTGCGGCGGGTGGTGTAGCGGTTGCAGGTGACTCGTTTTACATTCGCCCTACTGATTCAGGTGCAGTGAGCTTTCAGTCGTTAATATCCGACCCGGCACAAATAGCGGCGGCAGGCCCGGTACGTGCAACCACCAGTATAAATAATATTGGTTCAGTTGAGGTAACGTCACCGACGATTACCGATATTTTAGATGGTGATTTAACACGTACAGTTGATGTGTTTTTTGACCCGACAAATCCATCCGGTACATTTGATGTTGTTGATCGTGCAAGCGGCACAGTATTACAGAATGACGTGGTTTATTTTAATGGTATTAATGTAAATCAAAATGGCTGGCAGATTCAGTTAACCGGTGACCCTAGAGCAGGTGATACCTTTACAGTGCAAAATAATGCTGGCGCTGTAGCGGATAATCGAAATGCTTTATTACTGGCTTCATTGCAAACAACAGGTGTGCTCAATGGTGGTAACACGACATTTGAGCAGTCGTATACAGGACTGGTATCCAGTGTGGGTGTGGTGACACAACAGGTTAAAATTAATCTGGAAGTGGAAGAAAGTTTATTAGATGGTGCAATTGAAAGACGTGAAAGTGTTTCCGGTGTCAATTTAGACGAAGAAGCAGCAAACTTAATTCGTTATCAACAGGCATATCAGGCTTTATCTCGTGTGGTACAGGTATCACAGGAAATATTTGATTCATTACTTAACGCGGTGTAATTATGCGAGTATCGACAGCACTTATTCATAATCAGGGTTTGCAAAATATCCTCAGGCAGCAGGAAGATCTGGTGCGGGTGCAAAATGAGATATCTACGGGTAAAAAGATACAGTCACCATCAGATGACCCAAATGGTGCTGCCCGTATAGTTGATATAAATGAAGCACTAAGCCAGATTGAACAGTTTGGTGAGAATGCAAATTATGCAACACAGCAGTTAAATCTAGAAGAGTCAACGTTAACCAGTGCAAACCTTGTTTTGCAGCGTGTACGTGAACTGTCTATACAGGCAGCGAATACCGGTGTTAATGATTTAGAAAGTAACCAGGCGATTGCCAGTGAAATAAAAGAAAAGTTAGGAGAGCTCTTTGATTACGCGAATGTAAAAGATGAAAACGGTGATTATATTTTTTCCGGTTTTCAATCTAAAACTCAGGCGTTTACAACGGATGGTGCGGGTAACTATACATATAATGGTGATGAAGGTCAGACCGCAATTCAGATTGGCAGTAGTCGTCAGGTAACTGCAAACAATTCAGGTGCAGAAGTGTTTCAAATGATTCGCACCGGTAATGGTGATTTTTCTGTCGATGTTAATCGTACCAATGCGGGAACAGGAAAAATTTCAACCGGTTCTGTTACCGATCGAACAGCATTTCAAAGTCATGATTATACAATCCGTTTTATTGATGCTGATAATTATGAAGTTTTTGATAATACGGCGGGTGCAGTTGTTGGTGTAACCCCTCGACCTTATAACGATGGAAGTTCAATTACCTTTGAGGGTATTGAAGTACAAATTTCTGAGACACCGGTAGCGGGAGATGAATTTACCGTTGAAGCCAGTCGTTATCAGGATATTTTTACTACATTAAGTGACCTGGTTAGAGAGCTTGAAACACCGGGAACCGGAGATATTACCGGCAGCTTTGGTGGTGGGTATCTGGCGAATGGTTTTACCGCAGGTGATGCAATTGGTTTTGATCTGGATTTTGACGGTATTACACTAAATGTGGCTGCGGTTGCAGGTGCAACGGATGCGGCAACTGCGACAAGCTTAACTGCAGGTCTGGTTGCAGCCGGGGTAACTGATAACCTGGATGGCACGTTTACATTAAATGGCACAACACCGGGTTTAAGTGTGACGTTTTCCGTTAACCCGACAACCAGTGCAATAGAATTTAGAACGGACGGTGGTAATGGAGAAGTATTTAGTAATCTGAATTTAAGTAATCTAGCTGATACGGGTAATGATGGTGTCATGTTATTGAATAATAATGGTAGTAATACAGTTGCTTCCGTTGCTTCTATTACTTCAGCCATTGTGGGTGATGTTGGTTTTTTTGCCGCAGGTGGACCTTCCAGTACATTTCTCTCTCAGCAAATCGATAATTCATTGAACAATATTGATCTTGCTATGGATGGTATTATTAATGTGCAAACCAGTATCGGTGGGCGTATTAACTCTATTGATAGTCAACTTGATGACAATGAAGCTAAATCTGTTCATCTGCAGGGTGTAAGATCTGAAATTCAGGATCTGGACCTGGCAGAAGCCATTAGTAACATGACATTTCAAACCACTAATTTACAGGTGGCTCAGCAAACCTTTGTACGAATTCAGGCGTTGAGTCTGTTTGAGTTTATATAGACCCGTAATTTATTCAGTGTTCCGGATCATCTCCCTCGGGGACTGAGCATCTTTCCCGCTCTGTCCCCTCAACCCATACCACCATGATCTGACAGTGGTGATCTGACTCAGTAAAACTCTTGATGGCATCACAACAGGGGACAGGGTGCCAAAAAGCGGCGACCTTTCCCCGAGTTTGATGAATCATACGAGTTATCTCCCCCGAGTTCATGATAATTCCGTCTATCCGAGTGCTATTTACACGTTCAATTTCGTTGCTAAACTTTAAATATATCTGGAAATAAATTGTTTATTTCTTTATTGACGGTTTCTTATGTTTAGGTTATTTGTATAATAAACAATGAGTTAGCTTTGTTTTGTGTTATCTAAAAAAAAGCAAAATAATGTTAAAGGTATCTGAGAAGCGGACGATACATACTGTGAGAACGAATTAAACATAATTCGCTGCAACCAGTTTAAGACCTTTAGTCGCCTGGTAAGGCGACTGAAGCTTAGGAGATAACCATGCCTCAAGTCATTAATACCAACTTTTCATCATTAAATGCGCAACGAAATCTGAATAAATCACAGGGTGATCTTCAGACTTCATTACAACGTCTGTCTTCTGGTTTACGTATCAACAGTGCGAAAGACGATGCTGCGGGTCTTGCGATTTCAAATCGTTTTACTACTCAGATTAAAGGTCTGACACAGGCATCACGAAATGCGAATGATGGTATCTCTTTAGCGCAAACTGCTGAGGGTGCACTTGCAGAGTCTACAAATATTTTACAACGTGTTCGTGAGCTGGCGATTCAATCTGCTAACTCAACTAACTCGTCTCAGGATAGATTAAGTCTACAATCTGAGGTAAATCAGCTGGTATCAGAACTTGATCGTATTGCAAACACAACTACCTTTAACGGCCTGAAATTACTTGATGGTTCATTTACAGCGCAGAGTTTCCAGGTGGGTGCAGAAGCCAACCAGACAATCAATGTAAATGTATCTGGTGCAACTGCTGATACGATTGGTATCAACAAGGTTTCATCAAATAACTCAACGGTGGGTGTTGAAGTAGCTACTTCTGGGTTCTCTGTTGATACTTCTTCTACAGCATTTAACGCTGCTGAAACTAATGCAGATGTTGATGCTGCTGTTACAGAACGAATTGCTGATCAGGTGCTTACTATTTCAACTGCGGGTGGTAATCAGACAATCACCGTAGATGCAGCAAACAATAATCGTGATGCAGCAGCGCTTGCGGCTTCTTTGAATTCAATTGATGGAGTTCGTGCTACAGCAGAGATTAACTCGGCACAGTTTTCAGCAACCGCGCCACCAACTGGAGCAGAAGATGGTGATGTTGTTACTTTTGACCTTATTGCTGGGGATAATACAACAACAGAAACAGTTAGGTTTACTGTAAATACCGCTTCGTATCAAACTGACTTTGATTCTGCTGTTTCTACTGCAATTGGTAACCTGAATGGCGCTGGTAGTGATCTAAGTTACAACAGCACGACTCAAACCATTAGTAGTGCAAGTGGTGCAAATATTGCGATTGAGAACTTCGATACTATTGATAATGCAACGGGGTCATTTAACTATGTAAGTGGTCTGGGTTTTGGTGGCGGTACTGGTGATACAGGCACGTTTGATGTTGTGTTTGATGGTACGACAACCGCAGTAAGTATAACAGCTACGGCTGGTAGTACAGCAACAACTATTGCGGATGACATTTCAAATGATTTGAATGGTGGTGCCGGTGTATTAGCTGATGGTGCATCTGTTACTATTCTTGGAACTAATACAGCTAATGCATCTATAACCGTAACACGTAATGGTAATGATTTTGATTATGTTGTAAATAGTGGTCCCGTTCTTACAACAGGTTTAGGTGTTACATTAAATAATGCAACTGATGATAACGGCTCTGCTACAGGTGCTGATTTCACACTAAATCTATCGGGTAATACTGGAACTGGTGTTACAAATGCTGGTGTAGTTGATTCTGGTGTTAACCTCGCGGCGGTTGCAACAGGTACTGAAGGCGGTGCTAGTACAATAAGTTTTGCTGGTCAGACGATTACAGAAGACGTTGCTACTGACTCTGGAGTGAAAGTTGGTAACTTAACGGTGTTAATTGAAGAAGCGGGTATAAATATTGCCTCAAATGTAGCTGTTGGAGCTGCAGGTATTATTAATGCAGCTGGCGGTGTTAATGCAACGTTAACGGCATCTTCTGCATTAAGTGATGCTAGTAGTGGTAATTTTGTTAAAGCACAAACATTGAGTATTTCTGGTGATGGTAATGCAAATGTTAATATTTCTGAGGATAGTTCAGCCTCTGATATAGCAGCACAGGTTAATAAGTTATCTGATACTACTGGTGTTTCAGCCAATGCACGAACAACGGCAACAATTAGTAATCTGAGTGCAGATGGTATTATTTCATTAACTCTAAATGGTGAAACTGTTTCAGCTAATGTAACCACAGGTGATTTGAGTGAGTTGTCGGTAGCGATTAACGATAAATCAGGTGCAACGGGTATCAGTGCTAGCATTAGTGTTGACGGTAGCTCTATCGATTTAGTGCA
Source organism: endosymbiont of Galathealinum brachiosum (assembly GCA_003349885.1). Classification (NCBI taxonomy): domain Bacteria; kingdom Pseudomonadati; phylum Pseudomonadota; class Gammaproteobacteria; species endosymbiont of Galathealinum brachiosum. Next base: position 386,275 of record QFXC01000007.1, on the reverse strand, counting down.
GGCGAATGGTGATGATATTGATTTTGAGAATTTTTCATCTTCAACTGCAGATTTAACTTCTAATACAGTAGTTAGTTTACGAATCACTGGCGGTGAAGGTGGAGCGGTTAACTTACAAGATGGTACGGCACTGGATTTAGATTCAACGGTAGTGGGTGGTAATGTTGAGTTTCAGTCAAATGGATCATTTACTGTAACGTCTAGTCTTGCTGAAGGAGCAGGTAGCATATTTGCTGGTGTAGCGAATAAAATTAATGCAAGTTCACTTGAAACAGTAAACACCATTGATATCAGTACAGTTGAAGGCGCTAACTCAGCAATCGATATTACTGATGGCGCTTTAGCTAAAGTTGATAGTATCCGGGCGGATCTGGGTGCGATTCAAAACAGATTTGGATCGACTATCAGTAGCTTGAACACTGCGGTTGAGAACTTCAGTGCAGCACGAAGTCGAATCCAGGATACGGACTTCGCATCTGAAACGGCTAATCTGACCCGATCTCAGGTACTACAGCAGGCAGGTGTTGCGATGTTAGCTCAGGCTAACTCACTACCACAGTTAGTATTGAGTCTACTTCAGTAAGGGTAGGTCGGTGATAATAACCAGAACAACTTTTGGACAGGCGGCCGGTGAGTTTCTCACCGCCGTGTTCTGGTGTTTGTCTAACAATATTTTTCAAACTGTGAATAGGTGTGAACATGTCTAGTGATATCATGACAAGTCAGATTTCAAAAGATCTACTGAGTTCATCATCTGTGGTTAAATCTAATTCTACAAATGTTAATCAGGTTGAAAATCGGCAGAATCTTGTTGCCGAATCGGCCGCTTCGGAAGGCAAAGTTTTACCGCCTGAAGCGAAAGAGCAGGAAGTTAGTAGTGAAGATTTAAAGCAGGCAGTGACCGAATTAAATCAGCATATTCAAAATATAGAACGTGATCTATTTTTTAGTGTTGATGACAGTAGTGGTCGCACAGTAGTAAAAGTGGTGAATTCAGAGACTGAAGAAGTTATTCGGCAGATCCCCTCCGAAGAGGTGTTACGTATTTCTCGTAGCATTCATGAACAGATGGGTGATGTCTCCGGTTTAATTTTTGAAACATCTGCATAATTGGCCTTTTAATTGCAACGAGTCTTTCTGACATAATTGTAATTAATTATAAATAATAGCGGGCTTCGGAATAATCTGAATGCCTGCGTATTATCGAGGTTTTCATGGCAACAATTTCGGCAGCAGGTATTGGTTCTGGTCTGGATGTAAGTAGCATCCTGGAACAGATTGTGGAAGCCGAGCGTGCGCCAACAGAAAACCGTTTAAATTTAAAAGAAGCAACCCTTCAAGCTGAACTCAGCGCATTTGGAACAATAAAAGGTGCGGTTAGTTCTTTTCAGTCTTCATTTGGAAAACTCACCTCTGCTGCATTATTTAATAGTAGTAAAGTCTCAGTGAGTGATCAGGATGTGTTAAGTGCATCGACTTCCAGTATCGCAAAAGCCGGTAATTTTTCTGTTGAAGTGAAAAGCCTGGCTCAATCCCATACATTAGCGTCAATTGCATTTGATAGTCTGGATGAAGTGATCGGTAATGGGGATTTGACCTTTAGTTTTGGAACAACGGTTTATGATCCGGGCACTGATTTTGCTACCGGTGATGATACTTACACCAGCTTTACGAATAACACTGAACGCTCCAGTGAAACGGTAGAAATTGATAGCTCGAACAATACGGTTTCCGGAGTACGGGACGCAATTAATGCGGCAGATATTGGTGTAACAGCCTCTATTGTTGATGATGGTTCCGGCTTTCGTTTACTGATTACATCTGATCAACAGGGTCTGGATAATAGTATTGGTATTACCGTTGAAGAGGGTGGAGCAGCGGGAGACAATATTGATACGACAGGGTTGTCCGTACTGGCATTTAATGGTACTGCAACGAATGTCGAGCAGACTCAGGCAGCATCGGATGCAGAATTAACCATTAATGGTTTAACTGTTTTTCGGGAAACGAATACGGTTACGGGTGCTATCCCGGGTATCACACTTAATTTGAAATCTGCAGATATTGGTAATCCTGTTCAGGTTTCTATCAGTGATAATAATTCTAATGAAGCAGAAAAAAACATCAGTAATTTTGTTAGTTCTTTTAATGAAATGGCGGAAGTTTTTAATAGCCTGACTGCCTATGGTGGTGAAGGTGGGCAAAATGGAGTTTTGCTGGGTGATACAACAACAAGAAATTTAATGCAGCAAATACGTCGGGATCTGGGTGGTTTTGTTGATAATGCGGGCAGTTTCAATAGTCTTAGTTCAATTGGTATTACCACAAATAGAGATGGCACACTTGCGCTTGATAGTAATAAGTTAAATGATGCATTAAGCGAAGATTTTGATTCTGTTGCGCAATTGTTTTATGCGAACGGCAACTCATCTGATAGTGAAGTGATTGTTACAAATAGTAGCCTTTCTACTCAGGAAGGTCGTTATGCTGTATCAATTGGAGCGCTTGCGACAAAAGGTACTTTTGATGCAGTTGCTACTACAGGCCCGATAACAATTGATTCAAGTAATTCTTCTTTTGCAATCAGAGTAGATGGAATATCTTCAGGCACCGTTTCTCTTTCTGAGGCTACCTATACCGATATGGATAGCCTGGCGCAGGAAATTGAAAATCGAATTAATGCCTCGAATAGCTTGCAGAGTGAAGGTTTAGGGGTATCTGTATCTTATGAATCAGGTGCCTTTAAAGTAACCTCGAACTCTTATGGTTCTGATTCAAAGTTATCTATCTCATCAGAAAATAGTGCACTGGGTTTTATTAGTGGTGGTGTCTCTACAGATGGGGAAGATGTAACGGGTACGATAGGTGGTTTACCTGCTACAGGGTCGGGGCGTTTTCTAACCGGTTCGGGTGCCGCGACCGGTCTGGTATTAGAAATTACGGGCAGTAATGCAGGTAATCGAGGTGCGGTTACTTTTTCCCGTGGACTTGCTTCAAAGTTAAATACCTTATTAACAGAATTTCAGAATCAGGATGGTCAGCTAACGGCTAAAACCGATAGCATTAATGACCAGATAGAAAGTATTTTTCAGGAACGTATCGATTTAACAAAACGAGTAAACGATATTGAAGATCGTTATAGAAGACAATTTTCAACGCTGGATGTATTAGTGAGTCAGTTAAATGCAACCAGTAACTTTTTAACTCAACAGCTCGATGCTTTACCGGGCGTTACTTTTAACCAGAACTAGTCGTCATTTGTTGTGAGCAGCTTACTCATTAGTCAGCTATAACCAACAGATGGATAAAAAAAAGCCTAAAAATAGGCCCCTAAACAGGAATATGCCAATGCAAAATTCAGCAGCGATGAACCAATATAAGCAGGTAGGTGTACAGGCAGCGGTGGGTAACGCTGATCCGCACACATTAATTCAAATGCTTATAGATGGTGCGATACAGCGTTTAAATGCGGCAAAAATGCATATGAAACAAAATAATGTGCCGCTTAAAGGTGAAAGTATTAGCAAGGCAATTTCTATTATTGATGGTTTACGTACATCTCTTGATATGGAAAAAGGCGGTGAAATTGCTAAAAACCTGGAGGCTTTATACGATTATATGCAGCGCCAGTTACTGGCTGCCAATATAGATAATAAAATAGAAAACATTGATGAAGTGCTTTCATTAATGAATGAAATACGTGCTGGCTGGGCAACTATTCCTCAGGATGTGAGAAATAGTAAAGTTCAGGAAAGCTAATACGCATGTTGCAACCAAGACAACAGCAGTGGAAAAATATACTGCAGATGACTGACACGCTGCATCAGTTATCTGCAGATGAAAACTGGCAGGCAATGCTTGAGCTGGAAACTGAACGTTTTGGTGAATTAGAAGATTTTTTTTCAACACCGGTTTTAGAGGAGGATGTTGGAGAAGTTGAAAAAGGCATTCGTCAAATGTTGAAGAGTGATGAACTGTTAAAACAGCATAGTACCCGGCAACAACAGACTATTTCTGACGAAGTTAAAAAAATTTCGACAGGGCGTAAAGTTGTTGATGCGTATAACAAACACAACGTTTAATTGTGATTTAATTCAGTTAAGGAGTACCTCATTATTTCATACCGCTAGAATCTGACAGAGTAGCAAACCACATCGTACTACTCTTGATGGCATCACAACAGGGGGCAGAGCGCCAGAAAGCGGCGGTCTTTCCCCGATGTAGATGAGTCCTGGCCGGAAATCAAAGGTCGTCAATATATCTATCTAACTGTTTGAATTTATAAGAAATAAAAACGACAATTTTTTGACATTCAGAGAAAATCTGCTTTAATATCACTAATTGATAATTTATTTATAAAGCAGGATTAATATGTCAAAAACCTCGCCACAACCGGCAATTCTACTGGTTGAAGACGATTCACAGTTATTTAATGAAATAAAGTCACTTATGGGCTTTATGGGATTTGATACCTTTTACGTAAATGATCTTGATGCTTTAACCGGTGCGTTAAACAGCGGTGAGTTTATCTGTGTATTGTTGGGTGAATTTCAGGGGGAGCGTTCAAGAGTAGAAGCACTGCAAAAAATTCAATCTTCAGGTTTGTCTGTTTTACTGTTTAATCAGGACAAAACTAACCTCGACAAATACCAGTCTCAGTTTGAACAGGTTTTAGATCACCTTGAAATGCCTCTGAAATATGAACCCGTGGCCGAAGCATTGAAAAAAGTGAGAGCTACTGGTGCTTCGAGTGAATCATCAGTTGTGAAACTGGTGAGCAGAATACCCAAGCTCGGTGGTAGCAGTGCGGCAATTCAATATGTAAGAACCATGATCGAGCAGGTAGCGAAAACCAGTGCCAGTGTTTTGATTCTTGGAGAGTCAGGAACAGGTAAAGAGGTTGTTGCCAGGAATATTCACGCTTTATCCAATCGTTGTAAGGCGGGTTTTGTGCCGGTTAACTGTGGTGCTATTCCAGCTGATCTTCTGGAAAGTGAATTATTTGGCCATGAGAAAGGTGCGTTCACCGGTGCGATTAATTCACGTCAGGGGCGTTTTGAACTGGCGGAGAAAGGCACATTATTTCTTGATGAAATAGGTGACATGAGTTTGCCTATGCAGGTGAAGTTATTACGGGTTCTACAGGAGCGCACCTTCGAGAGGGTGGGTAGTAATAAAAGCATACAGTCTGATGTGCGCATATTAGCCGCAACTCATCGTAATCTTGAAAATAATATAAAAGACGGAAAATTTCGTGAAGATCTATTTTATCGTTTAAATGTTTTCCCTATTGAGTTGCCATCACTGCGAGAGCGACTTGAAGATGTTCCCTTTTTATTACAGGATCAGATAGATAAGTTAGAAGCGGATGATAGGGGCACAGTACGTTTAACCGCAGAAGCCACAGAAATGCTCAGTCAATATTCATGGCCGGGTAATGTGCGTGAATTATCAAATCTGGTAGAACGTTTATCCATTTTATATCCTGACAGTATTGTAGATGCTCAGCATTTACCGCCTAAATATCAACCTGCGTCGACATTTAATAAACCCGCTACAAAAACGTTTAAATCCGAGCAACCGTTTAATCAGGCATTAATGTTTGCTGATCTGGATGAAGATGATGAGATAGAAAATAGTCTGCTTAAAAAATTACCCGCAGATTTACCTAAAAAAATATCTGAAGGTTTAGCTGGAGATGCAATCACCACTGAAGATTCGGCCTTAGATGATGATGGTCTGGATTTAAAAGAGCACCTGGCAGGTTTAGAGGTGCAATTGATAAAGCAGGCGTTAGGCAAAACTAACGGGGTTGTTGCGCATGCGGCAAAACTTTTAAAAATGCGCAGAACCACTCTGGTTGAAAAGCTGAAGAAATACGACATTAAAGCTTGAAGAGATAATTGTAACTCTTAAGTCATATAAGTTATAACTCAAAAGCGGGCTCTCCTATGGAGGGCTCGCTTTTTTTATGTTTTGATTTAAGGCTAACGGCTTAAGGCTTATGACTATTTTTCACGGCAAAACCTCTCCTTCTTAGCCGGTTAATTGACTCCTGTTTGCCACTGCACTTGTAACTATATGAAATATATATAAAAATTCTTTTGGCATACTAAATGCAACATTACTGCTAAGTCGAATCAGAGTGACATAAACACGACATGCAGCAGACAGCAAACATACAAACAGAGAACAGGGCAATTAATCTGGAAAACAGATCTTTGCAGGACCCGGCACAACTTGTGGCGGCGTTTGAGCAATTTGGACGTTTATCCGATCAATTACAACAGTCATATCAGGAGTTAGATAGTCGCGCAGCTGAGTTAAGCGAGCAGCTGGCATCTGCTCAAAATGAGCGATTAGTTCAACTGGCAGAAAAAGAGCAGTTAGCGCATCGTTTGCAAACGCTTTTAAATGCATTACCCGCAGGCGTATTACTGGTTGATGAAAAGGGAGTCATTACAACGGCTAATCCCGCAGCAGAATTATTTCTTGAACAGAGTCTCATTGGTAAACAGTGGCGCCGTGTTTATGCGCATAGCGTTTCTCGACATACAGAGCAGGATTTATATTTAAATTCAGGTCGTATTCTGAGTTTAAAAAAACAGTCATTAGATGCATCGACTGATGATCGTAATCAGGGCGAAATTATCTTATTAGATGATATCTCTGAGCAAAGAATGTTAGAAGGTTTGTCCGATCGTCAAAATAGATTAGCCGCTATGGGTCAAATGGCAGCAGGCCTTGCGCATCAATTGCGTACCCCTTTAGCATCCGCCGTATTATATGCATCTCAGTTAAATCAGTTTACGTCAGATAATCCACAGCAGAATAAAGCAGTTGAAAAAATACGCACCTGCATGCGTTATCTGGAAAAACTAATTAATGATATGTTGATGTATGCAAAAGGTGGTGAATTTGCAGAACAGAAATTCCAGTTAAATGATTTGCTAGTGACATTTAATACGCGAATTGAAACACGTCTTAAAGAAAACAATACACAGTTAACCATTATAAGTCAGCTGAATGATATTCAGTTAACCGGTAGTTTAGATGCGCTGGTTAGTGTGTTAATTAATCTGGTTGAAAATGCAATGCAGGCTGGCGATGAGCATTCATGTGGTGAAAGTTGTGAAGTTGAACTTGAGGTTTATCAGCAAGCTGATTATCTGATTTTAGCAGTACGAGATAATGGCCCTGGTTTAACTGCAGATCAACAGATAAAAATATTTGAGCCATTTTTTACCCGTCGTGAAGGTGGAACCGGACTCGGTCTCGCTGTTGCACAATCAATTGTTCAGGCACATCACGGAGATCTGTTAGTGCGCTCACAGCCGGCAAATGGTTCGACTTTTTATATTTGTCTGCCAATAAATAGAACTGAACAGTTTATGGCCAGTGGTCAGAAAATAAATATTGATCCCCGAAAAACGAAAAAAAATGATCAGGTCGGTGGGATTAAAAGTGGAGAAAAAGCATGAGTCAAACTAAGCCGCAATTCATTGATATATTAATTGTTGAAGATGATGAACAACTTCGTGAGGCAATATGTGATACCTGCGAAATGTCCGGGTATTCAGTGGCGTGTGCTGAACATGGTCAGGCAGCGCTTGCAAGATTAAAAGAACATCAGTTTAAACTGGTTATTAGTGATGTGCAGATGCAGCCTATGGATGGTTCTGAATTGTTACAACAGATTAAGAAAAGTTATCCTGATTTACCTGTGGTGGTTATGACCGCGTATGCAAGTATAGAAAAAGCAGTGGACTTTATGCGTTTAGGCGCAGCAGATTACCTGGTTAAACCGTTTGAAGTTGAAGCCCTGCAGGAAGTAATTAAAAAATTAATTTCTAAAGAAGTTGCTGTCAAACATGAAGATGAATTACTGGCAGAAGATGAAAAGATGCGTTCTTTAAAACTGCTCTCCAGTAAAGTAGCACAAAGTGAAGCAACGGTTTTGTTATATGGCGAGAGCGGAGTGGGTAAAGAGGTTTTTGCCCAGTTTATTCATAATCAGTCTAAGCGTGTAAATGAAGAATTTGTAGCGATTAACTGTGCGGCTATTCCCGAGAATATGCTGGAAGCTGTTTTATTCGGTTATGAAAAGGGCGCGTTCACCGGTGCTGTTCAGGCAACACCGGGTAAATTTGAACTGGCACAGAATGGCACATTACTGTTAGATGAAATATCAGAAATGGATGCAGCTTTACAGGCGAAACTGTTACGTGTATTGCAGGAAAAAGAGGTTGAAAGATTAGGTGGTCGTAAAACAATTAAACTAAATGTGAGAGTGCTGGCTACGACTAACCGTAATTTAAAAGACGAAGTTAAAAATGGTCGTTTTAGAGAAGATTTATTTTATCGTTTAAGTGTGTTTCCAATTCATATACCACCTTTGCGTGAACGTGTTGCAGATATTATTCCCATTGCAAAAAAGCTGTTGAATAAACAAATAACTAATAAGTCTGATGTTTTAACATTAACAGCAGATGCGCAGCAAAAATTACTTAACTATTCATGGCGCGGTAATGTGCGTGAGCTGGATAACGTAATGCAAAGAGCACTGATATTCAAAAATGGTAATGAAGTGACAGCGGCTGATATACATCTTGAGACAGATGATTATGAATTTATGGGTACGCAACAAAAAATAGAATCGGTGCAGGATTCAGAATTAGTAAACGGCCTTAAAGATCGTGAACAGCAACTTATTCTTGAGGCATTAAAAGCGGGTAACGGTAGTCGTAAATATGCAGCAGAAAGGCTGGGTATTAGTCCGAGAACATTAAGGTACAAACTGGCCAGAATGCGTGACTCTGGTATAAGCGTTTAATCTTAATCAGGAGAAATATGATGAGCGATATGAATGTACAACAAGTGTTAGCCCAGATGCGAGTGATGGAAGCTCAGGCGAAATCACAGATAGGTCCTGATGCACTTTCTATAAATGAAGTGCAGGGTGCTCAGAAAACAGATTTTTCAGAAGTACTGGCGAATTCAATTAATTCTGTAAATGATACCGTGATGAAATCGGGTGATATGGCTAAAGCATTTGAGAAAGGTGACTCAGGTATCACAATGGCAGAGTTAATGATTAATATGGAAAAAGCCAGCGTTTCATTTCAGGCAATGACCAGTGTTAGAAATAAATTATTAACGGCGTATCAGGAAATTATGAATATGCCTGTTTAAAAAAGCATTAAGACTTATGGCTTCATAATAGAGAGCTTAAGAAAATAACAGTGAGTTAAAAGGTTCAAAAATGGCAGAGCAAGCAGCAGTACCGAATACGACAATGATGATTCCCGTGCCCCGATTTATCGGTGCAATTCTGGGTGTTGTGGTGACTGTACTGGTTAGTATTGGTATTTATACCTGGGGCACTGCACCCAGTTTTTCATCTTTATATACCGGTCTTGAGCCAGGTGATGCAGCTGAAGTTGTGGCGGCATTACAGTCGGCTGCAATTCCTTACGAATTAAATGCGGCTTCCGGTTCTGTTATGGTTGAGTCAGGTCGAGTGCATGAAGCTCGCCTTAATCTTGCTGCGCAGGGTTTACCAAAAGGTACAGCAATCGGTGTTGAAATGCTGCAACAGGAACAAAGTTTTGGTACTTCGCAGTTTGTTGAAAGTGCACGTTATCATCATGCTATGGAAACTGAACTGGCAAGAACAATTAGTACTATGCGAAATGTAAAATCAGCCAGAGTGCATCTGGCTATTCCTAAAAGTTCTGTTTTTGTACGCAAAAAACAGAAACCATCAGCTTCAGTTGCTTTAAGTCTCTATGGAGGACGCGTAGTTGAAGCGGGCCAGGTTAATGCCATTATTCATATGGTCGCTTCTAGTATTTCAAATTTAACGGCAGAAAATGTGACAGTGGTTGATCAGAACGGTCGCCTGTTATCTTCGGGTGATCTTGAAAGTAATGTCGCATTAACGGCACGTGAATATGATTATTCACGTCAGGTTGAAAATGATTTTGAACAACGAATTGAGCGTTTGCTTGAACCTATAATGGGGGCAGGTAAGGTACGTGCTACGGTTAATGCGAAAATTGATTTTACGCAACAGGAAAGTACAGAAGAGTTATATAACAATGCGAATCAGACACTGCGCAGTGAGCAGTCATCACAGTCGCAACGTTTTAGTGGTCGCAACGGCGGTGGTGTACCCGGTGCATTAGTTAATCAGCCACCTGATGGTGGGCAGTTAGTTGAAGGTGCGGGTGGTGTTGGCCAGGGCGGAGTAAATGGAGCGCCATCAAATTCCAGTCGTAATAGTGTTAGAAATTATGAAGTAGATCGTACCATTCGTCACTCACGCACAAGCAGTGGAATTGTTCAGCGTCTTACAGTTGCAGTTTTAGTTGATGATAGAATTGTTGTAGAAGATGGAGAGTCTACCCGAACACCATTAACTGAAGATGAAATAAAACGATTAACAACTCTGGTGCAACAAACCATTGGTTTTGATCAGCAACGGGGTGATCTGGTAAATGTTATTAATGCTTCATTTACACCAGTAGAGACTATTGAAGACTTACCGGAACCCAGTATTATGGATAACAAGTGGGTACAGTTTGCATTAAAATGGATATGGCCGTTTATACTTATACTGATCGTTATCTTTACAATACTTAAACCATCAATTAAAGGCCTGACATCGTATGTTCCACCAGCGCCTGTTCTGTCTTCGCCACAGGGCGCAGAAGGTGAAGGTGGCACAGGTGAGGGTAGTGCTGCACAACTTGAGCATCAGGAAGAGGCAATACCTTTACCAAGCGATGCAGATCAAAAAATAGAGTTTGCTAAATCGATGGTAGCGCAGGATCCTAAAAAAGTGGCTAATGTTGTAAAAGACTGGGTTGGCGCTGAATCATAAAGACGTGAATGACTATGGCTGAAGAAACTAATTTATCATTGAACGGAGTACAACGAGCAGCAGTCCTGTTAATGGCAATGGGCTCGGAAAATGCTGCGGAAGTATTAAAACACCTTAACCCTAAAGAAGTTCAAAGCCTTGGTGCGGCTATGGCAAACCTTGAAAATGTAAACAAGGTAACTATGGGGGGAGTAATGGATGATTTTATTTCTGAGGTAAGTAACCAGACTTCTGTTGGTATAGGTCAGGAAGATTATATTCGTGAGATGATGGTTAATGCTCTGGGGCAGGACAAGGCCAATAGCATGATTGACCGAATTTTGCTGGGAAGCGGTAATAAAGGCCTGGAATCTTTAAAGTGGATGGATGCAAGATCAGTTGCAGAAGTTATTCGATTAGAGCACCCACAGATTATTTCTATTGTTTTATCTTATCTTGAACCGGACCAGTCTGCCGAAGTTTTAAAAATGTTACCGGAACGTGCACGTCCGGATATTTTAATGCGTGTGGCTGCGCTGGAAGGTATTCCGCCAGCAGCATTACAGGAACTGGATAAAATTATGGAAAAACAGTTTTCTGGTACTCAGAATGTTAGTCAAAATAGTATGGGCGGTTTTAAAACAGCAGCCAATATTCTTAACTTTATGGAGTCTTCTATTGAAGGCGCTATTATGGATTCAATTGCAGAGCATGATCAGGATATGCAGGAAGGTATTTCTGAACTCATGTTTGTATTCGACAATTTAAATGATGTGGATGATCGTGGTATTCAGGCATTACTCAGAGAAGTGTCTACCGATAGTTTAACACTTGCTCTTAAAGGCGCTGAAGAAGGCCTTAAAGAAAAAATACTTAAGAATATGTCTAAACGTGCAGCTGAAATGTTACGCGAAGATATGGAAGCTCGTGGTCCTGTTCGTTTAAGTGAGGTAGAAGCTGCACAAAAAGATATTATCAGTACCGCACGTCGTTTAGCGGAAGAAGGTGATATTGTTCTAGGTGGCAGTGGTGCTGAGGAAATGGTCTAACCGTTAATCCAGGAAAAGATATTTAAATTATGTCAAAACCATTTAAAGTTCCCGAAAGTGAAATCCAGCATTTTGTGTTGCCAGAATTAAAGGGCGCTATTGTTGGTATGAATGATGAAGCAATACGCCCTCAAACGGTAGAGGAAATAGAGGCTTTACAGAAACAGGCATATGATGAAGCTGTTATTGCGGGTCGCAAAGAAGGTTTAAAGCAGGGGCTTCAACAGGCAAGTAAATTACAGGATGTTTTTAACTTTCTTCAACAACCTTTGAAAGAACTGGATAAGCAGGTTGAGCACCAATTAGCTGATCTTGCTATTTTACTCGCGAAATTATTATTACAGAAAGAAAGCGCACTTGACGCGCAGCATATACAAAAACTGGTGCATGACTCACTGGAATATTTACCGGTTAAATCTCGAGATATAAAGGTTCACTTAAATGCTGCGGATATTGCTCTATTAAATCAGGCAGACATTAATACTGATGAACAAACCTGGGCCTGTGTTGCAGATAAATCAGTTAACCCCGGTGGTTGCATAATAGAGTCCAGTACTTCACATATAGATGCAACAGTTGAGGCCAGAGTGCAGCAACTGGTTGATCAGCTTAATTTGCATCAGGATGGTGAAAGCAATGATTAATCAAAGTGAATACTTTCAACGCTGGATAGCTGATCTATCAAAAAAACAAACTCGAGTAAGGGCTCCAGAACCAGTAGTTGAAGGCAGGTTAACCCGCATGGTGGGTTTAACGCTGGAAGCGATAGGTTGTGAAGCTGCAGTAGGTACCAGTTGCAATATTATTGCGCCGGGCAACCATTCTATAGAAGCAGAGGTTGTTGGTTTCTCTGGAGATAAAACCTATTTAATGGCAATGGGTGAAAGTCGCGGACTGATTCCAAATGCAAAAGTAATACCGGTTGGTCATTCAAGTTCTATTGAAATTTCTGATGGTTTTCTGGGGCGCGTAATTGATGGTAGAGGGCGTCCGTTAGACGGTAAAGGGCCCATTAAGGTTAATCACGATATGGCAGCTAATATGCCGTTGGCGGGTAAACCAATTAACCCGTTAATGCGTGATCCTATCAAACAGCCTTTAGATGTTGGGGTAAGAGCGATTAACTCTTTACTGACAGTGGGTCGTGGGCAACGAATGGGTTTGTTCGCGGGTACCGGTGTAGGTAAAAGTATTTTACTAGGCATGATGACCAAATATACGGAAGCCGATGTAATAGTGGTTGGTCTGATTGGTGAAAGGGGGCGCGAGGTAAAGGAATTTGTGCAGGATATATTGGGTAAAGATGGAATTAAACGTGCCTGTGTCGTAGCCGCTCCTGCTGACTCATCCCCCCTTGTTCGAATTCATGGTGCTATGTTGGCAACCAGCGTTGCAGAATATTTTCGTGATCAGGGTAAAAAGGTTTTATTGTTAATGGATTCTTTATCGCGTTTTGCACAGGCGCAACGTGAAATTGGTTTATCTATTTCCGAGCCACCGGCAACAAAAGGTTATCCGCCTTCTGTGTTTGCCCGTATACCCCAGCTGGTTGAAAGAGCGGGTAATGGTCAGGCAGGCCAGGGTTCAATTACTGCATTTTATACCGTATTAACTGAAGGCGATGATAATAACGATCCTATTGCTGATGCGGCTCGAGGTATTCTTGATGGGCATATTGTGCTGTCTAGACAACTGGCTGATATGGGGCAATACCCTGCGATTGATCTTGAGTCTTCCGTTAGTCGTGTTATGCCAATGGTGACGAATGAAAACCATATATCGCAAAGCCAGCAAATTAAACAGCTATACTCAATATATGAACAAAACCGTGATCTGATTAATGTTGGTGCGTATCAACAGGGTACTAACCCGGTTATTGATCAGGCTATTGCAATGCAGCCTCACATTCAGGCCTTTATGCGCCAGAGTATGAATGAAGCGGTTCCATTTAAGCGGAGTCAGCAGATGTTAGCTGACTTGATTAAATCTGCTAATCAGCTTGGTCAGCCAGACGTTAATGATGTTTAATTTATAAATCAAAGTAAGCAGCTTGTGTCTGTTTTATTTGATATAAAGTTTAAGATTACTTTTTATGCGCTCAAAACGAATTCAACCAATAGCAAAACATGCAGAGCAGCTGCAACAGCAGGCGGTGCAGATTTTTGTAGCAGCGCAACAGGCAGTCGTTGATGCGCAATTACAGTTAGAGCAATTGATTGGTTATCGTAGTGAATATAACAGTAATAGAGTTAGTAGTGGTTTAGGGGCGATGCAGTTAAAAGATTATCAGTTGTTTTTGAATAAACTGAATCAGAGTATTGAGCAGGCCCGGACTAATATTCAAAATAAAAAACAGGTTTGTGAGCAACAAAAGCTCAACTGGTTAAAAACCCGCTCACGCAGTAAAGCGTTAGATGCTGTCATTGTAAAATATCAGATGCAGGAAGCCCAGATAGAAGCAAGGATAGAACAGAAAGAACAGGATGAGTTTTCTAGCAGGATTAAACGATAGTTTTAAGACTTACAACTATCAGTCAAATGTTGGCCTATCAATTGCAAATGTCTTAGTAACACAATAAATCTTTGTACGGGTGGTCTATGGCATTATTGCAGCAACTTGATATAAAAGCGCCTGTCAGCGCACAAAAACCAGCTGATAATCGGGTTCAATCTAAAGAACCTGAGGGCAGTGTTTCGGATACAGACAAGCCTTTTAAAGAGCAGTTAAATGAGCAAATCGACCAGGTTAAAGCTCAGGAAAATACTCATAATTCAGATAATAATCAAAGAGATAACGCTACTGATGATGAATCGGCCCAGCGCGAAACGGCTGATTCTGATAATTCGGTAGAACCGGTATCCGATGAACATGAAACGGCTGTAGAAAGTGAATCTGTAAAAGAAGCTATACAGACTGAGACCGATATTGGAGAACAGTCTGGTGTTATTGCAAACCCTTTAATTGCCACTTTGTTGCCGCAGGCGGGCAGTGCCTTGCCGCCTGTTTCGCAATCGCAGAATAGTCAGTCTGTGCCTGTATCTGTACAGTCGGTCGTTGCATCCGGCCAGTCTACAGCGGTTACAGAAATGACTCAGCAAGGAATGAGTGACTTACTTAATAAAACACCGGTTGACAGTGACAGGCAAAATACACCGGTCATAAAATCTGAAGTTACAACGGCTAAGCCACTTGGTGTGCCTGTTAACTTAACGGCAACTTTGTCTGAAAAAGCAATTAACCAGGATGCGCGTTATACAAAAATTATAAGTGAGATGCCAACAACAGATGTCATTACGCAAACGACTCGCCTGCAACAGGTTCCATTAATAACGGCTCTTTCAGGTGCCCAGTTGTCGCCACAAGTTAGTTCAACAGGCCTTGTCGCGGAACCCCCGAGCCTGTTAAATACGGCAGCGCCACTTAGCAATACATTGAACTCGAGCATTACAGCGAATATACAAAATGCAAACTGGTCACAACAAATGACACAACAGGTTTCGTATATGATTAAGGGTGGTTTTCAGCAGGCTGAAATAAAACTGAACCCGGCAAATCTTGGACCAATGGAAATTAAGTTGTCGATGAGTGACGATAAAGCCAGTGTTAATTTTGTTACACAGCACGCGCAGGTGCGCGATGTTGTGGATGCGGCCTTACCAAGATTAAAAGAAATGCTTGAACAACAGGGATTAAATTTATCTGATGCAAATGTATCTACTCAGTCGGAACAACAGCAAGCCAGTGCAGAGTCACAGGGTGAAGGTGCGGATGATTCTGCGAACGGTGTAGAAAATAAAGGTTTAGATTCTGGTATTGAAGAACAGGCGTTAGTTGTTGATGTTGATGTGAATTCAGGGCTTAGTATTTTTGCATAAACATACTAGATGTGAAAAAAGGATAATTGGCAGGAGATGTTCATAATAAAAAATGTGTTAATTTACGGGTAGAAAATATTTTTATTTTTTTTCTGTAAGAAGGTTTACCACAGTATGAAGTAATTCAGCTGAATCTACCGGTTTTGCTAATAAAGCTTTAATCTGTAAATCTTCTGCTTTTTCTTTATCTAATAAGTCACTGTGCCCGGTACAGATAATAACAGGTAGTTCAGGTTTTAGTTCGAGCATCTGGCTAGCTAAAATATCACCTGTAATAACAGGCATGGTCTGGTCGCTTACAATTAAGTCATAACTATCAGGATTGTTTTTAAATGATTCTAATGCTTCTGCCGAGTCACAGAAAACAGTGGCATTAAACCCCGCTCCCCTGAATAACTCGCCCATATATGAGGCTACACTATTCTCATCATCAACAATCATTATGTGTTTATTGTAAATTGCTGAAAAATCAATTTCATCTTTTTTCTGTTTCTCTTCTATAGATGATTCGTCAACTATTTCAAATAACAGTTTTATACAGGTTCCAGGTGCGTTTGTATTAGTGCTTAAGTGGCTTTCTGAAATGAGAAGGTGACCATGAGTGTTATGAATGACGTGACTTATAAAAGGTAGGCCCGCATTTGTGTTTTTTGTTTTATTTGAAAAAATTTCAGGAAAAATATTACTGTTTATTCCGGGGCCATTGTCATGAATGGATAGAACTACATATCTTCCGTTAAAGCTGGAATTGCATGCTGTGCAGCATGTTTCAGACAGTTCTTCTGTTTTTAAATTAATTTCAATACTTCCTTTACCATTAAGTGCATTACGTGAGTTAGTTAATATGTGCATAATCATTTGATTAAATCTGGGTGCATTAATTTTAACGGCAGGCACATCGTTGTTAATGTTTAACTGCATGTCTATCGAAGACGGTAATGCTGACCTGAGCATTTGCAAAGTGCCTTTTAGTAATGAAGGTAGTAATATTGCTTTTTCCGCTGAGTCATCCTGAAGGTTTATGCTTTGTAACTGCGCAATAATATCTCTGGCTTTAATGCCAGAGTTTTGTATTTGAGTAAGGTATTTATGTAGTTTTGTGTCGTCACTATTTAATGTTTCAAATGCTAATTCAGAAAAACCTAAAATACTGGCAAGTATATTGTTGAAATCATGTGCGATACCACCTGCTAACATACCAATGGCTTCGACTTTTTGTGCTTGATGTAGCTGTTTTTCAAGGTGCTTTTGTTCTTTTTCATGTGCCAGAATGTCAGTGATATCTTCGCCTGAAGATAAAATTGCATTTACATCACCATTGTCACTTAATAATGCTGATGACCGCCATCTTATATGTCTCAGGTTGTTTTGCCTGTTAATAACAGGTGTTACATTTCCATGTATATCTACTAAATTATTTTGTGTCTTCTCCTTGTTGATCATTTTTTTAAAGTTTGTAAAAACAGTCTTTTGATATTCTTCAGGTATGAAGGCATTAATGAAGTTCATGCCGGCAAGACTTTCCTGTGAATAACCCAGAATTGAAGCAGCATAACGATTAGCAAGTAAAATATTTCCTTTTGTATCCAGAACAATAAATACAACTTCTGCCACATCAAGGTAGTTTCGAGATAATTCCTGCTCGTGCCTTAATGCCTGTTCCATATTTTTTCGATTTATGGCTTCAGCAAGAATATTACAAACCGATTGCAAAAAGTGAATTTCATCAATATTTAAATCTTTCGGTTTATCTGATAGTAAGGTAAAAATACCAAAAGGATATTTTTTATCGCCAATTAAAATACAGATAGCTGAGCTTGCATTTTCCTGTAAATATTCGTCAGGTGTATTGAATCGCTTTTCATTTTCCAGTGATTCGCAAATAACAGGGCGATCACTGTGCAGGGTATACTCCAGAATATTGTTATTGATGATGTTTAAAACTGTTTCACCCGGTTGTAAGATGGCTGTGTTGTAGGAGGCTCTTACAAGTGCTTTTTCACCGTCTACAGCTATTTCCTGAATGACTCCGATGTTTATGTTTAGTGAACCACAGACAACAGATAATGTTTGTTCTAACAGGTCCTGAATGGGGATGTTGTTGAGTGATATTTGACCAAGAATGGCAATAAGACCCTGGCGATGGGCTCTTTGTTTTAAGTTGTCAATAAGCACCTTACGTGGGCTTATGTCTATGAATGTACCTATGTAACGTTTTTTCTGATGGTTAAGTAAAATGGGTTTTATCGTTGTATCTAACCAGATAAGGTGTTTTGTTTTGTGGCTAAATTGAAGCTCACCTTTCCATATTTCACCTTTTTCCAGAGTTCTGATAAGAAAATCATAAACACTATTTGACTGATCCTGATGTTTTAGCTGTAACAGGCTTATTCCACTGACTTCACTTTCGCTATAACCACTCAGTTTATTGAAGTTTTCATTGGATTCAATAATTGCGAAGTTTTCATCCAGTATGCAGGTGGTTGAACAATCATAAATTTGTTCTAATAGTTCTATATCAATCTTATTATTTTCTGACATGCGATAAATTTAATTACTGATTTCAAGTATGGTGTTAATGCTTGACCTTAATTCAGTTATTGTAAACGGTTTTTTTAGAGTATCTTCTGCACCAACCAGCTTTGCAATTGGCAGGTAATCAAAGCGACCGGTAATTCCGCCGCCTCCAGAGATAGCAAGAATTTTTATAGCTGGATGTATTTTTCGAAATTCCATAATCATATCAATACCATTTTTTTCTGGCATAACTAAATCAGCTATCAATAAGTCAATGGAATTATTATTTGAAATTTCTTCAGCACCTGCGACGGTTTCAGATGTAAATACCTGATGTGTATCAGTTAAAGCCTGTTCAATAAAAACCAGAATAGAAGTGTCGTCATCTACTACTAAAATATTGCTCATGAATAATTCCAGTTTTTTGTAAGTTAAAAATATTGTTTAATTGGCGTATCTGAAAATGTAGATAATCTAAAATAATTCAATATCACCGCCATCATCCATCGTTTGTTGCTGTATTGGGCTGTTATTTGCCTGTTGCGACTCAGACTTAGAAAGAATTTCTTCAATAGCCGGTATAAGTTGTTGAATAGTTGTTATATCAGTATGACTATTAAGCGAGTCGGATATGATTGTGTTTGCAGTACCTAATGTTTCCAGGCGGATTAATCTTTTGTTTATGTGATCTGTTAACTGGGTAATCATGTCTTCAAATTGTAATGATTGAATGGCATTACCAACATGTTTGTTTAACAGCTCTGAAACATTTGAAATGGCAGTCAGCTGGTTAGCAGTATCTTCATTTTTTGATTCTATTTCACGCATCAGGTCATTAAAATGATCTTTGTTATTCATGGTCATATTCATATCGGTAGAGGCCATTTTACCTACCTGACTATTCGCTGTCTCTATTGTGCTAACTGTGCTTCCAAACTGAGTTCGTATCTGGTCACTAAAACTCTTGCTGCGTTGTGATAATGAACGTACCTCATCAGCAACAACAGCAAATCCACGACCCTGGTCACCCGCACGTGCGGCCTCAATAGCAGCATTTAATGCTAATAAATTTGTCTGTGAACTAATTGAGTCCATTTCATCCAGCAGTTTAAGCACCTGGGTATAGTCATCTTTAATCATATTTAATGATTTAACTAACTCCATGCTTTGAGCACTCATCTGTGTGATGCTATCAATCATCTGTTTTATAGATGCAGCGGCCTCTACAGCAATGCCTTTTATTGTATGGTGGTCTTCAGAGTCATTTGCAGTTTCATCTACCAGCGCAAAAACCATGTTTTTCTGTTGTGAAGATTCATTTTCAAGTCCATGAAAGCTGGCCACAAGCCCACTAATAGCGCCATGTAAAAGAGTTTGAATTTGTGTGTTTTCATCAAGCAAGGTAACAATTTCTTCACGGGTAGTTTGGTGAAGTTCATTGAATAGAGAATTTAACTTTGATATTTGTTGCTCATTTTCAGCGTCAATGACAGAGTTCTTTTTATTAGATGTGTTGCCAGAGTTAAATTTAATAGCAATTAAACTGATGGCTATAATGCTGGCTAAAGCGCTATATATTAACCATTTTTCCGGGTAAATACTCAATGCTATAACGCAGAGTAATGTGATCGTTATAGTAATAAAATGATATTTAGTGTTACTCATAATCAATATTCAATTCCATTAAGTCACAATTTTAAGCATTGTAGTCCGATAGGGTAACAGTGATGTTACCTGGTGTTTTATGTTGAGTTTTAATGCACAGTGGTGAAGTCCAATGACCACTAATGATTCCATTCATTGGTTCTTAGCTCATATTTACTATTGAAAACCCTAAAAATAAACGGTTTATTTATTATTTATTAACTTAAACAGAGTTTAGTCTCAAGTTATGCTTTTGCAAGTCGATATAAAGAGTTGTTAGCGGGTTACTTTCATAAAAACATGGCCGGAATCAGTGTTTTTTATTTGAAGATAACTGACATTAATTCTGCATCCGGTAATGTGGGTCGTTCTATATTTAATGTTCCGATGTTTTTAATATTGGACTTAAATTATGACGATTATGATAATTTATAATGGTAGAATATGACGATTATGACGATTTATAATGGTAGAAGTATGGAACATGGTCTATACATGTAATCATGAGATGGAATTGCAAGATGTATTGCAATTTTAACTATCTAATTTTCAGAGGATAGCCGGGGAATATAACAAAATGGCAACAATTTTAGCGGTTGACGATTCAGCCTCCATGAGACAAATGGTTACTTTCACACTTAAAGGTGCGGGTTATCAGGTTGTCGAAGCTGCAGACGGTCAGGAAGCATTGACCAAAGCGAAGTCACAGCAGTTTGATTTAATAATTACGGACGTCAATATGCCGGTTATGGACGGTATTACGTTTATTAGAAATTTACGTGGTGAAGCTAATTATAAATTCACCCCTATGTTGATGCTGACCACTGAGTCAGGCATGGATAAAAAGCAGGAAGGCAAGGCTGCCGGTGCTACTGGCTGGATTGTTAAACCATTTAATCCAGACCAACTCTTAAATACTGTTAAAAAAGTACTGGGCTAAAAAAACCGCCAGGAGCAAAAAATGTCAATTGATCTGGAGCAGTTTCACGAAACCTTCTACGAAGAAAGCTTTGAAGGCCTGGATATTATGGAATCGGGTTTACTGGAGCTGGAACAGGGCGAGGTTGATCTTGAAAATATCAATACCATCTTTCGTTCTGCGCATTCTATAAAGGGTGGTAGTGGTACCTTCGGTTTTACCGCGGTTGCTGAATTTACCCATGATATGGAAACCCTGCTCGATCAGATGCGTAATGGTGAACGAGAGGTTTCAATACCAGTTGTAAATACCTTATTAGGCAGTGTTGATACTTTACGAAATATGCTAAATGCGATTCGTGATGGATCGGAAATCGACGTGAGCAATGTGGCGGAAATGACCGCTGCAATTAAAGGTATATTAGGAGAAGAAACTGCAGCGCCCGCCGCGGCATCCGAATCACAGGAATCTGTTACGGCTGCAAAAGGCTGGATTGTTCATTTCAAACCCCATCTGGACATAATGAAAACGGGTAATGATACGGTACGCCTGTTAAGAGAGCTTAATTCTCTGGCTGAATCGGTAGAAGTTACAATAGACAATGACGCTCTTCCTCCATTAAGTGAGCTGGATCCGGAGGACTGTCACCAGTCATGGTGTATTAATTTAATTGGTGGTGATGTAAGCGAAGATGATATTCGTGAAGTATTTGCCTGGGTTGATGATGAGTGTGATTTAAAAATTGAAGCTCTGGCAGAAGAAGAAAATTATATTGGCCCCGAGCGTCGGGATACGGATGATGATGATCGCCGTAAAAAAGAGCCAGAAAGACGTACTACTGAAAGAAGAACGGGTAAAACAGCAGAATCATCTTCTATACGAGTCAATATAAGTAAAGTTGACGAGCTCATTAATATGGTTGGTGAGCTGGTTATTACCCAGTCTATGTTAAGTCGTTTTGGTGAGCTTGATAACTTTAATGATTCTACATTAGATCGTTTAAAAGATGGTCTGGCTCAGCTGGAAGGTCATACCCGTGAATTGCAGGAAAGTGTTATGCGTATTCGCATGATGCCAATTAGTTTTGCATTTCAACGTTTTCCACGTCTGGTACATGATCTCAGTGCTACATTTGATAAAAAAATAGAATTAATTATGACCGGTGAAACCACCGAGTTAGATAAAACCGTGCTTGAGAAAATCGGTGATCCACTGGTGCATCTGGTGAGAAACTCCCTGGATCACGGTATTGAGTCACCTGAGCAGCGGGTGGAAGCGGGCAAGTCTGAAACAGGTGTCATTGAGCTGAGTGCATTTCACCAGGGCGGTAATATTGTTATTCAGATAAAAGATGATGGGGCCGGTCTAAATACAAAGAAAATACTCTCAAAAGCCAGAGAAAAAGGTCTTGTTTCAAAAGATGATCGTTTAACTGATGATCAAATTCACGATTTAATATTCCGCCCGGGATTTTCTACAGCCGATGTGGTTAGTGACGTCTCAGGGCGAGGTGTAGGTATGGATGTTGTTCGACGAAACATTCGTGAGTTGGGTGGTGCCGTTGAGGTTAAATCGACATCAGGTAAAGGCTCTGTGTTTACTATTCGTCTGCCGCTTACATTGGCTATTCTTGATGGTCAGCTGGTGGGTATAGGTGAAGAAACCTACATCTTACCGGTTATCTCAATCATCGAATCGTTGCAGGTGAAAACAGAAAATATCAATGCAGTGGCAGGAAATGCTGAAGTTTATCGCTTACGTGACGAATACATACCTATAGTCCGTTTATATCAGGTCTTTGGTATTAAACCGGTTTCGACAGATCTGGATGCAGGTTTGCTGGTTGTGGTTGAAGCTGAAGGTAAAAAAATAGCTATATATGTTGATGATTTACTCGGTCAGCAGCAGGTTGTTATAAAAAGTTTAGAAACGAATTTTAGAAAAATTGAAGGTTTATCTGGAGCCACAATACTGGGAGACGGTACCGTCGCCCTCATTATAGATATTGCCGGTTTGATGGATTTATATCAGAAAGATATGGCAAGCAATGTGGTTTCAATAAAAGGTGCAGCAGCATAGCTGCTTCAGGAGAAAAAAATGTCGGAAACAGCAGAAGATTTAGGTAATGGCGAACCGGTAAAAGAGTTTAAAGAGCTGTTAACCTTTTTTTTAGCGGGTGAAGAGTACGGTGTAGATATTCTAAGAGTACAGGAAATTAAAGGCTGGGATTCAGTTACTAATATCCCAAATACCCCGGAATATATTCGTGGTGTAATTAATATTCGTGGTGCAATTGTGCCCATTATTGATATGCGTTTACGTTTTATGCTTGAAAAGAAAGAATATGATGCAACCACGGTGGTTATTATATTAAGCGTGGTTAGTAAAGGTAATGCTGACAGGGTAATGGGTGTTGTTGTTGATGCGGTTTCAGACGTTTATAACGTGCCCGCAAATGATGTTAAAGCATCCCCTGATTTTGGTACGGCAGTTGATACCGAATTTGTTACTGGTCTTGCCACTATTGATGAAAAAATGATTATTGTGCTGGATATTGATCATATGTTAAATGCAGCAGAACTGGCCGTCGTTGATACGCTCACTGAATAATATTAAATAACTCTGCATTAACAGAATTTACGAGGATATATGACCAGAAAGATTGCAGTTATTAATCAGAAAGGCGGCGTGGGTAAAACCACAACCACTGCAAATCTGGGGTATATGCTGGCACAGAAAGGTTACAAAGTTACACTCATAGATTTAGACCCACAGGGTAGTTTAACAATTAGTCTGGGTGTTAACTGGCAGGAACATTTAGGCATAGAAGACTTATTATTACATGATGATGTTTTGGAAAATGTAATTGTTGAAGGTCGAAAAAATTTACGTCTGATTCCCTGTGGCAATAATCTGGGGCAGGCGGAGCATATTGATAAAAGTTCATCATCGATGATTGCTCGAAAATTAAAAGATGTAATAAGTCAGTTAGATGATGATTATGTGTTAATTGATTGCCCACCATCTTCTGGTTTTTTAATTGTTTGTGCGTTGTATTCAATAGATGAAGTGCTTATACCGATATCAAGTGATTATTTAACATTACACGGTTTGTCGCACCTGCTAGGTACATTAAAAGGTTTTGAACAACGCCTTAAACATGAAATTAAAAAGTGGTTTGTGGTTACACGATTTCACCCCAGAAGACGACTGTCTCAGGACGTGAAAGAAAAGTTGATCTCTTATTTTCCTGATCAGGTTTTAAAAACATCTATTCGTGAATCAACCCCGCTGGCGGAAAGCCCCAGTTTTGGTTTAACCGTTGAAGAACATCAAAAGGGTTGTAATGGGGCGATTGATTATCGCGATCTGGCTGAAGATTTTTGTATAGGAAGGACTTGCTAATGGCACGTGAAAAAAAATCAATGATTGGCTTTGATCCTCTGGCCTGGCTTGATGATAGTTCAGACAGTAAAAGTGCACCTGAGGACAATAAAGAAACGCCTGCAGCAGCTAAAAAGAAACCTGCTGAAAAACAAAAAAAGGATACTGCTAACATGATAATGGTGTTGGGTCATTCCATAGATGAAACCGCGTTGTTAAAGGGTTATGGGCTGGCAACAGATGTACTGGAAGAAACAGTTGTTGATTTCTATGATGAACTATTTACCCGGTACCCGGCAGTAAAGCCTTTATTTGAAAATACAGAAGAGAAAGCACAGGCGGGCAAACTGGCAGCAGCGCTAAAGTTACTGGTTGATAATTTACATAATGAAGATGCATTAAAAGCGACACTGACAGTAATGGGTGAGCGTCATCAGGGGTATGGTGCATTGCCTGATCATTACCCGGTTGTAGCAGAATTATTAATTGCCAGTTTTAAAAAAATAATCGGACGTTCATGGACAAAAGCAATCAGTGCTGCATGGATGGAGTTATTAGTTGCAGGGGCTGAAACCATGTGTGCAGCTTATAAAGATGAAATTGTTGAGGTTGAAAGCGTTGAACCTGAAATTCAGGAAACTGAATCAGTAGAAACGTTAGTTGATTCGGGGCATCCGGTTTTACATTTAAATAGCATTCAGGATATTAGTAAATCACAGGCGCTCAAGCACGATATGCTGGCATTAATTAATGATAATGATGAAATAGATATACATGCATCAGAGGTTGAGCGAATTGACGGTTCCGCTTTGCAATTATTATGTGCATTATTTAATTATGCTCATCAGAATAATTTAGTGATTAACTGGATAAACCCATCGGACATTTTAAAGGAATCAGCACAGATTTTAGGTATGCAGCAGATTCTTGAATTGCAGTAATTAGCGGCTTATTAAACCGTACCTGATAACAAACCGATTTAGCGTGAAATATTTTTTAGGCATTAAGTAGAATAATTAAAAGGGTAGAAAGAATGAGTTCAGCAGATTACGTATCACCATTAGGACTGGATGTGGAAACACTGGAAACCAGTTTTAATTTACTGGCACCCCGAGGTGATGAACTGGTACGGCGTTTTTATGATGAGTTGTTTATACGTGCACCAGCAGTCAGGCCCATGTTTGATCATACCACCCCTGCTGAACAGCAGAAAAAGTTACTCGCAGCTTTAAAGCTGGTTATAGAAAATGTTCGTAATCCGGATGCATTAGCGCCTGTATTAACCGCAATGGGTGAACGTCATCAGGGTTATGGTGCTTTACCTGAGCATTATCCTGTCGTTGCCAGCACGCTTGTCGACACGATGAAAGACATGGCGGGTGATGTGTGGACAGATGAAATAGGAGCGGCCTGGCACCAGGCGCTTGAAGTGATTGCGAAAGTTATGCTCGATGCATATACAGATACAAATATCAGTACAACAAATGAATCAGATAATGCCCCTCAAGGAGCAACGACAATGAACGATACAGATGCAGCAGAACTTGCCCGTTTACGATCAGCCGTTTCGGGTGCTATGCAACCCATGATGATGATAGATCGTGATTTTAACATTACCTATGCTAACAAGGCTTCAATTGACCTGTTAACAAAGCATGAAGCAATATTGCAATCTGTATTTCCAGGTTTTCACGTGGGCGGAATTATGGGGTCTAATATTGATGGCTTCCACAAAAACCCGGCACATCAGCGACAGTTATTAGCGAATCCGGCAAATCTGCCTTACAGCACCAATATACAAATTGCGCATTTAACGATGAAATTAAATGTAACCGCCATGATGGATACTAATGGTGAATACATTGGTAATGCACTTGAGTGGTCAGATGTAACTGAAGAAGTGGCAAAGGAAAATCATGTGGCGCGGGTTCAGGGCGCTATTGATTCATCGGTTCAGGCTGTAATGATGGTTGATCGTGATTTTATTGTTACCTATGTTAATCAGGCAACAACTAATCTTTTGATGAAATATCAGATGCAGTTTTCTTCTGCATTTCCCGGTTTCAGTGCAAAAGGCATTGTAGGCACCTGTATTGATACCTTTCATAAAAATCCGGCTCATCAACGTCAGTTAATGTCCGACCCGGGCAACCTGCCTTTTAAAACCGATATCATGATTGGTGATTTAACGTTTGCGTTAAATGTAACTGCCACAATGGACACGGCAGGAAATTATGTGGGTAATGCACTTGAATGGTCTGATGTTACAGAAACAAGGAAAAAAGAAATTGAAGTGGCTCGTTTACAGTCTGCTATTGATGGCTCAGACGCGAACCTGATGATTTGTGATACTAATCTGGATATCACCTATGCTAACCCTGCAGTAGTAAATATGCTGGCGAACAGGGCGGAGGCACTACGTGGACTCTTCCCCGGTTTTGATGCGCATAACCTGGTTGGTCAGAATATCGATCAGTTCCATAAAAATCCGGCTCATCAGCGACACTTATTAGCCAGTGCTGATAACCTGCCAATGAAGGCAGAATTAACGATTGCAGGTTTAGATTTTACTGTGAATGCAACGGCGATTCTTGATCATGACGGCAACCTCATGGGTAATATGGTGGAGTGGGGTGATATCACCGAGCAGAAAGATGCGGAACGTCAGATACAGACATTGATTGATAATGCTGTGCAGGGTCAGTTAGATACTCGAATAGATGCATCAACTTATTCCGGCTTTATGAAAGGCCTGGGTGAAGGTATTAATGAATTAATGGATGCAGTTGTTGAGCCACTGAAAGAATCTACGCGTGTTATCAAAGCACTGTCGACAGGTGATCTAACCGAAGACATGGATGGTGAATATAGCGGTGAGTTTGATATATTAAAACAGGCGCTGAATATGACAACTGGTGTACTGTCGAATATGGTCGATCAGATTATGGAAGGTTCAGAAACGATTCTGACATCATCGGATGAAATATCACGAGGCAATGCAGATTTAAGTCAGCGCACGGAAGAGCAGGCGTCCAGCCTTGAAGAAACCGCTTCCAGTATGGAAGAGATGACATCAACCGTTAAGCAGAATGCGGATAATGCCCGTGAAGCCAATCAGTTAGCGGCGGCTGCCAGAGATCAGGCAGAAAAAGGCGGCGAAGTTGTGCAGAAAGCCGTTGATGCAATGGGTGAGATCAACACCAGTAGTAAGAAAATTGCAGATATTATCGGGGTTATTGATGAAATTGCTTTCCAGACCAATCTACTTGCACTGAATGCAGCGGTTGAGGCGGCTCGAGCCGGTGAGCAGGGTAAGGGTTTTGCGGTAGTTGCCGCCGAAGTACGCAACCTTGCACAGAGATCAGCAGGCGCAGCAAAAGAAATTAAAGGCCTGATTAATGACAGTGTAGAGCGTGTAGATGAGGGTTCTAAACTGGTTGATGAATCTGGAAAAACACTGGAAGAAATTGTAAATGGCGTTAAGAAGGTAAGCGACATCATTGCTGAAATTGCAGCGGCTGCGCAGGAACAGTCAGCTGGTATTGAGGAGGTCAATAAAGCCATTACACAAATGGATGAAATGACTCAACAAAATGCTGCACTGGTTGAAGAAGCAACCGCGGCCAGTGAATCAATGAATGAAGAAGCCAAAGAGATGAATGACCTGATGGACTTCTTTGATTTAGGTGAGGAAGAGCCGGAACCGGTTAAAGTGGCACCAAAACGTAAGCGCAGAAAAACCCGCATGGTAGAAGTTGAAGTAGAAGATGATGACGAAGAAGAGGAAGAAGCGCCCGTTAGAAGAAAGAAAGCACCTAAACGTGCAAAGCGTGCTCCAACACCTGTAGCCGACGATGATGATGAGTGGGAAGAGTTTTAAAGTTAGATAGTTTACGCTAAGCCATTGTCAGCCCGGATTAATAATCATGGGCTAGCGATGGATTTATAATAATAGTAAATTTTAAAATTAGCTCACAGCAAGTCGGTAAAAAACCACTATTTAAGTGGTTAAAACCCATAAAGCAAAGGCATTACATTGAGCAATCATATAAATCCGAATGGGGTAAATTTCGAAAATAAGGAATTCCCTTTCACCGATACAGATTTTCGTTTTATTCAGGATCTGGTCGCAGATCGTACTGGAATAGTATTAAGTGATATCAAGCGTACGATGGTATACAGTCGTATTGCACGACGTATTCGACAATGTGGAGTAAGTGATTTTGCCGAGTATTGTGACTTACTTAAAGCCGGTGATGAATCTGAACTTGTTTCTTTCACTAATGCAATCACAACTAACCTGACTTCATTTTTTCGTGAACCTCATCATTTTGAATACCTGGCTAAAACTGTTTTACCTGAATTAGAAAGAACTAAAAAAAATAAACGTATTCGTATATGGTCGGCTGGCTGCTCTTCAGGAGAAGAACCTTATTCTATAGCCATGACAGTGCTGGACCATTTTAAAAATAAATCAGGCTGGGATATAAAAATACTGGCATCTGATCTTGATTATGAGATGGTCGAACGTGCATCTAAAGGTGTATATAAAGAAGAGCGGGTGACCGGTCTTGATAAAAAACACCTGCGTAATTATGTAAAAAAAGGCAAAGGTAAAGCAGAAGGCATGGTCAAAATGGATCAGAGCCTGATTGATATGATTACCTTCAAGCAATTAAATTTATTACATGAGTGGCCATTTAACGGGCCATTCGATTTTATGTTTTGTCGCAATGTCGTTATCTACTTTAATAAAGAAACGCAAAAAGAGCTATTTGATCGATACGCTGAACTTTTACCCGAAAGTGCCCCCCTGTTTATTGGTCATTCCGAGTCGCTATTTAAAGTGACAGATAGATTTAAGTCTTTGGGTCAGACAATTTATAGAAAGGTAAAATAAAAGTGGTTGTTTCAAGGATGCAAAAAAAGGCAGAGATGGAAGCATCGATGCCAGAATGCCTGAGGGGGCTGGAACATATAAGTCGATTCTGGGATAAGCGGCATAATACTTTTTCGGCAAAAATTCTACCCGGTGAATATTATGTAAGTATGCATGGTGAATTAATCAGTACGGTATTAGGTTCATGTATATCTGCCTGTATACGGGATAAAAAAATGGGTATAGGTGGTATGAACCATTTTATGTTACCCATGGGATGTGAAGATGAGCATGCAGGTAAAATTCACCTTACCAGTGCGACTCGATACGGTAATTTTGCAATGGAAATGCTGATAAATGAAATTTTAAAAGCAGGAGGCAGCAGAAAAAATCTCGAAGTTAAGCTGTTTGGCGGTGGCCGGGTGCTTTCCAGTATGACAAAAATGGATATAGGTAAAAAAAATATAAACTTCGTGCATGAATATTTAGAGGAAGAAGGGTTGAAAATAATAGCAGAAGATATGGGTGATATTTATCCTAGAAAAGTACTGTTTTTTGCTGACACAGGTAAAGTAAGAGTTAAAAAATTACAGAATATGCATAATGAAACAATTAAGCAACGTGAAGAAAATTATCGTAAAAGCATTGATGAACAACCAGTTCAAAGTGATATTGAACTGTTTTAAATGGTGGGATGATGTCGAAAAAAATTAAGGTATTAATAGTTGATGACTCTGCTGTAGTGAGGCAGGTGCTGTCAACAATTATTGATTCCTCAAAAACGTTAGAAGTTATCGGTGTGGCCAGAGACCCGATGGATGCACGTGAAAAAATAAAACAGTTAAACCCTGACGTATTAACACTGGATATAGAAATGCCAAAAATGGATGGTGTTACTTTTCTTAAAAATCTTATGCGTTTAAGGCCGATGCCTGTTGTTATGATTTCCACATTAACAGAGCAGGGTGCTGATATTACCCTTGAAGCGCTGGATGTTGGTGCGGTTGATTTTATCTCCAAGCCAAAGATAGATGTGAAAGATGCATTGCAGGAATATAGCGTTGAGATTATTGAAAAACTGGAAATTGCGGGTCATGCAAAAGTTAGAGAATATAAACCTTCAGCTAACGTATTAAGAGTAGCTAAAAAACTTGATGCAGGTGCGGTGCTTGATAAAAAAGAAGGAAAGCTTCGTTTTAAAACGACTGATAAAATCGTTGCGCTTGGAGCATCGACAGGCGGAACAGAAGCCATTAAAGAAGTGTTAGAAAGTTTGCCCGCAAATTCACCGGGAATAGTTATTTCACAGCATATTCCTATTGCTTTTAGTAAGGCGTTTACTGAACGGGTGAATAAAACCTGTCAGATCGTGGTTTGTGAACCCACTGATGGTCAAAAAATATTACCGGGTCATGCATATATCGCACCGGGTGATAAACATCTTCTGGTTCAGCGCAGTGGAGCAGAATATATCTGTAAATTAAATGATGGTCCGCCGGTAAGCAGGCATAAACCGAGTGTTGATGTGATGTTTAGATCAGTAGCCCAGAATGTGGGGCCGAATGCAATGGGTGTTATGTTAACAGGAATGGGTGCTGATGGTGCGGAAGGTATGTTAGAAATGAAGCAGCAGGGTGCTTATAATATTTCACAGGATGAAGATAGTTGCGTTGTCTGGGGAATGCCCGGTGCAGCAGTTAAACTGGGAGCGGTGGATAAAGAGTTCACATTGAGTAAAATTGGCAAAGAAATTATTAAATATTGTGTTGAGTAATCTATGTTCTTTATAGCAGGAAAATAATGTGAAATTTATACTTACAGCAAGCGTATTATCTGTATTTGTTCTGATTTTTGAATTAGTAATTTCAAATGGTTCTTATGTGTTCGCCGAACTACTTATCATTATTTTGATATGGGCGTTCAGTAGTTATTTGTTATTGAGGGAAGTTAATAAAAATATGCAGAGTGCTGAAGTTGAAAATGAACAACTTCAGTCTGCAGTTGATTTATTAACCAACTCAAAAAATCAGTATCAGAAGTTATCAGAAGAATTGAAGGTAATCATGTCGAAGGTTGATGTGATGAAATCAATCGTATCAGAAGCGGTTGCCGGGCTATCCAATAGCTTTACCAGTTTATCAGAGCAGTCTTCATCCCAGGATGCATTAATGCATGAAATCATTGATGGTTTACAGGAGGGTAATGGCGAAAGTGGTGATAAAGGATTTATAGAAGAAACTAAAGATGTGCTGGAATACTTTGTAGAGAATATAACTGATGTTAGCCGTGGTGGTATGACCATGGTTTATACTGTTGATGATATTGAAGTACAGATGGATGAGGTGAATAAATTATTAAGTGAAATTAGCGGGATCGCTGATCAGACGAACTTATTAGCATTAAATGCAGCAATAGAAGCGGCGCGAGCTGGTGAAGCCGGTAGAGGTTTTGCGGTGGTGGCTGATGAAGTGCGTGCCCTGTCAAGAAATTCAAATAATTTGAATGATAAAATTCGTGATGTGGTTGAAAAATCAAAATCTAATATTGCTAAAGCTAAAGAAATAGTTGGTGAAATAGCCGGTAAAGATATGAGTGTGGCTATGCAGCATAAAGCCAGAGTCGATGAAGTATTAATATTAATGGATGAGAAAAATAATTTTGTAAGTGGGAAGCTGGATCTCGCTCAGAATATAGCGGCAAATGTTCAGCAGGGAGTTAATATTGCAGTGAGATCACTGCAGTTTGAAGATATTGCCAGACAGCAGTGTGAAGCGTTAAATTCACACATCTGCCTGGTTGATGACTTATTTACAGACATGCAATCATCTTTATCATCTGTAGAGCCAACTGAAATGGCAATGCCAGAAGTTAGTATGTTGATCTATAATCTTAATGAAAGTATTGAGCAGGTAACTGATAAAGCGAGAAGTATTCACTCTACGACGCAAAGTCAGGATGATATGAGTGAGGGTGAAATTGATCTGTTTTGAGAATGCCCCTTAATTTAACAGGAGTCTATTATGAGTATATCGATGAGTGTAGCTGGAGATAATAAAACAGCAACCATGAAAATAAGCGGACGATTTGATTTTAGTCTGCATAATGATTTTAGAAAAGCATATAAAGATGTGAATATCAGTGCCGGTCAGTATGCAGTTGACCTGTCAGCAACCGAGTATCTGGATAGTTCGGCGTTAGGTATGCTTTTGTTATTAAAAGAACATGCAGACTCTCAAAGCAGTACCGTTAAACTGGTTGGGTTTAGTGATGAAATAAAGGAGATTCTTACTATAGCCAGTTTTGATAAAATATTTACACTGGGTTAACTTATGGCTTTAAGTTTGAGCGAAGAAAAAATAGTTCTTGTTGTTGATGATGATCTTACTAACCGTATGGTTTTGTGTGCCTTACTAAAAGATTCTGGTTATGGTTTTATACAGGCAACAAATGGTGAAGAGGCTGTTAAGGCAGTTGAAGAGAATCATGTCGATATTATTTTACTAGACGTAATGATGCCTGTGATGGATGGTTACCAGGCTGCAAAAATTATTAAAAGTCGTCAGTCACGTTTTATACCTATTATTTTTCTTACCGCAATGACAGATGAATCTGCTTTAGCTAAATGTATTGACTCTGGTGGGGATGATTTTTTAACCAAGCCATTTAATCATGTGTTATTAAATTCAAAGATAGATTCAATGTTGCGAATAGGTGCTTTATATAAAAACATTGAAGAACAGAATGAAGAAATAAAAGAACAAAACCTGCAGGTACAGCAGGAGATGATTTTAACCCAGAAACTATTTCAAAAAATAATACGAAATGATTTGCGTGGGGAAAAAACCGGTTTACAGTATTCTATGTCACCCATGTCGATGTTTAATGGTGATCTGATTCTAGCTGAAAAAAACCAGACATCCGGGCTGGATGTATTGATTGGTGATTTTACAGGTCACGGACTATCGGCGGCAATTGGTGCATTACCTGTTTCAGATGTTTTTCATAGTATGACGCAGAAGTGTTTTTCATTTGTGGATATGCTAGCTGAGGCAAATTCAAAACTAATAGAATTACTACCTACACATATGTTTATGGCGGGTGGTTTAATCAGTATAGATAGAAGCAATAATGTACTGAGTGTTGTTAATGCCGGATTACCTGATATGTATCTGTTTCGTAAGGGCGAAATAATACATACTTTTAAGTCTAAAAATATCCCGCTTGGAATTAGTAAATTAGCCTCGTCTCAATTTGAGATTGAAATGCATACACTCGAATACGGCGACCGACTGATTGCTGCATCTGATGGAATTATGGAAGCCAATAATTCTGATGCTGAAATGTATGGTCTGGATCGCATGTTAAAGGTTTTTGAAAATACCGATCAGGGTACGGATCTTTTTGACGCTATTCTCACAAGTTGTAGTCAATTTTGTAAAGGTGCGGAGCAAACAGATGATATTACATTGCTTGAAGTAGCACATCAGGAGCAAATCGAATTTGCATCGGATAAAGAATTTAGTTATGAGCAAAGAGTGGCATCTGACTGGGCATTACAGTTTAGCCTCGATATAAAGAGCTTGCGTCAGTTTGATGTATTGCCATATATCATGCAGGCGGTGAATCAGTTACAACCGCTGGAAAGTGGCCGGAACAGTGTACATACGGTGTTAACAGAGATGTTTGCGAATGCGCTTGACCATGGTATTTTAAAACTTGATTCTTCAATGAAAAATACACCGCAGGGTTATATGGATTTTTATCAGGAAAAGCAGAAACGCCTTGAGTCTATGGAGGAGGGGAATATACAGATTTCATTACGACATGAACTTAATGGAGAGGGTGGAGGGCGTTTAAGCCTGAACCTTATGGATAGTGGTGAAGGTTATGACTTTAAAAATACCAATACAGATAAGAATGCATATTCTGGTCGAGGATTAAAGCTGGTGTCTTCACTGTGTACTGAAATGAAAGTGTTAGGTAAGGGAAACTCTGTTATGGCTTATTATGACTGGGGTATTAAAAAATCCTGAGCAGTTAAAACAGCACTGTGTAGTGCAGGTTAGTATTTTGTTAATTTATGCGTTTTTGCTTAAAAGTTGATCCATAATAATAAGAATATAGACTTACAGGTCCACAATAAACAATTCATTCTAACCTCTTTTTATATCAATCTTATTAGCCATAAAATTATTTCATGAGCGTAACCTGTTGATAAATATGCTTATAATATTTGGCGTGTAAAAATAACTTGCTTTTCAGCCAGCGCGAACTAAAGTGTCTATCAAGTATATTAATCATTGGCTTATATAGATTGCCAGAGAGTGCTGGAGAAATAAATGTCTACACCAATACCAGATCAGGATATTGATCAATTAGAAACCCATGAATGGCTTGATGCTATAGAAGGGGTGCTTAAATCTGATGGCGCAGATCGTGCGCATTATCTATTAGAACAGATGATCGATAAGTTACGCACTTCAGGGGCTAACTTACCTCATAAAGCGACTACAGCTTATGTAAATACCATTCCTACACATTTACAGGCAACCCTGCCAGGTGATAATGCTTTAGAGCGCAGAATTCGCGCATTAATTCGCTGGAATGCAGCCGCTATGGTTGTAAGAGCCAATAGAAAGGCATCTGAGTTAGGTGGACATATTGCGAGTTTTGCATCTGCTGCGACTTTATATGATATTGGTTTCAATCATTTCTGGCGTGCGCCTAGTCATGAGCACGGTGGTGATCTGGTATTCTTCCAGGGGCACTCTGCACCGGGTATGTATTCTCGAGCATTTCTAGAAGGTCGCTTGGATACCACTCAGTTAGATAATTTCCGTCAGGAAGTAGATGGTAATGGTTTATCTTCATATCCTCATCCATGGTTAATGCCTGATTTCTGGCAGTTCCCAACCGTTTCTATGGGTTTAGGTCCAATTAGTGCTATTTATCAGGCACGTTTTATGAAGTATTTACAGGATCGTAGCCTGGCTGATACCCGCGACCGTCAGGTCTGGTGCTTTATGGGTGACGGTGAAACTGATGAGCCTGAATCTTTAGGTGCGATTTCTTTAGCATCGCGTGAAAAATTAGATAATTTAACATTTGTCATTAACTGTAACCTGCAGCGCCTTGATGGCCCGGTTCGAGGTAATGGTAAAATTATTCAGGAATTAGAAGCTGTATTCCGTGGTGCTGGCTGGAAAGTTATTAAAGTATTATGGGGCGGTTACTGGGATCCATTGTTAGCGAAAGATCATGATGGTCTATTGCAAAAGCGTATGCTTGAAGCAGTTGATGGTGATTTCATGAATTACAAATCTAAAGATGGTGCTTATGTACGTGAGCATTTCTTTGGTAAATACCCTGAATTAAAAGCCATGGTTGCAGATATGTCAGATGATGATATCTGGCGTTTAAACCGTGGTGGTCATGATCCGCATAAAGTTTTTGCAGCTTATGCAGAAGCGGCGAAGTTAGATGGTCAACCTACTGTCGTTTTAGCTCACTCGGTTAAAGGTTACGGCATGGGTGCAGCGGGTGAAGGCCAGATGCGTACTCACTCGCAGAAGAAATTAGATGAAGAAGAAATGATTGCTTATAAAAATCGTTTCAATATTCCTATTACTGATGAGCAGGCGGCGAAATGTGAATACTATCGTCCTGATGAAAACTCAGAAGAAATGAAATACATGAAAGCGCAACGTGACAAGTTAGGTGGTCCAATGCCAGCTCGTCAGCGTTTAGCTGCGCCATTAGAAACACCTGATCTTTCTGTGTTTGAGCCGATTACCAAAGGTTCTGGCGATCGTGAAATGTCGACGACTATGGCATTTGTACGTTTATTAACATTAATTACCCGTGATAAAAAAATGGGTAAGTATGTTGTGCCAATCGTACCAGATGAAGCACGTACTTTCGGTATGGAAGGTATGTTCCGACAGCTTGGTATTTATTCTTCAGTGGGTCAGTTGTATACCCCGCAGGATAAAGAGCAGGTGATGTTTTATAAAGAAGATAAAACAGGACAGATTCTGGAAGAAGGTATTAATGAAGCCGGCGCAATGTCATCGTGGATTGCAGCGGCAACTTCTTACAGTACGCATAATGTAAATATGGTGCCATTTTATATTTACTATTCTATGTTTGGTTTCCAGCGTATTGGTGATCTGGCGTGGATGGCGGGTGATATGCAGGCACGTGGTTTCTTGCTTGGTGGTACAGCAGGTAGAACGACATTAGCCGGTGAAGGTTTACAGCATCAGGATGGTCATAGTTTCCTGGTCTCTGGCACCATTCCAAACTGTGTATCTTATGATCCAACATTTGCATATGAGCTTGCCATTATTATTCAAGACGGCATGCGTCGCATGTACCAGGATCAGGAAAATGTTTTCTATTACATTGCAGTAATGAATGAAAACTACATCCAGCCTGCTATGCCTAAAGGTTGTGAAGAAGGCGTAATTAAAGGCATGTACTTATTAAAAGGTGGCGGTAAACGTCGCAAGAAAGTACAGCTTATGGGGTCAGGTACTATTTTACGTGAAGTCATTGCAGCAGCAGAAATGTTAGACAAAGACTGGTCTATTGATGCAGATATCTGGAGCGTAACCAGCTTCAATGAATTAAAACGTGAAGGTGAAGCTGTTGATCGCTGGAACCGTTTGCATCCATTAGAAGATAAACGTTTAAGTTACGTTGAAAAATGTATGAAAGATAAACGCGGCCCTGTGGTTGCTGCAACTGATTACATACGTACCTATGCAGAGCAAATTCGTAAGTGGATTCCGGCTCAGTATGATGTGTTAGGTACTGATGGTTTTGGTCGTTCTGATACTCGAGCGCAATTACGTAAGCACTTTGAAGTGAATGCGAAATATGTAACGGTTGCCGCATTAATGGCACTGGCCGATGATGGTCAGTTCCCGGCGGGTAAAGTTCAGGAAGCGATAGAGAAGTATGGTATTAATCCTGAAAAACCGAATCCTGCTACGGCTTAGTATTTAACATTGTCATTCCTGGGTCTGCAGACATAGGAATGTAGCGACTTTAAAGTCACTAGACTCCTGCCTTCGCAGGAGTGAGCAAACGTAACAAATAAAAACAGTTAAACAACTGGAGTAAACCATGAGTGAAATGGTCGAAGTAAAAGTTCCTGATATTGGTGATTTCGATTCTGTTGAAATTATCGAAATTTTAGTTTCAGTCGGCGATCAAATTGCCGAAGAAGATTCTTTAATTACGGTTGAGTCTGATAAAGCCTCAATGGAAATTCCTAGCAGTCATACGGGAACAGTTAAAGAAATAAAAGTTAACATTGGTGAGTCAATTGCTGAAGGCGGCGTCGTGGTTGTTGTTGAGACATCTGCTAGTTCAGCACCTGTTGTTGAAGAGCCAGCAAAACAGGAAGCACCAGTAGTTGCGGCAAAAGTTGAGGAAGCGGCTAAACCGGTTTCTGCACCAGCGACAGCTCCTGCTGTAAGGCCTTCACCTACTGCTAATATTGATCCGGTTAGTTTTAAAAATGCACATGCATCACCAGCTGTTAGAAAATTTGCACGTGAGTTAGGTGTCGATCTGGGAAAAATTGGCGGTACAGGTCGTAATGAACGAATTGTAAAAGAAGATGTTCAAGCATTCGTTAAGCAGGTAATGTCGACTGGTGGTGCATCGGTTAATGGTGGTGCAGCATTAGGTGTTGAAGCAATGCCAGAAATTGATTTCAGCCAGTTTGGTGAAGTTGAAATTAAACCATTAAGTAAAATTAATAAATTAACTGGTAAGTTCCTGCATCGTAACTGGGTAACGATTCCTCATGTTACGCAATTTGATGAAGCAGATATAACATCACTTGAAGCTTTTCGTAAACAATCTAATAAAGAATATGAAAGAGAAGGTGTTAAGTTCACCATGTTATCTTTCATTATGAAAGCGGTAGCAGCCGGCCTTAAAAAATATCCACGTTTTAATTCTTCATTAGAGCCTAGTGGTGAAAATTTGATACTGAAAAATTATTTCAATATCGGAGTTGCTGTTGATACGCCAGATGGATTAGTTGTACCCGTTATACGTGATGTTGATAAAAAATCACTAGTAGAAATTTCAATGGAGCTGCGTGAACTTTCTGTTAAAGCACGAGATAAAAAATTAAAACCATCTGATATGCAGGGCGGCTGTATGTCTATTTCTAGTTTAGGTGGAATTGGTGGTACAAACTTTACACCTATTGTAAATGCACCTGAAGTGGCTATTTTAGGTGTGTCACGTGCGTCAATGAAGCCGGTCTGGAATGGTTCAGAATTTGAGCCCAAATTGATGTGCCCACTTTCACTTTCTTATGATCATCGTGTTGTTGATGGTGCAGATGGTGCACGATTTATTACCTACGTGAGTAGCTTGTTAGCAGATGCTCGTCGTCTACTGTTATAGGTTAGTACCCCATCGTCAGCTAAAGCTAACTTCCTACAAAAGCTAATGTTTATTTGTAGGAGCGAACTTTAGCTCGCGATGGGTGTACCCATAAATAAAAAATATTTTGAAAGGCTTAAAGTTATGAGCACAATAGAAGTAAATGTACCTGATATCGGTGATTTCGATTCAGTAGAAATTATCGAAGTTTTAGTAGCAGTAGGCGACCAGATTGCTGAAGAAGATTCACTCATAACAGTTGAATCTGACAAAGCATCAATGGAAATTCCATCACCTGCAGCTGGCACAGTGACATCGATAAAAGTTTCTGTTGGTGACTCTATTGCACAGGGCAGTTTAGTTTTAATGCTGGAAACCAGCGGTGAAGCTGCAGCTCCTGTAGAAACAAAAGCTGAACCTGCTAAAGAAGAAAAACCAGTAGAAACAGCTCAAGCTGCCCCGGCCGCCAGTAGCTTTTCCGGTGATGTAGATATTCAGGCACAAGTTGTCGTTTTAGGTTCTGGCCCTGGTGGTTACACCGCAGCATTTCGTGCAGCTGATTTAGGCAAGCAAGTTGTTTTAATTGAAAAAGATCCATATCTAGGTGGCGTATGTTTAAACGTAGGCTGTATACCATCAAAAGCACTATTGCATGTCGCAGAGGTTGTTAGTGAAGCTGAAGAGTTTTCTCATGAAGATTTAGGCGTTAAATTTACCAAACCAAAAATTGATAATAAAAAACTACGCGCATATAAAGACGGTGTAATAAGTAAATTAACCGGTGGTTTAAAATCCATGGCAAAACAGCGCAAAGTAACAACTGTGCATGGCTTTGGTAAATTCACATCAGCGAATACTATTGAAGTAGAAGCGAGTGATGGTACGAAACAGGTTGTAGGTTTTGAAAACTGTATTATTGCTGCCGGTTCATCTGTAACAAAACTTCCTTTTATTCCCTGGGATGATGAACGTGTATGGGATTCTACCGACGCACTGGAATTGCATAATATTCCTAAACGTTTATTAGTTGTGGGTGGTGGCATTATTGGTCTGGAAATGGCTACGGTTTATTCTGCATTAGGTGCAAAAGTTACCGTTGTTGAATTAAGCCCGGGTTTAATTCCAGGTGCAGATCGAGATTTAATTCGTCCATTTGAAAAATCACTTAAAAAGAAATATGAAAATATTTTCACCAGTACAAAAGTAACTGAGTTAATACCGGGCAAGAAAGGTATTACCTGTAAGTTTGAAGGTAAAAAAGCACCTGAAGAAGATACTTTTGATAACGTATTGGTTGCGATAGGTCGTTCACCGAATGGTAAATTAATTGATGCTGATAAAGCGGGTGTTGTGGTGAATGATCAGGGTTTTATTCCTGTTGATAACCAGATGCGCACTAATGTGAATAATATTTTTGCAATTGGTGATGTCGTGGGGCAGCCAATGCTTGCTCACAAAGCGACTCATGAAGCAAAAATTGCAGCTGAAGTGATTGATGGTCAAAAACGTTTCTTTGATGTGCGTACAATTCCATCGGTTGCCTATACTGCGCCAGAAGTTGCCTGGTGTGGCCAGACAGAAGATGAGCTTAAAGCAGAAGGTGTAGAGTACATTAAAGGCGCTTTCCCCTGGGCTGCCAGTGGTCGTGCTTTATCAGTTGGCGCTACTAATGGTGTTACCAAGGTGCTTTATGATAAGACAACACACCGTATGTTAGGTGCTGGTATTCTGGGCAAAAATGCAGGTGAGTTAATAGCTGAAGCTGCACTGGCAATTGAAATGGGTGCTGAAATGGATGACATAGCCATGACTATTCACCCTCATCCTACTTTGTCTGAGACATTGAATTTTGCGACTGAAGTTGCTGAAGGTACCTGTACCGATATTTATATGCCGAAGAAAAAGAAATAAATTACCCTGCTATGGCACATCTCCATCGGGGATGGACCTCGCTCTTTGAGCTCCGTCCCCTGTATTAATTCCGATCAGATCGGCAGAGCGATGAACGACTCCGCACAACTCTCGGTGGTCTCGACCAGGGGAAAGAGCGCCAAAAAACGGCGTTCTTTCCCCGATGGAGATGTGTCATAGCAGTGTACAAACTGCAATTACCCATAGCAAAAGCAAAAAAACAATTCCCCAAAATCCCTACTAAACTCTTAGTAATACCATTAAACAGGCAGTTATGATGGAAGCAAGGGATGTAAAAAATACAGAACAGGCGCGACAGATAGTTGAGGAACGCGGTTTAAAGCATGTCAAAGTAGGTGTGTTTGATATTGATGGTGTGATGCGTGGAAAATATATGTCCAGAGAGAAATTCTTCTCTGCACTGGATAATGGCTTTGGTTTTTGTGATGTTGTTCTTGGTTGGGATGTTAAAGACCAGCTTTATGATAATGCAAAATATACCGGTTGGCATACAGGTTACCCTGATGCATCGGTCAGAATTTTACCTGATAGTTGTCGAGAACTTCCATTAGAAGACAATACGTTATTTTTTCTTGCTGAATTTAGTAATCAAGCAGAAGATATTTGTCCAAGATCAGTTTTAAGAAGAGTGATAAAAAAAGCTAAGGATATGGGGCTTGAAATATTTTCGGGTTTTGAATATGAGTTTTTTGTTTTTAATGAAACAGCCCAAAGTGTTCGTGAAAAAAAATACCAGAATTTGCAGCCTCTAACACCGGGTGAGTTTGGCTACTCGGTAATAAGAAATACCGTAGAGTCAGACACTTATAATGACATATTAAATTTATCTGAAGAAATGGATTTTAATATAGAAGGTTTGCATGAGGAAACAGGGCCAGGTGTTCTGGAAGCGGCTCTTACCTACAGTGATGCTTTATCATCTGCTGATAAAGCATCACTGTTTAAAACCTTCACAAAAATTGCTTTACAGAAAAAAGGGAAAATAGCGACTTTTATGGCCAGATGGTCAGAGGATTATCCCGGACAAAGTGGCCATATTCATGTATCTGTTAAGGACAGTAATGGGGGAGCATTGTTTTATGATAAAAATGAAAAAAATAATATGAGTGAGATGATGGCTCATTTTATTGCGGGACAACAAAAGTTGATGCCTGAGTTTCTTGCAATGATTGCACCGACCATTAACTCATATCGCAGATTGATTCCTGGTTACTGGGCACCTACTGAAGCCAGTGTGGGTATAGATAACAGAACCTGCGCGATAAGAATTATTCCCGGAAACGAAAAATCACAACGACTTGAATATAGAATCGCTGCTGCAGATGCTAATCCGTACATTATTCTCGCAGCGGTAATTGCGTCAGGTTTATGGGGTGTGGAAAATAAACTGGCTATTGATTCAATGGTAAAAGGTAATGCTTATGATCAGCATTTTCCTGATCATTTAAAACTATTGTCTAATTTATGGGATGCGACTCAGAAACTTAAATCATCTGATGTAGCAAGAGACTATTTTGGTAGTGCTTTTGTCGATCATTATGTGGCAAGCCGTGAGTGGGAAGATCGGGAGTTTAGAAAACATATATCTCAATGGGAACTTAACAGATATTTTGAGATTATATAATGACAGTTAAAATTGTTTCACCTGTTGATGGTTCTATTGTTGCCGAAAGGGAAACAGCTTCATTAACGCAAATAAAAAAAGTGTTACAGAATGCGCTTTCTGCAAAAAACAGCTGGAAATCAATAGCAGTATCAGAACGTGCAATACTGTGTCATAAAGCCATTGATAAACTTCTGGAAAATGGCGAAGACATAGCGAGAGAAATTACACAGCAAATGGGTAGGCCTATAAAGTATGCGCCAGGTGAATTACAAGGTTTAGAAGAACGTGCCCGTTACATGATAGATATAGCGACTGAGGAGTTAGCTGATATCAGAATAGAGGAAAGTGAAGAGTTTAACCGTTATATCAAAAGAGAATCGTTAGGTGTTGTGCTTACGATAGCCCCATGGAATTACC
Organism: endosymbiont of Galathealinum brachiosum; assembly: GCA_003349885.1. Lineage (NCBI taxonomy): Bacteria > Pseudomonadati > Pseudomonadota > Gammaproteobacteria > endosymbiont of Galathealinum brachiosum. The sequence goes on along the minus strand of QFXC01000007.1, from coordinate 343,777 downwards.
CGTATTTAACCGCTATTAATTCTATCGTACCTGCATTAATGGCGGGTAACTGTGTAATATTAAAACATTCTGCCCAGACATTATTATGTGCAGAAAGATTTTGTCAGGCATTTGAGCAAGCAGGATTTGGTGAAGGAGTTTTTCAATACCTGCATCTGGATCATCAGCAGACAACAGAGTTAGTTAAAAATAAACTTATAAACTTTGTATCGTTTACAGGCTCGGTATCGGGCGGTGAAGCTATTGAAAAATCTATGGCAGGTTTATTTAAGGGAGTAGGGCTTGAGCTGGGAGGTAAAGACCCTGCTTATGTAAGAAGTGATGCTGATATAAACTTAGCAGTTGAAAACCTCGTTGATGGTGCATTTTTCAATTCAGGCCAGTCGTGCTGTGGAATTGAACGAATATATTTGCATATGGATATTTATGATGACTTTATTAAAAAATATACAAATACTGTTAACCAGTATGTATTGGGTGATCCGTTTGATATAACGACTACGTTAGGACCGATGGTAAACAGTAAATCGGCTGAATATATACGTGAGCAAATAAAACAGGCCTGTAATGCGGGAGCCATATCTTGCATTGATGAAAAAAAATTTCCGCTTAGTAAGATAGGTACTGCTTATTTAGCACCGCAGGTATTATTAAATGTTGATCATAATATGTCAGTTATGAAAGATGAAAGTTTTGGCCCGGTAGTGGGTATTATGAAAGTTAATAATGATGATGAAGCAGTTCAGCTGATGAATGATAGTTCTTATGGATTAACTGCCTCAATCTGGACAAATGATAAAGAGGCTGCAATAAGTATTGGTGATCAGTTACAGACAGGTACCGTATTTATGAATCGTTGTGATTATCTTGATCCTGCCCTTTCATGGGTAGGCGTAAAAAAATCAGGTAGAGGTTGCTCTTTGTCTGTGTTGGGCTATCAACAACTAACAAGGCCCAAATCTTTTCATCTTAAGTCGAGTTAACTCATGATTAATAAAATAGATATGACGAGTGAAATTGATTTAAAAGGTAACTGGAATTACCCAACCTTAATTAATTTTGGAACTGGAAGTGTAGAGTCAGTATATGAATCATGCAGAAAATTAAAAATAACTAAACCATTACTAGTGACTGACTCGGGTCTGGTTAAACTGAATATTGTTACTGATTTAATTAAAACAGTAAAATCTAAAGGCTTATATATTCAGGTGTATAGCAATGTTAAACCTAATCCTACGGGGGATAACGTAATACAGGGTGTTAAGGAATATCACGTGCATAACTGTGATGGCGTTATTGCTATGGGTGGAGGCAGTGCACTGGATGCGGGTAAAACGATTGCTTTAATGGCAAGACAGAAATATTCATTGTGGGATTTTGAAGATGTGGGTGATAACTGGCAACGAGTAAATCCTGAAGGTATAGCGCCCTGTATTGCAATACCTACAACTGCGGGTACCGGATCTGAAGTAGGTCGTGCTTCGGTTATTGTTGATGAGGATTCACTGACAAAAAAAATTATATTTCATCCTGATATGTTACCGAATGTGGTAATTTCTGATGCACAGTTAACGCTGGCATTACCGGCAAATATTACTGCTGCAACGGGTATGGATGCTTTTGTACATAATCTGGAAGCCTATTGTGTTAATGGTTATCACCCTATGGCTGATGGCATAGCTTTGGAAGGCATGCGTTTAGTTAAAGAGTGGTTGCCCGAAGCAGTTGCAAATGGTGACAATCTTGTAGCGCGTAGTCATATGCTGGTTGCATCTACAATGGGTGCGACTGCTTTTCAAAAAGGACTGGGTGCTGTGCATGCCCTGGCTCATCCTTTAGGTGCTATCTATGATAAACACCATGGTTTATTAAACGCTATTTTATTACCTTATGTGTTGGTTAAAAATAAATCAGTAATAAGTATAAAGGTAAGTCATATAGCAAGATGTCTAAATCTGGATAGTACTGATTTTGATAGCTTCTTTAGCTGGTTACTTGAATTTAGAAAGTCGTTAGGTATACCAGATGACTTACAGTCTATAGGTATAAATGCAGATAAGAGTGAGTTGATCGGGCAATTAGCTAGTATAGACCCGACGGCATCTGGTAATCCGATTAATTTTACCGCTGACCAATATTGTGAAATATTTATAAATGCAGTTAATGGAAAGTTATAATTTCAGGTTGGTTAAATGAAAATAGGCATATTAGAAACAGATATTGTTGATGATAAAGTAATTGATGAATTTGGTAGTTATCCTGATATGTTTCGTAAACTGTTGTTAACAGTTGATAAGCAGTTGTCTTTTCAAGCTTATCGGGTTCTTGATTTTGAATACCCATTATTCATTGATGAATGTGATGCCTATTTAATTACGGGTAGTAAGTTTAATGCATATGACAATGATCCGTGGATAGGTCGACTTAAAGAGTATGTTGTTGAACTGGTAGATCGTAGAAAAAAACTAATTGGTATTTGTTTTGGGCATCAGCTTATTGCTCAGGCATTAACGGGTCAGGTAGAGAAAAGTGAAAAAGGCTGGGGGGTTGGCGTTTATTCAAGTCATGTAATTGGGCATGAAAAATGGATGTTACCTGCTATAAATGACTTTACATTACTGCTGAGTCATCAGGATCAGATAGTGAAATTGCCTGATTCAGCTAAGTTGATTGCGGGTAACGAATTTTGCCCTAATGCCAGTTATATGATATCTGACAGTGTGTTAACTTTTCAGGGACATCCCGAATTCACGGTCGATTATTTGAAATATATAATGAATAAAAGAAGGGCGAATATTGGTGAGCAAGAGTATCAAAAGGGTATACGTTCTTTGAGTGAAGCTGTAGATAGTAAAGAAGTGGCTAAATGGATTGTAAATTTTATCAAAAATTAATTTTTAACTCATATTAAAGAACATGTATCCCTAAGGTGTAAATAAGCTGTTTTCTAAATCGAGTAATTTCTTTTTTGTTGGTACGCCGCCAGCATATCCTACAAGTGCTCCATTATTACCAATGATTCGATGGCAGGGTACTATAATTGAAATTGCATTTGCACCATTTGCATTAGCCACAGCTCTTACGGCTTTTATTTTCGAAATGCTGGTCGCAAGATCCAGATAACTACAGGTTTTACCGTAAGGAATTTTCATTAAACCCTTCCAGACATTTTTCTGAAAATCTGTGCCCACAAATCTTATAGGTAAATCGAATGTTCTACGTTTGTATTCAAAATACTCATTGAGTTGTTGGCGAGTGTTATCCAGAACTTCATTGTTGATTTCATTATAGCCAGCATTAAGTTTTGTCTGTAGGCGACTATCAATGCTATCTCTCATTTTACGATAACGCCAGTCAGCCATAACCAGTTCATCGTCATAAGAGCCCAGAATTAATTCACCATAGGCAGTTTTAAAATACTGAATGTTAATTTCTTGCATTTACTTATCCAGTTTACAGGAAGTCAGGTAGGAGTCGGAGTGCCGACCTCGAAGCGTTATTTATCAGTTAAAAATAATAAGCAATATCTATTTGAATGAAATCATCCTCTTCAATGCCTTTTAAACGACTTAAACGATCTATTTTATTAAAGCCGCGAACCTCTAATGTGCCAGTCCAGTTTTCAGCAAATCGTTTACTGGCTTCAAGGCTAATTAAACGTTCCTGGTTATCCATATCATAAATAACACCCAGTAAGGCCTCACTAGAATCTGCGTCATTCATGGCAAGTCTTAGCCCCACCATAATATCATTTTGAAAAATAGCCGTCGCTTCAATGCCCCTGTCATCATATAAATATTCCATTACCAGACCCAGATCTGCATCTGATTCATAGACACCTACAAAGGTATATTCAAATCCACCAGTCATCGCAAAGAAGTTCTCATCGACCAGTTGAGCATTATTAGAATCTATATTTTGCCAGTCACGCACAATAGCTTCCAGCTTCCATAGCCACTCTTCAGTTGTGAGCTGTGCATCAATGCTGGCCTGTTGCATCTGTGGATAATAAGGCGTTAATACTGTTTGTCCATTGCTGCTTCCTGGAATAAATAGAGGCTCACGACTGGTACCATTAAAATACCCCAGACCAAGCTCAAAATCACCAAAATATTGAAACCAGCGTAGTGCATAATCGACATGCTGCTCTTCATCTGGTGATTCATAATTTGTCTGGTTGCTATCTACAACCGGGAATGCACGGGGGCGACCTTCAATATCCTGAAATGTGCGTTCTCTGAAATAGGGAAGAATAAACAGGTCAACCATCCCCCAGTCTTTTTCAAAACTGGCTTTAATCATAGGCTGGCCTAACTTGTCTTCTCCATCGGTGTTTTCTACATTATCGGTTTGATTAATTACATCAACCAGATGCTGTGATTCTGTTACGCCCCAGTAAACTTTACTGATGCCTAAACGTAACTCCCAGCTGTTATATACCTGTTCATAAAATAACTCGCGAATATCAGCATGGCTACGTTCATTGTCATGCTGATCAATGCGCACAAAAGGAGTGAAGGTAAAGCTTTTATCATCACTGTTAAGGTCACTATAATATTCAATTTCAGATGAAATTGAGAGGTAGTTATTGTACTGTTCAGGGTTTTGAGCCAGTGGCTCGTGTAAAAAATAACGATTCTGAAAAGTAATGTCACCGGACCACTCAGCCATACTCTGAAATGATGTTAACGTTAATGTGATTAGCGTCAAAACAGGTAATGTATATATTCTCGAAATTATCTTCATTCTAATGGCTCGAATCGTTGCAGGTGTTTTATTTCTTCAGTTATTTCAGGGGATGGGTAATAAAAACCCATTAGCTCCATTAACTCAGGTGATGCAATGTTTTTACTCTTACTACGTATTATTGTTTGTACTAATGCGCTGGATATCAATTTCCCTTTACTGAATATCTTCTGTTCTATCCAAATCCATTTATCATCCCAGTATATTACCTGACTATGTAATTCATACTTTTGAAATGGTTTTAATGGTCGCCTGAAACGTGTATGTATTGAGCCAACAAGACCGAACCATTTTTTTCTGTAAATTATTCTTAATAAACCTGTTCGTAACATAATATCAGCACGGCCTAAATCCATAATGCTATTATATCGGCCGTTATTCATATGCATATTTATATCGAGATCATTTGGTAACACATAAAATTTTAGAATAGATTTATCCATTAAATCGAGTCTGGGTTTCCAGTACGATTTAATGAGTAAAATAAGTAATCTTAGATATAAGTTCATAAAATGATAGTCGTAATTCGTAAGAAAATATCTGCAGAACCTTTATTATTCACCGATATACGAATAAATTCCTATTACTGTCTTTTTTGTCTGGACTATAGAGTTCATAAAAATATTATTAGCAACGCCTGTGCTGCTTATTTCGCTCTCTTTAAGCTGTTTCGATTAAAGTCTTTCTCTGTAAGTCCGGTTTTAAACTTATAATTTTCCCAGCTAAGCGTAGTCGATTTACCAGTTTGATGGTTTGACATATGCATTGAATCTGCGCGCCAGAATTTATTCAGGTATTGTTGGTAGCCAGTATAAGTTAGTGTTTTTAATAGTGTGTTTTTTCGATCATAAAAATCAATTTTCTCAGCGCGGTATTCCTGTTTGTTAACCCAGGCAACCTGTCGTGTATATCCGGAATGCTTGTAAGCCGGGTAGCGTTCTACTACAAAACAATCTATGCCGTTTACTATGTCGTCTTTTATATACTTATATGTATATTTATCAACTTCCTGTGATGATATATCTTCATAAGCAAATTCACTGCCCATAAAAGGACCTGATTTGTTTTTTGAACTGATGCGTTTTACGCGTTTAAGAGCAGGTAGATATAACCATTGTTCATCAGGTTTGAGTGCATGTGAATAGGTAAGGGAAGCGGTGCCCTTTATGTCCTTTGGTGTATTGAATATGGATAAACCTTTATCTCCATCACCGGTAACTTCAAGTGTTTTTACTTTAACTTCACGTGAATTAGTTTGACCCTGCTTATTTTTCAGAATCATTTTCATGTTTGCAGTTGAATCAACAAAACCCGTATCACGAATATCTGCTTCTTTAGCTATTTCCAGACCTCGTGCAGTATTATCGGCATGAGCTGAAGTAATGTAGCTAAGAAGAAGAAATGTGCTGGCTACAGTCTTTGTGAATTGATTTTTTGTCATGTTTATTCCTTAAGCGGTTTTGTTTTTGTCTGAGTCAATTGCCATTAGTAACGGCGGCAGTAATAGAAAATCAAGAATTAATGCTACAGCAATGATAATACTGGTCATTAATCCCATGCCTGAATTGAGCTCGAAATTTGATTGTGCAAGAATCATAAAGCCAGAAATTAATACTGCTGAAGTCACCCATAAAGCCACCCCTACATTATTAAATGCATAACGAACTGCATCCTGACTGTTCAGGTTATGTTCTTTTCTTGCACGTATGTATTTACTCATAAAGTGAATTGTATCATCCACTACAATACCTAACGTCATAGCAGTAACAATTGATAGAGCTAGCCCTACCTCACCAACTACCAGACCCCATATTCCAAACGCCACACCTGCCGGGAACAGATTAGGTATCAGGCTCAGTAATCCGTATTTAACAGATTTAAGTGCAATAATTAATATTAGTGATATTAAAACTAAAGCTATGGTGGTACCGCTCAACATACTGATGATATTACGCTTACCAATATGTGCAAACATAATGGAAGGGCTGGCACCATCAGTTGTTATATCTGGTGTGTTGGCCTTCATCCAGTCATTAACACGGTTTTCAAGAGCCAGTAATTCATTTGATGATATTGTTTTTAATATAACATTAACTTTAGTTGATTGTTTTGCTACATCAATTTGGTTATTTAAATCAAGGCCATAGGGGAGTGACATTTCATAAAGCAGTAGATATTGTGCGCCAAGCTCTCTGTTATCAGGTAACTTATAATAGGATTCATCATCACCGTGCATATTTTTATTCAGGCGTTTAAATGTATCCGTGATTGTGCTGACGTGTAAAACTTCATCCTGTGTTTCATACCAGTTTGCAAACTGTTCTACCTGAGATAAAAATTCAGGTCTACTAACACCTTCTTTTTCACCGCTATCCAGTGAGTAAGCAATAGTGTAAGTGCCGGTAAGATTTTCGGTTGTAAAATCTGTATCACGTCTGAACTCTATTGACTCATCAAAGTATTTTACAAATACATCATTGAGATCATTTTGAGGAATCATGGCGATAAAAATCATAACGATTGTAGTGAATGTTATTAATAATGCATTACGTTTTTCTACAACAAAATCACCTAGTCTTTTCATAAGCCCGGTGCCAGCGATAAAGTGTTTGGCTTTTATGGGTAAAATAAACATGATTGCGGGTAAAAATGTAACCGTTAATGCAAATGCACCGAGTACACCAAAGGTAGACATATTTCCAAGATCACCAAATGGGGGAGCATCGCTTGAGTTCAGGCTTAAAAAACCCAGGGCTGTTGTAATGGTTGTGAGGAAAATGGGCATAAAATTCACACGCATACTTTCTACAATGGCATCGTGTTTGCTGGTTCCCTTATGGATTTCCTGCAACATCGTAACCAGTAAATGAACGGCACCTGCTATTGCAATCGTCAAGATAATGATGGGTGCAGAGGCTGAAGGCGGAGTCAGTTTTATGCCGAAATGACCACCCGCACCCATTCCAATAACAATAGAGCAGATAACCAGAATAATGGTTGCTGCTGTTCCACTAAAACCTTTAAGTAGTAATAAAAGTACAACGGCAATAACTCCAAAAGCCATGGGTATGAGGGTTTGTCCATCAGCCTGGCTGGCTTCAGGAAAAGCATTGTTCATCATTACCATGCCGGCTAAACGAAAATCGATTTCAGGGTAATTAGCTTTAGCTTCGGCTAGCATTTTTCGGGCATAAGCAACTGTTGCAGGGTTCTCTTTCATCTGATCAATGCCAGGCAGTTGAACGGTTACATTGATGCCGGTATGCGCAGAATTAAGCGAAATAAGTCTTGCTGCCAGTGCGGGCTCTTTAAGGGCAACCTGCTGAGCATAATCTAATTGCTTCTTCGTCATGGCATCGGGTTCTAATACCAGATCATCAACAATTAAATCATCTTCTTCAGCATAGGTGTGCTGGAAATTAGTAACAGAGTCGACTCGGATAGAGTGGGGGATTTGCCATGCTTCTTCAGTTATTGCCTGAATAGCAGACAGGTTTTCAGGCGTAAATACATTGCCATTTTTAGGTGAGATAACAAACATAACGTTGTCATCTTTAGTGTAGGTGTCCTGCAGGTTTTCAAATGCATTTAACTGAGGATTATCTTTACTGAAGAATACGCGATAATCATTAGAGAAAGGCAATAAATTTGGTGCACCACTACCAATAATACCCACCATAACGAGTGATAGTATTATTACAAGGTAACGCCACTTTAAAATCCATTCAGTGTATCTAACAAGCATGGGGGTCTCCAGATTCTTGGTGTTATTTTGAGATTTTTTTTAATTGTTTCATTTCTTCTGAAAATAATTCTTTGCAGAGCTTTTCACGAAGCGTGTATATATCAAATTCAGTGCTAAGGGGTTTCCATTGATAACTGTCTAATAATTTGTGGCTATTTACCCAGGCCATTTCAAGCGGATTTTGCATGCCCAGCTTCTCAAATGGAATATCGGTCATACTAAGCAGGTTTGAGCCATAACCCATTGTCCATAACCCGAGTACAATACTGTCGGGAATGTAAGGCTGGTCTTCAGGGATATCGCCATTGTTCATAGCATCTCGAACAATTTCTAATACAATACCGGTGATTTTCTGTTCTTTTTGAAAAAGTAATAACTGTTTTTCTTCTGAAACTTTTTCTCTTACGGTAACGGTTTTAATAACCTGCATATTTTGCAGCTCAACCGGGTGTAGCTGAGCGTATAAACTTTCGGCCAGACCGACAGCGGCAATTCGTTCACGGTGGCTTCCTTTATAGTCATGAGCCCGGGTAAACATTTCACTTAGATTATCCATGCAGCGACAACTAATGCCGCTAACGATCTCTTCTTTGCAGCAAAAATGATTGTAGACAGTGCCTTTGGAATATTCGATTTCTGCAGCAACCCTGTCCATGGTGAGGCCTTGCATGCCTTCCTGTTGCAAAATTTCCTGAGCAGTATCAAGAATTAACTGTTCACGCTCAAACAGTTCTCTCTGTTTGCGTGTCATTTTTTCTTTGGGTGTTGTAGGGGTGGTATTTGTCATGAGGCTAGTTTATGACTAATCGTCAAAAAATGTCAATAAGTTTATTAGTTGGACAGCTGTATTATTTTATGTGTTTCAATTCTCATGGCTTATATAAAGCATGCTAGAATAGCTATGTTGATGTTTTAAAAAGAAAAAATATGAAATACCTTTTTGATGATCTAGCTCTTGCTTATGAAAAACCTGCGACAAACGGTCGTTTAAAAGCACAAAATTCAGATTTTTGTGTTGATGAAATTATGCCTATTGAGACATCAGGCGAGGGAGAGCACCTCTGGCTTAAGATTGAAAAAGACGGGGCAAATACAGACTGGGTTGCTCAGCAGTTGGCTAAATGTGCAGGTGTTAAGTCAATGGCTGTAAGTTATGCAGGTATGAAAGATCGCCATGCGGTGACAACCCAGTGGTTTAGCCTTCATTTACCCGGTATGGATGACCCTGATTTTTCTGAACTCAAAACAGATGAATTCAAAATATTGCAGCAGGCTCGTCATAATCGAAAACTGAAAAGAGGGGCCTTGTCGGGTAATCGTTTTCAAATTCGGATTACCGAATTAGAAGGTGACATTGAGTCGCTGGATAAAAAGCTGCAATTAATAAAACAAAATGGCGTTCCTAATTATTTTGGTGAGCAACGGTTTGGACGTGAAATGGGCAATCTGTTAAAAGCTGAAAAAATGTTTAACAGGGAGCTAAAAAAAGTTAAAAAACAGCAACGTGGTTTATATCTTTCTTCGGCCCGATCATGGATTTTTAATCAGATTTTATCAGCACGCATAAAACAGGAAAACTGGTTAACGCCTTTGCCGGGTGATGTTTTTATGTTGAATGGAAAATCAGCCTGTTTTAATGGGGATGGAGAAGACGCTGAAGAAATAGTTAAGCGCTTACTGGATAAGGAAATAAATATAACCTCCTGTCTGTGGGGTGAAGGAGAAAGTATGGCAACACAGGAAGTGCTGGTATTAGAGAATTCGATTGCGGAAGAATTTAAAATATTAACTGACGGGCTGGAATCGGCAAGGTTAAAGCAGGAGCGAAGAGCATCCAGATTAGTACCGGGTAATTTAAACTGGGAAATTAAAGGTGATGTTCTGGAAATAGAGTTTGATTTACCGACAGGTACTTATGCAACTATGTTGTTGCGTGAATGTGTAGAGGTTACCAGTTAGTTATTTGTTGAGTTAAAAATAATATAAATGTGTAAATTTCTGACAGGGCTTCAGTATTAACTATTTTAAGCTATCAAGCCGATCCAGATTTCGTTCGGCAGGTCGAGGTGGACTCCAAAAACATCTCTGATCATAATCTACCTCTAACTGTTCTCTAATTTCAACTCCTTCGCTGACTAGCTGTAAACAGAGGTTTCTGGCTGTCGATTGGTTAAAATTATGTCTTAACTGAAAAATGTGCTCGCGGACATAAATGGACATGAATAGACATTAAATAAGTTAATGTTAAAGCTTGATGATTTTTTATAAAACTCTTCTATAATTAATAACACCATTGATATGGTTAATTAATAAATGATAATAAAAAGGATGATCAAATGCGTATATGCCCCCCCTCTATTTCATTATCAGAATTGCATAAAATTTCAATACTATCTCAGTTTAAAGAGCCGCAGCTCAACAAAATACAAAAACACATGAAACTTATTCATTTGGCAGAAAATGAGCATTTGTTTGAACATGGAGATATAGCTGACAAGTTTTATCTGGTTAAATCAGGTCAGATAAAATTATTTCGTATTTTTTTAGAAGGGAGTGAACGTGTCGTCGATGTTATTCAACCTGGAGAGGTTTTTTCTGAAAGTTACCTGTTTTTAGAAAACGGTAGATATCCTCTCGGTGCAGAAGCGCTTATTGATACAGAGTTACTATCCTTTGATTGTAAGGTCTTTAAGTCCATACTTGAAGAATCTAAAGACGCCTGCTTTCAGTTAATGTCTAATTTGAGTTTGTGCTTACAACAGCATATCGACCAGGTTGATTGCCTCGCGCTGCAAAATGCTGATTTCAGACTGATAAATTACCTGTTGCAACAAGTGCCAGACGATCATAAGACTAATACTACTTATATTATAAATTTAACGATGCCTAAAAACATTCTAGCATCCTGCCTGTTTATTAAACCGGAAACTTTTTCTCGTACACTAAAGACGCTCAGGAATCGTAATCTCATTGATGTTAATGGTAGTGAAATAACCATACATAATGTAAATCAGTTAAAAGAAGTAGCTGCGTAATGCAAGGCAAGCTCTAGTGTGTTTTTAGTGCGCTCGTTATGTTTTAGGTCTTTCCTGGAGAAGGCTTCGATATATCGATGCGACATATGCATTAAACTTATCTGCTAGTGAAAGCAGATATTTGATTTAAGCTAACTCAAGCTCTCAAGTAATTCCAGGTATTGTTCGGCAGGTCGAGGTGGACTCCATAAATATCCCTGACCGTAATCTACCCCTAGTTGTTTGATTTTTTCTAACTGTTCACTGGTTTCAATTCCTTCTGCAACCAGTTTCAAACCTAAACCTTTAGCAAGGCCATATATGGCATTTACAATGGCTATATCATCCGGGTCATGCAATATGCCATCGGTAAAAGATTTGTCTATTTTTAATATATCGATTGGCAGACGTTTCAGGTATGAGAGTGAAGCATATCCAGTTCCGAAATCATCAATAGAAATTTGCAGCCCCATATTATGTAATTCATTCAATATAGATTCTGCCTGTTGTTCATTTTTTAATAGCGTGCTTTCAGTCAGTTCTAACTCGATATGGGTAGCATCGAGTTGATGTTTATTTAATACATCCTGTAACAGGCTAACCAGATTTTGTTCTTTAAACTGACGACCTGAAACATTGATTGAAATATTTGTTACAGGGATATTATCAACTTGCCACTGTTTGAATTGTGCACAGGCTTTTTCAATGACCTGTTTACCCAGTGGAATAATTAATCCGGTTTCTTCTGCAACAGGAATAAAATCATCAGGTGGAATAATGCCTTTTTCAGGGTGGTTCCAGCGAACCAGTGCTTCCATGCCTTCAGCAATACCTGTTGTCAGGTTTATTTTAGGCTGGTAGTAAACAACCAGTTCATCATTTTCCAGAGCGTGACGTAAATTGCTTTCAAGCTCTAATCGACGTCGTGCCTGTCGTCCCAGATCAGGTGAGTAAAATTCATATATATTTCCACCCTGTTCTTTTGCGCGATAAAGTGCCGCATCTGAATGGCTTAATAAACTGCCAATATCCGTTCCATCCTGAGGATACATGCTAATACCAATGCTGGCTTTTATGTGTAAATCCTGATCCATGATAGTCAGGCTGTGTTCAATTGTACGGGAAAATTTTGCCGCCATTAAACCCACGTCTTCTAATTGTTGAATATTTTCAATAATTAAAATAAATTCATCACCACCACTGCGAGATAAGGTATCGGTATCACGAATGGTTTTACCCAGTCGGTTAGCAACTGACATAATTACCTTGTCGCCATTACTATGCCCGAGGGTTTCATTTATTAATTTCAGGTTATCTATATCAACCATTAATAGAGCCAGCATTGACTGATTACGTTGAGCGCGCAGAGTGGCTGATTCAAGTCGGTCGAGTAAAAGGGTGCGGTTAGGTAAACCGGTTAGTGAGTCATGGAACTCAAGGCGTTTTACTTTCTGTCGGTTTTGTTCGCTTTCAACGATGCGTTTGACACGCTGTTTAAAGACAGACCAGTTAATGGGTTTAGTTATATAGTCAATTGCTCCGGCATCAAAAGCACTACTGACCGATGCGTCATCATCTAATGATGTAATAATAAGCACAGGCGGAGGGTTCGAAACCTGTAATGTGATTTCTTTACAGGCGGATATTCCATCAACATCGGGCATAACCAGGTCAAATATCGCCAGATCATAGGTGAACTCCCGACAAAGTTCGATCGCTTCCATACCAGAGCGAGCTTCGGTTACATCATAATTTTCTTCTGACAGAATATGGCGCAGTAGAAGCAGAATTGAGGGGTCATCATCAGCAATAATGATATTGCCGGCTTTGTGGGCTGATGCATCCATGGCTGGTGTGGCTTCCTGTATATATGTGTCTTTAATAAAAGACTAGCACAACATTTTTAAAATGCTTCCAAGTTTCAGCATCTATTAGCACATTGTACTTCCTATAGAATATAATTATATCATTGATTAATTAATAATCAGTGACTTGTATGAATTTCGCTGTGATTTTGTCGCCATTTTCAGTAAAAATGATACAAAATGTCTGAATCTCACTTGGTTACAGGGGGATTGCGGGTTATCATTACGCACTAGGTATTTCCATTGTCATGCTCTGTACTTGAGCAACTATTTATAAGATTTAAGAATGAATCCAAACTTTCTGGAATTTGAACAACCGATCGCTGAACTGGAAGCTAAAATTGAAGAGCTTCGTTATGTTGGTGATGATACTGAAATTAATATAGGTGAGGAAATTACTCGCCTGCAATCAAAGTGTAAAACGCTAACAGAGTCAATTTTCAATAAATTGACCTCCTGGCAGACATCTCAGCTGGCCCGACACCCTCAACGCCCCCACACACTTGATTACATTGACCGTATATTTACAGACTTTGAAGAGCTGCACGGTGATCGTGCATACGCTGATGATAAAGCATTGGTAGGCGGTATTGGTAGACTTGATGGTAAACCTGTGATGGTTATCGGTCAGCAAAAAGGTCGTGATACAAAAGAAAAAATACGTCGTAACTTTGGTATGCCACGACCCGAAGGTTATCGTAAGGCATTACGCCTGATGAAACTTGCAGAGCGTTTTAAAATGCCGGTTATTACTTTTATTGATACGCCGGGTGCTTATCCGGGTATAGGTGCTGAAGAGCGCGGTCAGTCTGAAGCAATAGCGCGTAACCTGTTTGAAATGGCAGCACTTAAAGTGCCCGTTATTTGCACGGTTATTGGTGAAGGTGGTTCTGGTGGTGCACTGGCTATAGGTGTTGGTGATAAAGTGATGATGCTGAAATACAGCACATACTCCGTTATTTCACCAGAAGGTTGTGCTTCTATTCTCTGGAAAAGTGCAGAGCGAGCACAGGATGCAGCAGAGGCGCTGGGTATCACATCTGATCGTTTACTTGAGCTGGGGCTGATTGATCAAATTATAGATGAGCCGCTTGGTAGTGCTTACCGTGATGTGGACATAACCGCGCGAAATATTCGTCAGGCGCTTAAAGATAGCCTGGATAACCTTAATCAGATGGGAACAGATAAGTTGCTTGATGCTCGATATCAGCGTCTGATGAGTTATGGCCAGTTTACCGAATAATAAATCAGACCATCAACTGAATGCTGATTATCTACTTCAGCAACTCGGCAAACTAGCAAAAGAAAAAAATATTAAAACCTGGTGTCTGGCCTACAGTGGTGGTGTAGATTCTCAGGTTTTATTACATTTGTTACACCTTACAAAGCTGAATGTCTCAGCGGTTTACATCGATCATGGTTTACAGGCACAGTCATCTGACTGGGCCAGACATTGTGAAGCTCAATGTAAAAATCTTAATATTCCATTTCAGCTTATTAAAGTAAATGCGGCTGCAGCAAAAGGTGAGAGTCCGGAAGCGGCTGCACGCACCGCCCGATATGCGGCATTTAAAGAACTCATTCAAAAGAGCGATTGTTTACTAACGGCACAACATCAGGATGATCAAAGCGAAACCATTTTTTTGCAGTTATTACGTGGCGCAGGTGCAGCGGGTTTAGCTGGCATGCCTGAAATAGCGACGTTCAGTAATGGCTGGCATGCACGCCCCCTGTTAGATATTTCACAAAATGTGATTTTAGATTATGCGAATCAAAATGCCTTAAGCTGGGTTGAAGATCCAAGTAATCAGCAGGTGAATTATGATCGTAATTATTTGCGTCATTCAGTTATGCCACAACTTCAGCAACGCTGGCCCGCATTGAATAAAACCCTGTCAGTGTTTTCTCAACAACAGGCTGAAAATGCAGAATTACTAGAGGTGTTGGCAGAAAAAGACCTGAGCTCATCGTTATTAGAAGATACGTGTTTAGATATTAATCAGTTAAATAAAATTGAAAATGCCCGCCTTAGAAATGTTTTACGTTTCTGGTTTAAAAATCTTCAAAAGCCGATTCCCTCAAGAGCCGTGTTAGAGCAGATTGTGCAGCAAATAAATAATACCTCTCATGATTCACATGTATTAATTAACTGGGCAAATGTAGAAGTGAGGCGTTTCAGAGACAAGTTATTCTGTTTAAAAAAAATATCACATGATGCATCACAGGTTTATAACTGGAATGTAAAAAATGAACTTGAATTACTGACTCTTGATAAAAAACTAAAACTGGAAAAATGTGAAACCAGTGATGATATTAAATTTGTTCTTAATGAATCCTTATTAACTCAAGACGTAACGGTTCGATTCAGGCAGGGCGGTGAAAAAATTAAACCTGCTGGTAGAAATGGCTCGCATGACCTCAAGTCTTTATTTCAGGAGTCGTCAGTACCAACCTGGCAGCGAGACAGAATTCCATTGCTGTTTGTAGAGGGTGAACTGGTAGCGGTAGTAGGTTATTGGATAGCGGATAACTTTTCAGTTAAGGGTGAGGGCGTATTGCCGGACTTAATATGAAGATCTGGGTGTAGTCAGAAGCGGAATACCCTAATATTCTTTTGAATTCTCCATACGTGATAAAGCGGTCCTTATATAATTTATAAGGATAGTGAGGAGTGGGCGTAAAATTGGAGGGCCATGAAGGATGCCATTCAGGATTAGTATGGCTATTGGGTGCACAAAGAAACAAATGAAGATTATTTATTGATGATATCTGTAATAAAAAGAGAATCTAATAGTCTTCTTTATCTATGTCATTAAGTTTGTGGCATGAATGTAGGCAGTATCAAATGGCCATCCAATCAAGTTCACCCTTTATCGTTTTTGCAGGTATGACTAACATATCACCGAAGCGTTTTGAGCTATAAACCCCCTCTTGTGCGAACAACTTATGTATATAGTTTTTGACCAGTATTCTTTCAGGTTTCAGGCCGTTGTTTTCTTCATATACATCAATATATTGATCTAATGAATGAAGTAGTTCATTCACATTACGAGTAGAATCTTTATTAACTTCTGATTTTCTTTTTCCAAACAGGCTAGCTAGTATTTTCATTTGTATCCCCTGATTTTGATTACTTCGTGTAACCACAAAAACATAATAGACGAGTCTGTCGACTTGATTCTCCATGTTTCTCCACTTGATTAGGATACTAATAGGAATTAATTTAATGTGAAACCTTCGTTTAGGTGATTTATTATTTTAATATCTAAAAAATGTAATAAATCTTCAATGACAGCTGGCTCAGCTGAAGGAGACTTGGTAAATATCGTATATAAGGTTTGTTACAGGGGCAACGGGCGAAAGTAGCAGTTAGTTTTAGTTATATACATGTCTGCTTTTTGCCGTTTTCTGAACTGAGTAAAAATCTATTCAAATTCGGCTTTAGGGTGTTGGCTGCTATCCAGAGAATCTTATGTGTAGTTCTGCTCATAGCCAAAAGCGAAATTATAACTAGTCGTTGATTTTACACCTGTATATAACCTGAAGCGTTTAGTGATGTTAAGCGTTATTTATGTTGCTATTTTCCCCTGCTAGTTTTGATACCAGGCAAGTTATTTATAAAATCATTATAAATATTAACTCCTAACTATCTGATTTATATCGAAATATATTATTTATTCAAAAAAGTGTACGAAAATGAACGAACAGTATTCTGGCCTAATTGATGTGGATCAATTATTTTTCACCAATAAATGTGAAAGGTCATTTCTTTGCATGGCTTGCGAGTCATGATCTTCAATTCCTACGGCTGATTATTTCAGCATCATGGGTGTTTGCATTTTAATAATCCGGTAACTTTTTTGGTTACCAGAAAATAAAAATTGATAAAAGATATTAGGAGTTGTCATGAAGTTAATGAAAAGTGTGGGGTTTGTTCTCACGAGTATTATCCTTTTATTCCCTCAGTTAAGTTTTGCAAATGAAGGTCGTACCCAATTAAGTGGTCCGGGTGAAGCGGAAGTTATTGCTGGCACGGGATATACCCATACACTGTTTGATAGTGCTGATAATAAGTGCCAGCACTGTCATAACGATCTGTATGACACCTGGAAAACGTCAATGCATGCCAAGTCGTGGAAAGACCCTATTTTCCAGTCTAAGTACCAGGATTTTCTACGTTTACAGGCAAGCAAAATTGGTGCTGTTGGTCCAACTGGAGTTTATAAAGAAGGTACTATCCAGAAAACTGGGCAGGTTTGTATCAAGTGTCATGCACCAACGGCTTACTACTCGGGTGATTATAAAATCACGCTGACTGAAGTAGGTGATCAGAATGAAAATGCAAATGCATTTGATGAGGCTAAATCATTACAGAGTAATCTGGCACCTGCCTATAATGCAGATCTGGAAGCAACAGTAACCTCAATGGCTAAAACCGGTAAGGTTTACACCGTTAGTTACCATGTAGGTAACAAGCATAACCGTGAAGGCATTAACTGTTCATACTGCCACAGTGTAGAAACGGTTCGCATGATGAATGATGTTGATGGTGACCTTGGTCAGTATACGCTGAAGAATCCAATGAAGATGGGGCCTATTGGTCCGCTGGTTCGTAGTGCAGGCGATACGTTACACTACAGCCCGGATGCTAGCACAGCTGATATGAATGCATTCTTTGCATTAATTGGTCCTGAGAAATATCAGAGCATTTCACACACACCAAAAGAAGCAGCTGAATTTGATATTGCTAAAAAAGCTGATGGTCGTTATACCATGAAGGGCTTGAAAACAGGTTGTGAAACAACCGATGAAGACGGCAACTGTACTAGTGGTTACTACACAGGCGGTCCTTATTATGGCCCACATGGTGTAACGGGGCTGGACAATAGTCGTGATGATGATCTTGCTGATCGTGCCTCTTTAGTTAAAGGTGAATTCATGGCAGCAGTGGAAGCAGCAGATGGTGACAAGTCAGAATCCAAACATCAGTTTGCGGCTTATGGCAAAGCACTGTGCTTATCATGTCATCAACGTTCATCCCTGATGCTTAACCCTGAATCAAATGGTATTTCTGGTGTTCAGCCAACTGATGACCAGTTCCTTGAGTTGTGCAGCACATGGACAGCGATGAGTGACGGCGTTGGTAATAACTTTGAAGATTCCAATACATCACCTAAGTGCCAGAAGTGTCATATGGAGCCATTGGCAAATAAAACTGTATTGCATAAGTGGGATGATACAAACTCTTTGTTTACAGCAGAAGATGGTGTAACCAAGCACTTCGATCCGACTAGTGGTGTAGGCCCGGTTGCTGAAGGTTACTTAAACAACCATGCCTTTATGGGTGCTAACAAAGCTGACTTTGGTTTAACCAAGATCAAAACTGGTTTTGAATCGGGTATGGACGTTGAAGCAGGTAATAATAAGTTGAAAGTTAAAACTTATTTGCAGAACAAGACTGCACATATGTTCCCTGGTGCGCATCCAATGCGTCGTGTATTAACACGAGTTATTGTGACAGATGCAAATGGTAATAAGCTGTCACTCAAGAAGGCAAAAGGTAAGTCGAAATTTTACGATGTTACTAACCAGGTTGCGGTTCTACCGGGTAATACTATCTTAACTGGGCATGAAACAGTTGAAGTAGATTATGATGAGGCTCGTGAGATAAATATTCAGGGTTATACAGCTGATCTTTCAAGCAATAATGAGACAGTGTATAGCCAGTTTATGGATGGCACGTTAGTTGACTGGGTATCACCTGATGCAACGGTTACTGGTAGTTCGGCAGTTGAAACAGCGCCGGGTGTCTGGGCAGTCAAAGGTGTAACTACAGTGAAGAAAATTACTGACATCGAAGGTACGGCTGATCACTTCACACGCATCTATGGTCGTGAGACAGGTAAGCGTATGGGTGATGGTACTCATGTAGTACGCCCTGGTTTTGACTCAAATATTGCAACAGACAATCGTCTGAAGCCTAATGAGAATGAGCAGTACACAGTAAGTTATGACACTGAAGATGCGGTTTACCCATTAACAGTGAAATATAAAGTTTACTATATGAAGAAAGGCGCTAGCGGCAAGTTCCCAACTGCAGCTGATGGCTTCCTGAATACTTCTCTGCCAGCATCAACACTTAAGAAGCTTGCTATCTATGAAGCTTATAGTTCAGAAGTTGTCGTAGAAACTAAAGACTAAAATTTTAAGTTGCAGGTATAACAACCCTCATCATTTTATGGTGAGGGTTTTTTATTGCCACAGGATAAACTTCAGTTATAAATAGATCTTGAATTTAAATCAATATTGACAGTAGAAAGGCTGCTAGATTTTGGCGGGCTTTTTTATTTTAAAGAGTATTCTTTCATTTTTTTTGTTCACCATCTGTCCATTTTTTAACGCATTGATATAAAAGGAAATAATTAAGATTTTGAAAAATGAACGAAAGTAGACGAACAGTAATCTGGATTATTTTATAATTGATTGGTAACTTGAAAATCATAAAGATTATGAAAATGAGAAATCAAGAAGTGAGATATCAATGAGTGCGTTGCATGAACTGTTTGAGCATACATCAGATGCTATTTTTGGTATTGATGAAAACAGAAATATCCGTTTCTGGAATAAAAGCTGTGAAAATATTTTAGGGCTTTCTCATCGTCAAGCGGTAGGGCAATCATGTGCCGACTTGCTTTGTGGTAAAGATTTACAGGGCAATGAAATTTGTAATACTGAATGTCCTATTGCTAAAGTTTCCAATGTGCAGGCTGGCGATAATGACTTTGAGCTGATATTAAAAAGTGGAAAAAGTGAGTCTGTTTTAGTTAATGTTGGGTCTTACTACATCAATGAGTTATACCAAAAAAATAATTGCGATATACAGGTGTTCCATAGTATGCGACTGAAAAATTGCCAACAGCATATTCAGGATACCTGCTGTTAGCCATAAGCGGAACTATGCAAGTAATAGCCAGACTTCACTATGTGAACTTCAGTAGCTATTTACTACATGTTCATCAGATCAATCAAGCTACATGCTTAGAATATGCGTGTTTTTTGAAACGCACAATTATTCGTTTATATTAATGTAAAGAAATCCAGAGCATAAAATCGAAACATTGGACTGTTATGACGGTTTATTTTACGAATAAGAGTTTAGGGTGCCTCTATCCCCCGTTTAGGTTACTAATATTATGTAAGTTATTGATTTAGGCATGAAATCTGCTTGTTATATTTGTAATAATAGATATAAGCATACTCTGTAAGGAATACTTTACAAATGAACATAAGAAATATGTACATATTACCAAGCGCGTTATTGATCGTTGGAATGAGTTCAGCTCAAGCTACTCTTATTAACGATATTGTAATCTCAAATACCATGACTGGTGTTGAGACCATGACGTGGTCAGATCAGGATCTGAATAACCCAATGATGTCGAATGTTACACAGACAGGTGATGTTACTTCTACCATGGGATCATTTAGTGGTGAGATGATGGATGGAACCCCTGTCTGGGATTATTCATGGAATTTGATGAGTGATCCTGACCCATTTATTTCAGGTAATTTCACTGTTACAAATACAAGTTCAATGATGCAAACATTTGATATTACATTCGGACTACCGATTTCACCGAGTTTTACAAATGGTTATATGACAGGCAGTTTATCTGGTAGTTATGTTGATGCAAATAATGATGGTACAGCCATGTTAAGTCTGAATACCTGGGAAGGTTTAATTGATGGCACATCACAAATGAGTCTGTCTATATTTGAAGGCTCATGTATGGGTGGTCCTGGTTGTTTTGTTTCAATTGGTGAAGTGACTGAAGGACCTACTTTGTACACAGGTGATGCAAATAACACAATTGCAATTCACATGAACTTTGGGCTTTCAGCCGGTGATAGTGTGACTTTTAACACCTTGTTTGATGTTACTCCAGTACCTGTACCTGCAGCGGCATGGTTGTTTGGTTCTGGGTTAATTGGTTTAGCTGGATTTGCTAGACGAAAGAAAGCTTAAAACTAAATCACATTAGTTAGAAAAGAGGCGGCTTTTTAGTCGCCTTTTTTAATGCCTTCAACTTCTGCTTTAGGGTGAAAGCAGTTATTTGTTATTTCTAAATTTGTATCGGCAAGCCAGGTTCTCCAACTAGCCATAAGCAGTCTTCAACAAAAACGAAATAATCCTTTAAAAACCTCAAAAGCAGACATTTACCTGATTATTTAAATGTTGCCTAAATATTTTGATAAACGCCAATTATTCAGTTGTTTTACACTACAATTTATAAAATACATGTAGGTTAATGAAATGCTATCATTAGCCTACAGCCATAAATAACGGTAAGCAATATTCAAAATATAGAGTTTGATAATGAAAAATATTGGTAGACGTTTCTTACTTTTATTTATACTCACAGTAGCTGTTTTTGTGCTGATCCTCGGTTACTTCTATTTATCAGAAGTAAACAAGAAAAAATCCGTCCTTGAGGCGAATGAGATCTTGCAGGTTAAGCTTGGAAAGCAATTTTTTGAAAAAGAGCTGGAAACCACAGTTTCTGATTTGAGGATTCTTTCACAACACAATGCTTATGATGTAATTGGTACGCCCCATAACTCTGATATATGGGAGAACCTGGCACAAGAATTCATCGTATTTGCGCATAATAAACCTTACTACGACCAGATACGCTTTCTTGACGAAACAGGAAGAGAGGTTATCAGGGTAAATAGTGCTTCTGGGAGTCCCTATATCGTTGCGCAGGATCAGCTGCAAGACAAAAGTCAACGCTATTATTTTACCGATACCCTACGTCTAAAACAGGGAGAGATATTCATTTCTCCATTTGATCTGAATATTGAACATGGAAAAGTAGAAGTACCGTTTAAGCCAATTATACGATTTGCAACTCCAGTACTTTACGGACCGGAGAAAAAAAGGGGTGTTATTCTTCTTAATTATCTCGGTTTAAACTTGTTACAGGCACTCAAGGAGCCGGTGGCTGGTAATAAGGATAATACAATGCTCCTAAATGCCGATGGGTATTGGTTGCATACTCACCTTAAGGAACTGGAATGGGGGTTTATGCTTGAGAACGATCATACAATCCATGAACATTTTCCAGAAGCCTGGAAACAAATCACAAATGCAGATGAGGGGCACTTTTATAATAGTAACGGGCTATTCACTTTTGTCACAGTTTACCCTTTTCTACATGATGCGTGGAAATCAAATGACGAGACAGCAATTGCCCTTGAGATGAAATCTGGTGAGAACAAGAATAAAAAACACTACTGGAAAATAGTTACCCATGTCTCAAGTCATGATCTGAATGCTGCTGCCAATGCTATTGCCAAGGAAATACTCTTGGTTTCTGCACCTTTGTTTGTGTTATTGATGATAGGTGTCTGGTGGTTGGCGCGAGCCCAAATTCGGCATCAGGAAGCAGAGAAGGGTTTGATCAGATTCAAGACTACCCTGGATAGAACCATGGACTGTGTGTTTATGTTTGAACCAGAATCCTTGAAGTTTTTCTACGTCAATCAGGGAGCTGTGGTGCAGGTGGGTTACAATCATGAAGAGTTGATGCAAATGACTCCAGTTGATATCAAACCAAAATATGATGAAACAGAATTCCGCAAGATTATCTCGCCATTGATAAAAGGGCCTAATCGTTCTATAAGGTTCAATACTGTGCATCAACACAAGGATGGACAGATTATTCCTGTAAACATTTTTCTACAATACATTCAACCAGTAAACGAATCACCCCGTTTTGTGGCCTTTGTTCATGATATCTCTGAACAGATCACACTGGAAGAAAATCTACGCCGCACCGAGAAAATGGATGCCATGGGTAAGCTGACTGGTGGAATAGCCCATGACTATAACAACATGCTAGGGGTTATTATGGGTTATTCTGGGTTATTAGAAAGTGAACTGAATAAGCAACCCAAACTGGCTAAATATGCTCATGAAATACACCATGCGGGTAAACGTGGCGCTATTTTGACAAAAAAATTACTCTCTTTCTCACGCAAAAATGAAAAAAATTCTGAAGCCGTTAATATAGATCTCAATTCCCTACTGAAGAGTCAGCAGCATATGCTGGAAAAGACCCTTACAGTACGCATTAAACTGGTATTTGATTTACAGAAAGATCTTTGGCCCATCTACCTGGAAGACAGCGAAACTGAAGATGCCATCCTTAATATAAGCATTAATGCCATGCATGCTATAGAAGGTAACGGCAAATTAACCATGCATACCTGTAACCAAACAATAAATCAGATGGATGCACAGGCGCTAGGTCTTACAGCAGGAGATTATGTTCTGTTCAACATAACAGATACAGGCCATGGCATGGATAAAGAAACCAGAGAAAAAATCTTTGAACCCTTCTTTTCCACCAAGGGGGAGCAAGGTACCGGGCTGGGTTTGAGTCAAGTTTACGGTTTTGTACGCCGTAGTGGAGGTACCATTAAAGTTTATTCTGAACGCAATAAGGGAACTCGTTTTGCTCTTTATTTTCCTCGCTATCATGAAACTAAAGATAAGAAAAAATTGATTGAAGAAAATAATGTTGAAGACATTAATGGCACAGAAACTATTCTGCTAGTAGATGACGAACCCGCATTACTCAATTTAGGTAGTGAAACACTAACTGTACATGGGTTTAATGTGATCTCTGCTGAAAATGCTAAAAATGCACTGGACGTTTTAGAACATGAAACAATTGATTTATTGATTACCGATATCATTATGCCTGAAATGGATGGTTATCAACTTGCAGCTATTGTTAATGAAAAATACCCTGAAATAAAAATTCAACTTGCCAGTGGTTTTGCCGATAATCGTAATATGACTATGGTTGATGAAAATCTGCAACAGAATATATTATACAAGCCCTTTAGCTCTATAGATTTACTACAAAGAATACGTAAGTTACTTGATGAAAAATAACAGTAACTAAGATCTCTTTATTATTTAATTTTTTAACAGAGTAAAAAATTACTGTGCGGGTTCTATCTGCACCGCATCAAGCTGAACACCTAAAGTGCCTCTGGGTACCATCAAACTCATTTGAGTGCCGTCACGTATAATTTCAATACTGGTATAACTGCCTATTTCACCCTGCATTGTTGCTGCTCTGACATCAGGCCAGCTTAGTATTTTTTTATCGTCGTAATATAAGATGATGTCATCGGGTTGAAAACCGGAAGACTCGGCGGGTGAGCCTGCCATAACTGAACTTACCTTTACACGATTATTCTGTCCGCTTACATATAAATACTGATCGTATGCATCATCTCCCATTTCTGAGCGCAGTGTAATTTTATTTGAATTCAGTTCCCTCAGTTCTTTGCTGTATTCTCTTCTCTGTGTAGAGCTGGAGCGTCTCATCATATTTTGTAATTCAAGGCGTCTGAAATCCTGCTGGCTCATGCGACGTAGAATATCTTCTGCAATATCCGGGTTAATACCAGATGCAATTAGATTTTCAGCGTTGGGTGTTACATTAGATTTTATTTTTTTCTTACTGTTATTTTTACCAGAAGAATCTTCAGCATCGTTTTGTGAAATAGTGTTATTTTTTAAAGAAACTTTCAGTGTTTCGACCTGGTTCTGGAGTCCGTCAAATTTATATTGCAGCAATTCAAACTGATATGCCAGATCATCAGAATCGGCCTGAGTTTGAAATGGGTTCGGTTTCTGGTTGTTATTATTGGCGCTGTTTTTGTGAGAGGATTTTTCAGAATTGAAATAATCCGTGTTACTCATGTAACCGCCAAAATAACCGACGACTAAAGCAATAATTAATGTTGTTAGGTGTGATTTCATTAGTGAGAAATATTAATCACGCCTGAATAAATTCCCGGGGGAAAATATCAGGGATGATAATAAAAGTTTAGTTATTGGTTTCTGCCGCGTTTTCAGCTTCAGATTTAAGGCCAAATTTTTTCATTAACCACGCCGGTGGGCAGAAGCCTGTGAATGAACTTTGAAAACAGTTAAAGCCAACAAACAGGGTAACCCATGTCCAGTTAGGGTGATGGAATATGGCTAATAAAGATGTCAGCATAACCATGATGCCGCCCATTGCAAAAAGTGCTCGTTCTATAGTCATTGATATTTCTCCAGTTGTATTTATTTCGTTGTTACTGACTGGCATTCCATCGTATTAATGCTTTCTGTTTTTTGAGAAAATAAATTTTCTTCTAATGTTTTGTTTTGTTCCGCTTAGTCCACATATCCTGAGCCAGTTCTAATGCCTGATCCGGTGTTTCTGCTTTATTTAATAAACGCAGGGCAATAGCGGTCGTACCCACAATTGCCGCTTCTGCATACTCGTCTGTTTCTTCACCGCGCCAGAAAGGGCCCAGTCTGTTTTCATCCAGCGTGCTTTCTTTTACATGGCGTTTGGCAAAAATGGCGGGCCATTCTTCATCCCATGTTTTTCCATCAATGGCATAAGATACGGTGCATTTTGTATCCGGGTTACGTTCAACTTCACCTGCTTCACCCTTAAATACTGCAATCTGTTCTTCACCCATAATATTGGCAGCGTGCTGATGTACTGATTGATAACCCGGGTGAAAAATAGCCTGAATAGAGTGGGGCGCTTTTAACGGGTTTATCATTCGGCCAACGGTATGAATTGGAGAGCGTAAGCCTAAAAACGGACGTAGCTCTATAATATCCTTCAACCGGTCACTAATTGTTGATATAGGCATATAACAGAAGTTATTTTTTTCAATCTGCTGTTTCGCATGATCCAGAGTGGTGCTGGTTTCTATGCCAAGTGGCTTTAATACTTCAGAGGTATACATACGACCCGGTGTATGGCCTTCTGCACCGTGCATACAAACCTTGATACCATTATCGGCTAGTAATAATGCACTTAATACGTACCACGGAGAATGACGACGTTTACCTGCATAAGACGACCAGTCAAGATCAGCATAAGTTTGCCCATCCTGTTTGAGAAAGTGTCTAATCGCACGAACAAAACCTGCAACTTCTTCCGGCGTTTCTTCTTTAACACGTAACAGCATTAAAAATGCACCCAGCTGCTCGGCGGTTACCTTGTCTTCCAGAACCATACTCATTGATTCAAATGCTTCTTCAGCGGTTAAACCACGTGAGCCGTTTTTACCTTTACCAAGTATGCGTATAAAAGGGGCAAATGGATGTTCTTCTTGCATAAATATCTCAAATAATCGTTGTTTGGGGGAGTATATTAAAGGTTAATCGTAAATTATAAACCCATAAAGAATGGGATATATAGGGGTTAAATCATCAAAATCAACTATTTATTGGTGGTTTCAGGCTCTGGTCGCCATTAAACCATCTGTATCAGTAGAAATACAAAACCAATCACTGCGGCCAGTGGCACAATATATCCCATCCAGTCTTGCATGGTTCCCTTAGGGGAGTTTGCTACCGCATGTTTCATGCGTGGCCATATAAACACGATCATCGCGATTAGAAAGACCGCACTGCCTATTTTTAACCAATCCATACTTATCTCTATTAATATTTAATGTTTAGAAACAACACGCCCCGGATAACCGGGGCGTGAAGGGTGTTACCAGTTGGTGTGATGATTAATCATCACCACCAAAAGCGCTAAGCAGGTGCAATAGAGCCTGGAACAGGTTGATTATAGAAAGGAACAGGCTAGCAGTTGCCATAATATAGTTAGTTTCGCCACCGTGAATGATTGAAGATGTTTCATACAGAATCAAACCACTCATTAGCATTACGATTGCGCCACTAACAACCAGACCCATAACCGGCATCTGCAGGAAGATATTAGCTAGAGCTGCAACGATCACAACCAGCATACCCACCATAAGGAATCCGCCCATAAAGCTGAAATCTTTACGTGTAGTCAGTGCGTAACCTGAAAGACCAAGGAATATCACACCCGTGCCACCCAGTGCAGTAGAAACAACGCTAGGATTAACCGCAAGGTACATATTAAGCATTGGAGCCATGCCCAGGCCGATTAGACCGGTGAAGGCAAATATTGTCGGAATACCCGCAGCAGAATTAGCTGTACGAGGCAATACAAACCACAAAATGCCAATAGCGCCAAAAGTTGCAATCATCGCAACGCCCTGACCAATTTGCATTTGCATACCGATAAAAGCAGTAATAGCACTGAATATCAGCGTTATAGAAAGCAACATATACGTGTTTTTAAGCACTTTATTCGTTGCAAGAACCGACTCCTGAGAGCGACCTATTGAGATATTTGGATTGTTCATTAAATTCCCGTACGTTTAAGTTATTTGGTTGGCGTTAGATTACCATTGTGTTTGAGACAAGGCAAAGCCATTCTTAGTTCACTATGTGTGGCTATTTGTGTGATTTTTCAAGTGCATACCAACTTCTTTGGTGTGATTAGGCTTTTTCGCATAAAAAAGTCACAAGAGACTGGTTTTACACATAATTTTCCAGTATTATTCGCCACCTCGATGTAACACCCATTTATTGGGCGCTCGAACCTGGAGAGGTGGCAGAGTGGTCGAATGCACCGGTCTTGAAAACCGGCGTCGGTTCATCCCGACCCAGGGTTCGAATCCCTGCCTCTCCGCCATACATAAAAAAAGGCTCCCTGTTTTTCAGGGGGCCTTTTTTTATGTATGTGGAAAGGTAGTATTTGGTTCGAACCAGTTTCGAAAAAAGCGCAGGACAGCGCTTTTTCGACGCGATGCTTTTACAGCGCCCCGAAGGGATGTGTGCCATCAATCCCTCTATTAGTACGTAACGAAAGTTAAGTACTCATTTAAAAGATGGTAGTTAACTGGCGGAGAGGCAGCCCTTCATAAAAGAGGGAAGGGGTCGGTGACAAATGGAAAGGCTAATAATTCTCGATTGTCACCGCTCTCCTTTTTGTCTTTGTTTAATTTATAGAATAAGTAATCATAAATTTGTTCTAAATGAATCTTCAACTCAGCCTTTCTTTTAGAATTTCTTTCATTTGAGTTATGAGTTTGCTTAACCTGCCTTGAGCATGAGTTATAAACATCATTTGATTTTTTCCAACAAAATTCATTCTGGTAATAAGTGTTTTCGTTCAGGCAATGCTCAAGTATTGAAACAGCCATTTTTTACATTTAATGAATTCGTTTGATGTTGGTGATGCTTTGCAGTTGCCGCTGATAAAAATTAGCATCATGCTACAAATATTAATGAAAAAATTGAGATGCATACGCATGTGATTAATTTCTCTTAATTAAAAAAACAGGTTAAAAGCAATCATATAAGAAACAAAAATTTAATGTTATTTACAGGAAGGCTAAATTCAGGTCTTTATGCCAGACTGTTTCAGGTTTCGGCTCAGTTAATACACTCAGATACTACTGGCAAATTTTCTTATTATATGTGCTATATTAATACGCACTTATAAAGCATCATCCTAAATGCATAAAAGAGACGAATTCTATGTTTACTCTCGATTTTACCGATTTGAAGATTCCATTATTAATGCTGTGTGTTTACACACTGGCTTCATCTGCTCCGCTACAGGCTGAAGAGCAGGGCATTGAGCTGGCAGCCGCTCAATATCATGAGGTTCAACAGGAGCGGGTTATTGATGCGTTGGTTGAGGCGGTGAATAAAGCGACGGTTACAGCCCAGACATCAGGGCGTGTGAAGCAGATATATTTTGATGTAAATGATTATGCGAAAAAAGATGATGTTCTGCTGCGTATGCGTGATAAAGATCAGCAGGCAAAATTACGTGCCTCACAGGCTGATTTTTCTCAGGCTGAAACAGAGTTTCTGCGAGTGCAGCAGCTACACAGTAAAAATCTGATTTCTAAATCGGCCGTTGATAAAGCCGAGTCTCAGTTTAAGTTAACCCGCGCCCGTTTAGATCAGGCTGAAGAAAACCTTGAGCGTACGATCGTGCGAGCACCTTATAGCGGTATTGTAGTTAAACGCCATATTGAAGTGGGTGAAACGGCTCAAACGGGCGCACCACTTTTTACCGGTTTGTCATTAGAGTCACTCAGGGTCGCGGTTAATCTTCCACAGGATATTATTTTACCTGTCAGACAATTTAAAGCAGCCAGAGTGCTTGTGGCCGGTAAAAGTGTTGATGGAAAATCCATGACAATAAGCCCTTATGCGGATGCTGATAGTCATACATTTTTAGTCAGAGTTAATTTACCGCAAGGTAGTCATGGCCTGTATCCGGGCATGGCGGTTAAAGTTGCATTTTCAATTGGGCAAATGCGCAAGTTACTGGTGCCGGCTTCAGCTATAACACATCGCAGTGAAATGACGGGTGTGTATGTAATGAATGATCAAAAAGAGCTGAGTTTATTACAGGTAAGACCCGGACAGCAGATAAATGGCAATATCGAAATATTATCTGGCCTGCAGGAAAATGATCAGGTAGCAATCGATCCAGTTAAAGCGACTATTTATTATAAAGATCATATTACTAATTAATACGACTGTTGCTTCAGTGTGTATCTCATCCCCTGATACAAACTGGAATCCAGATATAAATATTCAGATATGACAATGTTTAAGAGAGTTACAAATTAATGAATAACAATCTCGGTATCTCAGGTAAGGTCGCTCAGTATTTTTTAAATACCGAGATCACTCCATTGCTCGCGTTGTTAGGTTTTCTATTAGGCATTTTTGCGGTAATGATTACTCCCCGTGAAGAGGAGCCGCAAATCAATGTAACCTTCGCAAATGTTTTTATCGCTTTTCCCGGTGCATCCGCGAGTGATGTTGAGCAATTGATTAGTGTACCGGCTGAACAGGTGCTTTCAGAAATTGAAGGTATCAAGCATATCTATTCTGTCTCCAGGCCCGGCATGTCTGTTTTAACCGTGCAGTTTAAAGTGGGAGAAGATCGCACTCAGGCAATTGTGCGTTTGTATAACACAGTGTATTCAAACCAGGACTGGTTACCACAGGGGTTAGGTGTAGCTCAACCTATTATCAAACCTAAGGGTATTGATGATGTGCCAATTGTTGCTATGACTTTGTGGACTAAAGACGAATCCCATGGTCGTTATGAATTAACAAAAGTGGCACATGCAATTGAAGCTGAACTGAAACGTGTGCCGGGTACGCGTGATATCTACACTAAAGGCGCAGCAAATGATGTTGTGCAAATTTTACTCGATGCAACCACACTGGCTGCATATAAATTATCGGTCAGTGATCTGGAGAATGCATTACGTGCGAGTAATAGCTCAGATAGGTCGGGCCAACTTATTAGTGACAACAATCAGGTTGAAGTTCAAAGCGGACAGTTTCTAAGTTCAGTGTCAGAAGTTAAAGATCTAGTTGTTGGTATGCATAATGACAAGCCCATTTATTTACGTGATGTTGCGCAAGTTAAAAGGGGTGCTGTACATCCCGAGCAAACAAGCTGGTTTGGTGTAGGCGCAGGGTCTGATTTAAACCAGAAAAATATTCATGGTGAGTATCCAGCTGTAACACTGGCAATTGCTAAACAGCCAGGCACGAATGCGGTTGAAATTGCCAATCAGGTCATTGAACGGGTTGAGCAGTTAAAGGGTGTTTTTATTCCTGATAATGTTGAAGTTACCATTACCCGAAATTACGGATTAACAGCGGATGCAAAATCAAAACAACTTATTGGCAAACTTGCTTTTGCCACAACATTTGTTGTATTACTGGTTTTATTTGCACTGGGATGGCGTGAAGCTATTATTGTGGGGCTGGCAGTTGTTATTACGCTGGCGATTACATTATTCGCATCCTGGGCCTGGGGTTTTACCTTAAATCGGGTTTCACTTTTTGCGTTAATTTTTTCTATCGGTATTCTGGTTGATGATGCCATTGTTGTAGTTGAAAATATTCACCGACATATGCAACTCGGTGGAAAATCATTTAAAGAATCAATTCCGTTAGCGGTAGATGAAGTGGGTGGCCCGACCATTCTCGCGACATTCACGGTTATTGCTGCACTTCTGCCAATGGCATTTGTTACCGGAATGATGGGGCCCTATATGAGTCCGATTCCTATTAATGCCAGTCTTGGCATGCTTATATCTCTGGTGGTGGCTTTTGTGGTTACTCCCTGGTTAGCTTATAAAGTTTTAGCCGGTCAAAGTCATTCACAGTCTGAGGTAGAAAATGAAGAAGACTCAAAGTTATATGTGTTTTTTAATAAATATCTGGCACCCTTTTTAAGTGGAGAAAAAGGTCAGTCTAATCGACGAAAATTATTTATTGGTATATTGGCTTTACTGATTTCTTCAGTCGCACTGGTTGGTTTCAAACAGGTCGTTTTGAAAATGCTGCCATTTGATAATAAATCAGAGTTTCAGGTGATTGTAGATATGCCGGAAGGCACAACGCTGGAAAAAACTACCAGAGTATTAGGTGAGTTAGGGCGAGTTATAGCGAAGGTGCCTGAAGTTTCAAATTATCAGGTTTATGCCGGTGATGCCGCACCGATCAACTTTAACGGTTTAGTGCGTCAGTATTATTTGCGCCAGCAGGCAAACGAAGGTGATATTCAGGTTAATTTATTAGATAAATCAGAACGGGATAAAAAGAGTCATGAGATTGCTCGTGATTTACGCGACCCATTACAGTTAATTGGTAAAAAATATAACGCCAATATTAAAATTGTAGAAGTGCCCCCCGGGCCTCCTGTGATGTCACCATTAGTTGCTGAAATTTACGGGCTAAATTACAGCGGTCAACATAAAGTAGCGAAAGACATTCGTAAGGTGTTTGATAACACAGCTGATGTCGTTGATGTGGATGATACGATTGAAGCCGAAGCGGATAAAATCATTATTCATGTTGATCAGCAAAAGGCAGCGATGGCTGGTGTTACTCAGCAGCAGATAGTTAGTTTGATTTCTACGGTGGTTAAAGGTCAGGATGTCAGTTATCTACACACAGGTAATATGAAGTATCCGTTACCGTTACGATTACAATTTAAAGTTGAAGATAGAGCTAGAGTTGATAGCCTGTTATCACTGCGTGTGCATAATAGAGACGGCAAGCTGATTCCTCTGTCAGAAATGGTCCGTATAGAAAACACTAAAATTGAATATGCAATTTATCATAAAGATTTATTGCCGGTAGTAATGGTAACAGGTGATACATCAGGTGATCTGGATAGTCCGCTTTATGGCATGTTTGATATTATGGCTAAGCTAACGAAGGATAAGCCTTTATTGCAGCAACATATGATTGATCAGCCAGAAAACCCTTATCAATATAGTATGAAATGGGATGGTGAATGGCAGATTACCTATGAAACATTTCGTGATATGGGCATAGCCTATTCAGTTGGTTTGATTTTAATTTATTTTCTGGTTGTTGCACAATTCAGATCTTATCTGGTGCCACTAATTATCATGGCACCGATTCCACTAACTATAATTGGTGTGATGCCCGGACATGCATTACTGGGTGCGCAGTTTACTGCAACATCTATGATCGGCATGATTGCGCTGGCCGGAATTATCGTGCGTAACTCTATTTTACTGGTGGATTTTATTAATCAACAGGTTGAGCAGGGCATGGCATTTGAAAAAGCGGTTATTAATGCGGGTGCAGTGCGTGCTAAACCGATTGTGTTAACCGGGCTTGCAGCAATGTTAGGGGCTTTCTTTATTCTGGATGATCCAATATTTAGCGGGCTTGCTATATCACTTATTTTCGGTATTCTGGTTTCAACTTTATTAACATTAGTTGTTATACCGGTTATGTATTATGCGTTGATGCGTAACAGGGTATAAGTTACCCGGTGGCTGTATGTTTGTAACGTGTGATAAATACACTGTAATAAGGCAGCGTATAAAAAATAATCTTAAAAATATAATTAAGGTGTTGTTTAGTTATTAGGTGCTTTCTTTTGCTTCATACAGAGCAATATCGGCTCTTTTTTCTACGCTTTTCATAGAGGTGTCATCGGGTAAAAATTCAGCGACGCCTGAGGATATATGTACTCTGTGTATGGTGTCATTTATAATTAAGCGTTCATTTTCAAGTGTAGTCGCTATTCGTTCCGCTAGTTGAGAAGCTTCTTCTTTATCTGTCTCGGGTAATAAGAGTAAAAACTCGTCACCACCCATTCTGAATACATAGTCATCCTGACGTTTAGATTTTTCCAGAATTGTTGCCAGATGTTTTAAAACCTGATCACCTACATCATGTCCAAAATTATCATTAAAGTGTTTAAACTGATCTACATCCAGGGTAATCATGGAAAGTTTGTTTTTGTATCGGGCAATTCGATGTAATTCCTGTGTTCGTGTTTCATAGTAAGAGCGACGATTTTTCAGGCCGGTTAACACATCAGTGAGAGACGCCTGCTCGGCTTTTAATTTATCATTATTTGTTATTCTTACACGATCAGCTAAAGCTAGTGATAAAAATACGGCGTCAATTAACATGCCGAAATCGAGTGCTTTATAGGTAATGTAGCTAAATGGAATTATTCCCATTACGCTACTAGAAGTGACTATAGTACCTATTAATCCGCTGGCTGATCCCATTATGAAAAAACGTGCAGATCTGTTTCCACTTTTCCATGAATACAGAGCAATAGAAAAAATATAAGCACTGATAAAACCAGCGAATGAAACAGCAATAATAACATTTAAGGTGTAACCGCTTAAAACAGCAGAAAATACAGCTACAACTGCGTAGCCTATAATTATGTTTTTAGTTAACGTATTAAGTTGAGGATGGAATTTTTTTAGATTTAGAAATGATTGAGCAAATAATAAGCCAGTTAGTGAAAATAGAATAATAGAAAAACTCTGAATCCAGGTTTGCAATACTGGGATTTGTGAAAATAATAGCTTAAAAGTATAACCATTGTATGAAGCGTTCATGATTAAAAAAGCACTTACGAAAAGCACATAATAAGAATAATAGTTTTCTTTAATTCCAATATATAGAAATAAATTGTATAAAAGCAGGGCGATCATTACACCATATAAAAATCCAGTTTTTTTAGATTCCCGCATCTGTTCGAATAGAAAATCACGCTCTGCAAGTATGGAAACAGCAAATACAAAAGGATCCCGTGTTTTAACCTGCATGAAAACAATAGATTCACCGGGTTCGAACATGTGTTTAAAATTAATTAAAGAATGGTCTATTCCTCTTTTCTCATAATTAAATGTATTTCCCAGTTCAATCTGTTTGATATTGCCGCCAGGTGAAATGATGCTTATATTGATATGATCAAGCCAGGGTGGCTCAAAAACAATCAGACGCGTAACTGCAGATGTTTCTGTATTATTTAAAGAGAGCTTAAACCAGTAGGCTGACTGGCTAAAAGGAGTGCTAAAGATGCTTTGTTTTAATCTATAGAAATCATCATTAGTTAATAAACGTATTTGCTCAAAATTCATCCCGGCATCAATATCCTCATACACGATCATTGATTGTCCAATGTTATGTTGAGGGGTTGATAAATCTAAAGGTGTTTGTGATGCTTGAACGGGGTGGATTATACAAACAAGTATAAAACATAAAAATAACTTCATTAATAGTTACATCTCATTATTGGTGACTACAAAGATCTGGTCTGGATTTATATTTTTTAAATACTCAAATACACCTGTTTTATTCGGAACGTTGTTCAGGTGTAACTGTATACTTAAGGAGAGCTGAGATATCTAATAATCATAACTTCTGCTTATATGGTGTTATAGCTTGTTTATCTCTTTTTTGCTTAGAATATGATTTTTCAATGAGTTAGGTCGGTTGATTTGCCAGTTACGATCCGGTTATCTATAAATAGTTGATATAGCTTAATATAGAGTGTTTTAAGCTCGTTAATGATCTTGATATGTCTAAAGAAGCAGCTATAAGGTATAGGGATCAGACTAAATAAAACTCATTATGATAAAACCCAGCATTAAGACCATTACCTTAAGTCGATTATTGTCATTTCTATTGTTGGCAGCTGTTGTGATGTCTGTTGTTATTGCATTTAATTTCAGAATGCTTTCTCATAATATTGTTAAAAATGAAGCAACATCCATTGCAGATATTATAAAAGCAGGTTTAACGGCCCATATGAAAGCAGATGTTATGGATAAAAGAAGTTTCTTTTTAAATGAAATAAAAACAGTGCATGATATCAGTGAGATTGAAATAATTCGGGCGCCTGCTGTTAACAGGCAATTTGGTGTTAGTCAGCTCGAAAAAGAGGCAGGTGAGATAGTCAAAAAAGTATTTGAGACAAAACAGCCGGAATTCATAATAGATGATTTCGGCATAATACCTTCAATTCGTGCTGTTATGCCTTACATAGCTACAAATCAGGGGAGACTTAACTGCCTTGATTGTCATCAGGTTTCTGAAGGTACTGTATTGGGTGCTGTTGATATCACATTAGATATTACCAAGTACCGCAGTATGGCTTCATGGTTATTAATGGTGCTGCTGGTAGCTTCATTAACCATTATATTATTAATCGCTATTAATACATTAAGAACGGTTCAGGTTTACATAAAAGATCCTCTTGAAAACCTCATCGTAAAAGCAAAAGATGCTTATGTAACACATGAGCCGGTCAACTCAGAAACATTTACAACGGTTGAGTTTGAAAACGTTGCAAAAGAAATAAATCATTTCAATAAAGATATTATTGCTAATCAGGACATGCTTAAACAGCTCAATTTTAATTTGTTAGAGCTTAATAATGAAATTGAAGACACCTTAAGAGAAACAGTTTTTACCATGGGTGTAATTGAAGAGCAGCGTTCAAAAGAAGCAAAAAATCATACTCGACGAGTAACGGAATACAGTAAATTATTAGCAACTAAATTAGGTCTGTCGAATAGAGATGTAGAATTAATTGCTTCAGCTGCACCTTTGCATGATATAGGTAAACTGGGAATTCCTGATTCAATACTTTTTAAGCCGGGCAAGTTAACAACTGAAGAATTTGAAACCATGCAGAACCATCCTGCCATTGGCTATTCGATGCTTTCACATTCGAAACGCGACATACTAAAAGCAGCAGCCATAATAGCGCATCAGCACCATGAAAAATGGAATGGTAGTGGGTATCCCTGGGGGTTAAGGCAAAATGATATACACGTATATGGAAGAATTGTGGCTTTGGCTGATGTTTATGATGCACTGTTATCAGAGCGACATTATAAAAAAGCATGGCCATTGGATGATGTTATATCATGGGTAGAAAAAGAAAGTGGTTCCCATTTTGATCCAGATCTTGTGGATATTTTAATATCAAATATAGAAGAGTTTGTCGCTATCGGAGTACTGTATAACTCTAATAATGACGGTATGGATGTAGAACCTTAAATCATATTCATTTATGGTTTCATTTGAAATAATTTAGAATTAAAGAGAAAAATAATCCTGTATTAGTTGTTTTTCAATGCTGCTTTATCCTTCATTCGGGTGAGTGGAAGGGCGTTATTGTCAATGTTTTTTTAAAACCTCTTGACTTAAATACAGGATATAAGTATAAATCAATTTTTGGCAAACTTGTTCGAAAGACAAGGGCGTAAAGCCACCAGTCTAAGGATGAAAATCTAGGATAGTGGGGTTGCTGCATCGCATATCATTATGCGAGTAAGAGTCATGCATTCTCAGTTTACGATTTATAAAATTCCAGACTGACTTCAAATATAATAAAGTGTTAACTGATATTTTCATTCATATAAAGCAGGAAAAATTAATGCATAAATTAATATGGGAATCTGAGGGTGTCTACTGGAAATATCATGGGGATGTTACAGGTAAAGAAGTTATAGACGCATCAGTTAGTATTTACAGTGATTCACGATTTGATGAAATAAGTTATAAGTTAGTTGATTTTTCTGATGTTGTAACTATTCAAATGGACGCAAATGAAATTGCCACTGTAGCCTGCATGCATAAAGCTGCTGCTTTATCTAACCCTTATATCAAAACAGCCATCATAATCAATGATGTAAAGAATCAAAGGGCTAAATATTTCACATCATTTTTTAAAGGTTCGAATTGGGAAGTAGAGATATTTGAAGACTTAAGTAAGGCATATGACTGGGTTGAGAGAAATGACTGATATTAACTATTAAATTTTAAATAAAATTAAACTGTGGATTTAGTTGGAGTAGAGATCAATAGTCCTCTAATAATAATTGTTCTCTGGCACAGTTTGTTTTAATAAATCCCCGCTCTCTACATTAATCTGTTAGATGCTGCATATTTATTACACATAGAAAATATTCTAACATCCAGCCTGATTTTTTTGAATAGCGTAAGCAGTACCGCCAATATTTACCCGTCCATTGCTCTGTAAGTAGATAGGAAAAAATCCCTGTTCTTTTTTGTCAGTTGTATATACCAATACGACGTGTTTTGCATTATGTTGAATATCCCAAACCCCGTTTATAGTGTTATTCGAAGCTCCTCCAGCAGTGCCGGGAACAGACCAGCTTCCTTCCTTGTTGTAGCTATATCGGCCATTTTTGCAAAATTTTATTACTGTTAGTGTGCTATTAGAGCTAATAACTGAGCCAGTGTAAGATGTTAACTTTGCTCCGTTCAATCCCTGCTTCCATTGTTGCACGACACTATCTGCGCTCATGGTTGAAAATGAGAAAAGAAATAATGTGACAGGGATTATTAATTGTTTAATAAAAATTTTCATTTTTTAACTGTGTCAATAATGATAAAAATTCTCTAATGTTCGAAATGACTTTTCTCGAGCATAAATTTTATCATGTTAGCCATTTAGAATTCGTGTTCTTCAACAATGAAAGCAGAAGATTTTGTATGATCGATAAAATTACCTTCATCTTTCATTAATGCTACACCAAGTTTCTGGCCTTCAGGAGAGTTCATTCCATCCATAAGCGCCTGTTCTGATTCGAACCAGACTTCAGCAACACCGTCATACTCAGGTAACATCCCTCTTGAGGTTCTTAAACCTTCATTCAAAGGTGTATTTAGAGTGTGTGATTGCACATATTTTTTTGCACCCATTGCTTCTGCGTTATCCATGAAGAAAGGGCCATGTTTATTCATCCAGTACTCTTTAAATTCTTCGCGTGACATGTCAGGGTGACGTGTAATACACATAATAAATTTAATCATTAAGCCGCTCCTTATATTTATTACTCAAGTTTTTTACGATAATGGTTGCTTAGAACTTGCCGTTGTTATTTTTCCATTCGCTACGAGTTGGAATTTTTTCTATCGTGCCCCAATGCTCTACAATTTTTCTGTTCTCTAAGCGGTATAGGTCAAAGAAAGATGATGAAATTTTATTAACATTACCTTCACAAACGCTCAGAACAAAATTGCCTTCAGCTAATATACGATGGCATTTCTCATAACTGATTGAAAAACAACTAGAATTGGATTGGGATAAGGCCATACGTAGTTCGGTCAGATCGTTGCCAAGGTGTGGACTATGCTCAGTATAGTGCTTCTGGTTTATATAATCACCCAGTTGAATAATGTGTTTATGAATAAGCACATCATCAGTAAAAGATATAATTATTGTTCGGTTAATTTCTGTTAACTCATGATCTGTGGCTTCTGTTATGCCATCGACCATAGTGTTTCCAGAGCTATTAGGTCCTTGTCTTTTCTGGATATTATCCCAGTGTTCAACTGCCTGGCCGTCTTCAAATCGAAATATTTCAAAACCTATATTCCGAGTTGCAAAGTCATACTCTGTGTGACCGAAAATAAAATCATTATCTTCAAAAATGCGCACAATATTTACTTTAGGCGATGTTTCAGATAGACGCTTAAAAAGTACTGCTAGTCCTTCACTGCCTTCATGCGTTTGTGGATTGTGCTGTATATACTTATCTTCATTGACTATAGCTACCGCTGATGGGTCACCGGTTTCTATACCTTTCAATAATTGACATATCTGTTCTTTTTTATTTAAGTTCATAGAGCCTGCTTATTGCCTTTTTTATTTTTTAGTCAATTGTTTCAGTGCCTCATTGAACTTATCTGTGATCAGAGATAAATATACACTAATAATAGCAATAACTGTTCACTGTATCGATTTATTCTGGATGCGGTATATTGTAGGTGTTTCTTTAGGTGAGCAATATCATTGTTATTTATGCGTATTGATTGTGTCCTAAAGGAGTGCCTACATAAAGACATCTGTTTTATGGGGGATTTAGTTACTGGCTGTACGACGTCACTAGTTTGACGATATCATTCAACTTTTTCATATATGAAAGTTGGTGAATATCCCGTATATTTATCTGCTGGTTAATTCACACCTTATCACAGAGTATTTATGAGCAAAGAATCTATCATTGTTAAAGGCGCTCGCCAGAATAACCTGAAAAACCTCGATCTTGAATTGCCCACTAACGAGCTTATCGTGGTGACAGGGGTGAGTGGCTCAGGTAAATCAACTCTGGCATTTGATACGATTTATGCAGAAGGTCAGAGACGTTATGTAGAGACCTTTTCAGCGTATGCACGTCAGTTTCTCGATCGTATGGACAAGCCATCTGTAGACAGTATTCAGGGCATACCTCCTGCGATAGCGATTGATCAGACTAATCCGGTTCGCACATCCCGTTCGACTGTTGGCACAATGACAGAGTTAAATGATTACTTAAAACTGCTATTTGCCCGTATGGCTCAGTTGTATTGTTCAGGGTGTGGTCGTGAAGTGCTCTGTGATTCATCTCAGAGCATTGTAGAAAGCTTGTATGCGGTGATGGCTGATAACCAGAGGGTAATGGTTTGTTTGCCGGTGAAAATACCCCACAACTTCACTGAAGATGAAATCGTAGGTTTATTAAATCAACAGGGTTATACCCGTATACATAAACGAGATGGAAGTTTATTAGAGGTTATTCAGGATCGTTTCAAGCTTAATGAAGAAAATAAAGGCAGGTTAACAGAAGCCGTTGAAGCGTCTCTAAATCATGCAAATGGACGGGTGCATGTATTTCCGTTAGATGAAAATAAAAAAGCCGGTAAAGCGCTGCGTTTTTCAAGTCATCATCATTGTCCTGATTGTGATATTGATTATGGTGAACCCAGCCCGAGTCTGTTTTCATTTAATTCCCCCATCGGTGCCTGTGAAAGCTGTAAGGGCTTTGGGCGAATTATTGGTGTTGATTATGGTCTGGTTATTCCGGATGAATCAAAATCATTAAAAGAGGGTGCGGTAAAACCAATTCAGACACCAAGTTATATTGAAGTTCAGGATGAGCTTATAAAGTTTGC
Source organism: endosymbiont of Galathealinum brachiosum (assembly GCA_003349885.1). Lineage (NCBI taxonomy): Bacteria > Pseudomonadati > Pseudomonadota > Gammaproteobacteria > endosymbiont of Galathealinum brachiosum. Next base: position 303,181 of record QFXC01000007.1, on the reverse strand, counting down.
CAAAAAATCTAAAATACCTATCGATATCCCCTGGAAAAAACTCACTAAAAAACAGCAGCGTTGGGTAATCGAAGGTGAGGGGGACTGGGATGATGGCGTATGGTTTGGTATTCAGCGATTTTTTAAATGGCTGGAAAGTAAATCTTATAAAATGCACATTCGTGTGTTGCTCTCAAAATATCGTTCGTATACACCCTGTGGTACCTGCGATGGTGCCAGATTAAAAGCACCGGCTTTATGGTGGCGTCTGGGTAGCCTTGAGTTATCAAATAAAGTCATCGATGTTAATCGGCGATTAACACCTAAAGGTTTGAACTTATCTAAAAAAGACATTGAGAAGTTGCCAGGACTGACGGTGCATGATGTTATGCATTTACCGTTGAGTGATTGTGCTGAGTTTTTTAAGTTGATTAAATTACCCTCTGCGATTGATGAAGCGGCACAGTTATTATTGAGTGAAGTGCGTTCACGTTTAAATTATCTGTTAGAAGTGGGTCTGGGTTATTTAACCTTAGATCGTCAGTCTCGCACCTTGAGCGGAGGGGAGGTGCAGCGCATTAATCTCACTACGGCTCTGGGTACATCACTTGTTAATACTCTGTTTGTTCTTGATGAGCCCAGTATTGGTTTACACCCTCGTGATGTCAATAGACTGGTTACCGTGTTGCATCGTTTGCGAGATGCGGGAAATTCCTTATTAGTGGTTGAGCATGACCCGCAGGTGATGTTGGCAGCAGATCGAATTTTAGATATTGGCCCGGGGCCCGGGAGACTTGGGGGTGAAATCTGTTTTTATGGAAGCCCTAAACAGTTGTTGCGAAATAAAAAATCACTGACTGCACAGTATTTAAGCGGTAAAAAAAGTGTGAGTAAGCCTGCTGAAAAAACAGCAGGGGAAAATGAAAAACAGTTACAGAATCAGGTTATTCAAATTATAGGTGCAAGTGAACATAATTTAAAAAATATTGATGTGGATATACCCTTACATCAGCTGGTTTGTATTACCGGTGTCAGTGGTTCTGGTAAATCGACATTAATGCGAGATGTTCTTTACCCCTGGTTATGCAAACACAAAGGTAAAACAGTTGAAACACCCGGAGTCTGTAAGAAAGTTAAAGGTCATCAGTTAGTTGATGATGTTGTTCTTGTTGATCAAAGTCCTATTGGAAAAACCACACGCTCGATACCGGCAACGTATGTGGGTGCATTTGATGCGATACGTAAACTGTTTATTGCTGAACCACTCTCTAAAGAACGTAAGTACACACCGGGAACGTTTAGTTTTAACTCGGGTAATGGACGCTGCCCAACCTGTTCTGGTAATGGTTTTGAAATGGTTGAGATGCAGTTTTTGAGTGATGTGTACATTCGTTGCCCGGATTGCGATGGTAAGCGTTATCGTGCAGAAATTTTGCAGGTTAAATTATTCGGTGAAATAGTTGAAGGTGATAGGCAGGCAAAATCAATTGCAGACATTCTGGCAATGACGGTTGCTGAAGCTCTGTTATTTTTTGCGGATGAGCCGGAAGTGATTAAAACGCTACAACCACTCGTTGATGTTGGTTTGCATTATGTTCAATTGGGCCAGTCTGTGCCTACGTTAAGTGGTGGTGAATCACAACGGCTTAAGTTAGCCGGGCATTTAGCCAAAAATCTTAATAAGAAAAAACAGACGGGAAAAAAATCAAAGTTGAAAAAAACGGTTAAGGGCACACTTTTTCTATTTGATGAGCCAACTACCGGTTTGCACTTTGATGATATTTCTACCTTGATGAAAGCATTTCAGCAGTTGATCGATGCGGGTAATTCACTATTGGTGATTGAGCATAACCTGGATGTGATACGCAGTGCAGACTGGTTAATCGATATTGGCCCGGAAGGTGGTGATGGTGGTGGGCAGTTAGTTACACAGGGTTACCCTCAGCAGATTGCGGTGCAGGGTGACTCATATACCTCAGTTGCATTACGTGAATATGAAGCTTCGTTTAATTTATCAAAGACCGAATTAATAAAAGCGTTGCCGGTTAATACACGAGAAACAAAAGTAAATCAGTCTATTCAAATTCATCATGCGCGTGAAAATAATTTAAAAAATGTAGATATTGAAATACCCCGTAATAAGTTCACCGTTATCTCCGGAGTGAGTGGCAGTGGTAAAAGTACGGTTGCATTTGATATTGTTTTTGGCGAAGGACAACGGCGTTATCTGGAGTCGTTAAATGCTTATGCTAGACAGTTTGTACAACCCGCATCTCGGCCTGACGTGGATGCTATTCATGGCATTCCTCCTACGGTTGCTATTGAGCAGCGTACAAGCAGGGGTGGACGTAAAAGTACCGTTGCAACATTAACAGAAATTTATCACTTTATGCGTTTGCTTTACGTGAAGCTGGGAACACAGTATTGCCCTGAATGTGAAGTGGCAATAGAGCCTCAGTCATTAGATGCCATTCTGGCCATGGTGCAGAAAGATTATCGTGGGCGTGAAGTTACTTTACTGGCACCGATGGTTGTTGCGCGTAAGGGTATTTATAACGAACTGGCCAAATGGGCCAGTACTAAAGGTTATCAGCAGTTACGGGTTGATGGCGAATATGTATCAACCAGTGACTGGCCTAAATTAGCCCGTTATAAAGAGCATGATATTGAGTTACCCATTGGGAAATTAAAAATAGCCGCCAATAAAGAAAAAGAATGTGCTGATTTATTACAGCAGGCATTAGATGTAGGTAATGGTATCGTTATTGTTGAGCCGCTTAAAGCAACAAAGAAACAGGTAGGTGAAAGACTTTTTTCAACTGAACGGGCCTGCCCTTCATGTGGTAAAGGTTTTGATGAGCTGGATCCGCGTTTGTTTTCTTATAACTCTAAACATGGCTGGTGTGATTCCTGTTATGGCACGGGTGAGACAATAAAAGATTTCGACGAAGAGCAGACAGGTGAAGAAGGAGCATGGTTAGAAAATGAAGATGATGTTTCTACGCAGTGTAAAACCTGTGATGGTCAACGCTTAAATGAAACTGCTCTTGCGGTACGTTTTCGTAAGATGTCTATTGCACAGCTGGCAGCCATGTCGGTTGATGATTCGGAGAAATGGTTTTCTAAATTAAAGTTAACACAAAAAGAACAGATAATTGCGCGTGATTTATTACAGGAGATGTCAGGTCGTTTAAGTTTTCTGCAGCGTGTTGGTTTGAATTATTTAACACTGGATCGATCTGCACCAACTTTAAGTGGTGGTGAAGCACAGCGTATTCGTCTTGCATCACAGCTAGGCTCTAACTTGCAAGGTGTCTGTTATATTTTAGATGAGCCGACAATAGGCCTGCATGCGCGTGATAACCAGCGGTTGATTAAAACACTTCGTCAAATACAGCAGCAGGGCAATACAGTTTTAGTAGTCGAGCATGATGAAGATACCATTCGTGAAGCCGATTATCTCATTGATATGGGGCCAGGCGCCGGAATAGAGGGGGGGGAAGTTGTCGCGCACGGTACGTTGAAGCAGATGATAAAGAATAAAAAATCATTAACCGGGCAGTTTATTTCAAGTCCGCTGCGTCACCCGATGAATGATTTACGTGATAATGAAAAACGTTCATTACTGGAAGCTGAGAAAATTAAAATAGTAGGTGCTGTTCAGAATAATCTGACAAATATAGAGGTTGTTATACCCTTACGAAAACTGGTTAGTGTTTCTGGTGTGAGTGGCAGTGGTAAAAGCACATTGATTAGATCGGTTTTACATGGAAACTTAAAAACGGCGATAAATAATCAACGAAGCAAAGCAGGGCGTAATAAAAAAATTAGCTGGCAAGGCTGTAAAGAGATTAAAGGCTGGGAATCTATACAAAGAATTCTGGAGGTCGATCAAACGCCTATTGGAAAAACGCCACGTTCATGTCCGGCAACCTATATTGGTATCTGGGATACAATTCGAAAACTATTTTCAGATACTGTTGATGCGCGATTAAAAGGATTCAAACCCGGGCGTTTTTCATTTAATGCGGGTGATGGTCGATGTGATGCCTGTGGTGGTCACGGTATGCGTAAGGTTGAAATGAATTTTCTTCCTGATGTCAGGGTGGAGTGTGAAGTTTGTCATGGCTGGCGTTTTAATGATGAAACGTTGTCAGTTCGTTATAAAGACAAACATATTGGTGAAGTGCTTGGCATGAATGTAAAAACAGCCACAGAATATTTTTCAGCTATTCCGAAATTGCACCATGCATTACAGTTATTACAGGATGTTGGTTTAGGTTATTTAACATTAGGCCAACAAAGCCCGACATTAAGTGGAGGCGAGGCTCAACGAATTAAGCTAGTGGCAGAGCTGGCCAAAGCCAATACCAGTCCAACGGCAAAAATTCGCCAGCATAATTTATATATTCTGGATGAACCCACGGTGGGTTTGCATATGGCGGATGTGGAAAAATTGTTACGGGTTTTACATCGTTTAGTTGATGCGGGTAATTCAGTTATTGTTATTGAGCATAATCTTGATGTTATTGCGGAATCAGACTGGGTAATTGATATGGGGCCGGAAGGTGGAAAATACGGGGGTAAAGTTGTGGCTCAGGGTAAACCTGAAATAATTTGTAAACGTAAGAAGTCTCATACTGGCGTTTATCTGAAAGAGCTTATTAATTGATGTGAATAAGTTTGTAGGTGCACCTGAAGGAGCACCTACAGAAGCATTACAGTTTTATTTTTCTAATGGAATATATTCAACCTTATAAACGATGGCATAGATTGCCGGTACAACAATTAATGTTAATACCGTAGCAAAACCTAAACCAAACATAATCGTTACTGCCATGGATGAGAAAAAGGCATCAAACAGTAATGGAATCATACCTAAAATAGTTGTTGCAGCAGCCATCGATACGGGGCGAACACGACTTACAGCTGAATCAAAAATGGCGTGATAAAGGTGTTTGCCTTCATGAAGTTCCAGATTGATCTGATCTACCAGAACGATACCGTTTTTAAGTAACATGCCTACTAAACTGATGAAACCAAGTAACGCCATAAAGGTAAATGCAGAGTTGGTAATTAATAAACCAAACGCCACGCCAATAATGGCCATAGGAGCCAGTGACCAGATTACCAATGGTTGTTTAATCGTGTTAAACAACAATACGGTAATGATAAACATAACGATCACCCCCATGGGTATTGCCCCCATCAATGCTCCATTTGCATCCGCAGAACTTTCTGCTTCACCGCCCCAGACTAAACTGTAACCTTTTGGCAGTTCAATCGCTTCAATTGCGGGTTTAACTTTTTTGTATAAATCGTTAGATGTCTCTTCGCCTAACAGGTTTGCATTTGCGATAATCGTAATGGTACGTTTTCTATCGCGTCGATTAATAACCGCATCTTCCCATTCAACGGTGAACTCTCTCACTACCTGTTCAATTGAAATATAACGTTCATAAACAGGGCTCCATATTTGCAGGCTGTGAATGGTATCAATATTTGAACGTTCATCTTCAGGTGGGCGTGCAATGATGGGAAGCAGGGTTGTGCCATCACGATACAGTCCGATAGATTTTCCTGAATAACTCATTTGTAACACGTCATCAAGATCCTGTTTACTAATGCCTGCACGTCTGGCCTGAGCTTCAGAAAACTGGGGTCTAACGACCTTGGTGCGTTTTTTCCAGTCATCGCGGATACCCACAACATTCGGTTGTTGATGTAAAATATCTTTTGCCTGAATGGAAAGTCGACGTAAAACATCCGGGTCAGGTCCAGAGAATCGGGCTTCTATTTTGCCGTCTTTACTGGGGCCTAATTCGAATTTTTTAAAGTCATAATTTACATCTGAATACTGGTCATCTAAATGCTGACTGATTGATGCGATGAATGGGTCAATCTGTTTATAGTCTTCGAACTCAACCATAAGCTGACCATAGCTGGAAAATATTTTTTCTGGCGAGTAAGTCAGCATAAAACGTGTGCCACCTTTGCCCGTATTTGAGCTTACTTTCACAACGTTGTCCTGTTGTAATATCCACTGTTCTACAGCCTGAATTTCTTTAAATGTCTGGCGTATATCCGTACCATGTTCTTTACGGTAATCAACCAGTACCATCGGTGTTGTCATTGCAGGGAAGAAAACAACTTTGACCTGCTGAAATCCGTAAATAGAGAGCACCAGTAAACCAACCGTGGTGCCAGCTGTTATCCATTTATGTCTTAAGCAGGTATCCAGTACACCTTTAAAGGCTTTAAAAAATGCTCCCTGATATGGGTCAGAGTCATCTGTGTCGGAATCCTTGTCTTTTAAAATCATATCTGCAAAGAAAGGCGTTAAACTGATTGCCGTAAACCAGCTCAGGAGTAATGAATAAAGCAGAACATAAAACAGTGAACCGAGCATTTCCCCGGTAGAATCCTGTGATAAACCGATGGGTGCAAATGCAGTAACCGCAATAACCGTCGCACCTAAAAGAGGCCAGATTGCCTGTTTTACAATGGCGCTTGCAGCTTCTATTTTTGTTTTACCACGTTGTATACCAATGAGTATGCCTTCAGTAATAACAATGGCATTATCAACCAGCATACCGAGAGCAATAATCAGCGCGCCCAGTGAAATTCGCTGTAAATCAATGCCCTGTAATTTCATAAAGGTAAAGGTGCCAATAACCGTAAGAAAGAGGATTAAACCGATCAATAATCCGCTTCGTATGCCCATAAAAACAAGCAGTACAATAATTACAATAGCAACGGCTTCAAGCAAGTTGACAGCAAAAGCTTTAATTGATGCCTCAACCAGTTTTGGCTGGTCATAAAGTGTTGATAACTCAATGCCTAAGGGGCGTGCATATTCAAGTTCCTTCAGTTTATCGTCGATGCGTTTACCAACATCAACAACATTAAACCCTGAGGCAAATGAAACACCTAGAGAAATGGCCTGTCGTCCATCAAGGGACATAAGGTGAGTGGGTACTTCCTGAAAACCACGACTAACAGTGGCTACATCTCTTAAATAAAGCAGGTTCTGGTCACCGGGGCTACTGATTAACAGGTCTTCCAGTTCTTTTACATTTTGAAATTCACCTGTTGGGTGAAAGCGTATGTTTTCAGATGAAATTTTTATGGCACCGGCATTTGAAACAATATTCTGTGTGGCAAGAATTTCATAAATGCGTTGATAAGGTATGCCCAGTTGCGTCATTCGACTAAGGGCAATTTCAACAAATACCTGTTCCTGTTGCTTGCCGGCAACTGTGACTTTACCTACACCTTCAACGAGTACCAGTTCACGACGCAGGTAATCGACATAATCATTTAATTCCTGATAGCTATATCCATCACCGATTACAGCAAATAATAAACCGAATATATCGCCAAAATCATCATTAACAAAGGGGGGCTGGACACCGGGGGGAAGGCTGGGTGCCAGGTCGTTTACTTTGCGTCGTAATTCATCCCAGATCTGTGGCAGGTCATTACTATTGTATTGACGCTTCATGGTCACGGTTATCTGTGAAAGACCATTGGTAGAAACTGAGCGAATGTAATCTACATACTGTAATTGCTGTAAGGCATTTTCCAGAGGATAGGTGACTTCTTCTTCTACCTGCTGTGGTGATGCACCGGGATACTGGGTGACAATAACTGCATCTTTAATTGTAAATTCAGGATCTTCCAGTCTGGATAATTTGCTGTAAGCAAAAGCGCCACCAATAAGAAAAATGATGGTGATTAACCAGCTGATTAGTTTGTTACGTATAGAAAATTCTGCAATATTCATAGCGTTGAATTACTTTAAGTGTAGAGAAATAAGGGATATTAAAGTTATAAACTTAATATCTTCCATTTATAAAATCCTGACAGATTTCTTTAAAGCCCTGCTTCTTTTACCCAGGGTTTTACTGTCTGGCCTTCTTTTATGAAGTTAACACCCGCAGTAATTACCTGATCCCCTGATGTTAGCCCTGATGTTATTTCAATTCCGGAACTGGTAATTTGCCCAATGGTTACTTTAGTTGCCTGAGTTTTCATTGTGTCATTATCAAGTTTCCATACCTGATAGCTGCGTGATTTAAGGTTATCATTTTCAGGAGAATAAACGGCTTCAATCGGTATGACTATTTTAGCTGTTTCAGACTCCACAAGTTTGTTGAAATTTAAATGTACATTTACACTCATGCCTGGCAATGCAATAAAATCTTTAGGAGACGGCATTGTGAGGGTCACTTTGTAAGTTCGAGTTGTCGCGTTTGCTTCAGAGTCAAACTCTTTCACGGATGTTTCATAAGACTTATCCGGGTAGGTATCAAACACAACTTTTGGTTGGGCTTTTTGATCACTGCCTTTTTTTAGTCTCGAGATGATGTTTTCAGATAATTGAAAGGTAATATCAATATCATTAACTGTTTGAATAACTAGAACAACTTCATTTTTTCTAACGTTTTCATGGTTTTTTACATTTAATTTTGAAACAACGCCATCGAAAGGTGCACGTAATTCTGTATAAGATAAATTGGCTTTAGCTAATCTTAGATCTGCTTTAGCTGCAAGCAGATTGGATTTTGCTGTATCGAAATCGGATATAGGTATTAATTGCTGCTTTACCAGTTTTTCGGTTCGGTCAAACTGTACCTGTGTTAAGTCAAATCTGGCCTGTTGTTCATCAACACGTAACTGAAAATCTGAAGCATCCAGTTGAGCTAACAGTTGCCCCTTTTTAACTTTTAAGCCGGCTTTCGCAGGTAACTTAACCAGTTCACCCCCCACACGAAAAGCCTGTTCAGAGCGGTCACCTGCTTCTACCTCACCGGGATAAACTCTTTGTACACCTGCAAGAGGGTCACCAACCGTAATAATTTTTGCTGGTCTGATAACTTCCGCTTTTACTTCGTTATTATCATTGCCACAGGCAGTGAGCGATAAAGCTGAAATAGCTGAAAGTAGGCAAATCAGGGTTTTGTGGGGTATCTGGCGAGTGCGTTTATTCATATAAATAGTTCCATTATATTTTATGGTTCAGGTTGAACCCGAATTTAGGCATAATAGCAGAATTATATAGTTAGATAAGATTATAAATCATTCAAAAGGCAACTTATGAAATCAATAAAAATGGCAATGGCAATTTATGCTTATTTAGTATGTATTTCTTTAGTCACATTTAATGCTCAGGCGGAAGTAACCCCTGAATTAATGAGATCATCGGTCGTGGTTGTGGCTCAGCCTGAATTTTCATTGACGAGTCTGAAATCATTTTCATGGGCGGATAATCATGCTGATATTTCAGCAGGGCTTCAAAAATCCAGTTTTTCCGTTTCGGCATTAATTGATGAGGCGATTGTTCAGGCAATCAGTAAAAAAGCCTATCCGATGGAGCAGGGCCCTAAAAGTAGTATGATGATTCAGTACCATGTGTCTTTAGCATCTGAAATGAGTGATACTGCTCTGACATTGAAATATGGTCTGTCTCCAGGTTTGAGAGGAAATAGTATAGAGGCAAAATCACGTGAAAAAGGCGTTCTAATTGTTGATCTGATTGATACGCAGTTAAATAATGTGGTGTGGCGTGGTGCAGTAGAAGTTTTTACCGGTATCGAAGATACAGACAATGGTCGCCAACAAAGAGTAAATGGTTTGCTGGTTGAATTGTTTAGTTCTATTCCTGATCTTAAATAGTCGGTGCTGAGTTAGGCAGGATTTAATAAAAATATAGCTACTACACTCTTATCTATGTTTCAGATACTTGTGAAGTAACTAGTATCAGGCTATAAAAATCATACTTCCAGGATCGTAGCACCGGTTATTGTATTTGGTGGTAACTTTTCGGGAGCAGGGTATACCTGAAGATATTTTATATTATCAACGGGAATAAATAACATGGCTCCGTTTGATTCAACCAGAAAGTGTCTGCTATCTAGCATTTCATTGAGTTTAGTGACCATGTCGTACTCATTGACATCCTGTTTAGGGTATTCAATCACAAGTTTTGTGCCGTCATTAAAGTAAATGGTCACGCCCTTAACTTCTTTCATTACTCTTTCCTTATTTGTTCGTATATTAGCTAAACATAGCCGAAAACAGTGCTTTCTGCTAATTAATATACATAATTTGTTATTAAATGATGACTGTGGTGTGAATTTACTGGATTCAAATAGCATTTTTTGCTAATTTCACCGCATACGTTTAAAATGTTGAAAAATACAATGGGGTCAATGGCTTATGCCTGAATTATTTACAAATGACTGGGCTACAAATTATAAAGAATTGTGGAACAGTAACGATGGCATTGCGAAGGAACTAGGTCAATCAAACTTCAATTCGGTTGTTGCTTTTGGAATAGAAGGGGAAGATGATCCTCGTGTAGTATTAACTATTTCCAATGGTCAAATTATTACTGCTGGCACGCCTAACGGGGAACTAATTAACTGGGATTTACGAGCATCCAATGAAAACTGGATGGCACTTGTAGCAAAACCACCTGGTTTGATGAAACTGGGGCTAGCATATACATCACGTAAGCTTAAATTTAAGAAAGGTGATTATGCTGTAATGATAAAGGACCCTCGTTTATCTACAGCCTTTGTAAAATGTTTTGCTTTAATGGGTAAGGCTGTTAATTAATTCAAAGAGCCCCTGTGTGAGGATTTTTTAACTAAATCTTCACACTACTTCTGCTACCTGTATTTCATTTAGATGGTTTAAACGTTCTGACGAGATGCCGGAACTGGTGAAACTGTTTTTCATTATTCGATGATTCATACCTCAATTTTGTATACAAATGAGTAATTAACTCAATTGAACTTTTATTGTTCGGTAATATCCTGATAGCTCTCTTTGAAAAATCTAATGGTCCTTCATATATCTCTCTGTGAATACCTCTGGAGTCTAACTTCCTGCAGAAGTTATTATAGGTTTTCACGACAGGATCAAGTTTCTGTTTTTTCCAGGGTTTGAAAATAATGATTGATAAAATAATAATCATTACGCTAAAACTGATCACCAGCATCAATATAATGTCAGAAAGGTTAATTTTTTTACTGGTTATCGCCTCTAATAAGTCCTGTTGAATTTTTTCATCATAACCAACTACCCATTCGTTCCATTGATTATCGACTGCATCCCAGTAAAATAAAACATCTTCAATGAAACCGCTATTAATCAACATATGAAATGGGCGATATTCAGAAGGTGCTAATGCTGCCTCAAGGTTACGTTCTATTCTCATAGGTGCTATGGCTGCTGTTGGATCAATACGTACCCAGCCCCTGTCTTTAAACCAGACTTCAGACCAGGCATGTGCATCACTATTGCGAATGGTCATTACTTTATTTAAAGGGTTTACTGTACCCCCCTGGTAACCTAAAACTACTCTTGCCGGTATGCCAGCTGCGCGCATCAGTAAGGTAAAACTACTGGCATAGTGCTCACAAAAGCCACGGCGTGAATTAAATAAAAACTGATCGACAGGATTAAATCCAGGCGTTAATGGTGGGCGTAACGTGTAATGAAAATTTTCTTTATTAAAAAGATTCAATACATGATTCACAATATCATCTTTATTCTTATATTGTTTTGATAGTTGCTTACCCAACTGAACAGTTTGGGGGTTTGTATTTATGGGGATTTTAAGTCCTGCACTTTTTTCCCACGGTGTTATTTTACTTTGAATAATATAATCAAAAATTGATGATACTTTATACTGATAAAGGCTATTTATTTTCTGCTTTGTGCGTAAATTATAGTTTTTTGTATAGAATGCATTGTCAGGTATATCGTAGGGGATATCTAATGCGAATAACCAGTTCTTCTGATGTGGTTCCATAGTTACTGTGTAACTAACTAAATCATTAGACCGTGGATATAATGTCGTAACGGGTGAAAGATTTTGTTTTCCCTGTTCCCATGTTTTACCATCAAAATACCATAAAACAAGGGCTCTCCAGTATAGTTTGTTTTGCTGGGGAATTTCTTTTTCAAAATTAACCCGGAATGCAACAGAGTTTGACTGTATCAGGTTAGAAATGTTGCCAGGAGACATGCTGTCACTCAAGCCGCTTTGAGAAGATAGATTGTCATCGGGAAGCTGCCATAAGGTTCCTGATATTCTGGGGAATAGCACAAACATAATTAACATGAGCGGGATAGCTTGCAGTAGCATTTTTACAGCGAATTTTGATTTGTATTTAAAACTAAGGGGAGCTGAACCCTGGTTAATACTAATCATGCTAATGATTAAAAATATTATAGCCATTAACATAAAAATAACAGTTGGGATGCTTTGTGAAAACAGAAAATTAGTAACAATGACAAAAAAACTTAAAAATATTAATAACATGTAATCACGGCGAGACTGACTTTCATGTAGCTTAATGGCAAGTAAAATTGATAACACAACAGAGCCTGCCGTTTTTCCAATCAGCGTGCCAAAAAATATAAATATTCCGGCTAATGATAATATACTAATTAATAATAGAAAAAATTTAGGCGGTAACCAGCGTTTATGTTTTATGCATACGAGTCGCCATAAAAATAAAACACTTATAAGAACAATTGACCATGCTGGGAACCGACCCAGATGAGGAGTAATGACAAATGCCAGTGACAATGTAACCCAGAATACAGGCGATTGACTAAGGGCATTTATTGTCTGGTTATTTAAATTCATTGTTCGTTGTGACCAAACAGGGCAAGCGCTTTTAAACATTGGTGTTTATGTTGTAAGCCAGAAGATGGAGCAATACTGGTACCCGGTATATCTACTCCATAAACAGTATTGTTTTCGCAGGCATCAATAATCATGCGACATAAAATTGATAGTCGTTGCTCTATATCCAGGGTTTCACTGGTGTTTTTCCAGCTTATCCATATCTTTCTTGAAGTTTCGTGGTTAAATAATTTTGTCTGTAGTTCACCTGTTTTAGCGATTGCTTTCCAGGCCATATGGTTAGGTAAATCACCCGCGTGGTATTGTCTGATACCAGCAAAATCATCTACACCCTGCTTATCGCTAATAGTTAAACCCTGATTATCGTCTTCTGAAAAACTGAAAGGGTGGTGATGTGAGTCTGGAGCAGGGTAAACCAGGCATTGGCTTTGAAGATTTAACCAGCTCCAGGCATGAAATAATCCCAGTGGGTATTCACTCGATAACTTAATTCGTCCGGGTGAAATATATCCCCTATGAAGTGTGCTTAATGAAAGATTACATTCGGTTTCTGTTGTCTCAATTAAATGCGCAGTTGATATTTGACCGGTTTCTGAAAGTAGCTTTAAGTTCGGACGGGTAATATTTGATACTTGCGAAATATAGACTGGAAATAAAATATCCTGCCCGGCAAAAACAGGTTCAGCGCGGCCCAGCTTTACTACAAGCTGGTTTATATTGAAGTGGGTATAGATCATTGCGAGAAAACCCAGTGCCACCAGTAGAAACGTCAGCATATAACCCAGACTGTTTTCATAGTTGATAGAGCCAAACAGAATTAGCAATAATATAAAGAGATATGTGATGCCATGACGAGTAGGCAAAATATATAACTGACGATGGTTTATGGTAATTTGAGGGTGAGTAAGGGGCTGACGTTTTTCTGCCCATTTGAGTATAAAACGTTCAAAAAACTGAGGAATTAAGGGCAGGCTGGATGCCATTAAACTGGCACCTGCTTTACAAGTAACGTTATCAGATCATTGATATTCTTACCCTGGTGCTCAGGATGTATTTGTAATCGGTGTGCAGCCACACAGGGAAGCACTTCCTGTACATCTTCAGGTAATACATGGTCACGATTCTGAAGAAATGCCCAGGCCCGGGCGCATCGTTGTAATGCAAGGCCAGCGCGAGGAGAAAGACCGCTAATAAACCAGGGAGACAGGCGACTGCTGCGTATAAGGGATAAAACATAATCCAGTATTGCCTGTGACATATGTATTTTTTCTACAGATAACTGTATTTCAATCAGTTGTTCAGGTGTGATAACGGTCTCAAGTTGCTGGATCATTTCATGGCGGTTACTGCCTTTTAATAATTCCATTTCGGCCTGTTGATCCGGGTAACCGATATTAATGCGCATCAGGAAACGATCGAGTTGTGATTCAGGCAAAGGAAATGTACCTACCTGTTCCATCGGGTTCTGAGTCGCAATAACGAAGAATGGGGTGGGTAAAGTTCGGGTTACACCGTCCTGCGTGACCTGTTTTTCTTCCATTGCTTCAAGTAATGCACTTTGAGTTTTAGGTGTAGAGCGATTAATTTCATCAGCAAGCAGTACCTGTGTGAATATGGGGCCCTGATGAAACGTGAATGACTGTTTGTGTGCATCAAATATAGAAACACCTAATACATCGGAAGGCAATAAATCGCTGGTGAACTGAATACGTTGAAAATCGAGCCCAAAAACACGAGCCAGTGTCAGTGATAGAGTGGTTTTGCCAACTCCAGGTAAGTCCTCAATTAACAGATGTCCACCGGCTAGCAGGCAGCTAAGGGCGAGTTGAATTTGCCTGTCTTTACCCAGAATAATAGAAGAAATTGATTTTGAAGTAAGTTTTATTAACTGCTGGCGTTGATCAATATTTAAACTAGACTGCTGAGGCATAAAAAATTCTCATAATAATTGCTATAAGACTGTGTTTTTGATGTGTGGTTCCATTTATGAGTATAGAGCTTAGTGGAGTAATATTCACAGGTACTATATAAGAATTTAGTTGTATCGCTTAACGAATATAAAAAGCGGAAAGCCGATTGTTCGGATTCATCTCTGTTCAGCTTACTTGCGATTAAATCACTGTTTTCTATCACTTTTGTGTCAAACAGCAGCTATACTCTATTCACTTTAATTTATAAAAATTTTAATCTGAAAACCTGTGCCTGCTCATAAAACAGTTAATTTAAATGCCCCGGGTATGCCTGATTTGCCCGCTATTGCCCGTGATTTTCTGGAATTAGCTCAACATACGGATGATATGGAGCAGGCGGTTAATCAGTTGATGGAAAAATATCCGCAATTTTTTCAGCGGTTGCTTAAAATTATTAACTCAGATCATTTTAATTTAACAACAAAAGTACAAACCATTTATCAGGCAATTAACTTGTCGGGTATTGAGCGAGTTACGCAAATAGCGATTATTCAGATTATTTATCGCACGTTAAATCAGTATAAAATTTTTGGTCTGGATATGCCTGCTTTCTGGCAGGACTCGTTGCGTCGTGCTGTTAGTGCAAAAATGGTCGGTGAATTAATCGGGCTTGATGCCAGCCTGTGCTTTACCGCTGGATTCATTCAGGATATCGGGTATCTGTTGCTGTTTCTAGAACAGCCAGACAAAGGTGCGCTCTGGTCTGAGTTTCGAAAACGTGAGCCGGAAGCCCGCTTAAGTATGGAACAGAATATATTCAATTTACAGCATGATGCACAGTTAAGTATTTTTATGAAAGCGTGGGGTATATTTCCGCAAATAAAAACCCAGTTAACTCATCATCACAATTGTAGCAAATCAAATTTAAGTGATGCCGGTTTTACAGAGCTGGATAAACAGCTTTGCAAAGTGGTTCATTGTGCAGACTGGATGACGTCAGTTTATACCGCTGATGATAAAAGTTATGTTATTAATAGATGTAGAAAAATGTTGTCTGACGATTTTTTCATGGAACCCTATCGAGCAGAAGAGTTACTTGAGGCAATACCGGATGAGGTTGATTTAACCGCATTGGTGATGGGAATACATGTACATGAACATATCGCTTTTTCACAAATATTATATGAAGCAAATATCAGGTTAAATGAAGATAATGTTAATTTTCAAGAGTTAACATTACGACTTGAGCAGGCACTGGATGAACGTGATCGTCTGGCAAAAGAAATCAATCGCGATTTAAATTTAGCGAGGGAAATACAACAAAGCTTATTACCTGCGAGTCAGGGTGATGGTTTTCCGGTTAACGGAATTAATATATCGGCAAAAATTTTATCTGGTGATTTTTATGATTTCTTTGAACTGGATAATGGTGATATTTATTTTAATCTTGGCGATGTTTCCGGCAAAGGTGTGAATGCCGCATTATTAATGGCTAAAACCTGTAGCCTTTTCAGGTGTCTGGGTAAACGGATTGATGAGCCGGCTCAGTTGATGTATGAAATAAATAATGAATTATGCGAAACATCGATCCATGGCATGTTTGTAACGATGGTTGCAGGTTTATACAGGCCATCAAAAGATGAAGTGCATCTGGTAAATGCGGGAAACCCGCCTGCATTGTTATTTTTAGAAGAGGGATTCTGTCAGGAATTTGAAGCAACAGCACCTCCATTGGGTGTGATGCCTGATACGCTTTATACAAAATCAATAATAAAATTAGGCAGTGGCAGTCTGTATATATACTCTGATGGTGTAACGGAAGGATTTGTTAATGAAAAGTCTATGCTTGAATTAGGTGGGTTGTTTAAGCTGATAGCCAGTATGGATAAAAAATTATCTCCAGTTGAAAGACTGAAGTTAATAGTTAATAAGTTTACGAATACGGCTCAGCCATTACGTGATGATGTGACGTTATTACTATTAGAAAAGTCTGAATAAGATGATTAGACTTGAACGTATTCATTTGTTATCCCGTGCTGATAAGCTGAAACCACTGCGACACTTTGTGCGTGATTTAGCTGAGAAACAGGGCTGTTGCCCTGAGAATCTGGACTGCATGGTTATGGCGATTAATGAAGGATGTATGAATGTAATGCAACACGCCTATCATGAGCAGGATAGTGAAGAGATTATTGTTGAATTCTGGAAAGATAAAGAAGAGTTTTTAGTAAAAATATTTGATTTTGCAGAGGGTGTAGATCTTGATTCTATACATTCAAGAGATCTTGATGATATAAGACCCGGAGGATTAGGTGTGCACATCATCAATCAGGTAATGGATAGTGTGGAATATAAAAACAACCCGAGTGGTACAGGAAATATACTGGAAATGCGAAAACAGTTAAATAATCCTGTTGTCTGTTGTATAGATGAACAATGTAAAAAATAAGGCAGTTTAATGAAGTATCCAGTTGCACAGCATTTAAATTATTCGGTTATCAGTTTGTCTGGTGAAATTGATTTGAATGAATCACCAAATGTAAGAAAACAAATATTAGCTTACATAAAGAAAAATTCGAATTTATTAATAGATTTATCACTAGTCGAATATATTGATAGCTCTGGTGTAGCGAGTCTGGTTGAAGGTTTGCAGACTGCTCGATCTAAAAAAATAAACTTTGCACTGGTCGGTGTGAGTGATTCTGCGATGCAGGTTTTACAGCTGGCTCGTCTTGATTCGGTATTTACTATTTATGATTCTCTGGATGAGGTTGAATAGAGGTATGACGCGTACAAAATGAAACGCCGAATTGAAAAACTGGGGCAGGTTGCGGTTGGAGCGGTTGAAGAGCTCGGCTATGGCGTCATGTTATTTATTGAATCAGTTTACTGGCTAATAATGGGCTGGTTTAATAAACAGCCTGTCAGTTTGCATCTTATTTTTACTCAGGCAGTACAGATAGGTGTAACCGCATCACCTATTGTTATCGTGTTGTGTTTTTCAGTAGGAATGATGCTTGCAATACAGGGGCTGGAAACACTCAAACCTTATGGGGCACAGGCGCAGGTTGTAACGGGGATTGCAGTCTCAGTGACACGTGAGTTCGCAGCTTTAATTACCGGTATTATTGTAGCTGGGCGTTCAGGCTCTGCTATCGCAGCACGAATAGGGACGATGAAGGAGTCACAGGAGATAGATGCATTACGAGTGATAGGCATAAACCCGGTGCGCTACCTTGCTGCACCTGCACTTGTAGCGATGCTTGTGGCGATGCCGGTATTAACTATTTTTGGTGATTTAATGGGAATGTTAGGTGGGGCAGTATATACATCTTACGAACTAGGTATGCCTGTAGACGTGTATATGAGTCGAAGTTTTGATGTGATTACCCGCTTTGATTTA
Source organism: endosymbiont of Galathealinum brachiosum (assembly GCA_003349885.1). NCBI lineage: Bacteria > Pseudomonadati > Pseudomonadota > Gammaproteobacteria > endosymbiont of Galathealinum brachiosum. Next base: position 285,222 of record QFXC01000007.1, on the reverse strand, counting down.
ATGCAGGGTATTTTTAAGAGCATCGTGTTTGCAATACTGATTGTTATTGTCAGTGTGCTTAATGGTTTTCAGGTTAAAGGTGGGGCTGAAGGTGTAGGGTTGGCAACTACTCGTTCGGTGGTTATGTCTATAAGTCTTATTGTAATTGCGGATATGATTTTTACTTTCTTTTTAACCAGAGTTTAGAGTATTTATTATGCAAGCTGAAAACAACCAGAAAGTAATTGAAGTGAGTGATCTGATTACGCATTACGGAAGTAAAAAAATACTTAATAGTGTTAGCCTTGAAGTGAATAAAGGCGAAATCATGGTTATTATGGGGGGGAGTGGTTCAGGTAAAAGTACTCTTTTACGGTATATGTTAGGGCTTAATAAACCAACTGCAGGTAGTATTAAATTACTTGGCAAAGACATTACCAGAATGACCTCTAACCAGCTGCATCAAATGAAAAAGCAGATTGGAGTGTCTTTTCAGGGTGGTGCTTTGTTTGGTTCCATGAGTGTATCTGAAAATATTCAGTTACCTTTAAGCGAACATGCAAACCTGGATGAGAACACCATGCGAATAATGAGTCAGATGAAACTGGAAGTTGTTAACATGGCCGGTTTTGAAGACTTAATGCCGTCCCAGTTATCCGGCGGTATGATTAAACGTGCCGCATTAGCCAGAGCAATTATCCTTGATCCGAAACTATTATTTTTTGATGAGCCCTCAGCCGGACTTGATCCGGTTGTGTCTGCAGAGCTTGATGAATTAATTCTGCGCCTTAGAGATGCAATGGGTATGACGATTGTAGTTGTTACCCATGAACTGGAAAGTGCATTTAATATTGCTGACAGAATTACTATTTTAGACAGGGGGGATATATTGATGTGTGGTACGGTAGAAGAGGTGAAAAATAGTGATAATCATCGTATCTATAATTTACTTCATAGAAAACCGCGTCGAGATATAGTTGATGTTGATGAATATTTGCAGAGATTGACGGGTAAAAGTCTGGATTCGGTACCTGAAAAATCAAATTTAATTAATCCTAATCATTCAAGATATTAGTTAATAATATGAAAAAAGAAAATACGAATTATTTTATGGTAGGAATTTTTGTTCTAACCGGTTTAATAATGTTATTTGTTATGTTGTATAAAATAACGGGTGGACAATCAGAATCAGATGAATATTTTGTTGAGTTTAATAACGTAACCGGAATAAAAGATGGCATTGTTGTCACGTATGGAGGTTATGCCATAGGTGCAGTTAAGGGTGTAGAACCTATATTTGATACCAATAAAACGGTTTATAAATTAACCTTATGGGTGAAATCCGACTGGAAAATACCAGCTGATAGTACAGCTCAAATTGTGATGCCAGCCATTATTTCAGATAAACAAATAGAAATAACTCAGGGAAGTTCAAAAAAATATTTATCTCCTGGAGATACACTGGAAAGTGCAGAAGCGGTTGATATTATGGAGCTGGTTGATTCAATTGCTTCTCAATTAAATGATTTTATTCCCCAGTCAACAAATAATATAAATAATTTAATAGCAAAATTAAATTATTCTGCGGATAAGGTGTCGCTTTTATTGAGTGATAATAATGTGCAACATTTAAATAATTTATTCAAACATGCCGATTCATCCGGTAAAAGTTTATCAGAACTGGCTGCTGGTTTTACAAGAATCAATAAACAGCTTGATAGCATTCTTACAAGAACTGATCTGATCCTGAATGATAATAGTGAAGATATTCGCTATACCGTAATAGAACTTAAAAAATCTATTGATGTTGTTTCCAGTCGCATTGAATCAGTTATGTATAATCTGGATGCAACCAGTCAGAACATGAATGAGTTCAGTCGAGAATTACGTAATAATCCGGGTGTGATATTAGGCAGTAAACCACCCACTGATAAGTAAGGAATATCAATGTTTCGATTAATATTATTACTCCTTTTAGTGAGTAGTATCTGGAGCTGTAGTCTGGGTGGTGGCCCTGCACCTACCGATCACTTTTATCGCCTACCTGAAGTTGCACTGGATTCTCAGGTTGCATCTTATAAATCGATAGTGGTTAAAGCGGTAAAATCCACGGGCTTATATCATGAGCGGGCTATTTTATTTATAGAAAGTGATAAACCATTAGAGCTACAGCGTTATCATTATAGTTTCTGGTCAACCACACCTGCTGAGTTAGTACATAATGCGTTATATCAGGGAGTAGTATCCAGTGGTATAGCTGATCAGGTTAATCGTGACTTAACAGAAAATCGACCTGACTTTGTTCTGGATACCCGAATTATTCATTTTGAGCGAATAATTAATGGTCAAACTGTAAATATAGAAATTGAACTTGAAGTATCTGTGAAAAGTGGAAGCCTCACTGGTGACACCTGGACTAAGCGTTACAAAGTAAATGAGGCGTTACAGAATACTGATATGCATAGTACTGCAGAAGCCTTTGGGGCGGCTTTGACGGCAATATCTAATGAATTGATCGAAGATCTTCTGAGTAAAAAATAACCAGTTAATCTATTGAATTAGTATTAAAGAAACTCATGTCCTGGCCGATATATTAAAAAGTAGCCTATTAGTGCAGGATATTCATATGTATATGTCACATCATCAGGCTGTTCGACAGCAGGGTGCTTACCATCAATTTAATGGCGTCGTTTTTAGCGATATCAGCTTTGGATTTATGCCGGCATTTAAAAATTTAAAGAACCAGCATATACATCTCTCACAGGACCGTAACGGTGAATTATCCGTCATGCATTTATTTGATGGACTGCCTGAATGCTGGATAAAAGAGAGAGATGATAAAGGTGTGGCATTGACCCTAAAAGAAGAAGTTATTGCAGGTTTTATGCGAAATGCACAGTTTTATACATTAAGTGAAATTGTGAATAATATTAAGGATAGTTGATCTAGTTTTTAAACTTAATTATTTCATATGAATCAATCATGATGCCTGAAATTTCATGTTGTTTAATTTTTGTATGATAGTTGTCAGTATTTTTAATCTGCTCCCAGGCAGTGTCAGTAAGTAAAATATTGTTTTTATCGGCTATATCTTCACCTAACTTGCTTGCACGATTGACAGGCTCACCCCAGTAATCGGTATCTTCAAGTAATAAATATTTTCCGTAATCAATTCCAATAGATAAATCTATATCAAGATCATCGTGTGTTGTTCTATTGGTCGCGTCGATCGCAACAAATATATACTTTACTGCTTTTAATGCTTCTTCTACGGTATTGAATCGGGCAAAACAGTTATCGGCTTCAAACTTAACGACGCTTCCATTGTGTTCTTTAATAATAGGTTCAACGATAATTTGCATTCTTCTTACCATTGACAGGTAGTAAATAATGCCCTTTTCCTGTGATGCCCGGGTAAAACCACACATATCTATAACGCATACAGCACCGGTTTTACCAAATTCTTTCCAGATAGAATCTTCAATTTTTTGTCGTCTATTGTCATCTCGATATGTATTGAAATCAAACAGGTGAGAATTTAAACAGGATAGAGATGGCATATAAGTTACCTATATATATTTTATAATTTACGATTTATTCGTTACCATAAAATAATGTTTGTATAGTTTTTGTTGTTAGATATCTATTGAGTTAAACGTTTAGGTCTTCCGTTATAGACTGCCCCCATTCCTGCAGTTCATGCAATATCTTCTTTTTATTGTTATCAATTGAATCGTCTTCCAGTCGTTCAGTTAATAATTTATTGTAAACTTCAAAACTTAAATTATTTTTTGTTTCATTATCAGTGAATCTGTTTGTTCGGTACTCATTCCAGCGGATATTTTCATCATTACTCAAACTGCCAGGGTAGTTACGTGCGCGATAACGGAATATCATTTCAGGAATTCGTTTATCTTTAAAATTAAAATCAACATTCGCTAATTCGGCTTCTCTTAACTGGCGTAAATCATCCATGCGTTTTTTATCATCAGGACTAAAAAATCCACCTCCATATAAACTTTTATCCGGATCAGTTTCAGGTGAAAATGGGTTGTGACTGAAAATCTGGTTCAGCTTTTTATTCAGGTCAGGTATGTCCTGTAGCATTTTAAGGTGTTCTGTATATTGTTGTTGATTGATTTCAGTTCTTTTAGAAGATGCTTCATCAAGTGTTTTAACGGGTGCAATTACCGGACATTTGTTTATGTGTATCGTTTTCAGAGGAATACGTTCAACGCCTTCAGGTAATTGATCTCTGGGTGTATACAGGCGTTTTATAATTTCTTCGGCACTGAGATTTTTCAAATCTTCAGGTGAAAATCGTAGGTCAAAAACTATAATGCCATTTTTATTGGTTGGGTGCTGAGCAAGGGGGTAAACGACCGTGGTATTGCAAATTGTGCTTGGATACATTCCGGAGGTGTGAAGAACAACCTCTGGTTTATATAAATTAAGCATTTTAGAAATCTTCTGCTTCTTTTTATTTTCAAATACGAAATCAAATAATCTGGGTTGTTTATCTTTAATTAATTTAGCCAGTGCAATCGTGGCATATACATCTGATAATGCATCATGTGCAGCTTCGTGGCTGATTCCATTTGCCTTCGTAATAAGCTCTAGTCGATTGCTTGCAATGCCATTTTCATCAACTGGCCATTCGATGCCTTCCGGACGCAGAGCCCGGGTCATTCTGACTAAATCAATAATATCCCAGCGAGAACAACCGTTCTGCCATTCACGAGCATAGGGATCAAAAAAGTTTCGGTACAGGCTGTAACGGGTAAATTCATCATCGAAACGTATACTATTAAAACCAACAACACAGGTATTAGGTGTAGCAAACTCTTTTTCAATAAGAGAAATAAACTCGGCTTCAATTAAACCATTCTCAAATGTTTTCTGTGGGGTAATACCTGTAATCAGGCAGGCTTCAGGATTAGGTAAAATATCATTACTTGCTCTGCAGTAAATATCTACAGGCTCTTCAATAATATTGAAGTCCATATCAGTACGAATGCCGGCAAACTGTGCAATTCGATCAGTTCTGGGGTCAGTACCGAAGGTCTCATAGTCGTACCAGTATAAACTTGGGGAGTGCATGATTATTATATTTTTTTAATGGAGTAGAGCTGAGTTTGAATTGATAAAATTGATGTGTCAAATGATATTGTTATTTGACTTAAGTAGGGTGGATATTAATAGATATCAGTAAGTATGTGGTAGATATATTATGATATCCGGCTGGATTAACTGTGTAATTAATCCAGCCGGATTGAGTTGTATTAAATTAGCCTTTCTGGAAGAACTGCTTTCTAAACATGCATGCAAACCAGAAACTCACCGTGTATAAAACGCCTGCTATTGCTGTCCAGCCCAGTATTGCTTCAGTTGAACGTCTTGTCTCAATACCATCGTAAGTGCCCGTAATAATCATATATATAGCGGCAACGGTAATAACCAGGCCAATTAACATATTAATTCTAAATATACGTTTAAATTTTTGTAGAATAGTATCAGACATCTTTAGTAACACTCCGTGAGAATAAACCGGAATGTTGAGTGTCAACTTCCAGAATAGTAGTTAAATTTGTAAGGTCTAATATATTAATGTACTGAAAAAACCGTATTGATATATATCAATACAATAAATATCAACCTGTTAATTGAGTTCTAAATACTGATATAACGTTATCTAGCCTGTCTGTTACTTTGTCCAGATCTGATTCTGCAGTGTGAAGGGACTCTGTGCTAAGTGAGGTTTTTTCTGCAATAGTGCTGATAGAGGCGATATTATTAGCTATCTCATGGGAGGTGCTGCTTTGCTGTGCGCTCGCGGTAGCTACCTGCCCTAAAACATTATTGATGTTATTTATTTCTTCTTTAATCTTGTTAAGTGAGTTTGCAACTTCTTCCACCTGGGCGCTATTGTTGTTTGCTTCGTCTATAGATGAAGCCATAACTGTAACCGCATTATCAGCGCCATGTTGTAATTTATCTATTAACTCCTTAATCTGGTCTGTCGAGTCCTGTGTTCGGCTGGCCAGGGTGCGTACTTCATCAGCTACAACAGCAAAACCTCTGCCTTGCTCTCCAGCTCTAGCCGCTTCGATTGCCGCATTAAGGGCTAATAAATTGGTCTGATCTGAAATGTCACGGATAACATCCAGTACCATACTAATGTTATTAGTATCTACCTGCAGAGAATGAATAACTTTTGCTGAATTATCAAGATTCTGTATTAAATGCTTCATTCCATTTAGTGCTGCATTAGATTTATCAGATCCGGTTTGAGTATCAATGTCTGCATGTTTTGCAGATTCAGAAGCTGCGGATGTGTTTTTAGCAACTTCTTCTGATGTTAAAGACATTTCTTCTGCTGCAGTTGAGACGAGTTCAGTTTCCTTGTTTTGTTGTTGTATATTTTCTGTTGTTACCTGAGTGACAGAAATCAGGTTGTTAGAAGTGCCGTGTAATTCTGACACGGAAGATCTAATTTCATCGATAATTGATTTCAAACTTTTGCTGAATTGATTTACTGTTTTCCCCAGACGACCAATGTCACCTGCTCGATTTTCATTCATGCGTAATGAGAAATCTCCACTCAGGATGTTTTTTAAGATACTGTTGATTTCCAGAACGACTGTATTGATTTGTTTACAAGTTATTTTCGCAGTGATAAAACCAGTTAATAGTGAAATTATTAATACAATAGAAATTAAACTTAACGTGTTTTTAGTTTTTGAAATAAGTTCATTGTTTCCAGATTCAACCTGATATTTTTGATAATCAATCATGGAATCTATTTGAATGCTTATATCATTCATTAACGGAGTTATTTCATTTTTAATTAAACTCACGTCTTCTCGCCATTTATTGTTTTTTAAAATATTAAAAATAACATTTATGTATTTGAAGTATTCATCTGATATTAAATTTAGTCTTGGTATGCCTTCTTCCTGTTCAAAGGTGAATAAGTCAGAGTTTTTATTAAGCGCATCCATCATGTTTTTATTCTGATCAATATAGATTGTTAGCTGATTTGTGCGTTCAAGATTTGGATTGGCGAGAAATGTTCGTAATAATGCGACAATACTCATCCAGTTCTGTCTTAAATTATTTATCTGTTGAAGATGTTCTCGACGTTCATTCGTTGCATCTTCATCAAATTCTGACTCAATCATTTCTGAAAATATCTGTAGTGTTTCCTGATACCTTGGGTTTATTTCAGAATTAGCTATTTTCATTGCAGGGTAATTTTCAATAAAGTTTTTATTAAGAAAATTAATCTTTTCCTGATGTTTAATAAACTGGTTAATTAATTTCTCAAGCTTAAGAGACTCATTCTGCATATTTACATCTTGTTGAACTGCAGGTAAGTCATTGTATTTTTTTAGAGAGATTACTAATGTATTCAAAGCATGAGTAAATTTTTCAGAATATTCAGGTGTTTTATTTATTATATAAAGCCCCATAAGACTGGTGGTGGACTGAATATGTTCTTTAAGCGTTAGAGCGGATAACATGGCCGGTTGTGCGTAGTCAGCAATACCTGTAGCCTGATTTTGTACCTGCAAGAGTCTAAAATATGAGATTGATGAAACGAGTAAAATGAGCAGCATTATGCTTATAAAACCAGCCCATATCTGTTTGCGAAGAGAAAGCTTGCTGAATATTTTCATAATCTAGCCTCGAAAATAAACTCTTGTCTTTTTTTCATTTAAAAACAAAAGCTTATAAATTTATTTCAAGATTTGTTTATTACTAATATATAGACTATTTTAATTGATTTATCAGCTGGTTATATTGCGATAAATATCAGCCACTTTGAGGGGCAGCTGTTTTACGTCATCAAGTACCACATAACTGGCACTGCCATACATGGTTTTTAAATAATCCCGACCCTCTTTGTCGATAGTGATGCAAAAGGGGTGAACGCCTTGTTGTCGTGATTCAAGCAGAGCCATTCGGGTATCTTCAATACCATACTCACCGCGATAACCATCATAGTCTTCCGGTTTGCCATCGGATAAGGTAATCAGGATTTTAGTTTTAGCTTCAACTGTTTCAAACATCTGATTGAAGTGACGAATAAATACCCCGAGACGAGTATAGTCCTGAGGTTTTATATTGCCTATTCGGCCTTTAGTTTCATCATCATACTCATCCTCAAATGTTTTGACCGGATAAACTTCGCAGCGTTTACGTGTGTTTCCAGTAAAACCGTAAATAGCATAACGATCACCCAGTGTTTCAAGGGCTTCACTTAACAGAACCAGTGATTCACGTTCTGCATCATTTATCCATCCTTTGGTTGAACCACTCATATCGACCATAAATATTACGGCGATATTACGTTCTTCTTTATGCATTTTGGTGAAGGTGTTTTGTGACATTTCAAGTCCGCTGGCCATATCTGCCCAGGCCTCAACGAGTGCATCAATATCAATATCATCACCATAAGGCTGTTTTTTTAATGTTTTATCTTCACCGCGTAATATTTCAAAAGTACGGCGTAAATTTTTTATTAAACCGGCGTATTTATTAACAGTATCTTTTACAAAACGAGTGTTACCCGATGTGAGCTTAACTTCACGCAGTGCACACCAGTTTTTCTTATATCTTTGTCTGCGGTAATCCCATTCTTTATGTAAATATGCGCCTTCTTCATGATAGGTTCCTGCCCAGACATTTTCATCTTCTGATTTTTCAGCTTCCGCTATTACTTTGTAGTTACCATCTCCTGCGGCGACCAGATATTCATCAGGAATTTCTCCTAGATCCTGAATTATAGAACTCATTAAGCTTTCAACACCGTCAGGCGGTTCAATTGACTGACCATCAAGCTCTAACCGATACTTAAAACCTTCAGGCATATCAGGGTCAGGGATTTCATGTGCACTGATTTCACGTCTTTCTTCTTCGGTGAATTCACTGGCTTTTTTATCTTTTTTCTCTTCTAGTACATGTGCTATAGCCTGACGAAATAAGTCCTTTTCTTTTATTAAACGTATTTCACGTCTGAGTTCAACCTGCTCAGTCTGTAAACAGCCTGCATAAAAATTTAACCCGGGAGCCTGTTGATGAACAACCTGAGGTAATAATTTAAGTACATCCTTAACGCTGCTTTGAAGAGTGATGGTTTTTTCCAGGTTTTTTTTCTCTAAACCTGTAATCTCTATATCGCAGACTCTGGTGTGGCCAGCCAGTTCACATAAACGTTGCATTTGTCGGTGTATACCAGGTAATTCGTGTTTTATTTTTTGATCAAGGCGAATCATTTCCATTACATGAAACCATTGCAGTGCAAGCGCCGGGTCATCATGTTGTGACAGTGTTTCTGTTAGATTATTGTGCCAGGTACCAAACCAGTTTTGAGCCCATAAAAAAACCACAGTGCATTTATATAACTGAAAGTTGTCATTTTTTTCGGAAAAACGATTTACCATGCCAGGGAGGAAAATGGTTTCTGTATCGGTATAGGTTTTTTTATCACTTTCAATTTTAAGTTTTCGACCATTTAGGCCGACAACAAAATGCTCAAGCATATTGCAAACTTCATCAAAGGCAATGCCAGTGAGTTTCTGTTTTGCATGATTGGCTACTGATTCCAGTTCGTCCAGTTTCTCTATTGCACCGTAAAGGCCTTTGCTGTCAAATACATCAATGGCCTGATCGAGCCACATCTCAATGGTGTCAACTTCCATTAATTCAATTGCACGTTGCAGACGATTGGAAAACTGGAATGCAAGACCGCTATTTGTGCTGGCGGCTTTTTCAACAATCACCAGCAAAGCATCCTGTGTTTGAATATCAAACTGGGTCAGGTGTTGTATAACTGACTCATTTGCTTCAACAAACATATCATCGAAACGCTCTTCGATTTCTGCAAATGTAAAGGGGGGTAAACTCATTGTATTATTTTAAAACAGTGAGGAACTGAGTTCATTAATTGCGGCAAGCATTTCTGGGTCATCTGTCAGTGCCTGAGAAATAGATGTATGGCAGGCATCAACTGGAGAGATTCCGGCAGATATTAATTTAGCAGCATGTACCAGTAAACGCGTACTTGCTCCTTCTTCAAGACCACTGCCTTTGAGGTTTCGTGTCATATGGGCAAATTTAACCAGACGCTCAGCTAATGATTGATCAATGTCAGCTTCCGTTTTGATGATTCGGGTTTCCAGTTCGGCAGACGGATAATCAAACTCAAGTGCTACAAATCGCTGGCGTGTGCTTTGTTTTAAATCTTTTAGTACGCTCTGGTATCCCGGGTTATATGAAATTGCCAGACAAAAATCATCTGTTGCTTCAAGCACTTCACCTACTTTTTCCATGGGCAATACACGGCGATCATCTGCCAGAGGGTGAATAACTACAGTCGTGTCCTTACGGGCTTCAACAATTTCATCTAAATAACAGATGGCACCGTTTCTGACTGAGCGTGCCAATGGGCCATCTATCCATTTTGTTTCACCACCGGATATCAGAAAACGCCCCACCAGATCTGATGCGGTTAAATCATCATGACAGGACACGGTAATCAGGGCTTTTTTTAAGCGCCAGGCCATATGCTCCATAAAACGGGTTTTGCCACAACCTGTCGGTCCCTTAAGCAATATAGGTATTTTTTGCTTGTATGCGGCCAGGAATATATCTATTTCTGACCCTACCGCTTCATAGTAAGGCTCGTCTGTAATAAAGCATTCTTCTGGCTTGAGGGATTTGGCAATGTCGTTCATTAATGGCTCCGGGGGCAAACAGGCAGAAATTTTAGCTGGTTACTGTTTGAAAACTGGTTATTTTTTCTATTCGTCATGAATTTACAGGTGGTGCTTAAGAAATACAATAGTAAGCCGATATAGATAATTAGAAAGCAATTAAAATGACAATTATCTCTCTTATTTACTGCAATGTCTGAAATCGTTATTTACCAAAATAATAGATCAGAAGGACGTCATCATGAATACTCTATTTAACGGCACTGGATTCGGTTCGGGTAATGGGTTAGATTTGCACGCCTTAAATAAACCTGAATTTAAACAAGGTTATTCTCAACATTCAGCACCATCTAAATCGCCAGTTGAATTACTGGAAAACCAGCTTAATAAAAAACTCTCCGGGTTTGCACCGGTGAATCAGGTAAATACTGCTGACTTTACCCCCAAGGCCGTTGCAGATCGTATTCTGGGTTTTGTAGAAACGGCAATTAATCAAAGGGCTGGTAGTGAGCTTGAAGCGCAGAGTATGTTGCAACAGGCGAAAGAGGGTATAAGTCAGGGATTTGAAGAGGCTAGAGAGATACTAAGTGCTATGCCTCAGATGACAGATGAAATTGCTGCACAGATTGATGAAACAGAATCACTGGTTTTTAAGGGTTTGGAGAGTATTGGAAGTACAACGATTGATACTCCACGACAACAACAGATAGGCCGGATAATTTCAGAAAGTGGCTCTTTAACAAGTCAGTTCAAACAGAGTAGTCAGGCTACTATTGAAATAGTTACTCAGGATGGTGATAAAGTGGAAGTGAGTTATTCTGCGTTTATTGAGTCGGCTTCAAGTCAGCAATATAGCAGTAATCAACAGGGTGAATCAGCCTCATTTGAGTATTCAAATATTTCATCAGCTTCTTTTCAGTTTAGCGTGCAGGGTAATATTGATGAAGGTGAGAAGCAGGCAATTAATGAACTGTTGAATAATGTAGGTGATTTAGCAAATCAGTTTTTTAATGGTGATGTGCAGGCCGCATTTAATTCAGCAATGGAACTGGGTATTGATAATAAAGAATTGAAAAGTTTTGCTTTAGATTTTCAGCAAAGTACTTATGTTGAAGTAATGCAGACTTATCAACGAACAGAATTGATTGATGATTCAGTAGCATCACGTTCTGGTGGAGGGTTTAGTCCCGCACCTGCAATCAATGTATTGTCTCAGTTAGAGGAGTTGATTGAGGTGGCAAAAGAAAATGCGTTAATAGAACAGCCGGAAAAGGCAATTAAGTCTTTACTGACTGATATGTTAGATTTATTAAAACTGGATGTTGATCTCCCGGTAAAAAATTATATTAAAAGTATTATTGATGATACCTGAAATAAAATATTATCTACTCCTAAAAAGATAAGTTTATTCTTGTCTCTGCCGGTTATGCACAGAAAATCCTAAAGGTAAAAACTGATTCCAGACAGAGAATGTAATAATATAGTTCGTTAATAATGTATTTTATAAAATTATTAATTTATATACGGAAACAGTTTATCCTCTTCCAGATTTATACGTTTCGTCACTAGATGAAAAATGTTTTTTGTCTCTTCCACAAAGGCTTCATTACTTGAAAAATCATGAGGCACATTACACCAGTGCTTGGCATATGACTTCATAATGCCTGTTAACTGGTTGGTGTTATTTATAAACTGCACAGCCACTTCGTGAGCACCATTATCATTTTGTGGTAATAGCTCTTTAATTGCGGTTCGTCCTTCATGATTTAAGTGCTCATTAACAGAGCTTGAGAAATCTTTTAATAAGTTGCAAAAAACGGGATTTTTACGTAATTCATTATGATTAAGTAAGTGTGCGAGTATTTCAATGGTATTGGATATACCCTGATTTTCCTGAAGAAGCTCTTCTTTAAGTGTCATTTTTTGCTCCATTTCTTCGTAAAGTTAAGAGAAAAATATTCTTAATTAAGAGCCTAGTTAAGGCTGCTGTTTTTGTTATTGCTTCACATCAATTACATGATTTATAAGATGTTGGCGATATTCTAATGTCTGTGGGTTGCTACATATGAAGTGTTAATTTGCATTATCACCGCTAATTACTACCCCGGCAAAATCATCTGCATTATGTTTAACATCATCAACAAGCAGGTCTTTTTGAAGTGCATCTTCATCAATTGTGGCGCCAAGATGTTTTACAATGGTACGCATATCAATTTCGGCATTTTCGATGCAGGATGTGCCACCGGGTGAAGGTGTCATATTGAAAATTCCCCCGATACCGGAATCTATTTTTGCTTCACCCATTAATAATTCGCAACGATCTTTATCTATTAACTGAGGCCGAATACCGCCAACTTTATTAGCGAACTTTAAATCTCTTAAATTTAATGAAGGGATTATTTTTCGAACATCTTTTAAGAAAAGAACTTTTCGTATAAAAGGAATTTCAAAAAGCATATTTTTAAACATATAGTTTCTAATGTCGCTTACTTTTAATAAATCCCATAGCACTTTAGCTACACGACTGTCGAACCGAAAAACCTGAAGAAAATCTGGCAGGGTTTTTAAGTTATACCGCTCAAGTATTGGCAGGACTAGTGCTGTTGGGCCAAATCGAGTTGCACCCGGTACGAGAACGTCAGGGTCACCATGAATTGCTGCAAAAGGCAGTGCATCGTTTTGAACGGTATAAACCTTGCCATTTAAAACGTGTGGGGTGAAATAATAACTACCGGCAATTGGGAGTACTGAATAGTGGTGTCCATAACCCATATCATGAGCCAGCTTAAGGCTGTGGCCACCGGCGCAGACAACAAGAGATTTAGTTCGATAACAGACACCGTTTGTTTCAACAATAAAACCGTGTTTATCGATTTTAATATGATCTACATATTCATTGTAATGAAGGTCGATGGATTTCTCAGGGTGCTCATTTGCGATAATTTCTGCCTGTCTGACAAAAGAGCGGGACAGGGCTTCGAAATTGACAGCGGTATATTCATCGGTTGAACCCAGAGCAATTATTTCATCTTCTCGAAATTTGTGATTATTCATCGCCACATTGGGCTCGATGCGGGCTATGGCTTTTTTATCAAGAAGCTTTAAATAAGGGTAGTGTGGGCTGAAGAGCTTGAATCGTTGTTTTAAAAGATCACATTCTTTTTTGCCTACACCAAGTACCATTTTTGAGTATTTAAATATGATGTGATGAGCATCTGGCTGCGCCACAGCATAATTGCGTAACATGCTGGCTGCGCGTTGAACTTTCAGTGCTTTATCCAGACTATAATTTGTTTCGATGTCGCCACAGTGCAACGTCTGGCTGTTATTGCTGGATAACGAGTTGACACGAGCAGGTGCTGAATATTTTTCAATAACTCCGATATGTTGAATATTTGTATATTTGGTGGTGAGATAAAGCAGTGCACTACCGGAAACACCGGCACCAATAATTAACAGATCGTACTGGTTTGACATAGGTTTCCAGTGGGTGAGAGTTATTAATAATTAAGATGAATTTTAGCCTAGTTTGATGCTGTTTTGGGTTAAAATGCGGCTAATCAAATGTTAATGGATAGTTTTATGGCAATTCAGTGGTTCCCGGGGCACATGCACAAGGCGCGTAAAGAGATCAAAAAGGTCATGCCTAAAATTGATCTAATTATAGAAGTACTGGACGCACGTATTCCTTATAGCTCTGAAAATCCGTTGATTGCTGAGCTGCGTGGTGATAAACCGTGCATCAAATTGCTTAATAAATCTGATCTGGCGGATGCCAGTATTACACAGTTATGGATAGATCATTTTCAGGAATCACGAAATATTAAAGCACTTGCTGTAACACAGGAGCAACCCGCTAAAATAAAACAGACATTGAAAATGTGCCGTCAGTTTTTTCCTGAAAGGAATGTATCGGTTAAACCGATACGTGTGCTGATTATGGGTATTCCTAATGTGGGTAAATCTACAGTTATAAATACTCTTGCTGGACGGTTTATTGCAAAAGTGGGGGATGAGCCAGCTATCACCAAACGGCAGCAAAAAATCATTCTGGATAATGGTATCGAGTTAATGGATACGCCGGGTTTTTTGTGGCCTAAAATTCATAATATTAATAGTGGTTATAGACTGGCTATTACTGGTGCAATAAAAAGTACAGCGATGGAATATGAAGATGTTGCGTTATATGCAGCGGGTTATTTTTCTTCAGCGTATAAATCATTATTGCTTAATCGTTATAAGCTTGATGATATACCTGAGGATGCAATGGGTGTTTTAGAAACCATTGCTAAAAAACGTGGTTGTCTGCAGGCGGGCGGAGTAGTGAATTTACACAAAGTTTCAGAAATATTACTCAATGAGTTTCGTGCCAAACTAATAGGTGAAATGAGTCTGGAAACACCGGGTATGATTCACGCAGAACTGGATGAAATGAGAAGCAGTTTATAACTATAGTTAAGAATTACATGTGCTTATTAAATATTACTGGTTAAATTCTCGTAAATTTTATAAATTAATAATAATTTATATTAATGGCTATTAATAAATTGGTTTTATGAGGTTAGTGGTTCTTTATTGATCCGAGTCAATGCAGGGTTTTACAATACTCTATAGCTGGAGTACCATGAATATCTCATTATAAGTTTTGTTATTAAAGCTAAGTACATAATCAAGATCTATTTCAATTTTATTTACAGTTTAATTTTGTAAATAACAGCGTAAATGTTTGTAAATACAAACTATCTAACATCAAAGAGTTATCGTTTATATGATATGGACGGGAGCTCTGAAAGTGTGACTTTCGATTTCATTTATGAAATTTGAATTTTAAAAATGATAAATCTGTAAAAGGTAGGATCTAATATGAATATTTCTAGAAAAATAGCGATTGCTTTATGTGTCGTCCCCCTCAGTCTATCAGTTAATACATCATACTCTGCATCTTGTTCACCAGGTGGTTATGCTAATTCATTCTCAAGCGGTACTGGTTTTGAAATAAGCTGGGATGTTTGTGCAGGAAATTTATTGCAGATGGAAATAAGTAATACGAGTACCGGCTGGATTGGTATTGGTTTTTCTTTTGATCAGTTAATGGCTAATACAGATGTATTTCTGGGTGGTTTTGATGGAGGAGCGTATGGCTATGATGGTTTTGCATTTGATGGTTTTAGTGGTCCACCAGTGGATGCATCTCAGGATTTTACGATAGAGTCATCTACAGAAGTGGGTGGTACTACAACAATGGAGTTATCCCGTTTGCTCTCTACGGGTGATATAAATGATTTCGATTTATCTATAGGTGAATACTATTTATTATGGGCATTCGGTGGTTTAGATGACTTTGCATTTCATGGCGTAGGTGATGGGCGTGGTTTTAGCGCAGAGACATATTCATTTGCAGCTGTACCTGTTCCTCCAGCATTGCCTTTAATGCTTTTTGGTCTTGGTTTTTTTGGTTTTATGGGATTTCATAATCGAAAATGAATTCAATAGTTGTTTAAAAAATACAGGTGGTTCTTCTGCCCGTATTTTTTGATCGGTTTATTTAAGTGTAATGAGTAATCAATGTTACATCATTTCAATTACCCATCGTGTAACAGTACCGGTGGCATGCGCGCACTGGTTTCCTCTATCTTTATCAAACTGCTGGTATTGCTTAGCATCCCACATATCATATGTGCGTCCGGTAAACTTTTTTTGCAGGTCCTCGCAGGTAATACCCCCGAACTCTTCCTCAAATTTTTCTACAAGTTCTTTACCGTTTTTAAAGTTATTAATAAATTTTCCTTTTTCGAGTTTATTCCTGTCTCGTCCTTTCTTTGCGCTGAGAGCCATTAAGCCACCAGTTAAAGCTCCACAGGTACCCTGGCCTAACAAACCGCCGCCTCCAGATAAACCGTGACTGGCTTTGATAGTCTGGTCATCAATAATGCCGATGGTTTCCTGAACGGTTGCTAATACGCATTGGGGGCAGCATCCGTAATCAACTTCATATTTAACGGCTTTAACATATGCTTTTTCTGCAAGTAGTTTTTTTGTTTCATTCATTGCCTGTTAACCTCGTATTAGTGTTTTCTTATATAGTATTCGTTTTAATATTTATAGATGTGACTTATATCAATTGGAAATATTTTTATGTGTTTAATGAATATTTTTAAATATAATGTTTTATTAACATCATTATTTTGTGATTATAAGTAGGGTTATCTTATGATCGTAAAGAATTAATTATAAATTATGAGTAATTAATTATAAGGTAATATTGCGTGTTAACTTATTGATATATATAGAATATAATCGATACGGATTTTGTCTATAAATGTATTATATAGTGGATAAAAACAGTTATTTAGATTGTTATGTATTTATTTGATATATATTACCTGTGGATCTTGAAGGGATGCTCGGTTGTTGCAGGTGGTTTTTGTTAATTTAAATTTAAATGATAAATAGGGGTTTAATGTTATGAGTAGTGTAGTGAAAGAAATTGGTGGTGTGTGTACTTTTTGCGGTGTGTTAGCTGTATCAATTGTTGCGATAGCATCTGCGGCTATATTGATCTGGATCCAGTTTATGTAGTTGTCTAATGCATGCTTGCGGGTGTGTATAAAGGTGATTGAGTAATTTTAAAAAAATCGCTTCAGCTGAGGCGATTTTTTTGTTTGTGAAACCGTGTTTTCAATTTTATAAGATGTTGCTTTTTTCATTTTAAAGGTAAAAGTTATAGCATTAGCAATGGTCTCAGCGTTTGGGGAAGAGTTTGAATGTTTTCAGGTTAATAAGACTATGCAGGTAACTTCTTCGCGGTCATGGTATAAGTGTTTTATGTTTATATTGTAGGAAATATTTAGCCGGTCTAATTCCTCCGAGATGTAATTCTTGCAGTCCATTACCATGTCATAGCGTTTTTTCATGGGAAGTTTTAAATTAAATGCAGCATACTTACAATGTCCATCTGTAAGCCATCGGGTCATTAGGCGTGTTATGTGCATAGGGCGTTCAACCATGTCACAAACTAGCCAGTCTACGGGGGTTTCAGGTAAATATTTAAAACCATCAGCTTTAATTTCTTTTACAATACCGCTATCCATTAATGCTTTGTCCATGGCTCCGTTATCAATAGCGTTTACGCGAATTCCTCTGTTAACAAGTTGCCATGTCCATCCACCTGGGCAGGCGCCAAGGTCTACTGCAGTCATTCCATTTTTCAAATAATCCTGTTGTTGTTTTTCGCTGAGCATGGTTTTAAATGCTTCTTCGAGTTTTAAGGTGGAACGACTGGGTGCCATTTTTGGAAAACGTAATCGTTTAATGCCCATAACTTCAGTTGAGCTATTTCTTATGTGGCTAATTCCTATGTATACAGCGCTAGAACTTAAAAAGAAAAGATGTAATCTCCATTCACTTTTTTTTTGAATTAAACTTTTTCGTTCTAATGCAATTGTTAAAGGCGTGGTAAATTTTTTACAGAAGCCGCTTAGCTGTTTGCCTTCGTTTGTATCTGGAGTTTCGAGAAATACAGTGTTAAAGGTAAGGTCTATTGTTTGAATAGCTGTGAGTAAGGGAGTGATTCTGTCTTCGGGTGGCAGCGTGTTAATCATTTCGCTTACGAATAGAGACTGTCTGGAAAAAATCATTTCTTTGAATTTAATAGATTTATTAAATTCAATTAAATCAATGGGGGATGTCGGATAAAATCCGACATAACCACTATCAGGTTTTGCTTTGATATATCCCATAATATTATGCGATTGAGTCAGTTGCATAATTTCAGAGGCAGATTCTTTTTCAAATCCGGGGCGGCAATATAACAGGCAGCAAAGTGGTTTCATATTAACTTCTTGAGTAGATAAATAAACTTATTAGTATTTATTATATAGAATAATTAAAAAATTATAATTAGCTAATAGTATAAGGTTGAATACGTTAAAAACCTATTCATAAGTTCACAATTAAATATCAGTGACTTAGCTGATAGTATAGTTCTGGTGCGAATAGCATAAATATATGAGGCTCAAAGTTGCATTTTAATAGCTTGTTCATAAACTGAATGCAGAAATAAAAAAATTATATTATTACTTTTTACTGGATGTTACAAAAATCAGAGGTATTGCCATGCTTTCAGCAGGAAAACCTCAAGCTGATATTGAATCGGTTGCGTTAAAAAATGATCATGTCAGCTTGTATGTTCTTTCGCATCATGAAATCTATACAGATGGATTGATTAATCTTTTATCTCAAAACACCCATTACCATGTTACCTGTTGTCTGGATGATGTGGTTGATTTAATGCATTTTAAAGTGTCAAACCCGGATGTATTACTGGTGCATCAAAGTATTGTTGAGCCGATGTTAGTGACCGGTACTTCTATTGATTTATTGTTTGCAGATTATAAAAATATATCACCTGATATTCGTATCATGATTTTTGGAAATCATGTAGATGAATCTGATATGCGAAAAATGATTCGCTCTGGTGTGCGGGGATTTATTGATAGTAGTATGACGCAGTATGATCTGACGATGTCTATTCGTGAAGTGAGTTTGGGTGGCTACTGGATTAATCGTCAGGTAATGGGTGAACTTATACACAATGCGATAGAGATTGAGCAGGTAATGGAGCAGGAGGTAAAAAATAGAATTGAAGATTTACAATACAAACTAACTCGACGAGAGGCAGATGTATTTCATCTGGTAATGGAAGGTATGCCGACTAAGCAAATTGCCAGTACCATGCATCTTTCAGAACAGGGGGTAAAATTACATCTGGGCAGGTTGTTTAAAAAGTTTAAGGTCAGTAATCGAACTCAGTTAATTCTTATGACGTTTACCCGAATGTGCCCGGTGAATAATTTAATCCAGTTGATACGTAAATCCGTTGATAAGCGTAGAATGGAGAAGGGGTATTCACCATTAATTGCTGATCCACTGAAAGGTATTTGACAGGTGTAAGGTTTGCAGATTGTTGTGAGCGCTCCGAAGTTAGCTTATATCCATTTTTTGAGACTGGTTGAAATATCGTATGGGCGGTGTAATATCCTACATCCAATAAATAGTTCGAGTTTAAAATGTCAGCTGAAGATGTAAAAAAGTTAATTGAAGACGGTGTAGAAGGCGCTCAGGCGATTATTTCCGGTGAAGGTTGTAATCTTGAGGCGATTGTTATTAGTGATGCATTTGAAGGTAAAACCATGCTGGCTGAGCAGAAAATGGTTTATGCGACGGTGAATCATTTGATTCAGACGGGTGAGTTACATGCATTAGGCATTAAAGCTTATACGAAAGCCGAGTGGGAAGAAAACAAGTCTTAAGTCATATAAGTTTTAAATCAATTCAAAAGAAGTCATCCTGAGCGGCAGCGAAGGATCTGGCGTAGTGAAAAAATAATGCAGCTATTAAATTATAATCCTTTGCTAACGCTCAGGATTATAGAAAAAACCTGTAGACTAATGACTATTATTTCAAGTTGTCAGTAAGGTGGGGCTTAATCGCTTCATAAAGCGCAGGGTAAACCTTATTGGCTCCTGCTACTACATTACCCGTTTCCAGATAGTTACCTTCACCACTAAAATCAGTGATAATTCCACCGGCTTCACGTACCAGTAATACAC
Organism: endosymbiont of Galathealinum brachiosum; assembly: GCA_003349885.1. NCBI lineage: Bacteria > Pseudomonadati > Pseudomonadota > Gammaproteobacteria > endosymbiont of Galathealinum brachiosum. Next base: position 264,914 of record QFXC01000007.1, on the reverse strand, counting down.
CTGCTGCCATATCCCAGGGGCTCAGGCCAATTTCCCAGAAGCCATCCAGGCGACCTGCTGCTACATATGCCAAATCAAGTGCGGCAGAACCTGCGCGTCGAATACCGGCTGCCTGTGGGTGCACAGCCTTGAATGTTTCAAGATAAGTATCTAAATGCTGAGGGTATTTAAATGGAAAACCAGTACCTAAAAGAGAGCCTTTAATGCCTTTATGATCAGTAACGCGGATACGTTTGCCGTTTAGCTGTGCGCCATCTCCGCGAGAAGCGGTGAATAATTCATTTTTAATCGGGTCAAATACCACGGCTACTTCCATGCGTCCTTTAAGTTGCAGGCCAATGGATACTGCGTACTGGGGAAAACCGTGGAGGAAATTAGTCGTGCCATCTAATGGATCAATAATCCATTTATAGTCGCTATCTTCGTTAAAAACACCGCTTTCTTCTGCTAAAATACCATGATCAGGATAAGCTTTCTGTAATGCTTCGATGATAACTTCTTCAGCTTTTCGGTCAACCTGAGTCACAAAATCATTTTGTGCTTTAACTTCAATTTTAATGCGATCGAGCTTGTCGATGTTGCGCAGGATGATATTACCCGCGTCTCGGGCAGCAGCAGTAGCGATATTTAACATGGGATGCATAGTTGACGGTCTTCACAGCAGTTCGGAGGGCGCAGATGATAGCAGAAATTAACTATGATTTCTGCTCAAAATGGCTGCCCATGTGATAATTAAATCGGTATCATGTCGTTTTTTCATAATGATAGTTTTCAATGTTAGATAATATTCGTATCGTTCTGGTTAATACGCACCATCCTGGAAATATTGGTTCTGCTGCCAGAGCCATGAAAAACATGGGTATAACACGGCTCTATTTGGTAGAGCCTAAAAATTTCCCTTCTTTTGAAGCCTCTCAGCTGGCCTCTTCCGCAACAGATGTGCTTAAAAATGCCGTGGTTGTTGATACATTAGCCGAGGCGTTAAAAGGCTGTAGTTTTGTCTGTGGAACAACAGCGCGTTTACGCTCGGTTAAATGGCCTCAGGTTGACGGTCGGGAGTGTGGTGAGCTTATCCATCATGAAAGCGAGCAGCATGAAGTTGCTCTTGTTTTTGGGCGGGAACGTTCAGGATTGTCTAATGATGAGCTGGAATTGTGTCAGACGCTGGTAAATATCACCACGGGGGAGGCGTATAGCTCATTGAATCTGGGGCAGGCCGTACAGGTTTTAAGTTATGAAATATTGATGGCTAGCCGTAAAGATGTAGTTGAGCCTGCTAAACAGGTGGCATCAGTTGATGAAAAAGATGAACTGGCTACGAATGATCAGTTAGAGGGTATGTATAACCATTATATGGATGCACTGTCAGATTTGAATTTTTTTGGTAAGCGTAATCCGGAACATATTATGCGCAAGCTGAGATGTTTATATGGCAGGGCAAGACCAACGTTAAGAGAAGTCCAGATAATGCGCGGTATATTATCTTATGCGCAGGGGCGAAGGACGCAGACGCCGGAGAAGTGATCCATTACATTGTTCAGGTGCATCTCCATCGGGGATGGAACTCGCTTTTTGAGCTCCGTCCCCTTATTGATACCATCAAGTGTTGTTCGGAGTAATTATTTTTGCTTATAAACAGAAACAACTAACCAGCCCCAAGCTATCAGAAAACACACCCCACCAAATGGCGTAACCATACCCAGTGCCTTAATTCCAGTCAGGCTCAACACATATAAACTGCCTGAAAACAGCACAATTCCGCTGAGCATAATCCATCCGGGTTTATTTAAATTTATTTTAAGGCTGTTTGCTATCAATCCGATTAGCAGCAAACCCAAAGCATGCGCCATCTGATAATCCACAGCGGTTTGCCAGATGCTTAACTCATAAACGTTCAGGCTTTGTTTTAAACCATGAGCTGCAAAAGCGCCCAATGCTACAGCGATAAGGGCATTTATTGCGCCTGCAATAATAAATTGTCTATACATTTTTACTGGTAATCCATAAAATCAGACACTAAGTATAACAGGAGAATTTAAATGCCATCATTTGATGTGGTATCTGAAGTTGATACGCATGAGTTAAGTAATGCAATTGACCAGGCTGTTCGTGAAGTGAGCACCCGTTTTGACCTTAAGGGTTCAAATGCAAAAATTGAATTAAAAGATTCTGTCATAAAAATTGAAGCAGAGAATGAGTTCCAGTTAAAACAGATATCACCCATAATTTATACAAAACTAGGGAAGCGTAATATTGATATTCGCTGTCTTGAAAAAGGCAAAGCAGAGCCACGTGGCAAACGCGCCTATCAGGATATAACGGTAAAGCAGGGTATAGAAAAGGAAGATGCTAAAAAGATTGTTAAGCTGGTTAAAGAAATGAAAGTTAAAGTTCAGGCTGCTATTCAGGGTGAACAGGTACGTATAACCGGTAAAAAACGTGATGATTTGCAGCAGGTAATGGCTTCATTAAAAGCATCAGATAAACTTGAGATGGCCTTGCAGTTTAATAATTTTAGAGATTAATATAAACCCCCTGTGGGAGTCAGCTTTAGCTGACGATGGTTAGTAGCCCAATAGTAAGCTAAAGCTCGCTTCTACAAAAAATAGTAAAATTTTATGCAAAAAATGCGTTTCTCACTCAGTATTTCATCTGAGAAATATCAGGCCTACTACGCAGGTCATGCAAAATTTGTGCGTGTGCATGCAGAAGATGGCCGTTCATTAAAATTTCCCGCAGTAAACCTGAAACAGTTTGTTATGCATGACGGAATTCATGGGCGTTTTGAAGTTGTGTTTAATGATCAGAGTAAACTAGTTAGCTTGCGGCGAATTTAAAATATTAAATATTTTTAATGCTGTGAAATGTTGGGAAGGTGAAAACCTAGAGAATTCTCTTTCGCGTGATACATGGCCTCATCGGCAATATTAATCAGGTCATCTGCTTTTTTATGGTGGTCTGGGTAAATGGCAATACCAATGCTCGCACCTGAGTTAATTGTCTGACCCTTTATATCATAAGGATTACTTAGGCATTCAGTTATTTTTTTAGCGATCACGAGTGCATCGTCATAGTGTGAGATGCCCGGGATTAATATAGTAAATTCATCCCCCCCTAAGCGGCATACAGTGTCAGCATCTCTTAAAGAGCACTGGATCCTCATCACTACTTTTTTAAGTAACTGATCGCCAATAATGTGACCATATGTATCATTGATTATCTTAAAGTCGTTTAAATCAAGAAACATCAATGCAAATTTTTCCTTGTTACGTTTACTGCGTAAAATTAATTCTTTTAAACGATCATTGAAAATAATGCGATTTGGTAAGTTAGTTAAGGAATCTGTCGTCGCCTGTTTATCAAGTTCTTCATAAAAACTGGCCAGCGCTTTTAAGTAGTTGCTAAAACCAGCTGTTTTTTCATCTGATTCAAGACTGGTGCCCCTTACCTGGTGTATTTTTTTTGTTAACTCCTGTAATGGGCCTAGTGTTGATTGCCTTAGAAATACAAAGCTAATAAACATAGCGAATACAATGATAATCATAGATATAATAATCATCGTATTACGAACATAATTCAACTGACTTTCAAAATCCTGCATATTATTTAATAATTCTATTTTTAAAGCAGTGGGGTGATTTTTGGATGTTAAATGTCGAATAATATGAATGTTTGATTTTGCCTGTTCCAGTGTGTTCCAGTCTTTTGATTGATATAAGGTGTTTTCATTTGCATCTGATAATTTGATAGGGTAATTGAAAAATTCCTCAAGCTTATGCAAATTATGTGCAGGATCAATTATAATCTGTATATACCCAAGTTGATTGAAAATCGAGCCAACAGGTACAAGGATGCTTAAAGAAAGTTTCCCATCCTTAAAACAGCGTCCTTCCATTATTTTTGAACGGTTTGCACCCTGTCTGTTTTTTGCTTCATTAATAAATGTCTGGCATAAAGTAACTGAATTAGAATTGGTTGTAATAAGATTCAGCTTTTTATCATATAAAAATATAGATTTTATTTTGAGAAATCCCATGGTGACAAAATAGCGATTCTGTTGAGCCTGTATATGCTTATCCAGAGTGTTAATGTTTTTGAATTTCATAGCATGCTGAAAATCAAGATCCTGTTGTACTGACAGGGCGAGTTCTTTGGCTGTTGTGATTGCTTCAGTCGTAATGTTATAAATTTGTATATCTAACAGATGTTCGATTGCTGTTTTCTGGTTTTCATATGTCAAAATTCGAAATTGATTAATAGTCAGATAAACAAGAAATATACCTATTCCACCTAATATAAGCAGCGTGAAAATAAGATTTTTTTTAAGGCTGAAACCCGTATGTTGAAGCATGATTATTATTCTTTTGCATAGGGGTATTCATTGGCTAGCCACTCGTCGAAGCCCCCTCTGAACCAGTATAGTTTTTGGTAACCACATGCACGAGCAATATTAATGGCATTTTCACTACGCTTACAGCGAACGCCATTGCAATAAAAAATGACAGGGTGTTTCAGGCTGGCTATATTTTGTTTGAGGCTTGTACAATTTGTACTAGTGTCAGGCAAAGGGATTGAACCCTGTATGAAACCCTGTTTTCTATCTGCCGGATAGCGTGAGTCAATTAATACGATAGTATTGTTATCTGTTATTTCATTGATAATCTGATTGGCTGAGAGAGTTGTTACCCCTTTGATAGCTTCAGGCGCTTCATGCTGAAGGGTATCGGAAGTAGCGGGATTAGCTCGTGCGACAGAGTATACCTGAAGGCTGAAAATGAGTAGTATTCTTAATATCATGGGGGTAAAAGTTAAATAGTGATAGATTTAAGTGTAGCACTCAAAAGCCCTTTGTGAAGGTTTGAGGCGAGTTAATGTTTTAGTAATAATTAAATTAAGGGCCATCGAAATATATGAAAAACAGCTTTTAAAGTACCAGGGAGTAGAATAAACATTATTCATTCCAATACGAGTGTAAATTCAATTATTGACTGTTCCTTAAAGGTATCTCTAATACTCTGTAATCTCACAACGTAAGAAATGGTGGTCTTTTAAACCTAGCCAGTCAATTGCATGAGAAACGTTTTTTTGTGACTCTTCATCCATGCCAGTAAACTGCACACCGATTTTACGAAAATCAGCTGATTCTTCTTCATCGATCCAGACTACACCGGCGTCAATATCAAACTCTTCAAGCCTGGATAGTTCCGGGTGTAATATTTTCATGCATACTTTACCTGATACGCCTTCAATGCTTTTTGAAATTAAAAGCCCTGCTCCTCCAGCAGAAATATTGATAATAAGGCTTTTTTTAGTTTCATCCGCATTGTCTATATTGGAAACACGGCATTGGGTGCGGCGCTCTACTGATTTAGACATCTATACTCTCCGTCAATTTTCTAAAAGTATCTTTAAATGTACATTGTAGTATAGACGGGGAAGAATGGTTTTTTAACTGATTGGCCTGCTGGTTTTGATGTGCCTCAATTAGCGGGTGCAAAATCTGGCTTCGAGTAGCCTGAATCTGCCTGTTCTTAATGTGTTATCTGGACTGAATTATATAAACATCATAACGTGTGCCTTTGCTTTCATAATTCAGGGTAGGAGGCTTATTAGCCTGCAAAACGGGAGCTCCTTTGGGGCGTTTAACAACTACACGCTTTTCTGCTTTGTCTAAAGCGGCTTCTAATACTTTATCTGTATCCAGATCATGTCCGAGTAATTTTTGCAGCATTTGCATATTCTTTTTAACCGAGGCAGATTTTTTTTTCTCCGGATACATTGGATCAAGGTAAATTACATCTGGTTTATTATTGCTTTCTATTGCCTGTATGTATTCCAGGGCATCACAATTGTGCAGGACAAAGCCTTTATCAATGATCTCAGTGAACTCAATATTCAGACTGGCGCGTTCAATTCCATCTTTGACCAGAGCGGCAATGACCGGTGAGCGTTCGATTAATGTAACCGGGCAGCCCAGGCAGGCAAAGACATAACTGTCCTTACCCAGCCCGGCCGTTGCGTCCAGCACGCTGGGCACAGGCTTGCCCTGTTTTATGCCAATGGCTTTAGCAATGGTCTGGCCTTTACCACCACCGTATTTTTTTCGATGCCCCAGGCTTCCACCAACAAAATCAATACTGAGTTTCATGTTTTGAGATAGATCGATAAGTTCTAACTGCATTTCAGTGAAGTTCAGAGTGAGTTCAGATTGTGCTTTGTGTAGTGCCTGACAAGGCAGGTTAAATTCACAGGCAAAGGCTTCGGCGGCCTGTTTTTGTGCCTGATGGGCAAAGCTGACACTTAATAGGTGATGTGTTGGTGTTTTCATTAGGCAAATTGTAATAAGATTCGCTCTTCTGTGCCATTACATATTGTAGCTGCCCCCTCAGGTGCACAGATACCAAACAATGTGCGCCTGAGAGTGCACCTACTGGAATAAGAATATTATGAACGAACAAACTTTCATTATAGGCAAGGATCAGGCCCTGGAAACTTCTATTGAAACCATGCAGCAGAAGTTGAAAGATTTGAATTTTGATATAGAAGAAGCCTCCTGGTTAAACCCGGTACCCAATGTCTATTCTGTGCATATACGTGATAAAGATTGTGGTCTGATGTTTACAAATGGTAAAGGAGCGACAGCTAAAGCCTGTCTGGCAAGTGCGTTGGGTGAGTATTTTGAGCGCCTAAGCTGTAACTATTTTTTTGCAGATTTTTATCTGGGACAGGACTTTGCAAAGGCGGATTTTGTTCATTATCCGGATGAAAAATGGTTTGATGCTGATAGCGATACCATGCCGGATGGTTTAATGGATGATTCTCTCTGGGATTATTATGACCCTGACAGGGTGTTAAAACCGCATAATATTGTGGATACTAATTCTGGCGTAGGTGAGCGCGGTATTTGCGCTGTGCCTTATGAGCGCCTACGAGATAACAAAACCGTCTATATCCCTGTTAATGTTATTGGCAATGTCTATGTCAGTAATGGCATGTCAGCAGGAAATACTCAGAATGAGGCCAGAGTGCAGAGCCTGTCTGAGGTTTTTGAGCGTTATGTTAAAAATAAAATCATTGCGGAAGGCATTTGTCTGCCCGAGATTCCTTCAGATGTCATCGCTCGTTTTCCGGGCATTAAAAAATCTATGGATGAACTGGAGTCACATGGTTATCACTTGCGGGTTGCAGATGCCTCATTAGGAGGTAAATACCCGGTAATCAGTGTGACTTTAATTAACCCGAAAGACGGAGCTGTTTTCGCCTCATTTGGCGCACACCCCTGTTTTGAGGTTGCTTTCGAGCGTACGGTTACTGAACTGCTGCAGGGTAGAAGCCTTGATCAACTGGATGGTTTTCTGCCTCCGTCATTTGATCTGGAAGAGTGTGCTGATCACCATAATCTGGAAAGCCATTTCATCGACTCCAGTGGATTGATCTCTTATGACTTCTTTAAAAACAAACCGGATTATGAATTTTCTGACTGGAACCATAACTCGAGCACTGAAGATGAGTTTGAATATTGCAGTCGATTAATTCATGAAATGGGATTTGATATTTATATATCAGATTACAACCATCTAAATGTTTACGCCTGCCGTATTGTTGTTCCCGGTATGTCGGATATCTATCCGGTAGATGATCTGGAGTGGAGTAATAATAATGAAGGTGCATTATTTCGTGAAGAAATTCTGTTACTCAATCATCTGGATAAAAATCAATGGCAATCTATCTTGCAACGTCTCGAAGAGGGTGGTTATAACGAAGTGCAACGTGTTGCAGAGTTTATTGGTGTAGCGCCAAACCCGGGTACTGTCTGGGCCGGCTTGCGCATTGGTGAATTAAAAGCCATGTTGTGTCTGGCACTAGAAGACTATGATCAGGCTATGGAGTGGAATGACTGGTGTTTACAGATGGACCAGTTAAGCGATGAACGTATTCGTTTTTATAGAGGTTTGCAGGCTTTATTGGAAATTAAACTGGATGATGCTCGTAACTATGATGATTATATAGAAAGCCTTAATTTGATGTATGGTGATGAAGTCATCAGTGTCGGGATTAAACTACTGGAAGGTGAAGAAAAATTTCATGGGTTACATAGCCCCGGCTTGAGTCTGGATGGTTTTACCCTGCATAAAAAACTGCTGGATGGTTATGCTAAATTGCATAAAGCGAAGCTTGAAAACTGGTCGTGAATTTTGTATTAGTGATTAAATAATGTCGACAGATAAAGCAGAAACATATAGTGATCTTATTGATATAGGCGTAAATCTGACCGCTAAATCATTTCAGAAAGATTTAACTCAGGTAATTAACCGCGCAACGGGTTCCGGTGTGTCGCAAATGGTTATTACAGGCACAAATTTGCAGCACAGTGACGCCGCGATTGAATTATGTGAGAAATGGCCCGGTGTTTTATTTTCAACAGCGGGTGTTCACCCTCATCATGCTAAAGAGTGGACTGATAAAACAGCTCAGGAAATTTATGGTATGGCGCAAACTAACAGTGTCAGGGCCATTGGTGAATGTGGTCTTGATTATAATCGCAATTTTTCTGACCCAAAAGACCAGCGACGCAGTTTTGAGGCACAACTTGAGCTAGCTGCCGACCTTAGGTTACCTGTCTTTCTTCATCAAAGGGATGCGCATGCCGATTTTATGTCTATTCTGGTGCGCTGGCGTGATCAATTAACCGGTGGCGTTGCGCATTGCTTTACCGGTACAGTAGAAGAAGCAAAAGCATATCTTGAGCTGGATTTAATGATTGGCATTACCGGCTGGTTATGTGATGAGCGTCGTGGCCAGTCATTGCAAAAGGCAGTAAAAGAAATACCGTTGTCGCAGTTGATGATAGAAACTGATGCGCCTTATCTGATGCCCCGTGATCTACCTGATTCGATATCGGCTGATTTACAGGAAAGGCGTAATGAACCTTTTGTATTACCTCACGTATGTACTGCTCTGGCTCGATATAAAGATGAGGAGCCCAGCGAGGTGGCTAAACAGACGACGGCTTCAGCGCGGCATTTTTTTAATCTTCGCTAGTTTTTTGTTAATAAGTGGTATCTCATGTGCTTAAATCACTTACTCTTTTCTTATATTGGGCTATATTCAATGGGTGTCTGTAATTAAATACAGGGCGACATTAATGTTGAGACATATCAAAGTTTATTGATATACCCATAATTAATGGCAATTAATCAGTGAGTTTATTTATATATTATTAATATGGCAAAAATAGAACTACAACCTCCTTTCGTTATTTCCGCATTACTGGCGGGCAGACTTTATCGAATGCTTGAAATTACAAAAGTAATGTATATCAGTTCAAGTAATGCTAAATGCATATCGATCAGGGGTGGGGATAAAACCGCCGGTTTTAAACCTATTACCGAGTTTATAAGTGATATGGCTCGAGACACTATCTCGATCTCATCAAAAATAAATGCAGTTGCATTGAAGTTTTCTATTACTGCGGTTAATGAAAAAAGAACAAATAATGCGCTTAATAATTTTACCAAGGCAATTGAAAAGCTGGAAAGTGAATCTAAAGCCAGAGAAATTTCAGCATTAATTGAAAAATTGCATATAAAAATAAGCGAATTAAAGAAATCTCAGGCAGATGACTGTAAATATCTGTCTGCTTTATTTGATGACATTTCTCAGGGTATTCGAGCTGCTAAAGTTATCGTAACAAATTCCAGAACTGAAGCATCAAGAGCGGGTGAGTATCAGACCAATTTATTTGCCATTGCAAATGACCTTGAGGGCTGTAGCGATGATATAACAAGTGAAATTAAAATCTGTAAAACCTATCTTGATGATCTTACAAAAATGACAGGAAAATAATGAAATCTACCATCTTTTATAACGGCAGGCATCAATGGATCGTATTTGGGCGTGATCCGGATAAACCAGATAAAATCATCGATACAAATCAATATATGATTGTTGATGGAGATAAATCGTTTTTAATGGATCCGGGAGGTATAGAGATATTTTCATCTATGCTGGCTGCCGTATTAAGGCACACAGAGATTGAAAATCTGGTTGATATTTTTGCATCTCATCAGGATCCGGATATCATTTCTTCATTAGGCTTATGGGATGAAGCATTACCAAAAGCAACGCTTCACGCACCATGGATATGGGAAAGTTTCATTCGTCATTTTGGTTTAAATAATATTAATTATAATGCGATTCCTGATGATGGTTTGTCTATCGTGTTGAATAATGCAAAGTTGCAGTTTATTCCGGCGCATTATCTGCATTCTTCAGGTAACTTTCATGTGTATGACCCTCAGGCTAAAGTTTTAATGAGCGGTGATGTGGGTGCCGCATTAGAGACGCCCGGTGCATCAATGTATGTAGAGGATTTTGAAGAACACACTGGGAAGATGAAGATGTTTCATCAACGCTGGATGCCATCAAATAGAGCCAAGCAGGACTGGATCAATAGAGTTAGAAAGCTCGATATTGAGTACATGGCACCACAGCATGGAAGAATATTTAAAGGTGAGGATGTGCAGAACTTTCTTAACTGGTTTGAACGACTGGATGTAGGCTCGGCTGTTGAATAAAAATTGCAGAAACATTAGCATTGGCTGATGTTTCTGCGACGTAATATACTTGGAACTGTTTCCCATAATTGTACATAGTTGTGCAATTATGCCCTCAAATCTGCTATAAATAGTGCTTATTCCCATAATTATAATAAGCGCTTATTTTGAATCAGCATCGAAGACTTTATTTTTCTCTTTTTATTTTAATTTGCTTTTTACTGGCTTTGTTGTCGCCACAAAATAGCACTGTTCGCTGGCTTGATGCCCAGATGTTCCGCTTTGCCAGTTATTTATTGCCCGCACAGGCTGAAATCAGTGGTGTGCGTGTTGTTCAGTTAAGTGAATCTCAACTGCAGAAACCGCAGGGTATTAAGGATTTCCGGTTTTTATTACGTAAATTAGACAAATCCAAAGCAGCGGAAATTGTCTGGCTGACAGATGACTTTCCTCAGATGGATTATGTTCAGCAGGAACCTCCAGAAAAGAAGAAAAATAAAAAACAAAAAGAAAAGAACAAGGATAAGAAAGTAGAAGAGACCGTTCACTGGAAACCAACAGAAGGGGAGCGTAATAAGCTGGCATGGATGTTAGAAAATCAGAATGTCTTTCTCACACAATATAAAAATACAGCTCAGCATCAAAACAACATTCCTTATAATGAAGTACTGATCTACCAGGATGGTTGGCGCAAATACATACCTGCACTGTTTTTATCACAGAAAAAAACCTTCAGATTAACTAAAACTGAATTGCCTTATCGTGTATACCCTTTCGATTATCAGGAGTCAGGTGAAAAATCGTTAATATGGTATGACCATGATGGGTCATTTACATTACCTGATCTGAGTCTTGCTTTGTTTAGCCAGTATCAAAATAATAAAAAATTATTCTGGAATGAATCGGGCCTTATAAAACTGGATACGCTTAAAATAAAAACAGGTCTGTCAGGAAAAGTGTTTAATTATTTCTCTGATCTTACGAATAGGCATACACGAATTAATTCACTGTCTTTAGAGATGGCAGAAAAAAAATCAAAATCGTACTTTAAAAATAAAATAGTTCTAATTGGTCAGGACGAACATCAGTTACAGGTGTTGGCAGACTCGCTAAGCAGTATTGATGCGGGTGCTGTTTATCATACGCCGGCATATAGCTGGTGGTTATTGCCCGTCATTATGTGTGTACTTGGTATCTACCTGTTATGGGTGTTGCCGTTATTATCAAAAACAAGTGGTTTGTTTTTAGGTGCATTTATTATACTGGGAATCATATCAGTTCAACCTGTGCTGTTGATATTAAACGGGGTATGGTGGCCGACAATTAACTTATTGTTATTTATGTTTATAGGCCAGATATCGGTTTATGTTTATCTGTCTGGTTATGACATATTAAAAGACCTGTCTCAGAAGCAAACAGATGCCTGGTTTCAATTGGGGCATTATCAATATCAAAAAGGTGATTATGAGACAGCTATTACAAGTTTACTTAAATGCCAGGCTAATGAAGAGGTATTGTCTGATTTATATGAAATAGGCCTTAGTTTTGAACGTAAGCGCCAATATGACAGGGCATTACAGATTTATTCAGAAATAAATATTCGACAGAAGAAATACAAAGATATAGATAAGCGACTGAAATCTCTTAGTGGTTTTTCGGAAACACGTACAGAAATATTATCACCTGCCCAGGCGCAGAAAACACTGGTTATGCCTGATATGGAAATGCCAGAATTTGGACGTTATAAAATTGAAAAGGAACTGGGGCGTGGTGCAATGGGCGTGGTGTATTTAGGTAGGGATCCTAAAATAAATAGAAAGGTTGCAATTAAGACACTTGATTATACCCAGTTTAATAAAACAGAATTAAAAACAGTAAAGTCACGATTTTTTCGTGAAGCAGAAGCAGCAGGCCGTTTGTCACATAATAATATAGTGACAGTTTATGATGTGGGTGAAGAAGATGGTTTTGCCTTTATTGCAATGGATTATGTAGAAGGCGTGCCACTTTCTGATTTCACTCAGAAGAACAAATTATTACCAGTGCGTGAAGTGTATCGAATTTTACAGGTAGTAGCGGATGCTCTGGGTTATGCCCATAGTCAGAATATCGTTCACCGTGATATAAAACCGGGAAATATTATGTATAACCCGGAAGACAGGCAAATTAAAATCACTGATTTTGGTATTGCGCGCATTACCGATTCGGTGAAAACCCGCACAGGAAGTTTTATGGGCAGTCCGTCTTACATGGCGCCAGAACAAATGACCGGTTCCCGAGTGGATGGGCAGGCTGATCTGTATTCACTTGGGGTGAGCATGTATCAACTGTTAACAGGTAATCTACCGTTTGATGCAGATAGTCTGGGTAATTTAGCTTATAAAATTACCAATGAAAAACATAAATCTATTCGAGAAATTCGACCTGAATTACCTGCCAGTGCAACACGTATTACCAATAAGGCTTTACAGAAAAAATCTGAAAAGCGTTATGCAAATGGTGCTGAGATGGCAGATGCATTGAATAGAGGCATGCCATCAGAGTAGTTATATAAACTATCTGGTTAATGGAAAATATGATGACGGATAAAAACACATCAATTGTTTATGCAGGAGGTACAGATAGAGGTAAGGTACGTCAGCAAAATCAGGATAGTATATTGATGTCAGAGTTTGAGCATAGTAATGCAGTGCTCTTGCTTGTGGCTGATGGTGTAGGTGGGCATAAAGGTGGCGAAGTCGCCAGTAAGCTAGCAGTAGATACTATACAGGCATATGTGGCAAAGGCTATTTTGCAGGCACATAGTGGTGGAGGTTATGGTTCTGACTGGTTAAGTCTTACACTTAAACATGCTATTGCTGATGCAAACCTGCATATAATGGAACAACAAAAACTTAATTTTGATTTGAATAATATGGCAACCACAATTGTTGCGATGTTAATTCATGATAATGAAGTAGCAATCAGTCATTTAGGTGACTCAAGGTGTTATCAGTATTCTCAGCAGTTACTTAAACAGGTAACAGAAGACCATACTATGTTGCAGAAAATGCTAAACGAAGGAAAAATTAATCAGCATGAATTTGAAATTATGCCGATGCATCACATGATTAGCCAGGCAATAGGTTTGGTAGATGACCCTGATATACAGGCAAATCGTTTAGAATTAAATCAAAATAGAATTTACTTATTATGTTCTGATGGTTTGACTAACTGTGTATCTGATGAGCAGATAAAGCTGATTTTAGAAAAGAATGAATGTCTGGAAACTGCGGTTGATGAGTTGATAACCAGAGCTAATGATAATGGTGGAGTAGATAATATATCGGTGATAATAGTTAAGTCTGAAGTGATGGCTAATTGAGAGGGTAATATGGATAAGTTAAAGAAAAATATTGATCAGCTTGTAGCGGGTAAAGTTTTAAATGATATACATAAGATAGTAAATGAAGAAGATAAAAAAGAAATACAGGAAAAGCATTGGTCCGTAATTATTTCAGTACTTATTGGGGTTGCAGTAGTCGTTATAGTCGTTTTGACAATATTAGGTTAAACTCTAAACTGGCAAATGTATAAAAATATTAAAAAGAGTCAACACCCTATGAATGCACATTTATTTAAACTGTTTACAAAATGTATCGTATTAATAACAATAATTTTTAGTATCAATATACAATTATCACATGCAGACAAAAGTGAGCATGATAAACAATATATAGTAGGTTTTGCACAGGATACACTTGCAAATGACTGGAGAAGGGCGCAGGTGAATGAGCTCATTACGGAATTCAAAAAACATCCTGAAATCAAGTTAATAGTTACAGATGCAGGCGGGGATAGTGCTAAACAGATACAGGATATTGAAAATCTGGCTTATCAAAAAGTGGATGTCTTAATTACAAGCCCGAGAAATGGGGTAACGAGCACACCCGCGATATCACGAGTCTACAAACAGGGTATTCCTGTCGTATTAATTACCCGTACTATTACATCAGATGATTATACTACGTTGATTGCGCCTGATGATTATCAGATTGCAACAAAAGCCGGGGAATATATTTCGAAAAAGTTATCAGGCAAAGGTAATGTGCTTGTGCTGCGCGGTGTACCCACAGCAACAACTGCGATAGCCAGGACAGATGGTTTTATGAATAGCTTAAAACGCTATCCCGGAATTAAAGTCAGTGCTATAAAAGATGCAAATTACCTTCGTGGAGATGCTATTACCCAGACTGAAGCCGCTATAATGGAAAATATAGCCTTTGATGCTATATATTCTCAGAGTGATAGTATGGCGGTAGGTGCTCGACTGGCTTTAAAAAAGGCGGGTATCTCACCTAAAGAGAAATTAATAGTGGGCATTGATTATATAAATGAAGCAAGAGAAGCTATTAGAACAGGAAATCAATCTGCTTCATTTGTTTATCCGACCTGTGCCAAAGAAACTGCAGAGATAGTACTCAGGATATTACATGGCAAATCAGTACCAAAAATTGTTCGAGTTGAAAGTAAAATTATAACTAAAGAAAATGTTGAGAAAATTTCACCTATATTTTAATCAGATATAATTAAATAAACATGAAAACGATCAGAAAAAAAATAATGTTATTACTTGTTCTCTCAATGGGGGGAAGTATGTTACTGGCGGGTTTGTCTTTAAGTTTCATTATTAAAGATGATTATGAAAATTCAACTCGATTAAATTTTAAAAGTTATTATGAGCGAGCAAAGAGTAGCTTTAATCAGATTCAGGTAGATACCCGATTTTATGCAGAAGAATTGTCTAATCGGAATACAGTAATAAACTCTCTTAATCTTATTTCTGAATATGCTGAAATAGAAACATATCAGGCTAATATTTACGATGAAGAGAAGAAAAACATAGCTCACGCATTATATGATTATGCTAAATCCACACGCTTATATGAATTAAGAGTTTATGATAAAAATGGCTGGTTAACGGCTTTCTCGAGACCTGGTGAAGTTGCAATGGGTATCTTATCATTCAAATCAGGAAAGCCTGTTTATATATTATCGGTTGAAAATGATAATGAATGGATAGTTTCTGAAAATAATAATTTGTTTCCGGTGGTTAATATTGAACCAGCCGTAAATAGAGCTGAGAGTGTTTATACTTACCATGAAGAAATAGTTGGTGTGGAAGCAGTATCTAGTGTGGACAGGTTGTATCTGGACGGTGCTAAAAAGAATATTGGTAGTTTATATCTGGTTAATCCTATAAATGAATCAATTTTAAATGTATTGTCTAAAGGCTCCAGAGCAAAACATAGTATAATTTTACCAAATAATAAGCATATCGGTGATGATATAAATGGTGCAAGGCTAGAAAGTTTAAAGTATTCGCCAGGGCTTTTTAATGATAAAGATGATCATAAAACAAGCTGGATAAAACATAAGAATTATTTGATAGAGTCATATTCTATTCCTCTTTCTAGTGGTGAGAGATTTTACCTGGTTTCAAGTCTTAATAAAAATATTATTAATATGCAAATTAATGACACCATAATTGTCATGTTTTTTGTGTTTCTTATATCAATTTTGACTTTATTGCCTATAGGTTTGATTTTTTCTCGTTATAGTATTACCACTCCAATCGATAAATTAGTTAAATCGGTGAGGTCTTTAGAGAAAGGGGATTATGAGTTATTTAATGCAGATGAAAGCACGAGTTATGAAATCAATGTGCTTGCAGATGCATTTAATGTTGCAGCTAAAACAGTTGATTTAAGAGAGAAGGAGTTGCTTGCGTCTCAGGAGTCACTTGAAAAACGTGTAGAAGAAAGAACAAGAGACTTGCTTGCTTCTAATGAAAGCTTACAGCGTGAAAATAAAGACAGAATTGAAGCTGAAATTAAACTGGAAGAGTCAACACAGTTTCTTAAACTTATAATGGATAACATCCCTCAGTATGTTTTCTGGAAAGATATTAATTCTGTCTATTTAGGATGTAATAAAAATTTTATAGATGTTTGTGGTTTGCAGTACCCTGAAGAGATTATAGGGAAGACAGACTATGATCTGCCCTGGACAAAAGACGAATCAGATTTCTATGTAGCTACTGATCGTAGAGTAATGGGCTCGGATCAGGCAGAGTATAATATTCAGGAGACTCAGGAAACATCATCAGAAGCTGAAACCTGTGTAGAAACTAATAAAATTCCTTTGCATGATATTGATGGAAAAGTTATTGGTATACTAGGCACGTATCATGATATTACCGAACGTAAATATTTTGAAAAAGAAATCCTGAATGCTAAAGAGTATGCTGAAAAAGCAAATCAGGCAAAATCTGAATTTCTTTCAAAAATGAGTCATGAATTACGCACTCCGTTAAATGCGATACTCGGCTTTGCTCAATTGCTTGAAATGGATCTTGCGAATATTGATGATGAGAATGTTTCAAGTAATATTAATGAGATTTTAGAAGCTGGCGGGCATCTCCTTGAGTTAATAAATGAAGTGCTGGATCTGGCACGTATTGAATCAGGCGGCCTTGTTTTAAAAATTGAAAGTATCAATGCATGTGATGTGTTAATTGATAGTTTAAAATTAACTAAATTATATGCAGAGTCTCAGAATATTAGTATTGAAGATGAAGTGACTAGTTGTCTACAGCCATTTGTTATGGCTGATGAAACAAGATTAAAGCAGGTTTTTATCAACTTTGTAACTAATGCAATTAAATATAATAAGCCAAATGGAAAAGTTATAATAAATTGTTCAGATGTAAATAATTCACATATTAAATTTAAAATTATAGATACCGGTTTCGGTATTTCTCAGGAAGGTATTGATAAGTTATTTACTCCATTTGAAAGACTTGGAGCAGATGGGTCGAGCGTAGATGGTACAGGTATAGGTCTGGTTATCTGTAAACAATTGATAGAGTATATGGGAGGAGAAGTGGGTGTTGAAAGTAAAGAAGGAGTGGGTAGTATCTTCTGGTTTACAGTGCCCTGTGATTTAGACAGTTTAGTGTAATGCTCTGTGACTTTATAATTACCACCATACTTCAGCTTGAGCTCCAACCGTCCAGCCCTGGGTATCGTTAGCATAGGGTGCATTTCCAGGAAAATGACCGATAAGCCCTTTCAGCTCATCACTCCATTCAGCAAGCGTAACGAAAAAACGTAGTACGGGCCGACTTTTTAGTCCTCTATCAGCCGAAATCTGTAATACAGTACTGAGTTTTGTTAATGTTCCATTGCGATTATTAACTTCGTCATCGACATAATCAATTCCGGCTTCAAATGCCAGGTTTATGTGTTTACTGAAATAAAAAATGGGTCTTGCACCTGTGCTGTACCAACTGAAATCGGTGTTTTCAGTAAAGCCATGATCTTCATGGCGATAGAGCAAGGTCCATTGTATAGAGTGATCTGGAAGCGACTCGTAAGTTAATGTATTACTTATTTCAAGAGCTGTTGCGTTATCAAGCTCCCAGCCCTTATCTTCACGAATAGGGTTAGGGTTAAAGTCTGCCTGCGTGATTGCAGATCCTGTCTGGTAAATAATGACAGAGGTGTTTTTTATATTTAAATGTTTATGATCTAACCATCCACCCAGGCCATATCCTGATTTATCTTCATAATTGAGATCATCATTTGCATGACGTAGAGACAATCCGGCCCAGAGTGTTAACTTTAAATTATCATTTATGTTTAGATCATGCCATCGAGTATCAATGCTTGTGCTGTTTATTAAGTGAGATGTTCCGTTGATATCAAAATCATCTTCATAACGGAACAGGGCAATATCTAATTTTCCACTACCTGTATTTATATCTTCAATGCCAGCTCCAGCCTGTGAGCGTTGTCCGGGATTAAGCCAGTAATGGTTCATAATATGGATAGATTTTCTATCATAATAACGACGCCCGACCCAAAGTTTTATTTCATTGTTAAAAAAATTATTAAAACTCAAATAACCCTGAGCAAGATTGTCTACTGTAAAACTATTGCTCTCACCGTGATGTTTAAAACCATCAAGCATAATAATACCCTGAACATGGCTGTTTTCATTTTCAGGTTCTTTCATGTCGTAAGTGTAAGTTAGCTGCAACTCCATATTGGTTTCAGGTTCATTGCCTAAGCGATATTTTGCGCGTGCCCCGGGTGCCTGAAATTTTGCCTGTGTTGCACCTGATTCGCTTGATCCCAGACCTCCGCGAAAATAACCATGAAATTCCAGACTGTCCTGTCCAGTTAATATATCTATGGCATAAGTTTTAGAGCTGATAATGAATATGATGAAAATAAGAATATTCTTATTAATCATTCTAACTGTCTCCAGGAAGTTATTAAAACTCTATGGTTTAAAGTAAAGGTATAGAAAGATAATAATATAAGATTTGATAAATTCAAGGCGTGATATATGGATTATAGAGTTAACCATTATATGCTTAAACGTAGATATTTTATTTCAGGAGTGTATGAACTGGGTAATGTTGTCAAAATCAAAGTCAGCAGATAGACAGGCGAAGTAATCTTTAAACATGTCTGGCAACCTGATATCTTTCATTTTGTAATAATGATTGTCTACTGTTTTCATATTGCCAATAAACTCGGCGGGTGACGGTGGAACAGTGACTTCAAAATGCGATGGTGCCAGAGATAAACCCTGACCTGTTACTTTCATATGCGCTTCTTTACGCGTCCAGACCTGGAAAAAAGCATCTCTTTGAGCTGATTCGTGTAATTTAAAAAGTTGTGATTGCTCATTTGGAGTAAAAAACCGTTTGCTAATACCCTGCCATTCTATTTTTCTTTCAGCGTATTCAATATCTACTCCCAAAGCATGTTGTTTACACACAGCAAGTATCGCAATATTGCCTGAATGACTTAAGTTAAATTGGATGTTATTAGAATTCTGTTTTTCAATGAGTGAGGGTTTCCCCAACTCTGTTTGAGTAAACTCAATTTCACCTGCAGATGCATCAATGTAATATGAAAGCACCATTTGCATAAAACCATGAGAAGCTATGAATGCTTTACGGTGTTTATAAAACTTAAATCGTTCGCTACGTTCTTTTTCTTTATTGGATAGAAGCGGGTAGAGGTGCTTTATTCTGGCTTCATGAACATTCAGGTAATTGAGCCATATGTGAATATCATTTTCAGCAAGTTCTGTATATGAATCCTGATTATACCAATCGCTCAAGTTAACGATTCCTTCTTATGAACAAGTAAATACAGCATGGGGATAAGTATTAAAGATACCAGTAATGAAAATGACAACCCAAAAACCACGACTGTGGCTAGTGGTTTTAGCATTTCAGAGCCTTCACTTAAACCCAGAGCCAGAGGTAGCATACCGAAGACGCTTGTTAAACTGGTCATAAGTATAGGCCTTAGGCGTAACATAGCTGCTTCTAATACGGCATTTACTTTTTCCATGCCCTGTTGTCGACAAATTTCAATTTGTTCAACCAGTACGATCGCATTATTAACCACAATGCCTGCCAACATAATTATTCCCAGTCTGGCAGGCATACTTAGCCGACCATCAAGTGCGAATTCAACTGCTAGATAAACACCTATTAATGTAAAGGGTACGCCTAAAATAATAATAACTGGATTGGTCAGGGATTCATATTGAACAGTCATTACAACAAAAACCAGAAATACGGCTAACGCTAATAAGATATAACTGGTTGAGCTACTTTCCTTGAGTGTATCAAGTGTGCCACCGTCATAAACAATATATCCATCGGGTATGGGCATCTCATTCACGATATCAAATACTCTTTCAATTAACTGCTGGTAATCTACATCAGAATTAACCGAGGCTGAAATTTCATTTATACGTAATTGATTATCCCGTTTAATGATACTGGGAGCAGGTGAAATGCTAATGTCAGCAACATCAAATAAGCGTATGGCTTCACCCTGCTGTAGTGAAATAATAATGTTATTTATATCATGTAACTGTTTTATTTCGCTTCGTTGTAAACGTAAACGAATATCATATTCTCTGTCACCTTCAATATACTCTGTCGCGACCTGTCCATTTAATGCCAGTTGTAATGCTGTGCCTATGTCTTCTGTGCTGATATTTAAATCAGCCGCTCGTTGGCGTTTTACTTTTATAACCAGTTCATTGCTTTGTTCTTCATAGCTATGACTCAAATTCTTTAATTCAGGAATTAACCGTATTTTCTCGATAATAGTTTCAGCTATTTCGGTTAAAACTTCGATCTCAGAGCCTTGAATACGCAGGCTAAAATCATCATCACCATGGCTTGTGTGTATGCCACGCACACCCTTTACGCGCATACGGACTTTGTAACCAGCAAGTTGTAGCTTCTTTATTTTTTTGTTAGTTTTTTTGACCCAGTTTGAGCTGCTTATATTATTTCTTTTGGATAAAGGTTTTAGTTGAACCGATATTGATCCACGGTTGCTTTTCTGAAACTGGGATCGGCCAAACACAAAGCCACCGGAGCTTACAAAAGCGGTGCTAACTTCGGGTTGCTGTAAAACGAGTTTTTCAATTATTTGTAATGTTTTATCTAATTCGCTAAGTCGGGTTCCCGGTTCAGTGCTAATGCTTATTGAAACCTTGCCTTCATCCATTGTTGGAAAGAAACTATTTTTTGCGTCAAGTAACTGCATAGAGCTTAATATTAATACGATGCTAAACAGGCTAAATATGAGTAAGCTATGGGGTAGTAAAAATGTCAAAACCTTCTTGTAATTCTGTTTTAATGTATCGAAAAAAGTATTTTTTTTCTGATCTACTGGTGCCTGTATCTTTGCTCCAAGTGCGGGAATCAATGTTAATGCAACGACCAGTGATGCAATGATAGCAGCACTTAAGGTAATAATTAATTCACTGAACAGCAGTCCAATTAAACCGCCTATAAAAAGAAAAGGTAGAACAGCTACCAGGTTAGTTGTGGTAGAGGCAGTGATCGCGCTAGTTACTTCTGCAGCGGCATTTGATGCTGCAATGTCGGGTGTCTTACCTAGCATCTGATGTCGTGATATGTTTTCCAGCATTACAATTGTGTTATCTACCAGCAATCCTATACCCAGCGCTAGTCCACCCAGTGACATAATGTTTAAACTAATATCATTTAAACTCATAATTAGAAAAGTAATGAAAATAGCCAGAGGAATTGCGGTTGCAACGATTAATGTACGGCGAATGTCACGTAGAAAAAGATAAACAACTAACATTGCCAGTAATGCACCGCTGATAGCGGCATAACTGGCATTGTTTAATGCATGTTTTACATAAACCGATTGATCATCGACGGTTTCAATTTGTATGTCAGATGGCAACAGGTTTTGAGTTTTAAACCATTCAATCTGTTGGTGTAAACGATCGGCAACATCAATAGTATTAGTGTCGGGTTGTTTTTGAATGGTAAGTTTAATACCTGGCTGTTGATTTAAACGAATGCGTAACTCTTCATCCTGATGGGCATCTATAATTTGAGCAATATCACTTAAAATAAGGTTTTTTTCACTGCTATTCAGTGGGCTGGTATTTAAGGGCAAGTTTGAAATTGTTTCTATAGAGTCGAAGCGGCCTTCTGTTCGTGCGCTTAGCTTGTGTGTGTCCATATAAAGAACACCACTGGATATATCCTGATTTTCATTTTGTAAAAGTTGTTTTATATCCGCTATTTTATAACCAGCTGCGGCAAGCTTTTCCTGATCAATAATAACCTGTATTTCTCGAACAAGACCACCACCCACTTCGGTTGAAGCTACGCCCTCAATATTTAAGAACCATTTTGAAAATTCATAATCAACCCAGCTACGTAGTTCAACGGAGCTGCGTGTTGATGAGCTAACAATCAGTTCCATTACCGGTAACTGGGATGGGTCTCGTTTATAGATGACAGCAGGTTCTGCGGTCTGGGGTAGAAAGCGTTTTGCTCTGTCGAGTCGTGTGCTGGCATCCTGTAAAGCTCTATCAATATCAGTGCCATAAGGAAAGATCAGATTTACGGCGCTACGTCCCTCGGATGTGTCGGACTGAACCCGTATAGCGTCTTCAGTAATAGCTAACTGTTCTTCAAGCTGGCGAGTGAACTTATCTTCCATTACCTTAGCTGGAGTGCCTGGTTCCAGTATACGTATATTTACATTTGGATAAATAATATCGGGTAGTAAATTGATATTTAAACGGTCAAATGAAAATAACCCTATAACGAGTACTGTCAGCGACAGCATAATGACAGCAATAGGTCGTTGAATTGACCAGTTGGCGAGACCGCCTGTGCGTTGTAATTTACTCATGATTTATTAGAGATGATTTTTACACTCATGTCATCTTTCAGTCCAAAAAAACCTTTACTGATAATTTGTTGTTTATCGATAAGGCCATCAAGCACCTCAATTGATTCGTCCTGCTGTATACCTGTTGTAATATTAATGCGTTTAGCCCTGTTCTGGGTAAAAGCATAAACATAAGCTCCCTGTTTATCATGTCTTACAGCAGTATATGGAATCATCAGGCGGGATCTGCTCATCGTGTGAATGCTAACACGACAGAACTGACCTGCAATTGCACCATCGGGTACAGGGTTTAAAATAACTTCTACTGTACCCCTGCGAGTGTCTTTGTTAATTATGGGGTGGATACGTTTTATTTTTCCGTTAAATGACTGTTCACCTAAAGCGTCAATTGTTATATCAACCTGATTGCCAACCTCTATTAACGGTAGAAGTAATTCGCTTAAATTGATTTCTGCTTTCAGGCTGGATGTATCAATCAGTGTGAGCAAGTGGTTATGTAAAGGAATAACATCACCTGGTTCAACTAAACGTTCTGAGATAATGCCTGATAATGGAGCTTTGATTCGGCTATGTGATAATTCTGTCTGTTTTAAGCGTAAATTGGCAACAGCAATATCATTCAGCGTTTGTGCCTGAGCGACTTCACTTTCTGATGCCAGTTTACGTGGAGCCAGATCTTTAAGGCGACGATAATCAACTTTTGCCTGATTGAGTGTTGCTTCCGCTTTCTCAACTTCAGCTTTGAGTAAACTATCTTCCAGTTGAACTAATAACTGGCCCTTTTTAATGATATCACCAGGATAAGCAGGTAAAGCCGTTAATAAACCCGGCACCTGATTTATAATTCGTACTTTACGTATAGCCTGTAGAGTGCCTGTAATGGTTTGTTTAACTGCAATAGTCTGAATACTGGCAGATACTGTTTCTATCAGGTGTACCGGGGCTTTGCGTGAAGGTCTTTGCGAAGAAGAATCGCTGCAGGCTATTAATGTAAAACAAAAGCAGGTTAACCACAATGTTCGAGTAATTGATATAAACGAGTGAGAAATCAAGGGAATACCTTTAGAGAGCAATGTATGTTGATTATATCATCTGAGGCTGGTAGTAAAAGAGCTCATAATCGATAAAAAATAACTTAATTTCAGCTGTCAATTTTTACTCATGAGTAAAAATTTGCTATTTATGACTGATAATTTTTCAGCCATTGAATAAACTCATCCTGTGGCATTGGTTTTGCCAGAAAATATCCCTGGGCAATATCACAACCTAATTCTTTTAATGAGTTGTAAGTTTCTTCATTTTCGATGCCTTCAGCGACAACTTTAATATCAAAACCATGTGCCATTTCAATTACAGTTTTTACAATATGCTGATCCATTTCATTGTCTAGCATATAACGTATAAATGACTGATCAATTTTTAGTTCATTTGCGGGGATGTATTTAAAATAGGCCATTGATGAATAACCTGTACCAAAATCATCTATTGATATATTCAAGCCGAATGATCTTAGCTCATCGAGTGTGATAAAACTGGTATCCATGTCTTCCATCAATGCACTTTCTGTTACTTCAAGTGTTAACTGCTCTGGTTTGGCTCCCCAGATACTCAGAGCACTTCTTACAGAATGAACCAGTTCAGGGTCACTTAAAACTTTTGCGGATAGATTAACCGAGACCTGCAGGGGTGGAAGTGTTTCTGGCCAGTCTTTTATTAATCGAAGGGCAGCATTAATTGTCCACCAGGTTATGCTATGAATTTGTCCGCTTTCTTCAGCGATGGGAATAAACAGGTCTGGTCTTATCCTGCCTTTTTCGCGATTGTTCCAGCGAATTAATGCTTCTGCACCAAATAGCTTGCCTGTTTGCAGGTTTACCTGTGGCTGGAAAAAAAGTTCGAATTCGTCACGTTCCTGAGCGTTGCGAAGTTCATCTTCTATATCCCAGTTATAAAAATCTACCTGTTGTGATTTTTTCTTATAAATTGAATATGACTTAGCGCTACTTCTAGCGTCTAATAGTGCAAGTTCAGCTTTTTGAATTAACCCCTGAATATCAATTGCATGATCAGGGAACAGGGCTATTCCCATATCAGCAATGACTTTGTGGTTGCTATCACCAAAGCTAAAAGGAGTGTTAAGGCAACTAAGTAATTTATTCGCGGCTAATGTGACATGCCCTTCATTTAGAATTTCAGGCAATACCATTATAAATTCAGAGTTACCGACACGCGCTATATAATCCTGTTCACGAGAAAGTTTTTTTAATCGGTGTACAAATTCTTCAAGTAGGATATCTGCAGACTGGTAACCGTAGATAACATTAATCTGTCTGAAGTGATTAATATTAATAAGCAGGATGGCAAGTTTTTTGCCTTCAGACAGGTGATCATTAATAAAATGCTCAAGATCTTTTAACAGGGAATTTCTGTCGGCAACATATGCGGGTGTGTCATTCATACAAAGGTGTGTTCCTAAAGATAAAACTGTTCCGGGTCTATGCCGTACATTCCCGGTTCAATGCTTTTTACAATTTCCAGTGTGTTACCATCATCATCGTTTTCTTTAGTGTATAGATCAATAGTATCAAAATGATTGTAATAATCTTTGTTTTCATCCAGCAATAACATTATTTTAGGTCTGAGACGCCATACTCTGTGTTGAGCAATAATCACGCCCACTGTGCCGTTGCTTAATTCAACAATGGTTCCGACAGGGTAAATTCCAACAACCTGTATAAACTGTTCAATTAACTCAGCCTGAAAATCAATGTCGCGCCATTCATAGAATTTTTTAATTGCATCGTGTGGTGACATGGCAGAAGCAAATGGGCGCTCTGATATAATGGCATCATAACAATCCACAATGCCTGCTATTTTACCAAATATAGGTATCTTGTTTCCACTTAGGCCATTAGGGTAACCACTGCCATTGTGCCGCTCATGGTGAGTATTTACCATTTCAATAATATCTTTATTGATGTCATTTATAGTGCTTATGATATCTGCACTGTGTTTAACATGTAATTTTACTAACTTGAACTCATACTGATTAAATCGTTTGGTATTGTTGATTAATTTATCAGGTAGTTTCATTTTGCCTACATCAAATAGTAGGGCGCCTATAGCCAGAGATTGCAGATCTTTTTTTGGCATACCCAGATGACGGCCAAATGCAACTGCCCAGACAGAACAGCTAACTGAATGGTTATAAATGTAGTTATTTTTATATTTCATTCGAGTTAACCAGGAAAAAGCATCAGGGTTACGAATAACACTATCAACCATTGGGGTAATGGCTTTTTTTAGAGCGGGTAGATCCAGACTTTTGTTGTTGGTGATATCAACCATAATGTTTTCAGCAACATTTGATAACATGTTATGGCTTTCACGAGCGGTTTCCAGCTCATCATTTAAATCTGTTTTTTCCTCATAATGTTTGGGTTTCATATTGATGAGAGATTCTTTTCTCTCATCATCTGATAAGTCTTTCGGGTGTTTTAATTTTTCAACCGTATCAGCGGCAACGCTTAATTCGACATCAACAAACACGTATTTACAATATTTGAATAATTCATCTACATCATCAAGTGAATTTATAATAAAACCCTGTAACTGGTACGGGGTTTCAGTCCATGGTCTGTCAAGGTGGGCTACGTACATGCCTGGCTCAAGATCGCCAATTCTGACTTTTATTTCTTTTATTGACATTAATAGATGTGCCCTTATTAAATAACCTGCTGTGCAGGCCCGGATTACTAATTAAACCCAAAAATTTTTATTCTATATTGAATATAGCAGAATATAACCATAATGGGTCTGTTCAGCTGGGTAATGTACGTGCTTAATCCCTTTGATATTAGGTATATTAGCCCATTGGCTGCGAAGAGAATCTGTTATTAGTTATGTCCTTTAAGTATAATGTGATCCAATTATTCTAACCTTCAAGATTCCCCCTAAATTATATGCATACAATTCATCGTGCAACCGAGGCGCCTCATACTGAGCGTACTGACCTTATTAACCTTAAACGGATGTTACCCTTCTTATGGAGCTATAAGGGAAGAGTGCTTGTAGCGCTTGTTTCGTTGATGTTAGCCAAAGTAGCAACAGTCAGTATTCCGCTTGTATTAAAAGATATAGTTGATGCTTTGAATGTATCTGTGAGCAGCATTAGCTCTATCCCTCAACAACTCCCCATAGAACTGCCTCTTATTTTGTTACTTGGTTATGGTGCCTTACGTTTAATGAATGTGTTATTCAATGAACTGCGGGATGCTATTTTCGCCCGGGTGAGATATCGGGCAATGAGAGATATTTCAAAAAAAGTAGTAACACATTTATATGATCTGTCGCTTAGTTTTCATCTGGAGCGTAAAACAGGTGGTATTTCCCGTGACCTCGATCGGGGTGCTCGTAGCCTGTCTTCAATTTTAAATTACCTGACCTTTAATATTATTCCGACTCTTGCCGAGTTTGTACTGGTTGCCGTTATTTTATTTAGTCAATATGATGCTGAATTTGCGTTAATTACATTTGGTACGGTGGTTATATACCTTGCTTATACAATGGCGCTAACTGAGTGGCGTATGCATTTTCGTCATGAAATGAATGCTCATGATTCAGAAGCTAATTCACGGGCAATAGACGGTTTGATAAATTATGAAACGGTTAAGTATTTCAATAATGAAGAATACGAAGTAAATCGTTATAACGATACATTAGAAAAATGGGAAGAATCTGCTGTTAAAAGTACCAGTTCGATGGCGCTTTTAAATTTTGGTCAGGGTTCAATTATTGCTGTTGGTGTCACGCTGGTTATGGTGTTTGCAGCTAAGGGCGTTGTCGCTGGAGAAATGACAATCGGTGATCTGGTGCTGGTAAACGCCATGATGTTGCAGTTATTTATACCATTAGGTTTTCTCGGCATAATTTATCGCTCGATGAAACATTCACTTGCTGATATGGATTTGATGTTTAAATTGCTTGATAACAGGCCACAAATTCAGGATGCAGATGATTCAAAAGATCTACTTGTTGATCAGGCAAATATAACATTTAACAATATTAATTTTTCATACAATAAAGAAAGACAGATATTGCATGATGTGAGTTTTGATATACCCAGTGGGCACAAAGTTGCCGTGGTAGGTCCGTCCGGTGCGGGTAAATCAACACTGGCCCGATTACTGTTTCGTTTTTATGATACGAATCAGGGTGAAATTCAGATAGATGGACAGAATATACAGGATGTTAGCCAGGCTAGTTTACGTAAGAATATAGGAATTGTGCCACAGGATACCGTGTTATTTAACGAAAGTGTTTTTCACAATATTCAATATGCTCGCCCCGACTCAACAATGGGCGAAGTGAGAAGTGCCGCGAAAATTGCGAATATAGATGAGTTCATAGAATCTTTGCCAGATGGCTATGACACTATTGTTGGTGAACGTGGGTTAAAGCTCTCCGGTGGTGAAAAACAACGTATTGCTATTGCTAGAGTTATTCTTAAAAATCCGAGAATTTTGATATTTGATGAGGCAACATCATCATTAGATTCGCATTCGGAACAGACTATTCTTAAATCATTAAAAAAGGTGGCAGAAGAGCATACGACTTTAGTTATCGCTCATCGCTTGTCAACTATTGTCGATGCGAATAATATTATTGTTTTGCAGCAAGGCAGAATAGAAGAGCAGGGAACGCATCAGCAGTTACTGGATAAAAATGGTTTATATGCAAGTTTGTGGAAAATGCAGCAGGATGAAGAAGCTGCGCTTTGATGTAATAGATAAATGCACACACATATACGCCTGCTTTGACTGAGGATGGACCGCTGCTTTTTGCGCTCCGTCCCCTGTTGTAATGCCATCAAGAACTTTACGAAGTCTGATGCCTGCACTGTCAGTGTATAGCGGTATGGGTTAAGAGGGGGTGGGCGCAAAAAAAAACGCGACCTTTCTCCAGAGGGGGGATGTTTCGCAGCAGCGTTTACATTTACTCTGCTTAACAGGGAAAAGTTATTCTCTAAGAGTATCATTCCACTTTTGTTTAAGTGCCTCATCATAATATTGAGAGATATCAGGTGCTGCAGGTCTGATGTTAAAGTAGTGAATTATTTTTTCAGCCAGTGCATCGCTATCACCCGCTTTGTAACGAAATTCTTCAGCATATTGTTCCTGATAACATAAATCATCCGGTACAGCCGGTATGGCACCTGCACTAACCGCTTCGAGCATCGATAACCCCTGAAATTCATGTATCGCGGTACTGACAACAATTGAAGATAGTTGTAGATATTTCTGGTAATTTAGTTTTGACACTTTCTCGTTAATAATAATCTGATCATTAAACTCATTTTCTATCTGCATTAAATAAGATGGTTTTTTTTCAGCTCGAACACCTAGTAATGCGAGTTGAAAATCAATATTCAGCTTTTTTAATTTGACCAGTGCATCGGCGAACACCTGCGGAGCTTTATCGTATTCCCAGCGGTGGTTCCATAAAATAAGTTGTGGATTTTTTTCACCCTGAGATTCAATTCTTTTTATTGCAACCGGCAAAACTTCAGTTTTAATGCTTAGTCGGCTGGTAATATTACCGGGTACTTCATCAGGTAATCGTTTTAAAAGTTGATCGACACCTTTTAAAAAAGAATCACGGTTATAAGCTGAATTAAACAGAAGTTTACTGGCGGCTAATGCACCATATAACTGTACCATTTGCGGGTCTACAGACTGATGTTGTTGTTTGCTTATAGGGTAAGCAAACTGATTCTCGTGAAAATAATAAAGGCAGGGGGTATTAGCCAGCTGAGGGTGAAGCCCTTTGAGTGTGGCTAGATCAACCATTGATGTAGCCAGTATTAAATCAGGTTGTTCTGCCGGTATCTTGTCTATCCAGGATAAAGGGTTGCCGCGAATTCTCCAACGAAAATGACGACCGCTTAATTCGAGCTTAAACCAGTCAAAATTTCTAAAAGATGCTATTAACCCGTCTGCCCAGGCTGCATGACTATCAGATCGGTAGGCTGAGAGTAGCCAGATTACTTTTTTTTTGTCCACAATTTGCCTGTATTAAGTGCTGTAAATACCCTGAAATCTGGTTTGGGGCTGATAATTAGTCATTATACATGTGATATTTTGCAGATGATTAATAGATGTAATCCCGTTAATTGTGAATATCATCAAATGATGAAACTGATGAAATTGACAAAAATGACGATTTGTACTATAACCTTGTATATTGTGAGTATATACTGAGATAATTATGTCAGGCAAAGAAAAAAATTATTACACCAGCCGAGAGGCTGCAGAGTTGTTGGGTGTAGCGGTGAGCACTATTCAGTTATGGACCAGCAATGGTTCCTTAAGTGCGTGGACAACTGATGGTGGGCACAGGCGAATAGCTCGAATATCTGTAGAAGAGATGTTAAATGAACAGAAGGCTGCTACAGCGGGAAAGAGTGCACCAGAGCACAAATTGTCGGTTGTAATTGTTGAGGATAATGAGCAACAGCTTCGTTTATATATTAAACAGTTTGAATCATGGGGCATTAATGCGCAGGTAGTTACTGCCAGAGATGGTTACCAGGGACTAGTTAAAATAGGGAATACCATTCCCGATATTATTATTACTGATTTAAAAATGCCTAATATGGATGGGTTTCAGATGGTAAGGGCTCTACAGGTAATGCCGGAATTACAGGATAGTTTGATTATTGTCATCACTGGTCTTAGAGGCGATGAGGTTGAGGAAAAAGGAGGGTTACCAGAAAGTGTACATCAGTTAACTAAGCCTGTTCCTTATAAAGAGCTGGAAGCTCTTGTACGTGAAAAATTAAAGTAAAGGTTGCTTAAGTCGATGAATATAGAAACTGTTAAAGAACAGCAAGATGTTCAGTATATTTATCTAACAGGGAGTGATGAGTTAATTATAGAAAATATTATTAAACTGCTTCAGCAGGATAATTTTATTGTGAATGTGTTTTCTAATTTAAGTGAGATGAAACAGGCATGTGAATATAAAATGCCAGCCTGTCTTGTTATAGAAAAGGACTTTAAAGAAGATAAAGAAATTTTGAATGAAATTTCAGGAATAAATAATCGATTTAAATCCTGTCTTCCAATTGTATTAATTTCACAGAACAATACTATGAAAACTCGTTTGGCATCTGCTAGAGCGGGTGTAAGCCGATTTTTCTGTAAGCCATTAGATTGTGAAAAATTTCTTCTAACCATAATAGAGTTAACTGATCAGTTAAATGTTAATCCTTATCGTGTGTTGTGTATTGATGATAATGAACTCATGCTCGAGTTTTATGAATCGGTATTAAAAGAAGCCAACATTGAATGTGAAATGCTTAGTAAACCGTTACAGGCGTTAGATGTTTTAGAAAAATTTAATCCAGATATTATTGTTATGGATATCCAGATGCCAGAGTGTTTGGGGTCTGAGTTAGCTCAGGTGATACGTCAGGATGATACATGGGCACAAATGCCAATTATCTTTTTGTCTTCTGAAGTTGATCTGGGAAATCAACTGGCTGCAATGAATCTCGGGGGGGATTTTTTTCTATCAAAACCAGTATCTGTTGATCATTTTCTTGCTGCTGTTAATGCCAGAGTAAAAAGAGCAAGGCAAATTTATCAGTTAAATAAAAATCTACAGCATGTTCTTAGAGAAAATAAATTTCAGCTAGCAACAATGGACGAGCATGACATTGTTAGCTGCACTGATGTGACGGGAAAAATAACCAATGTAAATGATCTTTTCTGTGAAATTAGTGGTTATAGTCGTGAAGAATTACTTGGGCAGAATCATCGATTGCTTAAATCAGGCTTACATCCTGATTCGTTTTATAAGGAAATGTGGAAGACAGTTTCTGAAGGTGAAATCTGGCGTGGCACTATCTGCAATCATAAGAAAAATGGTGAAGAATACTGGGTGGACTCAACGATCGTTCCGTTTCTTGATAATAAAGGAAAACCCTATAAGTATGTTTCTGCCCGTACAAATGTTACAGAGTTAAGAAAAAGCGAAGAGAGACTGAATCGTAGTCAGCAGTTTTCAAAAATTGGCACCTGGGACTGGGATATAACAACGGGTGAACTTTTTTGGTCAGATCTTATCTGGCCTTTATTTGGTTATGAAAAAGAATTAATTGAAACAACGTATGAAAATTTTTTGGCGGCAGTTCATCCGGATGACCGTCAAAATGTAATAGATGCGGTGAACAACTGTGTAGAGAAGGGATCAGAGTATAACATTGAACATAGAGTGATATGGGCAGATGGCAGTGAACGATGGGTGCAGGAAAGTGGTGATGTCGTTCGTAGTGTCGATGGTAAGCCATTACATATGCTGGGTGTTGTACAGGATATTAATACTCGAAAAAAAGCTGAATTAGATTTACAGGAGCGTGAAAAGCAACTGCGTGAGGCTCAGTCGATAGCACGTATTGGAAACTGGAAAGCGAATGTTATTAGTGGTGAATTGGTCTGGTCAGATGAAATTTATCGTATTTTTGGTTATGAGCCCGGCAGTATAAAACCCAGTGTTGAAGCATTTAAAAAAGCGGTGCATCCCGATGATCTTGCAAAGCTTGAAGAAAGTGAAAAGCAGGCACAACAGACCGGACTTCATGATGTGATTCATAGAATTATACTCAGTGATGATTCAGTTCGTTATGTTCATGAACTGGCACAGGCTGAAACTGATGAGGCGGGTAATTTAATCAATCTGACGGGTACAGTGCAGGATATAACTGACAGAATTGAATCAGAAGAAAAACTTCATGAAACAGAAGAGCGATTTGCTTTTGCGGTTGAAGGAGCGGGTGATGGAGTCTGGGACTGGGATATGCAGAGTAATAGTATGCAGTTTTCAGAAACCTATATGAAAATGATTGGATACACAAAAAATGAGTTAGCGCATAAATTAGATACCTGGGTAAAGATGGTGCATCCTGATGATATGGCGCGGATACAGAAAAGTTTGCAGGACTATCTGCAGGGCAGGTCAGAAAATTATAGTGTTGAATTAAGGTTACAGTGTAAGCAAGGTAATTATATATGGGTACTATGTCGTGGAACCGTTGTTTCACGTGATCAGGGCAATAGGCCATTAAGAATGATTGGTATACATAGTGATATAACAGAAAGGGTAGAACTGCTCGATAAGTTAAGTTTGCAAAAAAGTCTGGTAGACAGGCTTCATCATTCTGCAACCAGTTTTGTAGAAAAGTCTGATTTTAGAAAAACAATGAATGGCATGCTTAATACCCTGTTATTACTAACTGAAAGTGATTATGGATTTATTGCAGAAGTGCTGACAGATGATAAAGGGCAGTATTTAAAAACGCATGCAATAACAAATATTGCATGGAATGATGAAACGCAGCTACTTTATGAAAACAGCATAGAGGATGGGATTGAATTTAGAAATCTGAATAATTTGTTTGGTCATATACTTATTTCACGTGAAGTTGTTATTAGTAATGACCCTGCTAATGATTCCCGATCTACAGGTTTACCAGAAGGTCATCCGGTAATGAGTAGCTTTATGGGAGTACCTGTATTTTATGGTAATGAGCTAATTGGTGTATATGCAATAGCTAATCGTGAAAATGGTTATGATAAAGAAATACAGAGTTTCTTGCGTCCTTTTGATATTACCTATGGAGCAATTATTCACTCTAAAAGAATGATGGAGTTAGAGAGCGAAAATCGAAAAGTAATTATTGATGCTAAAGAAGAAGCAGAAAATGCTAATCGAGCAAAGTCTCAGTTTCTTTCGAGTATGAGTCATGAATTACGAACACCTTTAAATGCGATTATGGGTTTTAGTCAATTGTTAAAAATGGAGCAGTTGAATGAATCACAGAATGAAAATGTGAACGAAATAACGAAAGCTGGTGGTCATTTACTTGAACTTATTAATGAAGTTTTAGATTTGTCGAAGATAGAGGCAGGTCGAATAGAACTTTCGATGGATAGTATCATTATTGAAGAAGCTATAAGTGAATCGTTTCAGTTAATAACACCACTGGCACAAAAACGAGGCATAGAAATAAGTATAGAACATAATGGAACTGAAATTTCATTTGATCAGATGATTAATTTACAACATGCAGTTCGAGCAGATCACAGCAGGCTTAGACAGGTTTTACTTAATTTATTAAGTAATGCGGTTAAATATAATAATGAAAATGGAAAAATAATTATTAACTATGAAAATAGTGAAAGCAACCTGATCCGCGTCAGTATTACTGATACGGGGTATGGCCTATCGACGGATCAGCAGGGACAGTTGTTTAAAGCATTTAATCGTTTGGGTGCAGAGCAGACTGAAGTGGAAGGTTCCGGGATTGGTCTGGTTATTACAAAAAATATTATCGAACTTATGGGCGGTAATATTGGCATGAGCAGTGCGGAGGGTTCCGGTAGTACTTTCTGGGTAGAATTAAAGAGTGATGAATTGAAAATAAATGTAGATGACTTGCAGGATGATTCAAAGCTACTAAAGAATGAGGTTGAGAATATTATGAAACATAAATATACAGTGTTATATATTGAAGATAATCCGGCAAACTTAAGACTGGTAAATCAATTATTAAGTCGACGATCAAATATACATATGTGGAGTGCTCCTGAGCCATTGCTGGGTCTTGAGCTTGCAGCGGAGCATAAGCCTGATTTGATTTTACTGGATATAAACCTGCCTGGTATGGATGGATATGAAGTCCTTAAGCAGTTGAAGTTAAGAGAGATCACGCGAAATATACCCGTTATAGCGATTAGCGCTAATGCAATGCCAAGAGATATTGAAAAAGGTGCAAAAGCAGGTTTTGATGATTATATAACAAAACCAATTAATGTGACGACTCTTCTTGAAACGGTGGATAAAAAATTATCGGAAACGATAAATGATTAAGATGTTTAAAGATGTAGAAGGTATGAAATACTTTGTATCGTATATATATCGATACATTAAGACGTTATTGTTGATTTTAATGTTTATGTTTGTCAGTTCAGGCTCTATCTCAGCGGAAGAGTTTTTAAGTGATAGTGAGAAAAAATGGATTATTGATAACCCGGAAATTAAATTTACGGGAGACCCGAACTGGTTACCTTATGAGGCTTTTAATGCAGATGGCAACTATGTTGGAATTGTGGCTGATCATTTAAAAATCATAGAAAATAAGACAGGTTTAAGATTTAAATCAATATCTGTAAATACCTGGTCAAGTTCATTGCAAATTGCTATGAAAGGTGAGGTGTCTGTTATATCAGGTGATATAGCTGATGTGAATTTAAATAAAAATTTTAATCCAGTTGAGAGTTATAGTCGTAATCCTGTTGTTATCATAATGGGTTCACATCAAAATTATATTGAAAATCTGAATGAGATAAAAAACAAAAAAATTGTACTTATAAAGGATTATGGTTATACATCTTTGATTTTAAATCAATACCCGGAATTTAAATTTATAGAAGTAGAAAATATTCAACAGGGATTGTCAGGTATTGCAGAAGGCAGGTTTGATGCAATGCTCGCAACGATGGCGTTAGCGAGTTATAACATCGCAGAAATGGGTTTACATAATGTTAAAGTCGTTGGAAAAACACCAATTGTTATGGATCTTACTTTGTTTGTTGATAAGAATGAGCCCGTTTTATATTCCATAATTGAAAAGTCTTTAAAAACGATTACTGAAAAAGAATCGTATGCCATATTAGAAAACTGGATAAAGGATAAGTATATAGAAAAAACTGATTACCAGTACATTGTTAGAATCATAATATTTTTCGTAATTATTGTAGCTATCTTTTTTTATTGGAATCGTCGATTGACTCAAGAAATTAGTTTAAGGCTTGAGATTGAAAAAAACCTTAAAGAAAGTGAAAGGTTTTTAAAAAGATCGCAGGAAATTTCCCATATTGGAAACTGGAAGTTAAATATTGAAACAAATCAGGTTTGGGCTTCAGATGAGTTGAAAAATATTATTGGTTTTGATGGGGAAAATCTAACTGTTGAAGCGTTTATAGATGTTATTCATCCTGATGATAAAGATCTGGTAATAAGTTCGTTCAATAGAGGTAAGAGTGGTGAGAACAGGGATGTAGAGTATAGGTGTGTGGTAGGTGGAAATATCAAATGGTTGCATGGTGTAGGTGGTGCAACCTTAGATGATTCTGGAAAAGTGACCGAGGTTTATGGAACGATCCAGGATGTAACTAAACAGAAAATTGTTGAGAATGAAGCGGTAGAAAGTCGGTCTAGATTTGAAGCCATGTTTAAGTCAATACCGGATGCGATAGTTTTTATTGATCAGAATAGAAGCATGAAAATGTTTAATAGTGCGGCGTTAGAAATGTTTGGCTATCAAGAGGATGAAATAGTTGGTGAAAAATTTGAAATTCTTTATACGATAAATGATGATATTAAAGATACAAATAAAAACAAATTCGATACGAATTTTAATTTTATTCCACTTCCTTACGAAATAACATACAAACGTAAAAATGGTAACGTATTTCAAGGTGAAACCGTTGCAACATCGGTCGCTTCTTCTGCAGGTGATGTTCTGGGGCATCTTGCAATTGTTCGCGATATATCAGAACGAGGGCATGTTGAAGCGATATTAAGGTCTCTTGCCGCAGGAGTCTCAGGTCTTGAATTTGATTCATTTATAGATGATGTACTAGATCGGTTAACAGAGCTATATTCATGTAAATATGCATTTATTGGTCTATTAACTGAGGATGGTAATCATGTAAAAACATTAGCAGTAAAAATAGATGGTAAACGTGTTGAAAATTTCGAATATGAATTGAAAAATACACCTTGTAAGGATGTTCTAAATAGAAAAAAAGAATTAATATCGCGTGATGCAGCAACTTTGTATCCAGAAGATAAAATGTTGGTTGAAATGGGAATAGAAAGTTATTTTGGATCGCCGCTTGTAACACTTGACGGTTCATTGCTAGGTATTCTGACGGTGATGGATGTCAATGAAATGGAAATAGATGAATGGACTGAGCCCGTGCTGGGAGTATTTTCTACAAGAGTGTCACTGGAGCTAGAAAGGGATATAGCCAATCAGGAACTTAGTCAACATAGAGATCATCTCGAAGAACTAGTGACACAACGTACTATTGACTTGAGTTCGGCAAGAGATGAGGCAGAGCAGGCTAATGTATCTAAGTCAGATTTCTTATCCAGAATGAGCCATGAATTACGGACTCCATTGAATGCGATTCTTGGCTTTGGTCAGATGCTAGAGCTTGATGTTGAAGGGTTTAGTGATATACAGAAAGATAATGTTAATGAAATTCTAGATGCTGGTAATCATCTTCTAATGTTAATTAATGAAGTGCTTGATCTAGCAAAAATAGAGTCAGGTAAGCTTGATATTGATATAACTAAGGTATCAGTTAATGATGTAATTGATCAATGTATATCACTAACGGGTCCACAGGCTGACACTCGTGAAATTGAAATTATTGATCAATACAGCTCTAATAATTTAATTGTATTCGCAGATTCAATACGCCTAAAGCAAATATTAATTAATCTAATATCAAATGCAGTTAAATATAATAATGAGAAAGGCCTTATTAGGGTTAAGGCCTTCGTAACTGATAAAGATGTTGCCCGAATCTGTATATCAGATACAGGAAATGGATTGTCAGAAGAAGAAATTGATAAGTTGTTTACACCGTTTGAAAGACTAAATGCGGTAAACAATGTTGAAGGTACTGGAATTGGTCTCGTTATTTGTAAGCGTTTAATAGAATTAATGAATGGCAAGATTGGAATAGAAAGTATTAATGGCAAGGGAAGTACGTTCTGGATAGAGCTTAAATTAGTTAATGATGATTAATATAGTTATTGAAATTAATCAGATACAGGTGTTTGTGCGTGAAGTATATAAAAAAATTTATAGTAATTATTTTAATTTTTACTGGATTCATGCAGTCGTTAATGGCTGATGAATATACAGTAGCTGTTAGAGCGCATTATGGTGTTGATTATGCAATTAAACGTTGGCAACCCACGATTGATGTTCTTAATAAAGAAATACCTCAACATTATTTTAATTTATTACCTGTTTTAGATCTTCAAGAAATATCAGTGATCGCAGGAAAAGGTGAGTTTGATTTTTTATTAACAAATCCCTCCTCATATGTTGAGGTAAAGAATTTGTATGGTGCTAGAGCACTTGTAACTTTGAACAGAAAACGTGGACATACATCTCAGGACAGGTTTGGATCTGTTATTTTTACTCATGTCAGTAATAAAGATATATTGAATATTCAAGATCTGGAAGATAAAACGTTGATAGCTGTATCGAATAAGGCCTTTGGTGGCTGGCGTGTTGCTTTATTAGAAATGCTAGAGCTAGGCTTTGATGCACAGTCAGATGTGAAGGAGATAATGTTTACTAAAAGCAAAACCCATAGAGAAGTTGTTAGTACTGTTTATTCTGGTGGAGCTGATGCGGGAGTGGTGCGCACGGGGTGGTTAGAGCAGATGGAAGCTGATGGTAATCTGGATATGCGTTATATACGAGTTCTTAATAATCAATATATATTTGATTTTCCATTTTTTTTAAGTACAAGATTGTATCCAGAATGGCCTTTTTCTGTTTTAAAACATGTGCCTGATAAAGATGCAAACCTGGTTTCGGATACATTGCTAAAAATTAGAAAGGAAAGTGTCGCTGCTAAAAGTGCAGTTTACATAGGATGGGTTAAATCCAGAGATTATAGTTCTGTACAAAATTTGATGATAAAACTCAAGAATCGATAATGTGCTGATAAGTTAAGAGGTATATGGTGAAATTGACAATTGTACATAAGCTGATAATAGGCGCAATTATGCTTGTGTTAATCAGTAGCTATACTGTAGGTAGTTTGTTTTATAACAAAACAAAAGAGTTATTGGTACAACAGACTATACAGAATATAGAAGGTGAAACACTAAGTGTCGGTGCAAGCATTATAGCGCATATTGATGCCTTGCAGAATGACGTCTCTTTTTTATTGAAGACGCCTCCGATACAGGGGATGTTACGTGCTGGTAAAGCAATTGATAAATATGATGAGCAGGGTAAGTCAAGTTATCAGTTATGGGAACAGCGATTAGAAACGATTTTCGAAACCATGTTAAGTAGTAAAAGAACATATTTAAGAATAAGATTTATCGATAAAAATGGAGTTGAACAAATTGTAGTAGTTCGAAGAGCTGGAGAAATAATAACGTTAGAAGCAGATAAGCATCAGGATAAATCTAGCCGTGATTATGTTATAGAAACGCTTAAACTTAAGCCAGATTCAATTTACTTGTCAGAATTTAATTTAAATAGGGAAAATGGCGTAGTCGAAGTTCCATACCGTGAAGTAATTCGTAGTGCGACACCTGTTTATGATATTCAGTCAGGTGAGATTGAGGGCTTAATCGTTATTACAGCAGAAGTTGGGTTTGAACTTCGAGAAATACAGGAGAAAATTCAGGGGAAAGATAATAAAATTTATATAACAAATGACCAGGGTGGATATTTATTACACCCGGACTCCAGAAAATCATATGGCTTTAGCATGGGGAAAAGATACAGAATACAGGAAGAGTTTCCACAGTTGTCTCATCTGTATTTGCCAGACAATAAAGATAAAGGACTTGTGTTATTGCCAGGTGATACCGGCGGTAAAAATGTCATGAATGTTGTTAAAATGCCTTTTGATCCTGTGCATCCAGAACGATTTATTATTGTAGGCATTACAGAACCATATTCAATTGTTTTTAATAAAGTTAATACGGTATTGAATGAAGTGGTGATGTTAGCTTTATTAATGTCAAGCGTAATTATAATCTTCGCCATAATATGGTCTTATCGTCTTACTTACCCTATAAAGCAAATCACAAAGGTGATGGATGATTATACGAATAAACGAGTGAGCAGAGTTGTTTTGCCAGTTCATCAGACAGATGAAATCGGCATACTTGCACAAAGTTATCAATCAATGATTGCCCAGGTAAAAGATGTGCAATCGAATCTTGAAATTAAAGTTAAAGAAAGGACAAATGATTTGCTT
Source organism: endosymbiont of Galathealinum brachiosum (assembly GCA_003349885.1). Classification (NCBI taxonomy): domain Bacteria; kingdom Pseudomonadati; phylum Pseudomonadota; class Gammaproteobacteria; species endosymbiont of Galathealinum brachiosum. The sequence continues at coordinate 224,990 of QFXC01000007.1, read as the reverse complement.
GTTGCTCGAGACGAGGCTGAACATGCTAATGCAGCCAAGTCAGAATTTTTGTCACGTATGAGTCATGAATTACGGACACCTATGAATGCAATTCTTGGCTTTGCACAAATGCTACAGCTTGATATGGAAGGATTTAATAGATATCAGAAAGGCAATGTTAAAGAAATCCTGGATGCTGGTCAACATCTACTCGATCTTATAAATGAGGTTCTCGATCTTGCGAGAATTGAATCTGGTAAGTTAGATATTCAATTAGAAAAAGTGTATGTTGATGATGTTTTAGAGCAATGTTTAAAACTAGTTTCAGTAAATGCTGATGAACGACAGATAAAGATAATTGACAGCATAAAAGGTAAGGGTTATAGCGTACAGGCAGATTATACTCGTCTTAAGCAGGTGATATTGAATTTGCTCTCTAATGCGGTTAAGTATAATGCCGAAGAGGGAGAAATTATGATTGAGTCAAAAATTTTGTCATGTGATTTTCTTCGTATATGTATAACTGATTCTGGTGAATGTTTAACAGATGATAAAATATCTCGGTTATTTACACCGTTTGATCGGCTTAATGTCGAACAGAATGTTGAAGGTACAGGCATCGGTCTTGTAATTACCAAACACCTGGTTGAAGCAATGGGTGGAAATATAGGCGTTGAGTGTAATAAGGGTGTAGGAAGTACATTCTGGTTTGACTTAAAGTTATATGAGGTTATAGAAAGTGTTTAAGCTATATGAATTTATAATTGGTGCATGATATGAAGCTTGATATTAAATTATGTAAACTAACTGAAAAACCTATATGTTTTCTGTTAGTCATGCTGTTTTTTTCTTCTTCATTGATTTCAGGTGAATTAACTAAAACAGTACAAAGTGATGCAGTTGAAAGAGATAGTGTGAAAGTCGCTTTGTCAGCCGCTTTTGTATCGGAGGCTGGTATAGGTGTCTACGAAGAGTTAGTGAATTACATTAGTGTAAAACTAGATCGTAAAGTGGATTTGATATCAGGGTTTTCATATACAACTATTAATAATATGTTTGATTCAGGAATGATTGATTTTGCTTTTGTTTGTGGTCTACCACTAATTTTAAATCAACAAAATAGCGATTCAAAGATGGAGTTATTACTTGCACCTGTTATGAAGAATTCTAAATATAATGATAAACCTGTTTATTATTCATATGTAATTGTAAACAAAAAAAGTAAATATAAAACGTTTTCTGATTTAAAAGGAAGCCGTTTGGTGTTCAACGATGAAATATCTAACTCTGGATACAATATGCTCAGGTCTCATCTTATCGATCTGGGGGAAATGTCTGGTTATTTTAGTGATGTAGTTCGCTCTGGATCTCATGAAGAATCAATTCGTATGGTGGCTTTAGGTGAAGCTGATGTTAGTGCTGTCGATTCACTGGTTTATGATTTTGAAATAGAAAAAAATAATGTGTATGTTAAAAAATTAAATGTTATCGAAACTCTTGGCCCTGCAGGTATACCGCCTGTTGTTGTGTCTTCTGTTATAGATTTAAATGTTAGAGAAGAAATGATAAAGGTTCTTCTTGAGATGAAGGAAGATCCTGTTGGTAAGGCGATTCTTGATAAGGCACTTGTTGATAGATTTATACTTGTCGATAATAAAAATTATGACTCAATTCGCGATATGTATAATAAGGCTAAAATGTCCGGTTATTTGAGAATCAAATAATGGAAGAGATGTTTTCTGGTGGTTCTAAACAAACATTAAAACGTAATCTTATGTTACGGTTTGTTTTTTTATTATCTGTTTTGATGTTGATGTTAGTTATTGCTTATTACTTATCCTCGAAAGTGATTTATTCAATGCAATATAATAATATTTTACTTAACGCGTCGGCACAACAAAAGACGTTAATACGGCAGTACACCAGTGAGGTTAATCAGGCGTTGTTAGGTATTGCGACAAATAACTACCAACTAGCACTGTCAGAAAAACATAAAAGTGATGAAACCATTAAAGTGTTTGAATATATGCTTAATTCACTTATTGATGGTGGTCATGTTATTGTTCAGAATAGTGATGATTACGGAAGTTTCATCAGTTTTATTCCTGCTTCTAATGTTGCTGATTTTAAATACCAGAATAATGAGGAAATGCTTGAACATCTATCACATGTTAAAAGTGAGTGGAATGAGTTAAAACGTCTGTCTTTATTGAGTTTGAGATCAGATTCAGATGAAGTATCAAAAAGTCCTTATGTTATAGAATTACTAAACCAGTCATCCAAAGCAGTAGATGAAATGGATCATGTTGTTTTATTGCTGCAATCTATAAATAGTGATGAATTCAAAAAAACTAATACAAAATTAAGAATTATTATTGTTTTAAGTGTATTTGTGTTTTTGATAATTGTATATTTTGTATATATAAAAATAGTTATTCCTCTGGATAAGACAATTGGTTATTTACGTGATACATCAGATACTTTGCAGTTAGAAAAGCAGCAGGCTGATAAGGCTAATCAGGCAAAATCAGAATTTCTTTCCAGAATGAGTCATGAATTACGTACACCTCTTAATGCTATTTTAGGATTTGCACAAATTCTTGAACTTGATGATAAAGAACTTAATGATATTCAAAGGGGTAACATAAAGGAAATTCTGGGTGCCGGAGATCATTTGTTAGTGCTAATAAATGATGTATTAGATCTTGTTAAAATAGAGTCTGGAGAGCTTGAAATTGCCCGTGAAGAAGTGAATATAAATAAGATTATAAAAGATAGCCTTTCTCTAATACAACCATTAATATTAAATTCAAAACTTAAAATAGTAAATAATATTATTGGTCAAAATCATATTGTTATGGCTGATTATATGAGGCTTAAGCAGGTTTTTATTAATATTCTGGCTAATGCAGTTAAATACAATAGTGAATATGGCTCTATACTACTTATTAGTGAAGTAATTGATAATAAATCATTAAGAATAGGTATAACCGATTCAGGTAAAGGTTTGTGTAAGGAAGATATAAATAAATTATTTACCCCCTTTGAGAGATTAAATGGCACACATAACGTTGAAGGTACCGGTATTGGTCTGGTTATTAGTAAGTATCTGGTGGAGTCAATGGGTGGATCTATAGGTGTAAAAAGTGTACCTGGAAATGGTTGCACATTCTGGGTTGAACTTGCTCTGTCAGAAAATCAGGATTGAGGTTTAGATAATGAATACAATAATTAATGATATTAAGTTTGCCAGTATTCTTGTTGTTGATGACGAATACGCTAATGTCAGACTTATAGAAAAAATTCTATTAGCTGAAGGGTATTGTAATGTTGTTTGCACTCAGGATTCTACTGAAGCCTTGCCGCTTTACAAAGAGCACAATAGTGACCTGATATTACTCGATCTCAATATGCCTAAAATTTCTGGTTATGAAGTAATGCAGCAGTTAAATGACCTTAAAGGTAAAGATATACCACCGATATTAATTCTGACTGCCCAGCATGCACAGGATTTTCGTCAACAGGCATTGGATAGCGGTGCTCGAGATTATGTAACTAAGCCTTTTGATATAAATGAGTTGTTATCTCGTGTGCGTAATTTATTAGAAGTTCAGCAGGCGCAAGAATATATGCGTAGCCAGAACGATATTCTTGAACAAAAGGTTCATAAGCGCACACTGGATTTGCAGAAAACACGTTTACAGGTTGTACGTTACCTGGGGCGTGCTGCTGAATATCGCGATAATGAAACAGGTTTACATATTATTCGAATGAGTAAAATGGCTACATTACTCGCTAAAGCCGCTGGAATGTCTGACACTGACTGTGATTTACTATTAAATGCTTCACCAATGCATGATATTGGCAAGATAGGTATTCCTGATGATATTTTATTAAAGCCGGGTAAGCTTGATGCAGATGAATGGGCAATAATGCAGACACATGCTCAGATTGGTGCAGATATACTAGAAGGTGATGATTCTAAATTAATGATAATGGCACGTGAAATAGCACTTTACCATCATGAAAAATGGAATGGTCAGGGGTATCCAAATAGCCTTCAGGGTAAATCAATTCCGTTTGTTGCTCGCGTTACGTCTATAGCAGATGTGTTTGATGCGTTGACATCGGTACGTCCGTATAAGAAAGCGTGGACTGTATCAGATGCAATGGACTTAATAAAAGAAGAAAGTGGTAAGCACTTTGATCCTGAACTGGTAGATGTTTTTATAACTATTTTACCAGAAATTGTTGAAATCAAGGATGAATATGCTGAGCCAGTTTCGGAAGCATTATAAATAATGAGTACATATGAATAAAATACTCGTAGTTGATGATATAAAAACAAACCGTAAGTTGCTAAGGCAAATGCTACAGACACTAAAGGTCTATACCGTATGTGAAGCAATTAATGGAAAAGATGCAATCGCTGTTTATGAAAGTGAGAAACCTGATTTAATATTAATGGATATAAATATGCCTGAGATGAATGGATACGAATCTGCATCTCATATAAAAAGCATGTCGGGTGATAACTATACGCCTATTATTTTTGTTACGGCTCTTGATACTGAAATCACCCATATAAATGCGCTCATTTCTGGCGGAGATGATTTTATTGGTAAACCGTTTAATGTTGATGTTCTCGAATCTAAAATTAAAGCGCATTTGCGTATAAGGGAGTTAAATAAACAATTAAATGAAAGAAATGCACAGTTACTTCATGAGCAGGATTTAATTGAGCATTTTTTTGAGAGTGCATTAAAGAAAAGTTTCCTGGATGAAAGTATTGTTAAATATCATATGTCATCTATGTCTACTTTTAATGGAGATTTATTGTTAGTAGAACGCGGTCCAAATGGAGGATTTTATCTGCTTATGGGCGATTTTACCGGGCATGGGTTGACTGCGGCTATGGGCACTTTACCTACGGCTATGATATTTTTTAAAATGGCTAAAAAGGGTTTATCAGTAAGTGAGATATCACGTGAGCTGAATTGTCAGCTTAATTTGTTAATGCCAACAGGCATGTTTTTAGCCGCTACATTACTTGAACTGAACCCTCATGGTGACATTATGTCTTTATGGACGGGGGGGATGCCTGAAAGTTACTGGTTTGATCAGAATGGTGAAATTAAAGGAACGATAAAATCACAGCATATGCCATTAGGTATATTAAAAGATACTAGTTTTGATGATGCAACGACGGTTTATAATATGATAAAAGGGGACAAAATATACTTATACAGTGACGGTATCACAGAAGCTAATAGTCCTGAAGGTGAAATGTTTGGTAGTGATCGGCTTAATGAAGTTATGGTTAATAATTCAGTTAACCGTTTCGATGCAATTTTACAGGAACTGCAGTCTTTTACAGATAGTCATGATCAAAATGATGATATAACACTGGTTGAAATGACCTGTGACGAAGTACCAGCAGCAGATGATAATTAAATTATTTCAATATATTTAAATCAGGCTTTGTCTGATTTTTTTATTTTTCATCAGAGGTATTTAGCATAGGTGACAGCTCAGTCATTAATGCTAATTAAAATACCCTGATTCTGATTCTGATTTTGTTAGTGAAAAAAGTTGTGGCTCAGGCGTTTGATTCCTGAGCATGTATAGTTTGCGCAATTTCTTTACAGTCATCACTCATTAGATACAAATATGCGGGCATTACTTCATCAGTTAACGGCATAGTGTTAGGGTCTTCGCCTGGAAATGCTCGAACGCGCATCTGAGTTCTTACCGGGCCGGGATTAATTGCGTTTACCTGAACAGCGTTTTCCTCCGTATCAAGTTCATCACCGAGTATTTTCATAAAGCTGGTGATAGCGTCTTTAGAGATACCATAAGCTCCCCAGTAAGCATGTGATTTATCATCTGTAGTGAATATAATTTTTGAGCCTTGAGTCTCGCGTAAAAGCGGTAGTAATGCACGGGTCATTACAAAAGGAGCATTCAGATTTACCTGCATTACCTTGTACCAGACTTCTATATCATGCTGTTGAATGGGAGTGGTTACACCCAGTATGGCCGCGTTATGTAATAAACCGTGTAAACCACCAAACTGTTCTTTTAGTGTTTCAGCCAGCTCTTCATAGTCTTTAGGCGTGGCACCCTCCAGATTTAAAGGGTAAATAGCAGGTTCAGGGTGGCCTGCGTTAATAATATCATCATAGGTCTTTTCAAGTTTCTTTATGGTGCGCCCTAGCAATACAACGGTGGCACCATGCGCAGCATAAGCTTTGGCAGCGGCCTGACCGAGTCCATCTCCGGCACCGGTGACGAGTATTATCTTATCTTTTAGAAAATCTTGTTGTGCCTGATATTGCATAGTGATCTCATTGTTAATTTAAGTTGGATAAAAGTAATTGTGCACATTTTACACCAGAGCGGAGTGCTCCTTCGAGTGTTGAAGGCAATCCCGGCTGATTATTTTCCTCTATATAGACATAATCACCACATAATTTGAGATTATTCAAACCTGTATTGATATTGGGGCGGTCTTTATCAATATCAGGGTGGCACTGAAAGGTCGCACGCTTTTCAGTTATTAATTGGCTATGAAGTAACTCTGGCAGGTTTTCAATTATATTGCCTAATTCGTTATAAACCGTTTCTACCAGTTCATCAACAGGCATTTTAAGGTGCTTTCCCTGAGCGCTGAATACCACTGCAAGCACATCATTATGACCACTTAACGTGCGCTCAAATACCCACTCACTGATACCGTTAATTACTCCCAGCATAGGATATGGTAGAGGGACAGGCCGTTCAAAGTGCAGATATAATGTAGATACTGGCTCATACTCAAGCCGGCTAATCTGTGCATTTAGCTTTTCACAGCCGGGTTGCTTATGCAGTAATTTTGCCGAGGCGACTGGTGGTGTTGCTAGTATGATCTGATCAAAACTCATGGTTTCATTATTTATTAAAATAGACTTAATTCGAGAACCTTCACTTTGCAATTGCTGAACCTTGCTTCGAGTTCTGATTTCACCACCCTGTTTCAATATATACTCTTTAGCTAAAGCAGGAAATACCCGACCTAAATCAGTTGTCGGTATTAATAGATCTGTAAAATTTGCCGGTGCATTAAAGGTTTGTTGTAAAACGTTTTGAAATGCTTTTGCTGAAGCCTGATGAGGGTGAGTTGTTAATGCTGCCAGGCAAACGGGTTCAAGTAAATTTTTGCAGTAACTAACGGGTAGTTTAGCCTGGCTTAACCACTCACTTACGCTGATGTCTGTTTTTATTTCTGTGTTCAGTAATCGGTTAAAACGCAGTAGTAATAATAGTTTTTCTTTTATAGACAGGCTGGGTGTATTTAATACGCCAAATAATAAATGCAATGGAGCAGGGTAGGTAGGTAGTTGTAAATCAAAAGCGGTGTTACCGGTTTGTGCGTCCATCATTAACATTCGATGGGGAAGTTGTTTAAATAGTTTGGTTACATCGGCATCAATAGTTTTAAGGCATTCCAGCATTTTCTGGTAGGCGCCAATCATTAAATGCTGCCCATTATCCAGTGCCATGCCATTCCACTCAATGCTGCGTGCTCGTCCACCTAAATGAGGTGCAGATTCAAATAGAGTTACTTTATGTCCGTGTTTGCATAGCTCTACTGCAGCAGCAAGACCGGCCCAGCCACCACCGATAATGGCAATATTCTGTTTTGATGGCATCAGGCTTTACGTTGATGTTTTTTGTGGCGTTTTTTTTCACGCCGAGATGCTCGCCAGGCTAACCAGAGTTTACGTGATGGTGTAAGCTTTATTCGATGTTCCAGTACGCGATAACCATCGTTTTCAATTTCTTCCAGTAAAGATAAATAAATTTCTGCCATTATCAAACCAGTGCGTTGAGAGTAGCGGTCTTCTTCCGGTAATTCACTAAATGCTTTTAAATAAAATTCACGTGCTCGATCTGCCTGAAACTGAAATAGTTCTTTTACATTATCGCTGGTAACAGGCTGGATTAAATTCTGTTTTGTTACACCAAATTTTTCCAGTTCATCCAGGGGTAAGTAAACTCTTCCTCGTTCAGCATCTTCACGTACATCACGCAATATATTGGTAAGCTGAAAAGCCATGCCTAAATCATGGGCGTATTTAAGAGTATTTCTGTTGTTAAAACCAAAAATTTCAGCTGATAACAAACCTACAACGCTAGCAGCTCGGTAACAGTATAGAGATAAGTCTTTAAATGTGGCGTAATTATGGGTATCCAGATCCATTTCCATACCATCAATAATTTCCAGCAGGTATTCTTCTGCCAGATTGAAATCGTTTAGTAGGTCCTGTAAAGCCAGAGTTACCGGATGAGTCGCATTTCCCCTGTAGAGTTTAGCGACTTCATCGCGCCACCAGTTAAGGGTTTGTCGTGCTATATCTTCATCATTTGTCTCATCCACCACATCATCCACTTCACGACAAAAAGCGTAGAGAGCGGTAATAGCTCGACGTTTAAGCTCTGGTAAAAAACGAAAGCTGGAGTAGAAACTGGAGCCACTTGAAGCGGCTTTGTTCTGACAGTATTGATCTGGTGTCATATTCGGATGGTTATTTATCTGGAAACTGGATTTTGACGTAAAGTGCAGAAGAAGGCAAAGGCGTATGTTGAAATAAATAAACAAAATTCCGCTATAGCGAGGGTTTTGCCGTGGATAATGGATAAATTTCTTTTAAGCTTTCCCTCCACCCTAATGCTCCCTAGTTGTTCAGGTCTCCAGTATCTTCTGGTAAACGCATGGATACTAGCAGAGTTAGAATAACTACAATGCCCCCCAATGATGTCATGGTCGTAACTGGGCTTATACTAGCTCCTGCAATCACCGCATAGATACCGGAAGCTATTAACATGGCAAAATTTTCAAAAAAATTCTGTACCGCAACAGCCCCTCCTGCCCCAATAGAGCGGTGTCCTATTTCCTGCAAAGCAGCATTAATGGGTACAACAAAAAGTCCACCACACATTCCAGCTAGAAATAACATGGATCTAACGGCCCATATATTGTCCATAAATGAGAGCAGAATGATAACCAGGCCCATTGCGTAAGCAGCGAGCCTTGCTCGGCGAAGGTATGCAATGGGAATAAGTTTAGGTGCCAGTATTGAGCCAACAGCAATACCAATAGCGACGAACATGGTTAGCAGAGCAATATCTGTTGTGTTGTAAATAAACAGAACAACAGGCGCCCAGGCAATTAGTAATACGCGTAAAACAGTAGCCGCAGCCCAGAATAGACTAACGCCCAGAGTCGCAAAACGTGCTCTTGGTGTTTCTAGTAGGCCACGCATTTGAGAGTAAAATGTTTTTAGTGGATTTTTAGATGACGCGCCTACAATAAGTTTATGCTGGATGGTCCAGGCTATCATTGCTGAGAAGAAATACAGCACGATGACCATAATAAGTGCAACTGAAATAGAATGTTCAGCAAGTGCAGCACCGACCAGTGTGCCACTTAAAATTGCCAGAATAGTTGAACCTTCTATCCAGCCATTTGCTTTAACCAGTTTATTTTCCTCCACTAGTTCAGGCAAAATGCCGTATTTAGCAGGGCTATACATAGCAGCACCCAAACCGATAACTGCATATGACAGCATGGGTTCAATATGTAGTAACAGCAAACTTGCACCAGCGGCCTTAACCAGGTTAGAAAACAGCATAACACCACGTTTTGGGCGAGCATCAGCAAAACTACCCACCCAGGGGGCAAAGATAACATAGGCCACTAGAAATGATGCCTGCAGTGCAGGGATATACCAGTCACCTATTTCAATTTGTTGCATGATCATGGTAATGGCTGTAAACAGCACGGCATTATCTGCAAAGGCTGTGAGAAACTGTGTGCTGAGTACTTTGTAAATGTCTTTTTTCATGAATGTGTTTATCTTAGCTTCTGAGTATCAAAAAAGAGTTTTATGCGAAATAAGATGTATTTAAAAGCAAATATTATGTCATCTCAGAAAGCTATTAACTGGTGGCTAGTTAATTACCCTATGTTTGAAAAGTTAGAATGTTTTTCATAAGAAGTAAAGACAGAAAAATTTGATAGTTGAGTATGGTTTTTTTCTATTGATGAAGAATATATTTTCCTGTATCAAAATAGATGTTTTATATGGAGGGATATTACTTTTTTGTGTTAATTGATTTTGATTTCAGTGCCATTCATAATATCAGGTTAATTTAAAATAGCAGTATTTATTTCGTCCTGATCTTTTCGCTTCATACATAGCAGTATCCGCCTGATTAATTAGCTCTTTAGTATCCTTTATTTCATTATTGTAAAAGGTGATACCTATGCTGGCACTAATATTTAGCATCTTCTCGCCATATGTGATCGGATCGGAAATAACACGTAGTAATTTTTCTGTTAATTGAGTGATGTTTTCTCTGTTTTTTATATCAAGCACTAACATACCGAACTCATCTCCTCCAAATCGAGCAACTGTATCCAGCTCCCGAATCGTAGACTGCATTCGTTGTGCAACAGTTTTAAGTACCAGGTCACCAGCTTCATGCCCGTATTTATCATTGATCGGTTTAAAATTATCGAGATCTATAAAGAGTACGGCAAATAGTGCATTGCTGCGTCTGGCCTGTTTAAATGATTCCTGAATTCGATCGTTAAAAAGAATTCGGTTAGGTAACAAGGTCAGATGGTCGTAATGTGCGCGATGACTAAGCTCTAATTGTTTTTGGTGTTGATGAGTGATATCAATACCTGTACCAGTTAGAAACTTAACCTGTCCATTTTTTTCAGATGTTTTACTGAATTTCCATTCAATGTGAATTTCTGTGTCATTCAGGTTCAGCAGTGTTTTACAGTCTTTGCATATAAGGTTTTCAGAAAATGATTCAAAATTACTTTCCACATCAGATAGAGTGATCGATTTCAGTTTTTGTCCACCACAGTCTATATCCAGAATTGAAGTAATATGTTTTTCTGTTAGTTCGTCTAAGGTGTTTCCCAATGTTGTAGCACATGTCTGATTCACCAGCATGATGTAACCATATCTATCGAGTACAATAACCATATTGCTGGCAGTATTGATAATCGACATAAAAAAATCATGCTCATGGCGAAGAAAATCTTTTTCTCGATTAATTATATTAATCTTATGGAGGATTTTTTTTCTATAGAAAAGGTAAATCATTCCACCAATGAGGGATACGGAAATAACCATCAGGCCAATGGTATAATACATCGTATAACGTTGGTTTATTATTAACTGTTTAATATCGAGTGAAATAGTCAGGCTGCCAAATTCATTGCTATCTTTAGTTATTTTTCTAAAAAAAACTCGACTGTCTTTCTGTTTAGGATTGCCTTTTTCAAATAGAATTTTTCCGTCAGTATCTTTTATGGAGAGAAAAATGACATTATGATCTGTCAGCATTGTCTCTTTACCTAATTCTAAAATTAGTTCGTTTTCAAAGTGCTTAAGGTAATAACCGGTAGATGATGCAAGAAAATCTAGTTTGGCAACGGCTTTATTTTCAAGTGTTTCAGTCAGGTGTTTTGTATGGTCGTGATAAAACCAGAAATTCATTGACCCGATAACACCTATCAGGATGATTGCGATGTAGAAGATAAACTGCGATGTGAGGTCTATTTTTTTTATCATTATTTATGAATTTCTGGAGGTAAAAAATCATGCGCTGTTACCAGTTCGCGCCACGTATCACTTCTGGAAAAATCAATGGCGGCTTTTACAACAGGGTGATTCATGTTTTTAGTGTCATAGACAAGGCCTAAACTGAGGCCGCTGTTGAAATCATCGACTTTTAATAAGTAGGAAGTATCAAAATTAGATTGAGCTCCAAAGCCTATAGCATAGTCACCGCTGGTTGACTTGATGAAATTGACGAGTTGATGGTCACGCGTGAGTATCTGATCAAATGCAACTTGATTTAAAAAGGGATGGTCATGTTTTAAGGCGCTGTAAGCTGCTTCAGTAGGCTCTCTGCCGGCAAGTATGATTTCTGAATTGTTTCCGCCTAATTGACCCCAGTTAGTGGTTTTACGACTATAGATGCTTTTTAGTTGTTTCAGGGTAATGTGATTAACACCTGTGTTTTTGCCTGTTACAAATGACAGGGGGATACGGGCAATTATGATTTCGTGCTTATTTAGCTCTTTTTCTTTTTTATTTAGTGGTCGACCTGTACGTCCAAAGAGGTATTCTCCTGATGCTTTGATACCACCTGCATGTTTGATCGAGCGTGATTCAACGATAAACGAATAATTTTGAGCTACAGGTTTTAATGAAAAATGCTTGAAAAATAGTTCAGCAACAGTGGTTGATGGACCTGCCCCCATTACAGGGTGGGTTTCATTCGCATAGCTGTTGCTTAGCATGCTTGAAAACAGAAAAAATATACTCGAAATATAGAATTTACGGTATTGATGACGTGGAATACTATGATGATGCATATAAGTAAAAATAATAACTCGTTAGTTTCTTTAGAAGGACGGTGTGTATTCAGTTAGTAGGTGAGATGTTAGGTTATTTCTATAGTCTAACTAGAAGCTCTTTCTATATGGGGATTATATAGAAAATTGCGAAATATCAATAATGATTTTTGCTTTAATTTAATTTGTATCAGAATAAATTAAATTAGACTGTTTTATGTATTATATATCACTTATTGAAGTAGATGTATTTGGTACTATCCAACGTATTATTATGTGGGTGCTGTATTAAGGCTCACGTGGGCAAAGTTAAATTCTAATAAATATAGAACGTTAAGGGACTTTTTAAAATGTTTAAACCAGTATTATTTACAGCGTTTGTATTAACGCTTGCATCCCCTGTGGCTGTTAATGCGTCAACCTATGCAATATCAACAACCTCAATTGATAACTTTACAGTATCAGGTGGTACGGTATCAGGCTGGACATTTAGTCAGAATATTGCAATTGACGGAACAACCGTCTTAGCGAATGGTGATTCATTAAATGCGCCGGGTTCATGTATCAATTGCTCATATGAGGATAGCTTTTTATCTCATGGGCAGACCTCAGGTTATACATACAGTGATTCAATAATAACAAGTACCGATTTAAATGGTGCTGGTGGTTCTGCAGCTGCAATAGCTGAAATATATTCGGATAGTGGTACTGGTGGTAGCGCAATGTCCAGCAATTCTATGACGGGCATGCTTAATGTAGCAAGTGCTGGCACGGTTATGTTTGATTTTGACGTTAATTATTATCTGGATATTTTAACGTCTAACCAGGATACAGGGTTGGCTAATTTTAGTTTTGATCTGGGTTTGTATGAATCTGGTAGTGGTATAAACCTGTTAGATAGTTATGCCGCAGCGAGTATGTTTGTTGGTGTTGGCCCGAATGATGGTTCTGCAACATTAAATACGAGTGATAATGTAAGTATTGCTCTGGCTGCCGGTCTTTATAATATAGACATTAATATGACACAAAATGTAGCAACGAGTATTACCCCTGTTCCTGTACCAGCTGCTTTATGGTTGTTTGGCTCTGGTTTGTTAGGTTTATTTGGTTTTGCTAGACGTAAAACAGCTTAAAGTTTAAATTAGTGATTATATTAAAGGCGGCTTTTTAGCCGTCTTTTTTATTGTCTCCAATTTCTGCTTTAGGGTGTAATTACTCATCAGTATCAGGTTATATGATTGTTTTTCTGTAAAAAACTGTCGGGCATGGTCTGGACATTTTTACGCTTTTTCTATAAAAACAATGTCCACTTTTGTCCGCAAATAATAATTCAATAAATTGTATCGCATGAATCGATAGCAGAACTTGAAAATATTCTGTTGGGTAGCAGGAAGTAGCTATAAGCTGAATTTTACTTATTTCTATGGAATCAAACATAATTTCTTCAAAGCAGTAATTTCCTAAAATATATATTGTTTATGTCGTACTCTTTTACAGTAATTAATCATCAATACCATTGTCCTTGCATATTATTAAACAAAAACAGTAGGTTATAAGATGGGTATGAATATTGCTTGCTTATTTTTTATTAATAAAAACTAATAAAATGTATAAAGGAAAATGATAAATGAAATTTTGGAAACTAGCATCAGCAACTACAGCTTTAATATTATCAACTAATGTAAGTGCAGCTCTTATTACATTTGATGACGCAGTTACAGGATCTACCACTTATTCCTATGATTCAGATAGTGATGGTAATAGTGATGTCGTGTTTTCTACAACTGATATTACTGGATTTAATGTAATTGGACCTGGGCCTGCGCAACTGTATATAAATGAACCTGGTCTTGAAGGATCTACACTTCTCAATCCAGACATCAGAGTTGATTTTTTAAGTGGAGCTACTGGATCTTTAAATTTTAGTTTTGCTGTTAGTGAATTTAACAATTTTGACCCAACAATGCCATCATCACTAGACGCGTGGGGTGCGATTTCAGTATATGATACTAACAACAATCTTCTAACGACTGGATTCCAAAATGCAATATTCACTCAAATGCCAGTTGATGAGTTCGGCATGCCTATAAATGAGTTCGGCGTACCAGAAAGTATTTTTGCTGAAGGGATTGTAAACGTATCATTTTCAGGTGAGGCTGCATATGCTCTATTAGACTTTAATACAAGTGATATGGGTGGTCAGCGTTATATTATTGACAACTTTGAAGGAACCTTCGGTGCAGTAAGTACTGTGCCAGTGCCTGCAGCTGTTTGGTTATTTGGTTCTGGTTTAGTTGGATTGGTAGGTTTTGCAAGACGTAAGAAAGCATAAAAGTTAAATCCATTTTGATTTTAGAAAGCCTGCTAATTTTTAGTGGGCTTTTTTGTTTTACAAACGACTGCTTTTAATGGTTTTTAGAAAATAGAAATAAATGTCTAAATGACTGGATTTAGAGAATAGATGTTGCATTGACCGGTTAAATCCGCAGGTGTTAGCAGAACTTAAGAAAATTTATTTTCTCTTCCCTAAACCGATTGTTATATTAATCAATTTTTTTTATAAAAGACTGAAATTTCTCCAGTTCCCAGGGGCGAAGTGCTAGCATAAAACCGATATTATGACGTTTATCTAAAGGTAATGCTGAATCCTGACGATGCAGTTCAGAAAATTCATTCGATAGTGTAGTAATCTTTTTCATCAGTACCTGTATCGATGACTCACTTAATAAACCAAATAGAAACTTTCGTTTTTCACAGTCGCCATTAAAGGTGGATTTTAAAAACTGTGCCTGTATCTGTTTTTCAAAAAACTGCTCTATCGGGCCATTTTTTAACCAGCTGAAGCCATCATCTATGCGTAATTTAATTCTATTGTTTGGTAACAAATCGATGATTTTTAGCTTATCGAGTTTAGCTAAATACTGAATGCATTCGGTTTCAGAAATTTCATAATTTGTGATCATGTCGTTAAAACTTAATCGGTTGCGAACGCTGACAGCAATCAATAGTAGTTTTTCATTGGCGACCAGTTCTTTTTCCTGTTCCCGACTCAGTTGGTTAATGTATTGTTGTGATTTTTTATACAACTGGGACAGGTAGGTAAATTTTCTGCGAATCCGCTTTCTTCAGCATTTTCAGCTCAGCCAGGGAAACACTTAAAGAGCTTTTTTGCATTTGCTTTTATAGTAATACCATTTTCAACCAGCTTATTGACCTTCAGGCATTTCTTTATTCGTATCAGCAACCGCAATACTGGTTGCTTCACAGATTTGTTGAGGTGTCTGAGTTGCGAGTTGACCGAGCCGCGTCGGCCATGTGCCTTATATTAGTAATTTGCTTGGGAGGCTGATAATGTCATAGTCAAAGTAATTACGTTGAGTTTAAGAGTGGGATTAGTCATCATCTATTTCTGATATTTCTTGTGTATAGAACTTTTATTATTTTAAAAAAAAGCCACCCATGTGGGTGGCTTTTTATCTAGTCATACCAAATATCAAAATTTCTTAATACTTGGTCTACGGCTGTTTAACGTAATTACCGTTCCAGATTTCACCATCTAGTGTTGCTGTATTGCTAATACTTAAATCTGATGGTGTCGACCATTCTGCATCTTCTGCGTAATGAACCATACCACTTGCAGTTACAGCTGTTACTTCCATAAATACACCAGCAACATTAACTGTAAGAAGGTTATTAGCTACAGACCATGTAAATGAACCACTGCCATTTACTAAAGGAACACCATCTGCTGTTTCGGAGTATGTACCAGTACTTCCATCGCCATTAAACACCATTGTTACTACTATTAGTGCACCTGTACTGCCATCAGTCCATGTATCAGTCCATGTACCAATAATATCAGCAGTTGTTGTCGGCGATGCTCCACCACAATCAGCTACTACAGTCAGGAAATCATCATAACTGTTAAACGATGAAGGTTCATCAGCAACATCATCCCAGGGTGTAGAATAACCACAGGTCAGTGATGTAGAAGAACCACCACCCACAGGAATAATAATTTCTGAGAATGTGGAATTATTTTCATTAGTGAAAGCACGAACCATCAGTCCACCAGTTGAAGTATCTACACCGTAAGCCGCCATGACATCAAAGAATGTGCCTACATTAGGTACTGTGTAATTAACCGTCAGGTAACCACGAGAATCAATCGACCAGGTCAATGGAATAGCCGTATTACCACCATCATTCGTGAATGAACCAGTAGATCCATCCAGATTAAATGTAGTTACTTCATTAGTTGCAGCAACAAAGGTATAAGAGTTACCCGCAAGATCGTTAGCAACCATAGGGGTAACTGTGCCACAGGCATCCATAATGGTTTCAAACTCTGCCAGAGTAGTTACACCAGTTGGATCACATGCAATGCCTGAACCATCCTGTGCTGCTGGACCGGCAATGTTATACGCATAATCTTTAGAATGAGACTGACCATTCACTTCATCCTGGGCATAAATGCGAACTCTTAGCTCATAGGCAGTATCAGTCTGCAATAAAGCTGATGTATCAAGAGAAGCAGCTGAGTAAGTTACTGATGTCGCCGTAGAGCCAAACATCCAGTCCCAGACTTCAACTTGATCACCCGCCGAGTCTGTAATTCTTACCAGAACTTCTTCAATACGTGTACCTGCAGACAGATCCCAGCCAATGGTTAAATTATTACCAGTGCTATAACCCTGAATTGCAGATTGAGTTGCTGATGTTGCCGTAGGCATTTTATTTGAACTATCTGACCATGTAGTTGGGTTAGGTAAAAACGCCAGTGTATCTGTGTAAGTAGCAACAGGTATACCCACTACCGCAGGAGAGGCTGGTGTTGAAATATCCAGATCAGCTGTGTATAAGGCGTATTCAATAATATCACCTACTGCAAATATTGATGGATCAGTACCACCTGTGTTATTTGCTAGCTCTCTGTAATCACCTTGAAAGCCTTGATTAGCTTCGTTATACACCTGAACGTTACCAGCTGTACTACCTGCTGGTGTGCCCAGATAAATAATGGCTTTTTGCGCCTGAGTGTTAGCATCCAGAATTCTTACTGTACCAGAGGCAATCACTGTACCACCTGGATTAACCGTTGGGTCTTCATCCCAGTACTGAGTGTTAATACCACAAGTCCAGCCATTAGGGTTATCAGCTACAAAACCATCATAGTCATTACAGTGGAAAGAGAAGTAAGTCTCTACAATTCTCTGATCACCACGGAACTGCCAGCCCAGAGTTGCATCTTTAGCCACAAACCATGTTTCAGGCTCTGGTTCCAGAACTCCATTGGCACCCCAGCTAAATGTTACCTCAGCCGTACCTGCAATTGAATCCAGGTTGGAGACAACAATGCCGCTGAATATTGAACCAATCATTTCGGGATCAGTTGTAATTTCAGTTAAGAATAATGATTTATTATAACCATCTTCCAGGAAGTCAGTTGCAAAGGTATTCTCAACCGCAGTCAGTGTACTACCTGTTGGCAGGCCGGTTGCGTAAGCTGCAGAAAATGCATCAAACAGAGCTGCTATTTGCTGGGTATCTGTTGCTGTGGTTTGCAAAGCGACAGGATCTGTAACTGTCAAGGTCTCAGTATTATCTGTAGTATCAGTTACATCATCAGTAATTGATGTATTTTCAACAAGGTTAGTGATAGTTACAATATTTGCTGATGTTTGTTCTACTCTAACAATATCAAGAGCGGCATCTAAACCAGAGTGATCTGCACTAAAAGTAGTTCTTAGTAGATCGATGGCTGTACCTACACCTACAGCATTAAATACATCCTGTAATTTAGCCTGCAATTCTGCTTCCTGTTCTTCAATAATTGTTTCATCCAGTGGATTAATCTGTTGTGCCTGGTCAAAGAAAGTTTCAGCAATCTGACCGGCCACATTAGCAATAATCAGGTCAGTAAATGGCGTAATATTTACCGTACCACCAACATCAGACTCAATAGCGTAAGAGTGCAGTTTATATTGACGGCCACCTACAGAGCCCTGGGCACGTAAACGATAAGGAGCAGTTAAGCCTGTTACATCGACATCATAACTACCGTCTGCTTCAATAAGGGCTGAATTAGTATTACCTAAAGCTCCTTTAATTATAACGGTACCTATTATCGGTGCACCTGCTGCTGCTACACCACTCAATGTAGTTGATGGGGGCGGAGGAGTACTGCTACTGCTTCCGCTACAACCAATAATTATAGAACTTAGAAGCAGTGTTGATGCAATACCTGCTTTACTTAACAAAGATGACACTCTCGATTTCATATTACGTTCCCTTAGTTATTCGAAAATTATTACTTCACAAATACAGCCTTTCTATTTTCAGGAGTGGCCAGTATTTGCAAATTATAGACAAATATTAAAGGCACATGTCTTTTATGAGGGATATTAAAATTTTTCTTGGTGATATTTGTCACATAAGAAAAGAGACTGATAAAAAATATACTCCATAACCATAACGCACCACGTAGGCCGCTGGAGTTAGCATATTTAGGAGCCACTAGCTTTGTATTTACCGTATCTGAAAAAATATACTGATTTCATATTTTCGGCACATTTTTATACTGTCGATTTATATTTGACATGCCTCCCTTACATTCCCATTAACTATGAAGTCAGAATCAAGAATATTAATCACATGAGATAAACTTCTGGATATACGTACTTCGTAATTTTGCAAACAGGTTTCAGTCTGCTCATTTCCCCGCTCTGCTAGCAGTACAATGTCCTGAACATTTAATTTGTAATTAGTTGCTTGTTTATAATTCTTTAATTTTTTACATATATAAACAAAAAAGTATACAAGTGCAGGTTTTGGAATATCTGATATTTTATCAAATATATCAGGTACAGTTTTTTAGTTATCTGATAGCTCAAGCCAATCAACATACTTAGTGTTTGGAAATAAGTTGAATACAGATTGGTTAATTGAATTGGTCTGGAATGACCTTGGATAAGCGAAAGTATCATCAACAGATACCAGAGTAGGAGAGGTTAGTTACACATCGTAAGCATTGGGTGGTGCTTATCGTGTTTACGGATATCAAAGGAATGGAACTGACTTTAATGTTTATTTAAATGCATGTGTGAGTAAAATTGATACGGATACTTTTTACCAATTACGCGTAATAATGAAACAGCTATTTATATTGGTGAAAATGCAGAATGTTTTTTTGACAAAGTCATTATCCCTAAAATTAAACTTAGAAAGTTTTGTTGAAGACGAGGCTTCATTATCAGTAAATATTGTTGAGAGACAAGATGAAGCATGGGTTGACTTCTTTGTGCGTGCTGGTGAAAAAATTAATAATGTTCACGTTTGGTTCAAGGGGTTAGTTGAATTTAAATAGTTTGATTTTATTGTTTAGTAAGTATTTATCTTAACCAGTCATGAGCGATGCTTTTTTAAAAAAGGCTGAAACTTTTCAAGCTCCCATGGGCGAAGTGCCAGCATAAAACCTACATTATGACGTTTATCTAAAGGTAGTGAAGAGTCCTGGCGATGCAGTTCAGAAAACTCATTTGATAATGTGCCGATTCTTTTCATCAGTATCTGTATTGATGATTCGCTTAGTAAACCAAATAGAAACTTTCGTTTTTCACAGTCACCGTTAAAGGTAGATTTTAAAAATTGTGTCTGTATCTGTTTTTCAAAAAACTGCTCTATCGGGCCATTTTTTAACCAGCTGAAGCCGTCATCTATGCGTAATTTAATTCTATTGTTTGGTAACAGATCGATAATTTTCAACTTGTCGAGTTTGGCTAAATATTGAATACACTCAGGCTCAGAAATTTTATAATTTGAAATCATATCGTTAAAGCTTAAGCGGTTGCGAACACTGACAGCAATTAATAGTAGTTTTTCATTGGCGACCAGTTCTTTTTCCTGTTCCCGGCTCAGTTGATTAATGTGTTGTCGTGATTCTTCATATAGTTGAAACAGGTCGGTTAATTCCATTTGCATTAACTGGCAAACTTCTTCCAGTCTATCCAGACTGAAACGTTTGCTGGCAAACATTCTTTTGATATTGGCTTCACTCATATCCAGTTTATCGGCTACCAGGGCATAGGTTAACTGGTTGGCTTTTAGAGACTTTTTAAGGGTTTCTATTAATGCGTTGGTCTGTGTCATGTGTGGGCCTTGTTTGTGGTCGTCAGCTAAAGCTGGCACTTATTTCAACGATTATTCAGTATGGGGAAACTATGTTTAGTATTAAATATATAGACTATTGGTTTATAAATAAATACCTATTGTTGTAATAGTTTATTTTAAGTGTCCCATGTCCGACACTGATTACATTATTAACAAAGGAGGACATATCATGAAACAGCTGAAAACACGTCTAAATATAGGTGTAATATCACTGATTTTTAACCTGCTCTTTAGCAGTTTTAGTTTTGCAGCGGGCTTGCTAACCCCGGCAAGCGGTAATTTGCCAGCACTACAAATCAAGCATCATGATGTAAATGTAATAATTGAAGATGGTTATGCGATTACTGAAGTTGAGCAGGTTTTTCATAACCCGAATGCGCAGGATCTTGAAGCGATTTATTCTTTTCCTGTTCCTGAAAAAGCGGCGGTTGCAGAGTTTACTATCTGGATAGACGGTAAACCGGTTACCGGGGAGGTGCTGGAAAAGCAGCAGGCACGTCAGGTTTATGAGCAGGAAAAATCATCAGGTCGCGAAACCGGTCTGGCCGAAAAAGATGCTTATAAAACATTTGATATTCATGTGAGTCCGGTTCGTGCTGGGCAGGATACTCGGGTTCGTTTTGTTTACTTGCAGCCCGCTCATATGGATACAGGGATTGGTCGATATGTGTATCCGCTTGAGGAAGGCGGGGTTGATGAGCAGAAGCTGGCTTTCTGGACAGCTAACACTGAAGTTATGGAATCATTTTCTTTTAAGCTAACCCTTAAATCAGGATACCCGGTTGAAGCGTTGCGTTTTCCAAATCAACCTTCAGTTATCCCTCAGAAAAATGCAAATGGTGACTGGGTTGTGCAGCTGGAAAATAGTAATAGTGGGATTCAGGAAGGACAAAAAGCAGTTAATCAGGCCGTTTTTAATCTGGATAAAGATCTACTGGTTTACTGGAGACATAAAGAAGGATTGCCTGGTAGTGTAGACATGGTGACTTATAAATCTGCGAATGAAAAACGCGGTACTTTTATGCTTACTCTCACACCCGGTGACGACTTGAAACCGGTAACAGAAGGCAGTGACTGGGTGTTTGTTCTGGATATTTCCGGATCAATGCAGGGTAAGTATGCAACCCTTGCAAATGCAGTACAGAAAGCACTGGGTAAAATGCGAAATAA
This sequence comes from endosymbiont of Galathealinum brachiosum, assembly GCA_003349885.1. Lineage (NCBI taxonomy): Bacteria > Pseudomonadati > Pseudomonadota > Gammaproteobacteria > endosymbiont of Galathealinum brachiosum. The sequence goes on along the minus strand of QFXC01000007.1, from coordinate 203,248 downwards.
TGATCGTTTCCGTATTATTCTGTTTAATAATAATGCGCGCGAGATTACTTCTGGTTATATCAATGCAACACCAGAAAATATTAAACATTATAGTGATGAAGTGGCTCGGGTAAGCCCGGGAAATGGTACTAATTTGTACAATGGACTGGCCAGTGCACTAAAGAGTATTGATGCTGATAGAAGCAGTGCCATTGTTCTGGTTACGGATGGTGTTGCTAACGTGGGTGAAACACATCAGCGTAAGTTTATTGAGTTGCTTAAGACTAAAGATATTCGCCTGTTTACTTTTATTATGGGTAATAGTGCAAACAAACCGCTGCTGCAGACAATGACAAAAGTGTCTAATGGTTTTGCGCTGAGTATTTCTAATAGTGATGACATTGTGGGTAAAGTTCTTCAGGCTAGCAGTAAAATGACCCATGAAAATCTACACGGAGTAAAACTGTCAATAAAAGGTGTAAAAACGTCTGATCTAACGCCAACAATGATTGGCAGTTTGTATCGAGGTCAGCAGTTGATAGTGTTTGGCCATTATTTTGGTGATGGTGTTGCAGATATAAAACTGACAGGAAAAATATCAGGCATTGAAAAAGAATATCAAACGCAAATTTCTTTTCCATCACTGGACAAGCGTAACCCGGAAATAGAAAGGCTATGGGCTTATGCGTCAATTGAATCCATGATGGAAGAAATTAATAACTTCGGTGAGAAGGCTGATATAAAACAGGCGGTAACAGATATTGCTCTGGAGTATGGCCTGGTGAGTGATTACACCTCAATGATAGTGCTACGTGATGATATGTATAATACTTATGGTATTAAACGCTCTAATCAACAGCGTTTGAAAACAGAGCATGCGGCTCAGCAGCAACGAGCACAGCAGCCAACGGTTTCGCACCGGGTAGACAATAATAAACCGATGTTTAAGTCACCTCGTCCGAGCTTTGGTGGTAGGGGTGGAGGAGCAATGAATATCTGGATGTTGTTATTGCTATTTCCCGTATTGATGTTGCGAAAGCTGAAATAAAAAATCGAGTGAGGCGAGCCGTGATAGTAAGGCTCGCTTCACTATTACTTATAAATATTTGAGTTATTTGTCGTTATCCTGACTAACCGTGTTTTTGGTAGACTCTGTTGCTTTGTTATTTTCATCACTGCTTAAAGGCTGTGCACGAACCGCAGCAATGACTTCATCTGTAATATCAATTTCAGGATTAAACCAGATCATTGAATTACTAGAAATTGATACGATGTCAGCACCCCGTTCACGCGCAATTTTCTCTGCAACAGGTTGTATGTTTTTTCTCAGCTGTAGAATTAAAGCGGCACGATACTGTTGTGACTTTTGTGACGCTAAAGTTTTTGCCTGCTGCATTTTCTGATTAGCTTGTATAGTTAACTGTTGGATATTTCGATTGTCTTCAGCTGTTGGTTTTTTGCCTAGTTTTTTCTTTTCTTCTGCAAGCTGTTCATTTAATTGTGTAGATATATTTTGTAGCTGAGCCGTTAACTCGCTATTTGCTTTTTCTACCTGTTGTTTAATTGTCTCTGCCTGACCTGTTGCTTTAGCTATAACATCCAGGTCAAGTACAACCGTGTTTGATGCAGCCTGGAACTGTTCACAGCCTGTAAGAAATAAAAGTAAAAGAAGAGAAGAAGTTAGTTTTTTAAACATGGTGGTTAAAGTCCCTGATTAGATGTTTTATTGATGTGGAAATATATGGACGCGACTATAACATGGCATTAATCATTTTTTAGATGGGTGTTGATAGTAATTTATAGTCATTATTACTTAAGCATATAAGCTTGAGTGATTATTAGGCAGTGCTATTAGAGATTATGATATACAGAAAAAACAATAAAGCCTTGATTATAATAGTTTTATTTAGCTCTAAGTGCTTTCCAGAAAATAACAAACCAGTCCTGAAAATTAAGTCGTGGTCGGCTGAATACATCATCTGTCTGTTTATCAAGCTTTAATAAAATATTTGAACCAGCGGCAATAATTAAACGAATCTCAAAACCAAAACGGCCTTTTAGTGTTTTGCCCAGAGGAGCGCCACCCTGTAATAATTTGTGAGCTCGTTCATATTGCTTACGCATTAATAAAATCATCGGGCCATCAGTCAGGCTATTTTTAAAATAGGTGTCATTGACAAAAGAAGCGCGTATTTCGTCCTGAGGAATATAGATACGTCCCAGTTCGTTATAATCCTGTGCCATATCCTGATAAAAATTGATTAACTGTAAAGAGGTGCATATCGCATCAGACTGTCCAAGGCTCTTTCGGTCTGTCAGGCCATATAGATGTAACATTAACCGTCCAACCGGGTTGGCTGATCGGCGACAGTATTGCATTAGTTCACCAAAATCAGCATAACGATTTGTGGTTACATCCTGTTTAAATGCATTGATTAAATCGAGAAACAGTTCTTTGGGTAATGAAAAATTCTTCACGCAGTCAGCAAGTGCGATAAAGACAGGGTCATCACCTGGTTTGTCTTCAAACAGGTCTTCAACCTGCTGTGCCAGCTTATCAAGCTCGTTTAATCTCTCTTCATCTGTTAAGCCGCCTTCATCTGCGAAATCATCAGCACGTCGGGCAAAGGCATAAATTGCAGCTGTTGGCAGACGCATTCTTTTGGGTAACACCCAGGATGCCACAGGAAAATTTTCATAATGATTTTTAGATATATTGAGGCAATGCTTATAGGCTTGTTTAGTATTCATGTGTAGAGATATATTTAAATCTGACTGGATATGAATCTGGATAGTATAATCAAGTTATGAAGTATGCAAACCTGGAATGGCGTGATGGTCAGCCTTATAACCCTGAATTTGATGATGTTTATTTTTCAATTGATAATGGAATTGAGGAAACTGAGCATGTGTTTATTCAGCATAATCAGCTGTTACAGCGCTTTACACAGATTGGTACCCCTCATTTTGTTATTACTGAAACCGGTTTTGGTTCGGGCCTCAACTTTCTGGTTACGGTTAAACACTGGCTTGAATTAAGTGAGCCATCATGCACACTGCATTTTTATTCGGTAGAAAATTCACCTTTTAGTCTTCAGGATCTTATTCAGGCGCACAATTCATGGCCAGAACTGGCTGAACTAGCCGAAGAATTACAGCAGCACTACTGCGCCGCGAGTTATGGTTTTCATTCATTCGATTTGTTTAACGGCAGAGTGAAATTAGTTTTAATGATTGGGGATGTAGAAACCATGCTTCCCCGGATGCAGGCAAAGGTAGATGCCTGGTTTCTTGATGGTTTTGCGCCAGGCCGTAATCCGGATATGTGGAGTGAAACCGTTTTTTCACATATTAAGCGATTAAGTAAAAAGGGAACGACTTTCAGTACGTATACTGCTGCCGGGTTTGTCAGGCGCGGTTTAATAGAAGTCGGTTTTGATGTGGAGAAGGTGAGCGGTACGGGTAATAAGCGTCATATGATAACGGGTAGATTGAATAGTGAAAATACTCTTGCTTATCAATCCCCGCAGCCCTGGTATGAGAATAAATTATCAGAGTCAGTTAATAAACAGGTCACAATAATCGGTGCAGGGCTTGCGGGTATCAGTAGTGCATGGGCATTAGTTAAAAGAGGGTTTAAGGTTGAAATTATAGAAAAGGGCGGTCAGGCAGGAGCACAGGCATCAGGTAATCCGCAGGGTATGTTAATGCCCCGTTTAAGTTTACAGGATTCAGCAGAAGCGGAATTTTATATATCGGCCTACTTTTATGCATTACGCTGTTTACAGTTATTAGACATAGAACAAAATTGCTGGAAGCAAACAGGTGGAATTCAATTAGCTTGCAGTGAACGATTTAAAAAACAGATAGAAAATTTTCCGCAAGATAGTTTACTGGCACAGGTTTTAGATGCAGAGGAGGCAAGTGAGGTAAGTGGACTTAAAATTGAGAATAAAGCCCATTATTTTCCTCGGGCCGCCTGTGTTTATCCGAAAAAGATTTTACAGATAATGATTGATGAAATGGGTGATGCATTAACTATTACGTATAATACTGATGTCAAATCAATTCATTATGAAAATCAACATTGGTCATTAGTGAACAAGAAGGGTGAAGTCGTTAATCAGGCAGCAAACCTTATTCTGGCTAATGCCTGGCAGGTGAAGCTGTTTGAGCAGTTAGATCATTTAAATTTACAACCTGCTCGTGGGCAGATAAGTTTATATAAGGCAAATCAACAAAGTAGAAAATTGAAATTACCTTTGTCTTTTGAGGGGTACCTGATGCCGGAAAGTGATAATCAGCATGTGTCTGGTGCCAGCTTTGTTGTTGATGACAGTGAAACGGATATACGAACTGAAGAGTTTCAGGCTAATTTGTCTGATATAAATCTCTGGTTTAAGGATTTGTTTGTCGAAGATGATATCAATGGTGGCAGGGCATCAGTCAGGGCGGTCACATCAGACAGGGTGCCCGTTGTTGGGCGTGTTGCTGATAAATGTCGGCTTGTTAGTGATTATGCTGATTTACACAAGGGTAAACCCGTGAATAAATACCCTTTATCAAAAATGTTACCGGGTTTGTATGTGAATACAGGACATGGTGCCAGGGGATTTACCAGTGCTTTTTTATCATCGGAACTGCTTGCAGCAATGATATGTGAAGAATCCTTGCCTGTATCAAACAGGGTGAGTTATGCTCTGCACTCATCAAGGTTTTTAATTCGATCCCTAAAAAAGAGAAGGGTGTAATGCGTTATAGTTTTGTTTTTCTTTGTTTAATGACAGTGTCTTTTTCTTCATTCGCAAAATGTGATGATGAAGCCAAAGCGGGTGTGAACTGGACAGGCTGTGATAAAAGTAGCTTAGACTTGTCTGGTGTTGATTTGCAGGGTGCTATTTTACGCCGCGTGAATTTTACCAACAGTAATTTATCGAAAGCTCGCCTACAGGCAGCTGACCTGAGTTTTTCCAGACTGGAAAATACTAAATTTGTTAATGCACGAATGGAGCGTGTTCGGTTGAATAATGCAAAAATAAATGAGGCAGATTTTTCATCGGCTGTGATTGATAATGCTCGATTTAGTCGAGCGGTAATCAAGCAGACTGTATTCAATTTAGCAAAATTAAATAAAGCTGATTTTTATGAAGCCAGAGTTGAAACGAGTCAGTTTGAAAACACAGAAATAGCTAAGGCAAATTTCAGTCGAGCCATGCTGGTTTCAGCTAATTTTAAGAATGTGGCCGGTATTGAGGCTAATTTTTCACAGGCAAATTTAGAAAATGCAGATTTTACAGCTGCGAATTTAACTTCAGCTAAATTCGTTGAGGCTAATTTATTAAATGTTAAATTTAATCAGGCGACTTTAAATGCTGCATCAATTCAGGGTGCAGTGATAGATGGGGCGGTTTTTACAGATGCTAAATTGAGCAGTACTACCTGGGTTAAATATAAGCGTTGTAGAAATGGTTCTGTTGGGATTTGTGATTAGTCATCTGGCTTTGAATAAATGGTTATTAGTGAGTTTTTATAAGTTTATCATAGAGCCATGAAGTGTGTTGAGGCCTTATTTATTCATACGTAGCCGTCTGAAAATATAATAACCAACACTTTTCTCTGTGCCTTTGTGGCAAGTTCTTTTTTACAGTAACCCAATAATGCGTTTAAATTGATTAATTCGTTTAAGATTAGCCCCCATATCACTATGCCCCACTCGAGATGCTGAGCGAATATGTATTAGCTTTTTTTCGTTATCAATACGAATTTCGAAATCATCTACATAACGAAAAATACTGGAAGTATAGGTTGCATAAATATAGTCGGCTTGTTGATTGATAATAATGCCACCAGTATCCTGAATCGTATTCTCAATGGCATTAATTAAAATCGCTGTGCTTTTTTCTGTGAATTTTATTGCGTCAGTAAAGTGTAACTTATCTTCAACAAATTCAGTGCATATACAATTAGGTTTTTCAGAGCAATGTTTAAGTTTTGAATCGACCAGACCCGGGGCAGTTCCATTTTGAGACTTGTATCCTAAATAGAAGAAGTAGAATAATCCCGCGACTATGGTAGTTATAATAATTATTAGCATTATTTTCATCTGGATGAATATACCTTTTGTTTGATCGTGATATAAAGATTGCTCCTACAGATACAGGGTATAGGGGCTGAATTTGAAATGCGATTTATTTCAGTTTGTTTTTTTACAAACTGAGTTAGGATAACAGTTTGATTCGCTGAGATTCTGTAAATTTTGTTCAGTACTCATGTTTCTTATTGCTCGTATGTGTCCAGGATATTCCGGATATCAATATTTCAGATGAATTTTACCTTATTTGATAAAAGATCGAGAGTCTATTTAAGAAAGAGATACGAGTTTTAATGTGTAGCTTAGAATTCCCAGACTAGTCCGGTTAATATTTCACGCCCACGGTTAGCAACGCCTTCTGTTAATACAGCATTTGCTGCCGGTGTTAAATAATCTTCGTCTAACAGGTTCTTTGCCTGAATGTAAAATTTCCATTCCGGTGTGAAATTGTAGTTTATTTTTGCAAATAATTGCCAATAATCATCCAGAGTTATGAGGTTATCATCACTACCTCCAGTCGCCATTTCTCGTTTGCCACTATAAGTGGTAATCAAATTAATATTTAACTTTTGGTTTTGATAATTAATCATGAATGAAGCAAGTTGACTGGACTCATGAAAAGACAGGTCGGGTAATTCGTTAAAGTTGGTATAAGTGCCGCGTAATAACCAGTGTGGATTGAATTCATGGGAAAATTCAAATTCAAATCCTTCAGTGCCATCCTGATCTACATTTTCGTATTGTAATTGCCCGTTTCCGATATTAGTTTGTACGATAGAATCTTCAAAATGGTTTTCAAAAATACTAAGTGCTAAACCCGTTTGTGGCCACTGAGCGACCCAGACCAGTTCTGTGCTTGTAACTGACTCGGCATTTAAATTCGGGTTGCCTAATAGTCGTGCATTATTCTGTAAATTTAATTCACTTTCTGAAGGTGCCCGAAAAGCTTCACCATAAAGTAGTTTCAGAGTATGGTTCTGATTAAGGTTTTGCACAATGCTAATTCGAGGGCTTAAATGAGAGTCAATATCAGAAAAATCATCATAACGCAGCCCTAGTGTCAGCTGTGCCTGATCAAATAACTGATGCTGAAGTTGCGTATAAAGCCCGATAATGTCACGACTGGAACTGGCCTGAACAGTAGTTGTTGGTTGTAATGTACCGTAATAGGTTACCGGGTTGATGCCGTTTGCCAGTTCCCCTATATCAAAGTTGTTATCAGCAATCGATTCAGGAATATTTAAATGTCTCAGTTCAGCGCCAAATTGAAGACTGTTTTTCTCATTAATCTCCCAGTTGTTATGTAGTAATGCACGGGTTTCAGTGAAGTTGTCAAAAGCAGGACTGACGAGTAAAGGGTCATTACTTAATGGTGCGCTCTCAGGTGGGTTGCCATCATTAAAAAAACCGGCGGGTGTGATTTGAGCCGAAATATTAAGTTCCGACCTGCTATAACTTAGGCGGGCGTAAGAAGTCACTGATTGCCAGTTAAAATCATGTTGTAGAGAAATAGAGCTGAGCATGGCATCTCGTTCATTAAAATCATTAGAAATACCATCGGCTTCATAAAAATTTTCACTGTTAAACTGGTTGTGTTGAATATTTAGCTGCGTATCCTGCCAGCGAACTTTGATATTCAAGTTTGCCAGTTTTCGTGGGTCATCTGTATCGATACGGTTGGTGCTAAATGTATCCTGCAGGTTAAATTCATCACCATTGTCCGTGTCAATATGAGCAAATACATCAACGACCGCATCACCCATATTGTTAGATGACTGTAAGTAAATTTGTTTACGATCAAAACTACCCAGACTGGCACTTAACTCATTTTCATTTGAACGGCTGATAATATTAATAACACCCATCATGGCATTAGAGCCATATATGGATGAACCGGAACCCCGTATAAACTCTATACGCTCAATATTAATAAGCGGGTATTTGGGTATTATTTCAGCGCTACCGCTGGTTCCAGGGTCCTGTAAACGTTGTCCATCTACCATTACCAGAATTTCTGCTGAAGGCTGAGCGATGCGCCTGCCACGTGAGGAGAAAGGGAATATCAATGATGAAAATGACGAGCGTGCAGATTGAAAACCGGGAACCAGATTCATGAGTTCGTCCAGTGTATCCAGGCCCATGCGACTAATCTCTGTCTGAGTAAATACAGTGACTGATGAAGGCACTGTTTTAATGTTTTCTGTTGTCAGGGTTGAGCCGGTAATTTCTACCTGTAATAACTCTTCAAGTGACATAGAAAGAAAGTCTTCATTTTGCGTGTCTGCATAAATGACAGGCGAGACTAACAGAGGGAGGAATTTTAAAGCTTTACGCATTTATTTACTCATAGATATTGAGAGTTATGTCTTAATACTAGCAGTAATATCCGCTTTTGCTTTAAGGTTTTTGTATGTGTTTTGTTATGATTCTATCTAAATGATTTGCAAATTCTTTTCTGTCATTCTGGCTTAATGCGGGTGGTCCTCCCGTATCAACTCCGCTGGAGCGTAACGTATCCATAAAATCACGCATATTTAAGCGTGATTTTATATTGGCTTTTGTATAAAGCTCGCCGCGTGGGCTGAGGCAGGTTGCTCCTTTCTCTATTGCTTCATCTGCAAGGGGAATATCACTGGTAATAACCAGATCACCTGAGTTGAGTCTGGACACTATTTCATCATCAGCAACATCAAAGCCATGGGATACCTGTAAAAAATTAATAACTTTAGAAGACGGAATACGCATGGCGTGATTGGCTACCAGTGTCATTGGTATTTTAGTGCGCTCTGCGGCTTTAAATAAAATTTCTTTTATAACGACCGGACAGGCATCCGCATCAACCCAGATTTTCATAATTGTAATATTCCGTTTTTATAATGCTTTACGCATTAAGCGTTCATCATAACCATGAATGATTTCTTTATTGATTATTACCAGCGGTGTGCCACGGCCGCCGAGCAGATAAAACATTTTCATGTGTTTTTCAGAGCGCTCAATATCGTATTCAGTATAGGGTAAGTTATGTTTATTAAAAAACTCTTTGGCTATGTAACAGTATGGGCAGTTTTGAGTGCTGTACATAATGATTTCAGGCGGATTTGCTTTCGTCAGTACCAGTGGTTCATCAGAAATCATCTGTCTGGAAAAATGTTGTACAAGAAAGAATCCCGCTATAAATAGGGTAAAGATAATAATAGCGGGTTGTTTGTAAAAAGCGGTTCTGTTTTTTTTGCTAGTCATGGTATTGTTTAATGACTTTTCATAGCGGCTTCATATTTGGCTTCAACTTCATTGATTTTATCAGCAGCAATAAAATCTTTCCATTTTTCCTGTGGAATGTTCGACATAGCGGTTGCTACATAGTCTGCACATTGTGGACATTTGAAGAAAAAAGTATGCTTATTCTGGCAGGTAAATGTATCTATTGTGTAGTCGTCTAACTCAAGATCACAATTGCATTTTTTGCAAAATCTTGGAAATTCGTAATCTGCATGATCCATAATCAGTTTTCTCGTCAGGGGATAAGAGTATCTATATTACTAATGTATCAAAAAACAGACGGTAAATAACCCGAATTATTGTCCGAACAGGCCAATATTAACCATCTCGCCCATCAACACGGGCGCTCAGGTAGATAGGCGCGTATTTGATAAACCAGACAGACAGGCTGATTAACCATAACGCTGCAGCCACGAGGTTTAAATTATTACTTATCAGAGCATTGTCAAATTGAAGATCTGAAAATATACGCATGATGGCGGCTAATTGCAGGCCAAGGAACAGGTACCAGCTAGTATTGTCCAGAATTAGCATTCGACCAGAGTGTCCCATGGTTACACGGGATGCCATTGCTATTAATAAGGATGCAAAGAAACCTATGGTAATAGCATGTAGTGGTGATCTTCCAAGAATGTATTGCCCGGTGAACTGTAACAGCAGACTTTGAATACTGAATAACACCATACCTATGAATAACCAGAAAAAAGCCATATGTAAAACAGCCAGTAAACGGTCTTTAAAGCTATTGTGTAACTGCCAGCGTACAGTATGCAGTAAAGCAATAGCAGCTAATGGAATATCGCTTAAAAATAACCATTCGGGCTGGTTGAGTACAGTTAATACAAAGTGAGTGACACAACCGGTTATAAATAACCACAAACTATAAGCTGGCTGAAATATTGTGTAGTTAGCAATAATATTACTACTGAAAAAAGGCAGCATGCGGTGGCTAACGGTAAACAGTAGAGGTAGTAGAAATAACCAGATTCCGATGGTGAGAGCAAGCTCCATAAACTGCCAGTCATCACTGTATAACCACCAGCCATAACTGGCTATGCCAAATGCACCGGATGTAAGTGCAGCAAGCACAACTTTTTCATAACGTTTGTTTTGTGCGGGGGCATGTTTAAAACTTTGATAAAGTATTGCAGTGCCGTAAACCCAGCCGAATAAAAATATACCTAAACCTGAAAATACAAATGATTTATTAAAAAACAGACTGGTCTCGAAAATAATCAGACCGGCATTGAGCACAATAAAGGTTTGGATATAGTGCTCTTTGTTTATTAAAGCTGCATTCATCCAGCGAGGGAAAACAGTCATTAAAAAACCAAAGATGAAAAAAATAAACAACCCATACATCATTACAAAACCATGGGCCCAGGTTGAGGGAATAACGGTATTGAGAGGTGTCCAGAGTTCTGTATAACGACCGATTAATTCAATAGACCATAAAAGTAATGGCAGAATAAGCTGTATTGCACCGCTAAAGAAAAATAAACGGTGAGGTGCAGCGTTAAAGGTATTCCAGAATGTTTTCATAGATGGTTTCAAATTATAAAAATGAATTATATAGGTTGTTGTTCAGATGTTGCTTAACGAAGGTCAATTTATCAAGAAAGTGCTTAACGTCCATCACAGCGGGTCGGGCTCTGGTTTTAGTCCCCTGTTTAATTTAGTCTATAAGGCGACCAATTCCCCCCAGTATAGAGCCTTCGCCTTTATCGCTGCCGCCATGAGACGGTGCATTTTCAAGTACACGATCGGCCAGGCGGGAAAAAGGAAGGCTTTGTATCCATACCGAGCCTGTTCCTCTTAAGGTGGCTAAAAACATGCCTTCACCGCCAAAGAACATGCTCTTAAGTCCTTTGGTCATCTCTATGTTGTAATCAATACCATCACTAAATGCCACAAGACAACCTGTATCTAATCTCAGAGTTTGATTATTGAGTTCTTTTTTTACTACCGTGCCACCAGCGTGGATAAAAGCCATGCCATCACCCTGTAATTTTTCCAGAATAAAACCTTCACCACCAAAAAAACCGGCTCCCAGTTTACGGTTAAATGCGATATCAATTTTGGTGCCCAGAGCGGCGGCCAGAAAAGAATCTTTCTGGCATAACAGGCCACTACCAAGCTGGGCTAAATTGATAGCAATAATACTGCCGGGAAAGGGTGATGCAAATGACACATGTTTTTTGCCTGAGCCGGTATTGGTGAAATGAGTCATAAATAATGATTCACCTGAAATAACGCGTTTTCCTGCGCTGAATAATTTTCCCATAAAACCCTGATCTGGTTCTGAGCCATCGCCCATTTTTGCTTCAAAGGTGATGTCTTCTTCCATATAAGTCATGGCACCTGCTTCTGCAATAACCGTTTCATTCGGGTCGAGCTCTACTTCGACCATTTGCATATCGTGACCAATAATTTTGTAATCTACTTCATGACATAACATGTAATTTCGTTTCCATTTTATTAAATGCTTTTAATTTCACTGAAGTCAGTGAATGCTGAGCAGGGTGTATTTATATATTGATTTCGTCTAAAGCTTCCTGAGCGATTTCTTTAACTTCGTCATCTGCATCATCTAATAATGGACGTAAAAATTTTATAGCATCAGGGTGATGACTTAAACCAAGGTAATAACAGGCATCATTGCGTACCCGGGCAAGTGGATTCTGGCAATATTCTCCCAGTGTTTCAATTGTATTAATCAGTATTTCACTGCCTTCCAGTTGCTCGATTATGGCTCCAACGCCGATACGTGCAGATAAACCTGAGCTTTCACTTGCCATGATTTCAAACAGGGTTTTCATATGATCGGGTTTTTCTTCAACCAGTTGTTGTACTTTTGAGATTTCACCGCCTGTCATAAGTTCCTCAAAATATGCACTCATGTCTTCAGGGTTTGATGATTTATCTATCCACTGGATAATTTCAGTTTTTGATTTAAGGCCAACCAGTTCGTATTCACCGATTTTAAGCCAGGGTACCGAGCGTACATTAAGTGCCTGTGCCCGTTCAGGATCCTGAGTAATATTGATTATTTCCAATTGGGCTATTTTGCCTTCTTTAATCAGTTCAGACAGGCTTTGTAACATGCTGGGGCAGTGCTGGCAGCCAGTTGCGATAAGTAATAGGGCTGAGGGAGCCTGACTCATAGGGTTTCCTGACAGTTATAAATGAGATGTATTGTATCAGGCGATAGTCTGCATGAGGTGGAAAATTAAAATATGTTAATATAGCGTCAATATTTGAATAATCAGGTCTGAAAATCAGGTCTAAGAATCTAGAGTTTTGAATTATGAGTACTTTGGTAGCAGTGGTGAATGGTGATTCCGAGATTGAATTTGATCGTAGTAAACCATTAGCTGAGCAACAGCTGGTCTATCTGGATAAAATGGATGAAAAAATGGATATGGGTATTCCAGGTGGTCAGGGCAATATATTTGCACCGGATCAGGAGCAAAAGGCTCTGTTTGTAGCAAACCAGCTAATGATGGCGATTGAATCTAATAATGAGCAGTTAATATTTGCGAGTCTGGCCTATCTTGCAAATCGTTTGCCTGACCTCAAGCAGGTAACTGCTAAAGATAAAGATGGTAAACAGCAAATTTCGTTAATTTATGATCGTGAATATACACCTCCGCAAGAAATCAATTTTGTAAAACCTGAAAATTTGAATAGCTAAAAAGCGAATGCAAAATACTCAGATAGTCGTACTTGGGGCCAGTAATAAAGCACATCGCTATTCGTATAAAGCGATTAAAATGTTACTGGAGTATGGTCATCATGTATTACCGGTGCATCCCAAAATTGAAAATATAGAAGGTCTGGTCGTTAAACATCATTTGAGTCAGATTTTATCTCCGGTTGATACACTTACTCTTTACATCGGGCCGAAGCGAATAAGCCCGTTAATCGATGATATTGTAAAACTTAACCCTTCCCGGGTTATTCTGAATCCGGGTACTGAAAGTGACGAATTGGAACTGGCGCTTTTGCATCACGAAATTCCCTTTGTTAAAGACTGTACTTTGCTAATGCTGGAGCATGGACGTTTTTGAGGTGGATGTTAAGTTCAAATAATTACGAGTCTGCAAATAGCCATAAGCCGACATGGGGTAACAGGTAAAATTATCATTTTAACATCTGGTTAAACATAGATTTAAATTTTGAAATACATTTTTTATACTAAATTATAATATTTAGTCTTGAGCTATTTTATGAGTAATTAGATGACGTATAAGTTAATAAAAATTATTCAGGCTGTGAAAAATAATGAAGGCCTTCTGCTGAGGTAAGTTCAATAGAGCCTCTTGAAAGCTTTATACAATTTTGTTTTTCGAATTCTTTTAGAATTCGGCTAATCACTTCTCGAGTAGTACCAAGTTCAAATGCAAGATTTTGATGAGTAATTTTTAATACGGATTCCTGATGTCTTGCAAATAGACGACCTAATAAACATGCAAGGCGTATATTTAACTGATTAAATGCTGTTTCCTGAATCAAATAAGTTGTTTCATAGAGTCGATCTGTTAAGAATGATATAACATAGTCACGAAATGGCCCAACATCGTTCATCATTGATTTAAAATCAAGTGAATTAATAACTAGTGTTTCTACATAGGTTTCAGTTTTGGCCGCTGCGTTAAAGGATTTGTTTTTGAGTAAATTATTGAGGTTGAGCAAGCATAGTTCGCCAGCCTGTACACGATAAAGAGTAATTTCTCTTCCGTCATCTGCTGTTTGATAAATTCTAATAGTGCCCTCAAGAAAGAGCATAAAATTTTGGCAGTCAGTATTCTGGCTTGAAAGTGCAGTGTTCGGGGCTGTCTTGAGTAGACGGGCATTCTCTATGATTTTAACCCAGTTCTTGTCCTTTATATCGGCAAGCTGAGGGTAGAGTGATTCAATTTTCTGGAAACGACAGGTTTTTAAAATCTCATTTTGAGATTTACCAGACTTATGTAATTGCATGTAAATACCTAAAATTTAATAATTATTGCGCATTCCCTAATAGCGTTATTATAAAGGTTTTTGGTATTAGATTGTATGTGACGAAAGGCACGTAATAATTCATGTATTTGACCAGATGTCTTTATTATAAAAATAAAGATGAAAGTAGTTGCTTCTTCTAGCTAGCTAGTTAATAAATATGATGACCTCTTCTAATTACATAGCTTGAGTCTGAATCGATTGTAGCTCTGCTTCAGGGTGTAAGCTGACTTCTAATAATTACGCTATTACATATTGAAGTTTATTTTTTTAATTTGTCAACTCATGCTTTTAAAGCATGAGTTTCTTTATGGCTTCGTGTACATATCAAGAGGAGGGAAATTGTATCGATCAAAATCAGCTTAAATGTAACAAAAAAGTAAGATTCCCTTAATTAAACCTACATATTCTCACGTGATAATTTGTCAGACGTAGATGTTATGGACGATGAAGCTTAAATTATTATGTGAGGTATATATGAAAAATTACATTGTTTGCAAATTTGGATTGATATTTTGGACAGGCTACTTAATGCTAATTAGCGGATTTATAGGTTGGCAGTTTCTTTTGTAGGTTGTTCTTCGTCTCCTTCGGGGAAATGTAAATTGCGTAAGAATGATTATTTTACGTAAGAAGATGGGAGCAGGTGATCTCGCTTTAGAGCTCCGTCCGCTGTTGTGATGCCAGCAAGAGTTTTACTGAGTTGGCTATCTACGGTCAGTTTTTGGTGGTATGGGTTGAGAGGACAGAGCGCCAGAAGGCGGCGGTCTTTCCCCGATGGATATGTGCCAGAACAGTGGAACTACCCAACAGTACAATTAAATCAGTTCTATATTAATCAAAATTTCCAACGCTTCGTATTTCACGTCTTATACTCATACTAAAGCAATTGATAAAGGATCGTCATGAGATACGTAAGTTTCTTTGCAGATGTGGGTATTAATGATATTGATCAGGTGGGTGGTAAAAATGCCTCACTGGGTGAAATGTATCGAAACCTGTCTAGTCAGGGCATAAAAGTTCCCAATGGGTTTGCAACTACTTCAAAGGCATACCACCATTATATGGTGCAAAATGGTCTGGTTGAAAAAGTGCGTCACGCACTGGAAGACCTGGATACCAGCGACGTTAATGCCCTTGCCCGTATCGGGCGTCAAATTCGTAGCTGGATTTTACATGCCGAAATGCCTGAAGACCTGGCTGAAGAGATTGTTATTGCGTATGAAAAGCTGGGAGAAGAGTATGGTGAGTACCCGGATGTAGCGGTACGGAGCTCTGCAACTGCAGAGGATTTACCTGGCGCCTCATTTGCCGGGCAGCAGGAAACCTATCTTAATATATCGGGTCGTCGAAACCTGCTCTTAACCTGTAAACGAGTATATGCATCACTCTTTACTGATCGTGCTATTTCCTACCGGGTAGATAAGGGCTTTGGGCATATGGATGTAGCCCTGTCTATTGGGGTGCAGAAAATGGTACGTGCTGATACCGGCTCTTCAGGTGTTATGTTTACCATTGATACGGAAACCGGTTTCAGAGATGTTATTTTAATAAATGCAGCCTGGGGTTTAGGTGAAAATGTAGTACAGGGGTCGGTTAATCCTGATGAGTTTTATGTGTTTAAGTCTACGCTAGATGAGCATCAGCCCATTCTGCGGCGTTATCTTGGTAAAAAAGATGTCAAAATGATTTATAGTCATGACACAACTGCGGGTTTATCTACACGTAATATTGAGGTTTCAACAGAAGAACAAAATCAGTTTTGTATTACAGATGAAGATATTTTAAAACTTGCCCGTTATGCAATGTGCATTGAAAAACATTATGCCCGTCCGATGGATATTGAGTGGGCAAAAGATGGCGAAAGTGGCGAGCTGTTTATTTTGCAGGCACGCCCCGAAACGGTACATGCGGATGAAAATAAGCATTATCAAATTCATTTCAAAATAGAACAGGATGAAATACCAGATCCTCTGGTAGTGGGTAAGAGTGTAGGTAAAAGAATTTCATCAGGTAAAGCCTGTGTGATTTTAGATGCCAGTGAAATGGATAAATTAAAACCCGGTGAAGTGCTGGTTACTGATATCACCGACCCGGACTGGGAGCCGGTAATGAAAATTGCCTCGGCAATTGTGACGAACCGAGGGGGGCGAACCTGTCATGCCGCAATAATTGCTCGTGAACTGGGGGTGCCTGCGGTGGTTGGTTGTGGTGAGGCCACGCGTAAAATTAAAACAGGCAATGAAGTGACCGTGTCATGCGCTGAAGGTGATACGGGTTTTATTTATCCGGGGCTACTGGAATTTAGTGAAAATAAGCTCGACGTATCATCGCTTAAAAAACCGCACACGCATATTATGTTGAATCTTGCGAATCCTGAACTGGCATTTGAAACATCTCGTTTACCGGTTGATGGTGTAGGGCTGGCGCGTCTTGAATTTATAATCAATACCAGTATTCGTATTCATCCCCGGGCGCTTCTTGAGCATGACTCTTTACCGTTAGATATTAAGCAAAAAGTGACAGAGCTAATTGCTGGCTATAAGAGTCCGGTTGATTATTATGAAAAGAAACTGGCAGAAGGCATTGGCATGATTGCCGCTGCATTTTATCCCCGGCAGGTCATTGTGCGATTATCAGATTTTAAATCGAATGAATATGCATCATTGATTGGTGGTAGCCTGTTTGAGCCAGATGAAGAAAATCCGATGATTGGTTTTCGCGGGGCATATCGTTATCCGTCAGAAGAATTTCGTGACTGCTTTGAGCTTGAGTGTAAAGCACTAAAAATAGTACGAGAACAGATGGGGTTAGATAATGTAGATATTATGATTCCTTTTGTACGTAGCGTGGGTGAAGGTAAAAATATATTAAAGTTATTATCTGAATTTGGCCTGAATCGAGGTGATCTTGGTCTTAAGATATATCTAATGTGTGAAATCCCTGCTAATGCATTATTAGCAGATCAGTTTTTAGCTCATTTTGATGGGTTCTCGATTGGTTCAAATGACTTAACCCAGTTAACCTTAGGCGTTGATCGTGACTCGGGTTTATTGACCGGGTTTGATGAAAGAAATGAGGCTGTAAAAGTCATGATGAAAATGGCGATAGATGCCTGTAAAGATAATAACAAGTATGTAGGGATCTGTGGGCAGGCCCCATCAGACTTCCCTGAAATTACTCGGTGGCTGGTAAAGCAGGGTATTTCGTCGATTTCATTAAATCCTGATAGTGTTCTTGATATGAAGCAACAAATTCTGCAAGTTGAAGCTCAATTAATAAAATAATCGTGATAACATCAAGTTTGTTAGCCTGTTTAGCGGATGATAAATACATTAATAAAAACGGATACAAATGATATTTCGTAATTGTTAATAATGAAATTCAGGTTAATATAATTTTGGTTTGTTTAACTGGCCTGTTAGAACCTGTTTATAGAATTAAGGGTGTGTCGTTATTTACAGGTGCCCTGATAAAATAATATAAAATGAAAAGTACCTTCGGAGCTGTTTTTTGCATCAAGCTTTACTGTCATTATTTAAATCCATGTTAGGAAGTTTGAGAGACCTGTTACCCATTATTCTGGTAATTGGTTTTTTTCAGGCGTTTGTATTACAGCAGCCCATTCCTGGGTTTATGGATATTATTATCGGAACGCTTTTTATCGTTCTGGGTTTAACTTTTTTTATCTATGGCCTGGAGATGGGGCTGTTTCCTATCGGTGAGAGCATGGCTAATGCCTTTGCTCGAAAGGGCAGTGTTGTCTGGTTATTAATTTTTGCTTTTTGCCTTGGATTTGGAACCACTGTTGCTGAGCCTGCGTTAATTGCGGTAGCCAAAGAAGCTTCTGAGATAGCTGCGGTTGGAGGAATGATATTACATACACCTGAATCGATGAGAAGTTATGCTGATGGTTTGCGATTTACCGTGGCTTTTTCAGTTGGTCTGGCAATCGTTATTGGGGTTTTGCGAATTCTTAAAGGCTGGTCTATTCAATACATGATTATGGGTGGTTATATTCTTGTTGTGATTATGACCGCTCTTGCGCCTAAGGAAATTATTGGTATTGCTTACGATTCAGGTGGTGTTACTACATCAACTATTACCGTACCACTGGTGACTGCACTTGGTGTGGGTCTGGCATCATCTATTAAAGGCCGAAATCCGATGACAGATGGTTTTGGTTTAATAGCTTTTGCTTCTTTAACACCAATGATATTTGTAATGGCTTATGGGATGATCATCTAATGGAATTGTTAATGAGAATTTTACAGATGATATTTGATACATCGGTTGATGTATTACCTATTGTCAGTATTATTTTTGGATTTCAATTTTTAGTTATTCGTAGACCTGTTCCAAACCTTAAACGGGTAATCATTGGCTTTGCTTATGTGTTAGTTGGCTTGTCTCTGTTTTTATTAGGGCTGGAACAGGCGCTATTTCCATTGGGTCGCTTAATGGCTGATCAGCTTACAAATCCATCTTTTATATATGGTGAGCTGGCAAATGTTCAACATGCCATACATTGGGCGGATTATTATTGGGTTTATATATTTGCATTTGCGATTGGTTTTAGTACAACCATTGCTGAGCCGTCATTAATTGCTGTGGCCATAAAAGCCAATGAAGTTTCCGCCGGAGCAATAGGTGTGCAGGGGTTACGTATATCCGTGGCTATAGGTGTTGCAGTTGGAATTTCATTAGGCAGTTATCGTATTGTTACCGGATATCCAATTCATTATTTTATAATCACAGGGTATATAATTGTAGTTATACAGACCTTTTTTGCGCCAAAAATGATTGTACCCCTGGCTTATGATTCAGGCGGTGTAACAACATCAACAGTTACGGTTCCACTGGTTGCCGCGTTAGGTTTAGGTTTGGCAGAAACAGTACCCGGTAGAAATGTATTAATCGATGGTTTTGGCTTGATTGCTTTTGCCAGTTTATTTCCAATTATGTCGGTTATGGCTTATGCACAGATCTCTGAGTATATTGCTAATCGTTCGGATTAATTTTTAAGAGGGATAGTTATGCACTTTAAATTAATTATTGCATTTGTTGAAGACTCGAAAACAGATAAGGTAATGGATGCGGCTCGTAGTGCCGGTGCTACTGGTGCGACTATTATTAGTAATGCCAGAGGTGAAGGTCTGAAGCAGACGAAAACATTTTTAGGCCTCTCATTTGAAACTCAGCGTGATGTATTGCTGTTTCTGGTAGAAGAGCATTTATGTCGTCATATATTAGAAGAAATTTCTGAAGTGGGTGAATTTGATACGGGGCCGGGTAGCGGTATAGCTATTCAGATTGATGTTGAGGATGCGGTGGGTGTGGCGCATCAAATTGAAAGTTTAGTGCACGTTGTAGAGGAAGAACTGTAATGAGTAAAAAAATCATAACTGTAAGAGATGTCATGAAAACAGACTTCGATATTGTCGATGGAAAAATGACAGTAATGGAAGCACTTGAAAAAATGAAACATATCGGTACAAAATCATTTATCGTACAGAAACGAAATGATGAGGATGAGTATGGAATTGTTCTTTTATCGGATATAGCTAAATATGTATTAGCGAAAGATCGTTCACCTAACCGGGTTAATATTTTTGAAATCATGTCAAAACCGGTTATTAATGTTGATCCACATATGGATATTCGATATTGCGCCAGATTATTTGATCGATTTGGCCTGGCCAGAGCGCCGGTGGTTGAAAATAGAAATATAATTGGACTGGTTAGTTTTACGGATATGGTAATGAAAGGACTGGTTGAGTTTGATTGACGACATAGTCGTAAGTCGTTTGTTATTAGTTTTAAGTTAAAGCTGTCATACTGAATGAAAGCGAAGGATCTGTTGTGGTAATAAACCAGATAGAACATGGTGCTAAATTCTTTGCTAACCCCAGAATAAAAAATCTAATATTGTAGACTAAAGACTTTACTTCGTATCCTGTATTTCAAAATCGGGTACATACTGGCTAACTTTGCTGCCCGATAAAATCCCAAAAACAATATGTCTCGTTTTATACCAGTAAGTACCAAAAAATATCACGAACATACCTAGTGCCATTAATACATATATCATTACATTCTGTGAACCAATAAAGTCACTTTGTAATAACTGGGTAAGTGCGTATATGGCATATAGTTGAGTTGATACCAGCATGGCTCTACGATCGACAAACAGCGCGATAAGAAAAAAACAGGCAAAAAAGATTATCATTAAAATGTCATTACTAAATGATTGCACCCACACCTGTTCGCTGGAGATCATAGATAACATTGCACCATGAACAATGAGAGGTGCGGCTAGCAGGTGTAACCAGAAAGCACTGTCACTAAGGTGTGATTGCCTTTTGGTATCTCGTGAATCAAACCACATGGCAATGCTAAAAGTAATTAAACCTAGCAGCATAAATATGACTGGATTTTTTAATGCATCCATCCCTATTTGAATAATTGTCATACTTACCAGGCTGCCTGCAAGGGGCAGTAGACTGAAAGGCATTTTGTATCGTAAATAGAACAACAGGCTGCTTAGGCTTATTACACTCAGGCCAAGAACGGTTGCATTTTCGTTGTCGAATGAAAAAGCCTTGTTTATGAAAAATAAAATGGAAAGTAATATAACCATGCCGGGCAGAGCAAGACGACGAACACGCACCAGCCATTCAGCTATAACAATAAAACCGGCAGCCGGTAACAGATAATAATAACCGGATAGTGATGTCATGTTAATAGATACAACTAATAATATAATGCCGAGAGCGATAAATACATCGCCAAAACTACGAATAAATTTTAATGGCTCTTCTTTGTTTTCAGAATAATCTTTAGATTGTTCGTTTACAATGAACTGGTAGAGTGGTTCTATCTGGTCTTTGTTAATAATGTTTTTATCAGAGGCTTTCTGAAGTGTGCTTTTTGAAATCATATAAATTATTTTCTAATGTGTGATTTTTTAATTAATGTAACTGAAAGTAAGGAGTGAAGGTTTAGTTAGCCATTTAATAAATAACCTTCAATATGCTCTAAATCCTCAGGTGTGCCAAATAAAACCAGCACATCCCCCTGCTTTAATTCTTTATCAGAGTTTGGCGGAACAACAGTAGAGTCATCTTTACGGTTTTTATGTAATGTAATGCCTTTTGACTGAAGCTGTAAATCATGTATTGTTTTACCAATGGCAAATGCACCCTGTTCGAGGGTGTAACTACTTAATCGTTTGCGTACATCATTCGGTAGTTCCAGACTGTCCACTTCATCACTATGAAAAAATTCACGCATAGTTGCATATTTATTATTACGCATTTCCTGAACACGACGAACAATTTTAGAAACCGGAATGCCGAGTATTGATAATACATGAGAAGCCATCATTAAGCTGGACTCCAGACTTTCCGGTATGACTTCAGTTGCACCCGCTTCGTTTAATTTTTCGTAATAAGTATCATCTTTTGTTCTGACTAATATTGGAACTTCATCATTGATTGCTTTTGCCTGCCTTAATGTTTTTTCTGCAGAGCCAACATTATCATGACAAATTACTAGAATAGCGGCACGTTCAATTCCTGCAGCTTTTAGAATCTCACGGTGAGTTGAGTCACCAAAAGACACTTTGTAACCAGCTTTTGCCGCATGCGTAATCAGTTCGACATTGTAATCAAGTGCAAAATACTTAAAACCTTCGGCATCGAGTATTTTTGCTATGTTTTGTCCTATTCGACCAAAACCACAAATAATGACATGTTTGTCCATATTACTCGTGTCTGAGGATATGGCATTTTTTAATTCTTCTCGGCTTTGTATATAACTACCGGTAAATTTTTTCGCAATTAAACCATTATATTTTACTAAAAATGGAGTGGCAATCATGGTAAGTATGATAGACGTTAACAATATCTGTGATTCTGTTTCGGGTAATAAATTAAAACTCACGGCCAGAGCCATGATAGCGAAACCAAATTCACCACATTGACTGAGTACGACACCGGTTCTCAGAGCTACTCCCGTAGAAGTGCCGACGATACGTTTACTTAACACTACAATAAGCAGTGTTTTACCAACGATAATGGCAATCGCAACCAGTATGGCCCAGTGAATAATTTCCATCAGGCTATTTAAATCTAACATCATGCCGACAGTGATGAAAAACAGACCGAGAAAAATATCACGGAAGGGGCGTATATCATTTTCTATTTGATGTTTGAATTCAGTTTCACTTAACATCATGCCCGCAAGAAATGCTCCCAGTGCCATAGATAAGCCAGCAAGTTCGGTAGCCCACGCAGAAAGTAAAGCAATCAGTAAAACAGTCAGGGTGAATAATTCAGCCGAATGTGCAGAGGCAACTTCGTGAAATAATGGGCGTAGTAACCAGCGACCGATTGCAAGCATAACAATCGTTACGCCAACACCTGTGGCAAAACTATAAAAAAGCTCAACCAGGAATGGAGTTTCATGTTCGCCGGCAATGGCTGGGATGATAACGAGCATCGGAACGACAGCAATATCCTGAAATAATAATATGGAAATTGAAGTGACGCCATGGCGTGAATCAGTTTCTAATTGTTCGCCGAGTTGTTTGATAACAATTGCAGTAGAGGAGAGGGCGATGACGCAGCCAATCACAAAAGCGGTCTCTCTGCTTGAACCCAGTAACCAGGCACTTAAACCGGCGATAAGTAAGGTAAGGGTTACCTGAGCGCTGCCAAGCCCGGCGACGGAGCGGCGATTGGCTATCAGTTTATTTAATGAAAATTCAAGCCCAAGGCTGAATAGCAGAAAAGCAATTCCTACTTCAGCGAGAAAATGCAGGGTATCAGAGCTTTGTACAAGGTTAGCTGCGTGTGGCCCCAGACAGATGCCTACGGTTAGATAAGCTAGAATAGCAGGGAGTTTTATACGCCTGAAGAAGGCAACGGCAACAACAGAAATAGCCAGTAATATTATTGTATCGCTGAGGGCGTCATGCATAAGTATTTAAAGAGAACGGCTTGGTTATTTTATTGTTATAAAGTGTAGCATACCCATCGCCAGCTGAAGTTAACCCCTATAAATGGTAGAAATTTGCTTTAGTTGGTGATCAGAAGTGCTAAAAATACAAATTGGTGTGAAGCCTGGTAAAATTAGCTATCAAGGTTATCAGCAGCATCCAGCGTATTGAGTAATAATACTGCAACAGTCATTGGCCCCACCCCACCGGGTACCGGGGTAATCCATGCGGCATGTTTTGATGCTGTATCAAAGTCAACATCACCACAAAGTGTGTTGTCTTCTTTACGGTTAATACCGACATCAATGACGGTAGCACCATCTTTAATCCATTCGCCTTTAACCAGACCCGGTTTACCTACTGCAACAATAACAATATCAGCGCGCCGAACATGGTCTTCTAAGTCGGCGGTGAAACGGTGTGTAATAGTGACCGTAGCACCGGCAAGTAACATCTCAAGCATAGCCGGACGGCCAACATGGTTTGAGGCGCCCACAATAACAGCATTACGGCCTTTATAAATCTCGCCTGCTGAATCCAGTAAAAGTTTTACACCGTAGGGAGTGCAGGGTCGTAAGCCCGGGTCACGTTGTGCCAGTTGACCCAGATTAAAGGGGTGAAAACCATCAACGTCTTTTTTAACGTTTATGCGTTCAATAACCGCTGCTTCATTCAGGCCTTCTGGTAATGGAAACTGAACGAGGATGCCGTGGATATCATCATCGACATTGAGTTTATCGATCAGATCATCCAGTTCTTGCTGAGTGGTGGTAGCAGGTAAATCATAAGCACGGGATATAATGCCGGCTTTTTCGCAGGCAAGGCGTTTATTGCGTACATAAACCTGAGAAGCCGGATCTTCACCAATCAATACAACAGCCAGCCCCGGTGCCTTTTTACCTGCACTTAAACGTTTATCAACGCGTTGCTTAATCATTGCATGTAGATCGGCAGCAACCTGTTTTCCATCTATTATTTGTGCAGACATGCTTATAAAATATCCAGTAAATGGTTTGAGAAAAATTGTGAGGCGGATTTTCTCATGCAATGCCTATCCCCTACAAGCGGTGTTGACATAAAAAAGATAAGTATTTTAATAAATTACAGTATGTAGGAGTTGACCTGAATCGAGTAAATGCGTAACATCCGCATCCTCGTTTGTTGCTACTTGTATGTAACATTCGAATACGGGTAATAGCTTAATTGCAACTCGGTACACAGGAGTGTTGAAAAGTTCGGGGTATAGCGCAGTCAAGCGAAGCCTGCTTCTTAATTTATTAAGTGCAGGTGCTTACAGCATATCGCCAAACAGGGATTAAGTTGAAAAATATCGGGGTATAGCGCAGTCTGGTAGCGCGCCTGCTTTGGGAGCAGGATGTCGGGAGTTCGAATCTCTCTACCCCGACCAAATTAAAAGTGTGAGGTTTTATCGGCTATTCGATATTGCTTTGCATGGTCCAGTAGAGAGATTTGAACGATAAGAGTTCGATAAAATCGCCTGGAGCGATTTTAAACATGCGAAGCATGGCCCTGAAAGGGCAAAACACAGGACGTGTTTTGTAATCTCTCTACCCCGACCAAATTAAAAGTGTGAAGTTTTATCGGCTATTTGATATTGCTTTACATGGTTGAAGTAGAATTAATAATCGTTCAACCAAAGTCCTGCTAGAATCGGACAGATCTGTTTATGCGCCTGTAGCTCATCTGGATAGAGCATCGGCCTTCTAAGCCGAGGGTAACAGGTTCGAGTCCTGTCAGGCGTACCATTTTATGGTGGGTGTAGCTCAGTTGGTAGAGCCCCGGATTGTGATTCCGGATGTCGTGGGTTCGAGTCCCATCATTCACCCCATATAAATCAAGCACTTACAGAAATGTAGGTGCTTTTTTTTGCCTGTAATTCGTGATTAGGTCACTCTATGGGTCACTTTGGGGTGCTGGTAGTAATACCTGTTGATAGAATCACAGTCAGTGAAACAACCGGTCATGAATATCAGGCTTTTCTGACGGGTTAGTTTTAATAAACGTATTTTTAGATTATCCATTTATTATTAATAATTAATGCATAGGCTAAAAAGAGCTTAATACGCGCCATTTATTATTTGATATGTGCTAAATGACACATATATAGACAGTAGTATCTCTTTATTTGCTATTGATTTATTTCAGATTTGTACCACTATATAACTATTAGAAATGTTGTTTGAGGGCTTAAGAGTTGTTACGAAAGCTGTTTAGTTATTTTGTTGTATTAAGTGTGCTGGTGAGCATGCAGCTTTCAAGCGCTGTTAATTCTTATCATTATGTTGGCGCTTATGAAATAGCTTTGCATGAAGCATTCCTGTATATAGAAAATGATAGCTCTGATACGCAATATGAAGATTTCTCGCTGGAATATGAGCTTGATGCTTATAACGATCAGTACGATGAAAAGAGCAAAATATTTCAGCTCGCAATATTAGTTGATTTTTCAATACAGGCTATCCAGTCTGCCCCTTATCAGATTAAATCTGTTCCTTTCATATCAAAACCGGATGAATTGCACCCGCCTGAACCTTCACCTGCATAGAGCAATCCCCTTTTTAAATTATTATTTTTAATCAAGTGCTGTTTAGTGCGCTTAAATAAAAGGGTTAATATGCAAAACAAATTCGTAAGCATTCAAGATGAGCAGCCTGAGAATAATCAGTCTGTTATAGCGTATAAGCTAAAAGTGGTTTTAGGTGAGCCGATATTTACAAACCAGAACTGTGTACAGACTTTTTATATTGATGGTGATTTCTTCTGTGGATTTAAGCCAACGCACTGGGCTGAAATGCCAGCGTTAAAAATTGAATAGATCTTATTTGGTTATAAATAGAGGGTATTTTATGTCCGATTTTAACTGATAAAATGATATGTCATACCATATTGCCAGGTTTGGACATAATACCGGTGTTTCATCATGTGGCTTACTCATTGAAGGTATAGCGAAAGCTATTATTTTTAGCGTGTGATATTTTAAAAAAGTGTAAAGTTAACTTAAATCTAGAGTGGTAATTCGATGTTCGAGTTAACAGGGATGCAAGCTTAATGGAGGTGCATCATTTTGGAGTGCTTTCTGATGGTGAGCATATCTATATTGGGTCGAAAGAAGTCCGTACTTTTATTATCACATAGATACAGTATGAAAATTGTTAGTATTGTGTCTTCTGGTTCTGGCCATACCAAATTATGTTGAGGGTTATATTATTCAGCTGGACTCTTGGAGCAGATGGTAGTTCTGGTGGTGATATGTAATGATTTTGGTACTACTCTGATTTTAGTCTATTGTGGTTTCAGACTGATTCAGAAATAGTTAGAGAATAAAAAAGGGCCGGTTAACTGAGTTAACCGGCCCTTTTTAGAATTTGGCTCCCCGACCTGGACTCGAACCAGGGACAAACGGATTAACAGTCCGTTGCTCTACCAACTGAGCTATCAGGGAATGGTAAAGATTTTGCAATGTTATTGCTGTTCAAAACATGTCGTTTCGAGGGGCGCTATATTACTGACTCACCCCTTGTCGGTCAACACTAATTTACTGATTATCCAACAAATTTCTTAATTCTTTCAAGGGCTTTCTCTAAACTGCCCATATCAGTAGCAAAAGAGATGCGCATATGCCCCGGGCTTCCAAATGCAGAACCAGGAACGAGAGCGACTTCAGCTTCTGCAAGTATTCTTTCAGCCAGCTTTACATCGTCTTCTATGCCCATTTTTTCTATGACTTTGCTGAAGTCAGGAAATATATAAAAAGTGCCATCACTGGCGATGCTTTCAACACCGTCTATTTTATTGAGTTCACCCAGAACAAAGTCATGACGCTCTTTAAATGCGGTATTCATTTCAGTTAAACGCGACTGGTCGCCTTCAAGTGCGGCCTGAGCGGCTACCTGAGAGATTGATGTCGGGTTTGATGTGCTCTGTGACTGAATCTTCTTCATGTTCTTGATCAGGTCAGCAGGGCCTGCTGCGTAACCTATACGCCAGCCAGTCATAGCATAAGCCTTAGACACGCCATTTAGTACGACAGTACGGTCATAGAGCTCAGGGCAGGCATTCACGATGTTGCAGAAAGCTTCATCTGTCCAGAGGATCTTTTCATACATATCATCGGTTGCAATGATGATGTCTGGATGTTGCAGTAATACGCCGCCTAGTGCTTTTAACTCATCCATTGAATATGACTTACCGGATGGGTTAGAGGGGCTATTGATTACAAACAGGCGTGTTTTATCTGTGATAGCTGCTTTTAGTTGTTCAGGGGTGATTTTAAATCCCTGAGACTGGTCACCCTGTACGATGATGGGTTCGGCATCTGCCAGTAAAACCATATCAGGGTATGAAACCCAGTAGGGTGCGGGAATAATAACTTCATCGCCCGGGTTTAACAGAGCCTGAGCCATATTGAAGAAACTTTGTTTACCACCACAGGACACCAGTACCTGATCTGCTTTGTAGTTTAAACCGTTATCTTCTGAAAATTTGTTTATAATGGCCTGCTTGAGGCTGGGCATGCCATCAACTGCCGTATATTTGGTCTGGTTGTTGTTAATGGCTTCTATTGCGGCCTGTTTTACATGATCAGGTGTAGAGAAATCAGGTTCACCTGCAGCAAGGCCAATAACATCTTTGCCTTCTGCTCGTAATTGTTGAGCCAGTGCTGTTACGGCTAGAGTAGGTGAAGGTTTAACTTTTTGTATTCGGTTGGATGCTTGTGCCAAAGCGGGTTACCCTGTTTGATTGGTTATTTTTATTAATAACAGGAGTATAAACAATGTTGCTTGTGTTTGTCCTATCCCAAAGGGTAGGAATACGCATTTTTTTTAGTTTTTTTTAGTTTTTTTTAAGTTTTTTATCATGTCAAAAGAATTTCAATTAGAAACAGACAAAATACCTGCTGGAGATCAGCCAACCGCGATTAAAAAGTTGTTGTCTGGTCTGGATGATGGATTGTTAAATCAAACCCTTTTAGGGGTGACGGGTTCAGGTAAAACGTTCACCATCGCGAATGTTATTCAGCAGTCTCAACGTCCCGCGATGATTCTCGCCCCTAATAAAACATTAGCGGCCCAATTATATGGAGAGATGAAAGAGCTGTTTCCCCATAATTCGGTGGAATATTTTGTTTCTTATTATGATTACTATCAGCCTGAAGCTTATGTGGTTGCCAGTGATACGTTCATTGAAAAAGATGCATCGATAAACGAGCATATTGAACAAATGCGTCTTTCAGCAACTAAGGCTTTGCTGGAACGTCAGGACACAATTATTATCGCCTCGGTATCATCTATTTATGGCCTGGGAGATCCGGAATCTTACCTGTCGATGATGTTGCACCTTGTGAAAGGTGACATGATTAATCAGCGGGATATTTTGCGTCGTCTGGCGGAAATGCAATATACCCGTAATGATATGGAACTGGGGCGTGCTAATTACAG
Source organism: endosymbiont of Galathealinum brachiosum (assembly GCA_003349885.1). Classification (NCBI taxonomy): domain Bacteria; kingdom Pseudomonadati; phylum Pseudomonadota; class Gammaproteobacteria; species endosymbiont of Galathealinum brachiosum. The sequence goes on along the minus strand of QFXC01000007.1, from coordinate 174,438 downwards.
GGTGCGAGGTGAGGTCATTGATATTCATCCGGCTGAATCCGAGTATGAAGCGGTGCGTATTGAAATGTTCGATGATGAAGTTGAACAACTGAGTTTCTTTGATCCGTTAACCGGTGAAGTGTTACGTAAAGTTTCACGATTAACGATATACCCTAAATCTCACTATGTAACTCCCAAGCATGTTATTCATGAAGCGATTGATCATATTAAAGTCGAGTTAAAAGAGCGCCTTGAGCAGCTTCGAGATAATAATAAACTGGTGGAAGCCCAGCGCCTTGAGCAGCGCACTATGTTTGATCTGGAAATGATGCGGGAGCTGGGTTATTGCAATGGTATAGAAAACTACTCACGTTATTTGTCCGGGCGAAATCCGGGACAGGCTCCCCCGTGTTTATATGATTATTTGCAGGATAACGCTTTATTGATTGTGGATGAAAGCCATGTGACCATCCCACAGTTAGGTGCAATGTATAAAGGTGATAGATCGCGTAAGGAGAACCTGGTTAATTTTGGTTTTCGTTTACCCTCGGCGTTAGATAATCGCCCTATGAAATTTGAAGAGTTTGAGGCGATTCGTCCACAGACTGTTTATGTTTCAGCTACTCCTGGCCCTTATGAAACAGAGCATTCAGATCAGGTGGCGGAGCAGGTGGTAAGACCTACCGGCCTGCTTGATCCCAAAGTTGAAATTCGACCGGTTGCAACGCAGGTTGATGATGTGTTGTCTGAAATTAATATTCGTGCGCCTAAAAATGAAAGAGTTTTAATTACAACATTAACTAAACGCATGTCAGAAGACTTAACTGATTATCTGACTGAACATGGCGTAAGGGTAAGGTACCTGCATTCTGATGTAGACACGGTTGAACGTATGGAAATTATTCGTGATTTACGGTTAGGTGAGTTTGATGTTTTAGTGGGTATTAACCTGTTACGAGAAGGCCTGGATATACCGGAAGTTTCACTGGTAGCAATACTTGATGCGGATAAGGAAGGTTTTCTACGTTCGGATAGATCATTAATTCAAACCATGGGGCGTGCGGCCAGAAATTTGAATGGTCGGGCGATTTTATATGCGGACAGAATTACCGGCTCAATGGAAAGGGCGATAGGTGAAACAGAGCGTCGTCGGGTAAAACAGAAAGCGCATAATAAAAAACATGGTATTACGCCTACGGGTATTAAAAAGACAATCCTCGATGTGATGGGTGTTGGTTATGATCAGCGTCACCAGAAGGAAATGTTAAAAGTGGCGGAGCAGCAGGAAAATTATGCGCATATGTCGATGAAAGATATTAGTAAAGAAATGGACAGTCTGGAAAAGCAGATGTTCAAACATGCGCAGGATCTGGAGTTTGAAGAGGCCGCCGCTGTGAGAGATAAAATAAACCAGTTGAAGGTATTATCACTTGAAGCTTAATGAGTTAAGTAAAAGCTAAAAGGGGACGGAGGGATTAAAAAATAATCCCTCCGTCCCCTTTTAGCTAGAAAGTTAGATGTTATTGGAATAAGAGTAATCCCATTTAAAACCAGTGTCTTTCTCTAAAATATTTAAAAGTTGATCGGTTGGCACAGCCTCGTGAGGGTAAATATTGTTCACCTCAAATCCACAACGTCCAAATGCACATTCATGTTTCCAGTTGAGTTCAGCATAAGGCGTGCTGGTTTGGCACTTATCACAAATGCAGTTTTTTTCAGGTATTTGCCAGCTTGATGTTTTCCAGTCAGCAATACGTTTTTTACAATCAGGGCATTTAGGATTAACCGTGTTGGTGTAACCAAAACAATTCACCTCGGTTGTTATTTCATATAAAGAAATTGAGCAATGTTTTTCACCTTCATCAGGGTGCAAGTTGATGTTGGGTGAGCAGCCTAAAAATGTAAGCAAGCTTAAAAAATTTTCACCGGGTAAAAAATGATTGTCTGAATAGGCAGTATCATGAACGAATTCTGATTTAATTAATGCAGATAGTAATATTTCAGTGCTTATTATTTGATTAGCGTTGGCAGGGAAAAAGATTAATCTGGGTGTGCACATTGGTGTAACAGTTTATTTAAATAAAGCGTATCATAGCATATACCAGCCCCCAGAAATTAGCACTATGAATCTATTCGACTTTTCGATTGCCCGTTTGCCTCGCATTATTTTCTCCAGAGGTTCAGTTAATCAACTACCTGAACTGTGTTCTCAATATGGTAAACATATTTTATTAGTTACAGGTGCACGATCATTTAAATCAAGTCTGGCTTATTCTCGATTGCTCGATGACTGTAAAAAACGATCATTACAAATATCAGAATGCTCAATACCTGGAGAACCATCCCCTCAAATGGTTGATGACATTGTGAATGAATTTAGAGCTTCATCAATTGATGTAGTGTTAGGCATTGGTGGTGGTAGTGTACTGGATGCGGCTAAAGCAATTGCCGGATTATTAAAGTTATCTGATTCAGTGCTGGATTACCTTGAGGGTGTTGGACATGAGTTGACTTATAAGGGCCCCGCTATACCTTTTATTGCTGCGCCAACCACTGCGGGTACGGGATCTGAAGCAACTAAAAACGCGGTTCTTAGTGTGCAGGGTGAAAATGGTTTTAAAAAATCATTCAGAGATGACAAGCTGGTTGCAGAGTATGCGGTGATAGACCCAGAGTTACTCTCGACCTGTCCAAAAGATATTATTGCCGCTAATGGTATGGATGCTTTAACTCAGTTAATAGAGTCTTATGTTTCAACGCGCTCTAATAATATGACGGATGCGCTGGCTTTAAGTGGTATTCGCTCTGTTAGAGATAGCATTCTGGCTTTGTATGGTCATGAAGTGAATGACGATGCTCAGGATAAAATGGCTTATGCTTCATTAATGTCGGGTATCTGCCTGGCACAAACAGGATTAGGTTCTGTGCATGGACTGGCTTCGCCACTAGGGGCTTTTTATCCTATGCCGCATGGCGTTGTATGTGGAACCCTGGTTGCAGAAGCAGCGGATATGAATATTCATATTATGTTGCAAAGAGAGCCAAGAAATCCGGCATTAGACAAATATGCAGTATTAGGTGACATACTTACTCAGGAGCGTTATAAAAATAAACATTTATCATGGGAAGCGTTATGTGGAACGCTTCTGGGCTGGACTAAAGTAATGCAATTACCCAGACTGAGCAAGTTTGGTGTGACCGAAGACGGGCTGGATAAAGTTGTTGCTCATAGTCGTGGTAGTAGCATGCAAACCAATCCGGTTGTAATGACAGATGCTGAGATTAGGGAGCTATTATTAAGACGTTTGTGATGTCTGGGTATTTGGGGTCGGAGTCAAATTAAATCTGTTATAAATAAGCCTAATCTTTAGGTCATGAGTTTAATTTAATTTCGACCCTGAAAATTTACGAGCCTGTAAATTATTGTTACATTACAGAAGGCATAATAGAAAATGCATCATGACCTGCACCTTTCTCTTCTTCCTCATCCTGAGGGGCAAACTGGTATTGAAGCAGGTCATAATAACGACGAATATTGGTTACATATTTAACCGGTTCCCAGCCTCTGGCATATCCATATTTGGTTTTTTTATACCATTTCTTTCTGGCTAATAAAGGCAGGGTGGTTTGCAGGTCTACCCATTTATTCGGATCTTTGCCCTGTTGTTTTGCTATTATCTGAGCATCAATTACATGGTAGTAACCTACGTTATAAGCAGCCATGGCATACCAGGTTCTATCTGGTTCTTTCAATTCATCCGGGAATCGTCGACGGATTTGATCCAGATATTTAGCGCCTCCAAAAATACTGCTTTTAGGGTCCAGCCTGTTTTTTACACCCAGTAAACCAGCGGTGTGTTGAGTTAACATCATAATGCCTCTAACACCAGTGGGTGATACTGCTTTCGGGTTCCAGTGAGATTCCTGATAACCCATGGCAGCTAATAATTTCCAGTCCAGATTATATTTATCTGCTGACTCATGATACATATCCAGATATTTACTTAACCGGGTTGCAATATGGCGTGTAAAAATTCGGTTGCCTACATAGTCAAATTTGGTTACATGGCCATAATGTTTTTCAATTAAATGTGTAATTTCACCATCATTTAAATTGCGCCAGAAAAAACTCATCGCTTTATCATACAAAGTGGTGTCTTTTGCTTTAGGAAAAGCCCAGGCTAATTTTTTGGGTTCAGAAATATCAAATGCAACACGTAGCTCAAGTAAAAAACGCTGGTTCAGAGAAACTTCATTCGAGTCTGCTACGGTGTAATCAATTAACTGGTTCTCAACCAGATAAAGTAACTGTTCGCTATCAATGTCTGAATGAGTGTTCCAGCTTAGTTCAGGATTTTTTGTTTTTAGTTCATTTAAACTTTCTACATGGCTGGAACCATCAATAACTTCTAGTATGCCGTTTTCAAGATCAGGGACTTTTCTGGGTCGATAAGACTGGTTGTTATAAATAAGTTGTTCAGTTATATCCATATAACTGGCTGCAAAACGAACAAATTCCTTACGTGAATCGGTAATAGTTAAACCGGCAGCTGCAAAATGAGCCTTACCCGTGTTCAGCATATCAAAAATTTCATGCAGGTTATCGCTGGTAATAACTTTAAGTGTTACACCAAGTGAATCTGCAAAACGTTTGGCTAATTCATACTCAAATCCGGTTTTGCCGTTTGGTCCCTCATAGTAAGTAGTTGAGCTATTGCGAGTGACAATGATCAGTTCGCCGGATTCCAGTACCTGATTAAGTGTATTGGGTTTAAAAAGCAGCGGCACAACTTTAAACATCATAAGAATCACACTGATTAAAAGAATCAGTGAGAGTCCCAGTAGTCTGCAGCGTGAGCTTTGTAGAGGGTTAGCCATTAATAATTGTTACTATCGTGTTTTATAATTATATTTGTTAACTATATTTATAGTTCAAATTGAGCCCAGATGGGGCAATGATCTGATGGTTTTAACATGCCTCGAACTTCGTAGTCTATACCTGCATCGATACACTGATCACTCAGCTTTTTAGTAGCCAGTATTAGATCAATCCGTAAACCACGTCTGGGTTCCTTATCAAACCCTTTACTACGGTAGTCAAACCAGCTAAAGCGATCATTTACCTGTGGGTGTAATTGACGATAAGTGTCACTCAGTCCCCAGTCATATAAGGTTTGTATCCATTCTCTTTCTTCAGGTAAAAAACTGCATTTACCTGTTTTTAACCAGCGTTTGGCATTGTCTTCACCAATGCCTATGTCCAGATCAAGTGGCGCGATATTCATATCGCCCATCACGATTAGGTTGTCATCTGTTGAATATCCTGTTTTTATTAAACTGGTCAGATCTTCATAAAACTTCTTCTTGGCAGGAAATTTAGTGTGATGTTTATTGCTGTCACCCTGAGGAAAATAACCGTTCATAACAGTGACTGTTTTACCATTTATTTCAAATTTAGCGGTAATAAAGCGACGTTGAGAGTCTTCTGAGTCACTCGTAAACCCTTTCGTAATTTCCACAGGTGTCTGTTTAAATAGTAGAGCTACACCATAATGGGTTTTTTGACCATGAAAAGCAGACTGATAACCTAATGACTCAATCATTTCGACAGGAAAATCACAATCTTGTGCTTTGGTCTCCTGTATGCCGATGACATCTGGGTTATGAGTCTCTATTAGTTTCTCCAGCTGATGCTGGCGCATGCGAATACTATTGGTGTTAAAAGAAATGACTTTCATTATGTGGCTTTTTATTTAAGGCTAAAATGAGTAGCATACACTATCATTATTTGCCGTTGAGAAACATATGTTAAATATCACACTAATCCATGCATTATCTGATAATTATATCTGGGTTTTGCAACGTGATAACGCCCCTATGGTCGTGATAGTTGACCCCGGGGAAGCTGACCCGGTTATTGAATATATTGAAGATAATAACTTACAGCTTGTTACTATTTTGATTACGCATCAACATTATGATCATACGGGGGGGGTGGCAGACTTATTAAAGAGGTATCCGGAAACACGATTAATCGGGCCAGATAGAACGCCATCAGATATCCCGCTAGCTATCGACCTGCCCGTTACAGACCTGTTTACAACTACAGTCAAAGAAGATTCAGAAGTGAAAATACCCGAACTTGATATCTGTTTTAAGGTAAAGCAGATACCAGGTCATACACTGGATCACCTTGCTTATATTGGAGAAGGTGTCGTGTTTTGTGGTGATACATTATTCGCAGCAGGTTGTGGCCGAATCTTTAGCGGCACACCTAAAATGTTTGCAGATTCGCTGGCCGTTTTAATGGGTTTGCCAGAAGAGACTAAAATGTACTGTGCACATGAATATACAGTGGATAATCTGGGTTTTGCAAAATGGGTAGAACCTGAGAGTGACGTAATTAATCAACGGGATGATGTGGAGATGGCCAAACAGGAAGAGGGCATAGCAACGGTTCCAACTACGGTTGGTCTTGAGCTAAAAACAAATCCATTTGTGCGTTTGCAACAACCCATAGTTAAACAGGCAGCGGAAAAATTTGCCGGTCGTGAGCTATTAGAAGATTGGGAAGTTTTTGCTGCATTACGTGAGTGGAAGGATACTAAGTACGATTAGTAAAAAGCACTAACTTCTACAAGGTATGACAAGAAATATGAATAATTAACCAGAAAGAATTGCCAGAGCCGAAATGCTCTTTATTTATTTTATGGGTGGGTTTGCATTATTTTTCTGTTTGAGCGAATTTATTTTTTAATGTTTTCATTATAGGATAATTCATTTAGTTAAGATAATTTATATCCGAAATTTTCAGAATTCCCTTGTGTATCTGGTTCAAAATAAGAAATTGCAATGAGTTTAACCTATTGATTGAAGGTACTCTTTTCTGGTTTTTTTATCTTCACTTATTAAGTCTTTAACCTCGGATAGCATACTTTCAATGTTAAATTTACCAGTATGTTCGAATAGTTTATTGCTAGAGCTAAATGTAGGGTTGCTTATTTTATTGTTATCCTGAGTTAATTTAGAAAATATAGACTGCACGCGAGATTCCAGTACTATAAAATCATAATCGTCAGAGTTTATACCCAGGAAACAAAATTCATCTCCATCTAATCGTGCGATTATATCTTCCTCACGAATCGATTGTGATAATGCATCTGAAAATAATTTTATTAATAAGTCTCCAGTTTCATTGTCATAGGTATTATTGATTGTTTTTAAGTTATTAATATCAAAATACATAAGAGCGAGTGAGAGCTTATGTCGTTGAGCCAGGTTAATTAAACCTTTAGATTCTTCAAAAAAACCCTGAATGTTATTAATGCCCGTTAATTTATCAATCATGCTTTGTTTTTTTAGTTTAGCCATAAATTGTCCCCTGTAAATTTTATTCATCACCTTTAATAACGGTAAGTCCTAGTGATTGCCATGCCTGCATACCACCTCGATAATAATATATCTTGTCTGCGGGATAACCTAACGCTAGCATTCCTCTTATTGCTCGAGGTGATTGCCCGCACCACATGCCATTACACCAGAGTAATACTTTTTTAGCTCGGCTAAAATCCCATTTATTACTTGTTTCAGGGGTATCATCTTTCATAAGTCCCATCATCTGATCAATAAGGGATTCACTGTTATCTGTTTGATCAGATTTTACAGTAACACCTAATTTGGCCAATGCTGATGCTTTTACAAGATCGCTACTGTCTTTATCAAATGTATTGAATGGAATGTTGATGGAGCCAGGTATGGTCGCTTTTTCAAACCAGCTTTTAGTTCTGGCATCAATAAGAACACCCGTTCCTTTATTTACTATGTTTTTTATAAAATTTAATACCTCCAGTTCAGCAACTGTTTTTACGTTTGCTGCAACATTGATTGGTTGAATGCAAAAAGGAGGGCACTGTCTGGATGTTTTCGTGTAACCACCTGTGAGTACATTTTTCTGATCCTGATTTCTTTGGATTCTAATTACCTTGCCATTATGTGCCGTATTTATTCCGGAAAGTGTTTTTGTAATATTGACATCAAGTGCAAATGCCGGTGTCGTTAGCATGCATAAACTGAAAATAAAGGTGTAAATTGAATGTTGTTTATAGTGCATTTTAGATATACCTAAATAAGATTAATGAAACTATTTAAAGATTTATTTAACTTTAAAATATAAATTGAATAAAGCACGTGTGGCAACAGGCATATTTTGATTACTATCAAAATAAGTTGTAATAACAACCTGTTTGTTATCTTCTGAAAGCATTCTATAAGTTTTAAAAGATGCGGGTAATTCTTTTGATAAGCGAGATTCAAATTCTATTTTTTGCTTGTTCTTAGTGATTTTTTCTAGTTCAAATTTTTTATTTACCTGTTTAGTGCTTTGAATGTCATTACTGGATTCAGCCTCTGCTTCTAGTGCATCAAGGTAAGCATCATCTGAAGCTATGGCAATATTGACCCATGCTATGGAGATGAGAATAATTATTGACTTCAGGTTAATAAAATTGTGTTTTGTAAAAAGCATTTTTCAGTACCGTATATATTTATGACCCCATTATAGTAGATGTATGGAGGATATTTTTAATGTTGGTAATAAAACTCGTGTCAAAGATTAAGGCCATTATCTAAAAAATAGATGAGAACTTCCTGATTCGGGAAAGCCTTGATGTTTATAATTTTAATTTGTGAGAGGAGAATAGCACACAAAAATTGTCTTACAAGGAAATGCATGGGATATTTCTATGTATTTGTTTTTTCTATAATATAGTTTAATTAAGGTGTTTTATTCTCTGTAAATAAATTGTGATCAAATTCATGGTTTTCTTTATTGCTGTCAAAATGTCATGATGTAAATATTGTGATTTCTGGGAAATGGCATTAATTTAATCAAAAAAAAGCCCTGAAAATCAGGGCTTTTTTAAAAACAAATAAAGGTATTATTTATTTGTTTTTATCAAGTTCCTGATAGTAACTAATCAGAATATCGGCCACTTCAGGGCGTGAGAACTCTTTAGGTGGAGCGATGCCCTGACCTAACATTTCACGTACTTTAGTACCTGATAATAATACAAAATCATCTTTTTCATGATCTGGTGCTTCACACATCATAACAACTTTATCTAATTTCTTAGAGTATGCAGTATGGTCAGCTTCGAAGATTTCAATTTCTAAAGCACCTTCTGGCACTTCATTTTTGAAGATAGTCTGTGCATCGAATGCACCGTAGTGATCGCCAACACCCGCGTGGTCACGACCGATGATGAAGTGAGTCGCACCCATGTTCTGACGGAATAGAGCGTGTAATACACCTTCACGAGGACCAGCATAAAGCATATCGAAACCGTAACCGGTTACCATAGCGCTGTTTGCTGGGAAGTAAAGATCAACCATTTTACGAATAGCCGCATCACGAACAGGAGCAGGGATATCGCCAGGCTTAAGTTTACCTAGAAGCATGTGAATTACTAAACCGTCACAACCTAAACGATCCATTGCCATGTGGCAAAGTTCTTCGTGAGCAAGGTGCATTGGGTTACGAGTCTGGAATGCTACAACTTTTTTCCAGCCACGTTCTTTTATTTCGTTACGAATTTCAACTGCAGTACGGAACGTATCTGGGAATTCTGTCTGGAAGTAAGAGAAGTTTAATACTTTAATCGGGCCTGAAATACATACTTTGCCCTGTGCATTGAAAGCTTCAACACCCGGGTGAGCTTCGCCATCTGCAGGAGCGTATACTTTCTGGCTCATCATCGCCATGTCTTCGTCTGAGAATTCTTCAACTGCTTCAACATCCATAACAGCTAGAACAGGGTTGCCGTCTACATTGGGATCTTTAAGTGCGATACGGTCGCCAGCTTTAATGCTACCTGCATCTTCAACAAGGTTTAAAACAGGAGTAGGGAAGAAAAGACCTGAAGCTGTTTTCATTTCTTTAGCAACGGATAAAGCATCAGCTTTAGTCATGTAACCTTTTAACGGGTTGAAGTAACCAGCGCCCATCATTACAGCATTAGCAGCAGAAGCAGAGCTAACCAGGATTGAAGCCAGGCCTTCAGCTTCTTTTTGTAAGGCTTCGTTTTCAGCCGTGTCATAGACAAATAGTGGGTTCAATTCGATAGAACCATGTGGCTTGATCATCATTATATTCTCCTCAACTTGGCCTTATTCAGACGCAAGGGTTATAAGATCGGTTTTAATCTGGCCGCAGATTAACGGGTTTTTATATGTAAATGATTGATATTCATCATGTTTCATTTAAACAACCGCGAATCAAACAGCTCAACTAAGAAAATTGGTTTGAACATGATAAAGGGGAATAGGAGATTAGCTAATTCATATCACTTTGGGAAGGATGAGTTTTACTTATTATTAACTTAATTTGAGTGGGGTTGAGTGAAATTCTACTATGTTGTAGAGGAGCAATCAGTTTCATTAACCCGTTTTTTCGGATACTGCTGTGGCTCATCTCCATCGGGGAAAATCGTGCCCTTATTGGGGACACGAGAGTTTTGCGGAATCAGTTATCTACACTATCGGCTCATGATGGCTTTAGTAAGAGGGGAGCTCAAAAAATGAGATCCCCGGTCTTTTATAGGAGACATGATTACAGCACCGTTAGTCCTCATGTTGGTTATACCTGTGCTGTTTTATTTATGTGAAGAGAAAAATTAAGGTAGCACTATTTTTAGAGTGTTTGTAAATATTGAGTAGTTGCTTTTTATTTAATGATGTAAATGACAGATTTTGACATAGAGCATGTATTAATCTATAACTTTTGGATATCTGTTTTGTACTGAATTATACACGGAAATTTCCTTACAAAAAATTAAGGCTTCCGCTGTATATAAAACGTTATTCTCTGCGTTATATTGGCAGAATTAATATCTGAAATATTGTTATTTTGGGTATATGTAAATAATAAATACCCGTTTAATCGGTATAGTGATTGTATTTTATTTCGTTAAAACAGTAACTTGTATATTAAAATATAATATATAAGAAAATGCTAATAACTCAATAAATACGTCAAGGGAAATGACTAATGAAAATTGTTATGGCAGTTCTATTCGTTACAGCACTATTATATTCACATGTCTCCAGTGCTGAATTAATAGAAGTCCCCTGGGAAGCTAACTCAAATATCAATAACACCATGCTCACCCTAGATACGTCATCCGGTTTAGAGTGGCTCGATTTGTCTTATACCGACGGAATATCATGGGAGCAGGTTAATAAATTAATTGTTGATGGTGCTTTAAAGGGGTTTAGATTGGCGACATTCCATGAATTAATGAGTTTTTTTAAACAGGCAGGCATTACAAAATCAGGTTTTAACCCGGACGATGTGGGCGAGTGGGGTAATATGCGCCTGTTAATTGATCTAATTGGGTCGACTGAGGGTTCTGGAGTAGTAATTGGTAGATATGATGACCCTAAATTGGCGGGTTTAAATATACATAATAGATGGAGGTTACGTGCTTTATCTACAAAGGGTTACACATCTTCATTTCAATACGGGAAACTTAGTGATAAAGCTAAATGGGCATACAGTACTGGCTCTTTTTTAGTGCGTTAACGATTACTTTATTATTTTAGGAAGAATTAAAATAATCTATTAATCTATCCCGGCGAAGGTAGAGGCTCATTAGCTTTGACAGTCGTTAGATTTTCCCCACATGGTATACCAGGTTATAACCCACTGAATTGAATACATTTAATTGGTGAAAGACCATTTCTGATAATATTTGATAACTATAATTAATAACTTTGTCAGATGATTTAACAGATCGAAAAAAACCATGTCAATATGTCATGACATTATGGCACGAAAATAACCTGTATTTTGTCCATTCCTGCACTATCATAAAACTTGATGACAGTTTTAGCTTTTGAGTCTGTAGTGAGTATTAAAACTGTCCTGAAATATTATCTAATGTTTGTATTAAATATATAAATATCAATAAGTTAATCGAAATATATTATTTACGCTGTGTTCTTGATATCAAATGAGATTGATATTATTTAATTGTAAATAATACTGACAGATTAATCTAAAATAATACTGATTTTATACCTCTCATCTTTATTGTGTTATAAAGGGATTGTTTAGCATGGGTTTTTTGTCATAAACTCTTTTATAATTGGTTTCTATAGGGTAAAAAATATAAAACAGAGCAAAACTAAGTAATAAAATAATAATTAGGCTGTAAATATACTATTTAAGAAGGATGTCATAACATAATTGATTGAATTTATTTACTTTATTAATTGTTTTATACGACAGTTAATATTTATTAGGTAGTTTTAAATGAATAATACCCCCCCAGGTAAAGCACCGATTGAATTACAATCGTTGATAGATGCTCAAGATCATGCATTTGTTGTTATAGATGCCCATTATAATGTTGTTGCTGCGAATAAAGCTTATTCTTCCGCATATGGTATCCCTCAAGACGAAATAGTCGGCTGTAAATGCCATAAAGTCTCTCATCATTCTGATACCCCCTGCTGGCAAAATGGTGAGGATTGTCCGCACCGTGAAGTTTTTGATACAGGTGAACCGTTTCACGTATTACACGTACATTATGATGGTGATGGTAATGAAGAACATGTGCGAATTAAAGGCTCGCCGTTAAGAAGTGCGAGTGGTGAGCTCTTTCTGGGTGAAGCGATTTACCCGGTTGCTACACAAGATGAGTTAAGTTGTCATGAACAACGTTTAATTGGCAGCTCACATGCCTTTCTTGAGTGTGTGGAAGGTTTAAAAACAGCAGCTGAGAATGATGCTCCTTTATTGCTTCATGGTGAAAGTGGTTCAGGTAAAAGTCTTGCTGCAAGATTTATTCATCAGCATTCAAAACGTAATGGCCGCTCTTTCGTCACGATGGATTGCAGCGCTATTAGTGAAAAAGTATTTGAAAGTGAATTGTTTGGTCATGAACGTGGTGCTTTCACGGGTTGTGTTGGCAGGCGTCATGGTTTAATGGAAACGGCTGATGGAGGTGTTCTATTTCTGGATGAAATTGGTGATATGTCATTAAACTTGCAGGGGCGTTTACTTAATGCACTGGAAACCGGTGAATTTAGACGTGTTGGCGGACGCCATGTTTTAAAGTCTGATGTACGTATTATCTGTGCTACGCAATATGATCTACAGGAAAGAATAGAAGAGGGTGCTTTTCGTGCTGATCTTTATTATCGCATTGCTGGTATTGTACACCGTGTGCCTTCATTAAGAGATCGAAAAGAAGATATACCTGCTCTGGCTAAAGCAATGGTCGCTTTAATGGAAGACAGTAAAAAAATTAAATGTCGTTTATCTGGTAAAGCGATTGATGTATTGCAGGAGTATTCTTTCCCTGGAAATATACGTGAACTTAAAAATATATTACAACAGGCTGTTTTATCCTGTACTGATGGTTTTATCACAGTTGAAGCACTGCAGTTGAAAGAGCACACAGATGTGCCGGTGCAGGCTGCCGGGTCGGTGAAAGCCAGAACAAATATAAAATGTAGTCGTGAAGATAACGAGCGAGCTCATATCAAAGCTTTGTTAACCAGATATAAAGGCCATCGGGCTAATGTTGCAAAAGTGCTGGAAATTAGTGAGAGAACCCTTTATCGAAAACTGAAATCATTTGATTTGACTGAAACAGGTAAAGCCTAGAATAATAAACCTGAGAAGAAAATCCGGGGTAGATAATTCTACCTCGGTCTCTCTCTTTCTACTGATCAAAATAGAAGTCATCTCCAAACTGAATAATAAATGAATCAAGGTCCGGAATGTATTATTATTCTGTACCTGAGTAATGAATTTAGCACGCACACTAAACTCACTGACTTTGTATGCTTAAGGCCGAAAGCATTGGTTACAAATTCAGATAGACGATAGTCGGCACTCGCGTAAGTGGAGCTGTATGTAGCTACCATTGTTCAGCTCATAGCGATAGTGGAAGTCTATTGTATGTGAATCAATTCCCCAGTCATCTGGTTGATCAGTTAATTAGGTCTTGTACGACTTGACCTTTTGGCAATGTGTGCAACTCAGGAAATGATATCTGTTAATTTACATGAGTCGTGCGTTAATCAGGTTGCTGAAATTCATCATATGCAATTAAAGCTTTCAGATTCATTGCTGTTGGGCAGTTTATGTGTGCATCTAAATATGGATGAGAGAAATTAAAAGATTAATTATGAAATTAACTAAATTGTTATTTGTTCCTGTTTTTTTTGTCATGGCATCCTGTAATTACAATGTACATGATAATGAAGGGGGCGAATTAGAAAAAAAGTCAGAAGTTTTACAGGATAATGAAAGTGTTGTTTCTCAACAAAATGTAGTTCAAGTAGATTACAAGCTATTTGAAACGGTAATTAATTCCTTATCAGATGAAACTATGCGTGATGACGTGAAACACGGAATGAATGCTTTGCGTCAGAAATTTAATAGTTCGGATATTATACCTCTTCCATCAATTTCAAATTTATTTACTTCTTTGATTGATCGATATCCATTGCAAAAGCATGATCTACTGCTTTTAAAATTATCTGAAATATACGAAGTGATAGGTGCTGACTCAGTAGCTCTATCGGCATTGAATGAACTGGTTGTTAGTTATCCGGATATTAGTTACTACGATAAGGTTCAGTATCGACGTGCCAATATATTATTTAATAATAACTATTTCTATCAGGCGGAAGAAGCCTTTCAGCATGTTGTTGATTACAGAAAAGGAGGGACTCGGTCTATTCATTATCAGCAATCTGTGTTTAGGAAGGGTATGTCCCAGTTTAAACAGTCTCATTATTCTTCGGCGATAAATTCATTTATGCACTTGCTTGATTTGCATACGATTGATGATGATCTGGATTTGTCAGTTATGGGTGAGTCAGATCGTAAATTTATTGAAGAAATAATGCAGGCTGTCAATCTCAGTTTTTCATATCAGGCCGGACCAATAAGTGCGTATGATTACTTCAAAAACAAACCGAGGCGTATATATGAATATCGTATTTTTTCTTCTTTGGCGAAGTTTTATTTGCGCAAAGAACAGTATTTAGATGCAATAAAAACATACCGTTTGTTTGCCTCGTTTAATGCGCTGCATGTTGAATCTCCGGGTTTTTTACTTGAAGTAATTAATGTTTTAAAACAGGGCGGTCTTTCTGATTTGTTATTAGATGCGAGAAAAGACTTCGTTCTTCGCTATAACATTGAAAATGCTTACTGGCGTTTATATAAAACCAGTGAGGTGGACGGGTTGTTATTGGCATTAAAGTCTAATCTGAAAGAGTTATCGTATCACTATAAAAAACTAGCCGAAAAAACGAGAACACGAGAAAATTCACTTGAGCATCTTCGATGGCATCGAATGGTTTTGAACTCTTTTCCAGATAATATTAAAAAGAAAGAGCTTGATCCATTATCAGTTGAAATTTTAAATCAGAAGAAGCAGTTTAAATATATTAAAAATTTATTAGTAAAACGAGACTGGAAAAAAGCATCAGTTGAGCTGAATAATATCAGGAATAATAACTCTCAGAAGAACTTTCAGGTTGAAGTCACTCAGGCGTTGGCTGTTGCTTATCTTGAAAGTGGAGATTTAGTTAATGCATCGTTAGAATTTGAACGCGTATCCAATGAGGCTGGGAAAACAGCCTATCAAATGGTTATGTTATGGCAGTCTGCAGAGTTGGCTGAACTTGCAAATGATACTAAACGAGCGAAGAAAATATATACGGATTTTGTAACCCGTTTTTCATTTTCATTAGAGTCAGTTCTTGAAGCAATTCAGCGTTTAGCTGAGCTGTATGATAGAGATGAAGAAAAACTGGAAGCAACTAAATGGCGAGTTCAGTTAATTAACGGTGATGCGAAGGGTGGAGATCAGCGGACAGAAAGAACCCGCTATATGGCCGCTAAAGCTAATTATGATCTGGCGGATTCTGTTCTTGATGAGTACAGAAAAGCTCGATTGTTCGTACCGTTAGATGATAGTTTGAATGAAAAGCATCATTTAATGAATGAGGCGTTGAAATATTATAAACGGGCAGCTTCATACAGGGTGCCTGAAGTTTTATCAATTTCGACTTATCGCATGGCAGAAATATATCAGGATATGGTGTTATCCATTAGTAACTCAGAAAAACCTGTGAGTCTGGATACAACTGATCTTGAAAATTATGAAGTTATGTTGGAAGGAAAAGCTAAACCTTTTAATGAAAAAACGATTCAATATCATGAGTTAAATTTTTCACGGTTAAATGATGGTCGGAATGATGTGTGGGCGTGGAAAAGTTTTGAACGATTAAAAGCGCTGTTGCCGGAACGGTATAACAAGGAAGAAAAATTTTAAGTTTGAATTAGAGTCTGATTTTTGTAGGAGTCAGCTAAGGCCAACTTCTATCATTGTTTGTAAAAAGCCCGAATTTACATGGATGGGCTTTGTTTGTATTTAAAGGAATCGGTTGGGGGGAATTGATGGCACACGTCCGTGTGTGCTATCTCTTCGAGGCGCGAATGCTTCTTATCAAATACTTCCTCTCTGCCATATAAAAAAAGCCCACCTAATAAGGCGGGCTTTTTTTATATGGCAGAGAGGAAGGGATTCGAACCCTCGATACCGTGAGGTATACACGCTTTCCAGGCGAGCTCTTTCAACCACTCAGACACCTCTCTAGAAGGTGCGCAAGACTAGCTTACACTGGCATTCAGGTCAATAATTTTGATGTGTAAAATTTGTAAAAATTAGTCTATATATAAGTGTAGTCCCCCTTTTGAATAGTTGATTGCTAATTTTATGAAAGTATTACTCGTTGATGATACTAAAACAGAACGTCTAATAATCTCATCTTATCTGGAAAAGATGGGGCACAGTGTTGTTGTCGCTGAAAATGGTAAACAGGCAGTTAGTTTATATCATTCGGAGAAGCCGGACCTTGTTTTAATGGATGTGATTATGCCTGAAATGGATGGGCATGAAGCTGCACGACAGATGCGTCATGATGAAAATCTCTGGGTGCCTATTATCTTTTTGAGTGGGCGCGTTGAACCAGATGACATATTTGCAGGTATAGAGGCGGGTGGTGATGACTACCTTACAAAACCGGTTGATTTTCGTATTTTAGAAGCAAAAATGATCTCTATGACACGTATTGCAAAGATGCGTCGTCGATTAATCAATGTCTCTACAGAGCTTGAAGTTGTAAATTCAGAACTTAAAAAACTGGCAAATGTTGATGGTTTGACGGGGCTCGCAAACCGGCGTTATCTGGATAAGTACTTACGTGTAGAAATTGCCCGCAGCATACGTAATGGTCATCAACTTGCGGTGATTTTATGTGATGTTGATCATTTCAAAAAATATAATGATTCATTCGGCCATCTTAAGGGTGATGACTGCCTTAAGGTGGTGGCAAAAGGATTGCAGAGTGTGTGCAAGCGTGCACCTGATCTGGTTGCTCGATATGGTGGTGAAGAATTTGCTGTTGTATTACCGGATACCAGTCTTGAGGATGCCGGCCAGCTTGCACAGGCAATGTGTGATGCTGTTTCTGCTTTAAAGTTTGAGCATCCGGAGTCAGAGCACAAAGTTGTGACTATCAGTATGGGGGTTTACTCGGATGAGCCTGAAAAGAGTCATGATTCAGAATTCATGCTAAAAATGGCAGATGATGCTTTATATATTGCGAAAGATACGGGTCGTAACAAAATTCATCTAAGCTGATTTAGTCCCATCTTACTACCTCCCTCTTAACTTCAATCCAAGTTAATTTAAATATAAGTTGAAAGCTGATAGCAAAATCCGGATAATCCCGCCGGTAACTTGTATTGGTCCCCTCGCGACGATTAACTGCGAACTCCGCCAGGTCCGGAAGGAAGCAACGGTAGTAGTGACATCGGGCGCCGGGGTGTGGCTGATGCAGGTTACACTTTTTTTAATTTCCCATTTTACCTCTGTGAGGTCCCAGCTCTTCGTTAGAAAATGGGTACTTACATGTGTAAGCTTACATTTTCCGCCTCGATCTGAAACCTCACAGAGGCAAACTGGAAAATTAAAAGCTCCATTTAGGCTCAGTCTACTGTCCGCTATCGCTCGTTTTTGTAAAAGATGAAAAACAATAAACAGATAAAGTAAACATCGTCATCCCAGTATACTTGTGGCTCGGATCCAGTGACTAAGTGGTTTTATTCGTTCGGGCTCTGGCCCCGATTCATAAGACTCCGACCCCTGTTGTAATTTCGATCAAATTGTCAGAGCTGTATTTGATATTCACTAACAATTTTTTATCACACCATGTTAAACTCGGTTTCTATTTTTCATAACCCAAAATATAAATAATTCATGAGCTATCAGGTACTTGCACGCAAATGGCGGCCCGGCAACTTTACTGAAATGGTGGGTCAGGAGCATATACTCCGCGCCCTGATTAATGCTCTGGATGAAGATCGTTTGCATCATGCATACTTGTTTACAGGTACGCGGGGTGTGGGTAAAACAACGATTGCTCGAATTTTTGCCAAATCGCTGAATTGCGAAACCGGCATTACTTCAAAACCTTGCGGTGAGTGTGGTGCCTGTAAAGCGATTGCTGAAGGTCGATTTATTGACCTGATTGAAGTGGATGCGGCTTCTCGTACCAAAGTAGAAGACACCCGTGAGTTACTTGATAATGTGCAATATGCGCCGACTCATGGTCGTTTTAAAGTTTACCTGATAGATGAAGTACATATGTTATCAGGGCACAGTTTTAATGCGTTGTTGAAAACACTGGAAGAGCCACCGCCACATGTTAAATTTTTGCTGGCGACGACTGATCCACAGAAACTACCGGTTACTATTTTATCCCGCTGCCTGCAGTTCAATCTTAAGCGTATGCCAATCTCACTGATTGACGGGCATCTCAAGTTTATATTGCAGCAGGAGTCGGTGGCATTTGATGATGCTTCGGTTCGTCTTCTGGCACATGGTGCAGATGGTTCAATGCGTGATGCTCTGAGTTTGCTAGATCAAGCGATTGCTTTTGGTGGCGGCAAACTTGAGCAGGCTGAAGTGCAGGCTATGCTGGGAACGGTTTCACGTGACCGGGTTATGCATATTCTGAAAGCACTGGTTGCTAATGACGCGGCTTTAGTAATGAAGCATGTTGAAGAATTATCAGATTTAAGTCCGGATTATGCCAATGTGTTAGCTGAGTTATTAGCGATGTTGCATCAGATGGCGCTGGCACAGAAAGTACCTGAAGCGGTTGATGAAAATCTGGTTGATAGGGAAGCTTTGCAGCAGCTGGCAACACAGGTGAGTTCAGAAGATATACAGCTTTTTTATCAGGTTGGTTTAATCGGGCGTAGAGATTTACCACTGGCGCCCGATCCACGGGGTGGGCTGGAAATGGCATTGTTAAGAATGCTGGCCTTCAAGCCTACTCTGGAAGGACGTGCTAGTCAGTCAGCTTCTGTTGCGGCCGCTGTATCACAAACTGCAGCGCCTCAATCGTCAGCACCTGCTGCTTCGACAGCAGCACAACAGGTAGTGTCTCCTGTTAGTGCGCCTGAAGTTATTCAGCAAGCCGCTCCATCTGCACCTGCCGTCAGTGCACCGACTTTGGTTGCTCAATTTGATGGCAACTGGGCGGGTCTGGTTGAGGCGCTTAATCTACGTGGAATGGTGAAGCAGCTAGCGGTAAACTGTACGTTACGTGAGAAAACATCTACGGAGGTGAATCTTACGTTAAATAAGGAAAATGAGCAGTTACTCAATCCGGTAATGCTGAAAAAGCTGGAGGAGGCTCTTTGTGCAAGTCTTCAGCAAAAGCTAAAATTACATATAGAACTAGGCGCTCAGCAGGTTGAATCACCGGCTAAAACAACCGCGCGAAATACCGCTGAGCGACAGCAGTCTGCAGAGGATACGATACAGCAGGATCCAATGGTGCAGGCACTGAAAGAGAATTTTAATGCCGAGGTTGTTCCAAACTCGGTGAAACCCATAAACAATAGTTAATACGAGAGAGAAGAGAGATGAAAGGTGGCTTAGGCAACATGATGAAGCAGGCGCAAAAAATGCAGGCTGACATGCAAAAAGCGCAGGAAGAAATCGCCAATATGGAAGTGGAAGGACAGTCTGGTGGTGGCATGGTTAAAGTAACCATGAATGGTCGCCATGAAGTGCGTCGTGTTGAGCTGGATGACAGCCTGATGGAAGACGATAAAGACATGATAGAAGATTTATTAGCAGCGGCAGTGAATGATGCGGTTCGAAAAATCGAAGCAACATCATCTGAAAAAATGTCGGGTGTGACATCAGGCATGAATCTGCCTGGTGGAATGAAACTTCCATTTTAAGCAGACTTTTGTTTGTTTGAAATTGCCAGCTAAAGCTAATTTCTACAGGTTGTAGGAGAGAGCTTTAGCTCGCGATTTACGTTCGGTTAATCATATTCTAAAACAATATTAAAATGAGCCAGTCCCCCTTACTCTTACAACTTATTGAAGCACTACGCTGTCTGCCCGGTGTAGGTCCAAAATCGGCACAGCGAATGGCGTTCCATTTACTGGAGCGTGATCGAAAAGGTGCTTCTATTTTGTCGGACTCACTTCAACAGGCTGTTGATCATATCGGTCACTGCTCTCAATGTCGTACTTTATCTGAAACTGAAATATGCGGTTACTGCAGTGATAGCCGTCGCAATGATGAATTACTTTGTATTGTAGAAACCCCTTCTGATGTTCTGGCGATCAATCAGGCGGCCGATTTTAACGGAAAATATTTCGTTTTGATGGGGCATCTTTCACCATTAGATGGAATTGGCCCAGCTGAGCTTGGTTTGGGTTTGCTGGAAGAACGGCTTAAAGAAGGTGGAGTTAAAGAGTTAATTCTGGCGACCAACCCAACAGTGGAAGGTGAGACCACAGCGCATTATATCTCCGAAATGGCTGCAGAATATCAGGTGGTATCAACTCGTCTGGCCCACGGCATACCGCTAGGTGGTGAGCTGGAGTATATCGATGGTGGAACGTTGGCGCATGCATTTAGTGGGCGTCAGAAATTATTATAATACCTTTGTAGCGGCATAAAACTTCCGACTTGTGGTTCATTATTGCCGCATTTGCTTGCTATACTTATGTGATTCCCAAATGAAGATCGATAAATGGAAATCGCACTATCCGGTTTAACTCAACGGTTTGATTCAACAGCCTCTGTCGAATCTGCCAGACAACGCCAGCAGCAAGAGTCGCAGCAACAGTCGTCTGCTGGAAATAACCGTGCCCGTGAAAATTCCTCTGCGGAGAATCAACGTAATCAGGATCAGGCGCGCTCTGAAAATACCCAGAGAACACGCCCCAACGCAGAAACATCAAGAGTTATAAATGGTGAAGTGCTTTCATCTGAGACTCGACGAGTTGAAAGCAGAGAATCGACTTCTAACCTTTTTACACCTTCTTCAAATCAGCAGCCATCGGGCCAGCCTGATAACCGTAGAGTTACTGCACAACAGGCTATTCAAACCTTTCAGGAAAATGAAGATATTGTGCCTGCTAATAATCAGCAGCGTCAGGTATCTGGAATTATAGATACGTTTGTTTAAATAATGAGCTGATTTGAAATCTTATCAATGCATCTTTGATGTTATTACATTCAATACTCCTAATTACTTTCCTATATAATTACTAAATTCTTTTAAAACAGGATAGAAATAATGAGCGACTGCATTTTCTGTAAAATTGTAAGTGGTGATATTCCGGGTGATATTGTTTATCAGGACGATGATGTGCTGGCATTTAGAGATTTAAGTCCGCAAGCGCCTGTGCATTTTCTGGTTATACCTAAAAAGCATATTTCTACCATTAATGATTTTCAGCCTGAAGATGCATCATTGGTTGGTAAGTTGTTTCTTGCCGCTAAAACAATCGCAAAACAGGAAGGCATGGATGAGTCAGGTTACCGCTGTGTTATGAACTGTAATGATGATGGTGGTCAGACGGTGCACCATATTCATTTACATGTAATGGGTAAACGTCAGATGACCTGGCCACCGGGGTAGAGTGTTTGTTGTTATTTTCTGTAGGGGTGAGCTTTAACTCATGTCCGTTAGCTGAATTATGTCGGTGTGAGTGAAACTTGCATTCTGTGTAACATTCAGTAATATTCACGCCTCTTCAGGCAGTATAAAACCTGATATGCACCCTTAACTCAGTTGGTAGAGTGCTTCCATGACATGGAAGAAGTCGTTGGTTCAAGTCCAACAGGGTGCACCAAATTTTTTTATGGCTTCATCATTAAGTACGTTTGTGGCTATGAACAGGCGAATAAATCACGTGGTATAACCCGTCATATGTGATTTATAGCTCAATACCAAACTTCACATTTTCAATTCCTCTCACTTTATTGTAAATTAGACATTAAAATTTAACATTGAAACTCGCGAAATGAAGAAACAGCTATATATATCTATACTATCTATCTACGTATTATTTTCAGTTACAACACTATCGGCTACTACCATACAGTATGTAAGTGATGAACTTACTATTCCTATGCGCTCAGGTGTTACTACCGGACACAAAATTCTCAAGTTTTTAAACAGTGGCGTAGCGCTTGAAATTGTCGAATTTACCGATGATAAAAAACACGCTCTGGTTGTGCCTGTTAATGACAGCTCTAAAACAGGCTGGGTAGAAACACGGTTATTGATGACAAATAAAAGTGCTCGTGAGCAGATGGTAAGTGCTAAAAAGAAAATTCAGTCTATTAAAGCAAAGCAGGGCGAGATAAAAAAACAGCTAACTGAAAGCCAGCGTCATAACAGCGAGTTAGAAAATATTCAAACACAGTTAGAAAATAAAATAAAAAATCTGCAGAATACTTTGGCCAGCTTACGTAAAAATGCATCTGACCCTATTCGTATAGCGGATGAAAATGAGCAGTTAAAGCAGGAGTTGGTGAGTGCTGAGTCTAAAGTAGAAGATCTCACTCAGGAGAACCTTATTCTTGGTGATCATAATATAAAGCAATGGTTTATGATTGGTGCGGCTGTTTCTATCGGTAGCCTGGTCTTTGGAATTATACTGACTCGTATTCGCTGGAAGAAAAAGGAAAGCTGGGGTGGTAATTACTAATTTTTAAGGTCTTATTTATACTGAACAGGGCCTTGAAAACTATATTGTTTATCTATTCAAATCAGGTTGTTTGCTTTCTTCGGATAGCATCGGCTTAAATCACTGAAAATTCAATTGTAATCTATAGTCAGTCTGGCTAGAATCTGCGCATCAAATTACTTATTAACCCTGTTTAATCAGCCTCTAGTATGGGTGATTAAATAAAACATGTGGCCTTACGTATGGGTCACCTCTGAAACCAGGAGCACACAATGCCTGTTATTACTTTGCCTGACGGTAGTCAGCGTACTTTCTCATCCCCTGTTTCCGTATATGATGTCGCGGCTGAAATTGGCCCGGGTTTAGCTAAAGCTACTTTAGCTGGAAAGGTGAATGATGAGCTGGTCGATGCATCATATGTGATGAATGATGATTCCAGTCTGGCAATTATCACTGACAAAAATGAAGAAGGGCTGGATATTATTCGCCATTCCACGGCTCATTTATTATCTCAGGCAGTTAAAGTGCTTTACCCCAGCGCGCAGATTACGATTGGTCCAGTTATTGATGATGGTTTCTTTTACGACATCGATTATGAAGAAAATTTTGGCCCGGACGACCTGATTAAAATTGAAAAGAAAATGAGCGAGCTGGTGAAAGAAAATTTCACCATTACGCGTTCGACTATGGCACGTGATGAAGCGGTTAAATATTTTCGAGATCTGGGCGAAGAGTATAAAGCGGAAATTGTTCAGGATCTGCCCGGTGATGATGACCTGTCATTATATACGCAGGGTGAATTTACTGACTTATGCCGTGGCCCTCATGTTCCCAGTACTGGAAAAATTAAAGCCTTTAAATTAACTAAGCTTGCAGGTGCGTACTGGCGTGGTGATTCAAAAAACAAAATGCTGCAGCGTATTTATGGCACGGCATGGCCTGATAAAAAACAGCTTAAAGCGTATTTAAAGCGTATTGAAGAAGCGGAAAAACGTGATCACCGTAAAATTGGTAAAGCGCTTAATATGTTTCATATGCAGGAAGAAGCGCCAGGTATGGTTTTCTGGCATAAGGATGGCTGGGATTTAAATTTAACGATTCAGGATTATATTCGTGACCGATTGCGTGACCATGATTATCAGGAAATAAATACACCTCAGTTAGTTGATCGTACATTATGGGAAAAATCAGGGCACTGGGATAAATTCAGTGACATGATGTTTACCACTCACTCTGAAAACAGAGATTATGCAGTTAAACCAATGAACTGCCCTTGTCATATTCAGGTGTTTAACCAGGGTTTGAAATCTTATCGTGACCTTCCTTTGCGTTTAGCTGAATTTGGTTCGTGCCATCGTAATGAGCCCTCAGGTACATTGCATGGTTTGATGCGGGTTAGAAACTTTGTGCAGGATGATGCGCATATCTTCTGTACAGTTGATCAGGTTCAAAGTGAGGTATCAGACTTTATTGACCTGACTTATGACGTATATAAAGATTTCGGTTTTGACAATATTGTTATTGCCCTGTCTACACGCCCTGAAGAACGAGTTGGTTCCGATGAAGTATGGGATCAGGCGGAAAAGGCATTAAAAGAAGCCTTAGAAGCAAAAGGTATTGAATATATATTGCAGCCGGGTGAGGGAGCCTTTTATGGGCCGAAAATTGAATTCACTTTGAAAGATTGTCTGGAACGTGGCTGGCAGTGTGGTACTTTGCAGGTTGATTTCTCAATGCCGGGTAGATTAGATGCTCAATATGTGGCTGAAGACGGAAATCGTGAAGTGCCGGTGATGTTACATCGAGCAATTCTGGGTTCGGTTGAGCGATTTATCGGTATTTTGATCGAACATTATGAAGGCAAATTTCCGCTCTGGTTGAGCCCTCAACATGCCGTAATTATGAACATTACGGACAAACAGGCCGATTTTGCCCAAAAAGTTGAAGAAATATTGCATAAACGTGGATTTAAGGTCAAGTCGGACTTGAGAAATGAGAAGGTAGGCTTTAAAATCCGCGAGCATACTTTAGCGCGTGTTCCCTACATGTTGGTAATTGGGGACCGTGAATTAGAAACAGAAAGTGTAGCCGTGCGTTCTCGAAGTGGTGAGGATCTGGGCAGTATGGGCGTAGAAGCTTTTGCTGACCATCTTGCTAATGAAATTGCTAATCGCAATTGATAGATGCTTTTGAGAATCACGACACGCTATTTCGGAGGAATAAAACATCGCAGCTGATAAGAAAAAAACTCTCATAAATGACAAGATTGACTACCCTCAAGTTCGGGTAATTGATGATGAAGGAGAGCAGCTCGGCATTATGACACCTGCAGATGCAATAGCAAAAGCAAGTGCCTCAGGCCTGGATTTGGTTGAAGTATCACCAAATGCGAAACCTCCCGTTTGCCGAATCATGGATTACGGCAAATTTAAGTTTGAAGCGAAGAAGCAGAAAAACGCGAATAAGAAGAAAACCAAGCAGGTGCAGGTGAAGGAAATTAAATTCCGTCCCCGTACTGAAGAAGGTGATTATCAGACTAAGGTCAGAAAATTACGTGAGTTCATGGAAAAGGGCGATAAGATCAAAGTAACACTGCGTTACCGTGGTCGTGAGTTTGCACACCAGGAGCTGGGTTTAGATTTATTAAAGCGCGTTGCTGGCGACCTTGATGAAATTGGTGTTGTAGATCAGATGCCAAAAATGGAAGGTCGACAGATGGTGATGATGATGTCACCTAAGAAGGCCAAGGCTTAATTTAGTCAGAGCTTAAAAGATTTTATTGTCATAGAGGTACGAAGAACTCAGATATTATTTTGTTATCAGGCATAGTCAGATAGCAAAAATAAAACTCTGTAATCTTTGTGTCTCTGTGGTGACAAAAGTGTTTACCAGGTTACACACTACGAAGTAGTAAAAACCGGAAATAATCACCCTCAAGCCGTTAAGCATTAATGCTTAGTTGGTACTGGGTACTTTTTAAGAATTATTTTGGAGCAAATAATGCCTAAGATGAAAACAAATCGCGGTGCTGCAAAGCGTTTCCGCAAAAACGGTTCAGGCGGCTACAAACGTGGCAAGTCTTTCCGTCGTCATATCTTGACCAAAAAATCGACTAAACGTAAGCGTCATTTACGTGAACCTTCACAAGTAGCTAAGTGCGATGCTCGCATGGTTAGCCGCATGTTACCTTACGTATAGGAGTCTGAATAATGGCAAGAGTTAAACGTGGAGTTCAGGCTAGAGCCGCTCACAAGAAAGTAATGAAGAAGGCTAAAGGTTATTACGGAGCACGTAGTCGTGTTTATCGTGTAGCCCATCAGGCTGTTATTAAAGCGGGTCAATATGCATACCGTGACCGTCGTGTTAAAAAACGTGAATTCCGTAAATTATGGATCACACGTATTAATGCAGCAGCGCGTATGTTTGATATGTCTTACAGCCGTTTCATTAACGGTTTAAGCAAGGCTGAAATTAGTCTTGACCGTAAGGTATTAGCTGACATGGCAGTTCACGATATTGAAGCATTTGGTCAATTGGTTGAAGCAGCAAAAGCTGGCCTGGCAAAAGAAGCCTAAAATTAGAATTATTTAGTTTTTAAACTAAATTAAATCTAATCTAAAAAAGGGAAAGGCCGTGGTCTTTCCCTTTTTTTTTATTGATACATTATGCCCAGTTTAAAGTTGAAGATTATTCCTGTTGTAGGAGTTGGCTTTAGCTGACGAGCGGTGTAATAAAAAGATTAAACAAAATAAACCCAAACGGTAAATAAAATCGTGGCAGATCTACAAGAAGTATTAAAGAAAGCACAACAGTCAGTTGCAGATTCAACTGACCTGCAAACATTAGATGAAGTTCGTGTTCAGTACCTGGGTAAAAAAGGCGAATTCACTGCGCAGTTAAAAGAGCTGGGTAAGTTACCCGGTAATGAACGAAAAGCAGCAGGCCAGTTAATTAATGATGCCAAGCGTGCTTTCCAGCAAACTCTGGAAGAAAAAAAGCAGCAGCTTGAAGCTGAAAAACTTGAAGCACAACTGAGCAGTGAAACGGTTGATGTTACTTTGCCGGGGCGTGGTCAGCAGGCGGGTGGTTTACATCCGGTTACTCGCACCATGAACCGAATTAAAGAGCTGTTTAGTGATTTAGGTTTTGATGTGGCAGAAGGCCCTGAAATTGAAGATGACTTTCATAACTTTGAAGCATTAAATATTCCTTCACATCATCCTGCGCGTGCTATGCACGATACATTTTATTTTGATGCAAATACCTTGTTACGAACTCATACCTCTCCTGTACAGGTTCGCACCATGGAAAAAACTGAGCCACCGCTGCGTTTAATCGCGCCGGGCAGAGTATACCGCTGTGATTCTGATTTAACCCATACACCGATGTTTCATCAGGTTGAAGGTTTAATGGTTGATAAGAATGTTAGTTTCGCTGATTTAATGGGTACGCTGGACCGCTTCTTACGTTTATTCTTTGAAAATGAAAAACTGGAAACCCGATTTCGTCCATCATATTTTCCTTTTACAGAACCCTCCTCTGAAGTCGATATTCAATGTGTTATGTGTGAAGGTGAAGGCTGTCGTGTGTGTAGCCATACGGGCTGGTTAGAAGTGCTGGGTTGCGGCATGGTGCACCCTGAAGTATTTAAACATGCGGGAATAGATAACGAAAAATTCACTGGTTACGCATTTGGAATGGGTGTTGAGCGTCTGGCGATGTTGCGTTACGGCGTAAACGATTTACGACTGTTTTTTGAAAATGATATTAAGTTTTTGAAACAGTTTAAGTAAATAGAAATAATGTTTCGTTATTCCTGCTAAGGCTGTAATCCAGTGTTTTAAATAATTTAAATACGTAGTAACGAAATAAAAATCAAAACAAACATTGTCCTCCTCGACAGAAGCATTCGGGAATGACGAAGTAAAAATATAATTAATAGGCTTAATAGATGAAAATCTCACAAAACTGGTTACACGAGTGGGTTAATCCTCAGACAGATTTAGAGGAATTTTGCGCAACAATCACCATGGCAGGTCTGGAAGTTGATTCCATAGAACCGGCTGCTGGTGAATTTACTAATATTGTTGTGGCACGTGTGACATCGGTAGAAAAACACCCGGATGCTGACAAGTTAAATATTTGTAAAGTTGATGCGGGAAGTGAAGAGCTGCAAATTGTTTGTGGTGCATCTAATGTGCGTGAAGGTCTGGTTGTTGCCTGTGCAACGATTGGTGCTGTTCTGCCAGGTGATTTTAAAATTAAAAAATCAAAATTACGCGGTGTTGAATCATTTGGCATGCTTTGCTCTGAAAAAGAAATGGGTTTAGCTGATCAGGCTGATGGTTTAATGGAGTTACCGGATGATGCACCGATAGGCACAGATATTCGTGAGTATCTACAGTTAAATGATACGGTCATTGAAGTTGATTTAACGCCTAATCGCGCTGACTGTTTAAGTGTTGCAGGTGTCGCCCGCGAAGTAGCTACCTTATATAAAAGTGAAATAAATGAAGTAGACGTATCTAAAGTGGCTGTAGACATAGATGATACATTTGCAGTAAATGTAAGTGCTACTCAGGCTTGTCCACGTTACACCGGTCGTGTGGTTCGTGATGTTAATACTCAGGCTATTACGCCTTTATGGATGGTGGAAAAACTACGACGTGCAGGTATTCGTAGTTTGGGGCCCTGTGTTGATGTCACTAACTTTGTCATGCTTGAGCTAGGGCAGCCTATGCATGCATTCGATCTGGATGTATTGAAAGGTAGCATACAGGTTCGCATGGCAAATATCGGTGAAAAAGTAACACTGCTTGATGGTAAGGAAATTGAAGCCACAGAAAATACGTTGTTAATTACAGATGAAAATCAGGCATTAGCATTAGCAGGAATTATGGGCGGTGAAAAAAGTGGTGTAACGGATAGCACCAGAAATGTATTTCTTGAATCAGCGCATTTCAATCCCCTGGCCATCGCTGGCAAAGCACGTGAATACGGCATGCATACAGACTCATCTCATCGATTTGAACGAGGTGTGGACCCAGAATTACCAATAATCGCACTTGAGCGTGCTACGCAGCTGTTAATTGATATCTGTGGTGGTCAGGCAGGCCCTGTAGTTGATCAATCCTGTGAAGCCGACTTACCTGCACGGGAAGCTATTCAATTACGTCTGGATCGAATTAATCGTATGTTAGGTATCGAGTTTGATGCTGCTGAGGTTGAGTCGATATTAAACAGACTGGGTATGCAGTTAGAAAAGAATGCTGATGGCTGGATGGTAACCGCACCTAGCTTCCGCTTTGATATTGCTATTGAGGCCGATTTAATCGAAGAGATTATTCGTATTCACGGTTATAACAATATCCCTAGAAAGCTACCTACTTACCAGCCAGCAATGAAACCACTGGTAGAAGCCGAAATTAAGTTGCAAAGAGTTAAAGATGTGCTGGTTGAGCGTGGTTACTACGAAGCCATTAGTTATAGTTTTGTAGACCCTAAGTGGCAGGCAGCGATTGATCCTGATCTGGCACCTGTAAAGCTGGCTAACCCGATATCATCAGACCTGTCTGTAATGCGAACCAGTATCTGGCCCGGTTTATTAAAAGCGGTATCACATAACCTGAATCGCCAGCAGCCAAGAGTGCGTTTATTTGAAACGGGCCTGACCTTTGTTAAACAGGGTGATGATCTGATTCAAAATGCAAAAATATCCGGTGCAATAACCGGTACTATTGTTTCAGAACAGTGGTCTGCAGAAGAGCGAAAAATTGACTTTTTTGACGCTAAATCGGATGTTGAAGCCATTTTATCAATGGGAGGGCTAAATGAAGTTCTTTTCGAAAAAGCACAGCATTCAGCGCTGCATCCGGGGCAATCTGCACAAATATTTAAGAAAAATAAAGCCATTGGATGGATAGGTGCTTTACACCCAAATACCCAGAAAACACTTGATATTGACCCAATAGTCTATGTTTTCGAGGTTGATCAGGAATCTCTCTTAGAGGGCTCTGTGCCGGCATTTGAGCCGCTTTCTAAATTCCCTGAAGTACGTCGTGATCTGGCAGTATTAGTAAAACAGGAAATAGCGGTTGAAGATCTAGTTAAGTCAATTAAATCAGTCACTTCTGAAATATTCCAAGAAATTTTGTTATTTGACGTCTATACTGGTACTAATATAGAAGATGGTCTAAAAAGTGTCGCTTTAGGCTTGATTTTACAGGGATTTTCCAGCACTCTTACGGAAGAGGACGTGGAAAAAGAAATTAACCAGATTATCACCGTCTTAAATGACAAATATGGTGCTACACTACGGGAGTAGAAATGGCGTTAACCAAAGCCGATATGGCAGAGCGATTGTTTGATGAGTTAGGTCTCAACAAGCGAGAAGCCAAAGAGTTGGTTGAACTGTTTTTTGAAGAAGTACGAGAAGCTTTGGAAGATACATACAATGTAAAACTTTCAGGTTTTGGTAACTTTACATTAAGAGATAAAACTCAGCGTCCGGGCCGAAATCCTAAAACAGGGCAGGAAATACCTATTTGTGCCCGCAGAGTTGTAACGTTCCGACCTGGACAAAAACTAAAACAAAGAGTTGAGGCCTATGCTGGAAGCCAGCAATAATAACGAATTACCCGTAATTCCAAGTAAACGTTATTTCACTATCGGTGAAGTAAGTGATTTATGTGGTGTTAAGCCTCATGTGCTCCGTTATTGGGAGCAAGAGTTTACCCAGTTAAAACCTGTTAAACGTCGTGGAAACCGTCGTTATTATCAGCGTCACGATGTGATATTAATTCGTCAGATTCGTAGCTTATTATATGATCAGGGTTTCACTATTGGTGGAGCTCGCCAGCAGCTGACTGGTGAAACTGCAAAAGAAGATACTTCTCAGAGTAATCAGTTGGTTAAACAGATCAGAAATGAGCTGGAAGATATCTTACAAACGTTAAAGAAATAAATCCCCTTGTTGCTGATTAAGTCAAATCAGCAACAATCTAAGTGACCGATTCTACTGCTTACGCTCAAAGATTGTTGTTTGGTTTGTAATGAGCTTAAAATAAAAGGACTGAATGTGATCAAAAAAATAATTGTTCTACTCTCTTTTTTCATGTTTTCTGGTGCTGCTTTTAGTAATAACCTGGTTAGAGCTTATGAGAGTAATGAGGAATATTTTGTCTTCCCAACCTCATCAATTATTTCAATTGAGTACCAAAAAGACGATATGGAGTTATATGTTTTTCTTAAAGTGGCTCAAAAAGGTAAAACTCCCTGGAAACTATCAATTGAAAATATCCCCCAACAAACTGCAGATGATTTAATTCATAAAATGTTCGATTCAACTCGCAGTAAAATATTAAATATAAAAGTAGATGAAATCGAATAGCTTAAATTAGGCTGTAGTGTAAAAAGTAGAAATGTGTAAAAAATAAGAATAACCCATATATCCAATTCAATTTATGTATCTGGTATGTGTTTTTTCTCAATCCGTGTGCAAATCTCCTAATATCTAGCTTTAGAGCACATAACTGGCAGACTGTATTTATCGTGATTTTACTGTTTTACAGCAGTTTATGAATCAACCTAATTTATTGATAACTAAGAAAATACTTTAATCAGCCCCCCACTCAGTGTAAAATCCACCGCCTAACGGGGCGTAGCGCAGTTTGGTAGCGCACCACACTGGGGGTGTGGTGGTCACAGGTTCAAATCCTGTCGTCCCGACCAATTAAATCAATAGCTTAGGGTCTTATTCCGGACTCTGTAGCATCTCTTGAATACCCTGTAAGTCCGCATTAAGTCCAAGATATTTAATTTATATCGTTAAATTTCCAGTCGAAAAAGCATATTACTAATACCCCCCGTACCCCCTTATGAGCATATGGATAATTGGTATGTAACTCATTTTTACATGGGGTGGAAAATCTAGCTTAGGAAGTTGGAACTTTCAAACGATACAAATGTGAATGTTCTGTTTTCTGAATACCAAATAAGTTTTCCGACATCGTTAGTGATAAATGTGCCAAATGTTAAATAACCCTTAACATAATATGTTTATAGGAGTAATTTATATATAAATGTACGGCTATGTACATTTATAAAAATGATAATAAAAAGTAAGGGGTGGGGTTAATGGATAGAGGTAAGTTTTTAGCAGTAACGGTTCTGTGTGCTGCTCTCTCAATACCAACAATAATAAATGCTGCTGTTATTAATTTTAACGATGCACCAACTCACATTTCTGGTGGTGAAAGTATAGGCCCTATTTATTCGGAGAGTGGTTTTAACGTTTCAACTAAAGAGAATGCTGGAGTCTTTTCTTTGTGGGATGGTTGGCAATCTAATAGAGGTAGTAGTAACGGAACAACTACAGGATTTGTATATAACGACTTGTATGATTATGAAGTGCATTTCCGTGTTTCAAGTAATGATGATTCAGCATTTAGTATTCAGTCTATTGACCTTGGCGAAGTATTTAATGAGAACGATTCAAGCTATTACAGAAATGGAATGAATGGAATCATAACTGGTGTTAGAACGGATGGAAGTATCGTCGGTATGAGTTTGCAGCTTGATGGTGTATCTGATGGTATTGGTGGTGTCGAAGATTTTGAAACATTTTCATTTGATTCAGATTGGACAAATCTTTCGTATGTTGATTTTGATTTCACACGAGATGCTATTGGTTACGCCACTTACATAAATTTCGATAATATTGTTGTAAGTTCTGTGCCTATCCCTCCTTCTTTATTTTTATTTGGTAGTGGATTTATTGGATTGATTGGATTCGCAAGAAGAAAACACAATGCGTAAATTATTATTATCTACTCTATTGCTTTTACCTCTTACATCTCACTCTGCATTGGTAGGTAGATTAGCTGCTACTGAAGGTGGCATTGACTATCAAGCTTATTATGATACTGAAGCTGATCTTACTTGGTTAGCTGATGCTAATTATGCTCAAACTAATAATTATAGCGCTGCCAATAGTCTTGGGCAGATGACTTGGGGTCGAGCAAATGAATGGGCGGCGCAGTTAACTGTTGGGGGGTATGAAGGGTGGAGATTGCCAGAAACACTACAACCAGACCCAACATGTACTACCCAAGTTGGAGACAACTATTCAAGTGGCTTAGGTTGCATAGGGAGTGAGATGGGAAATATGTTTTATAATGTGCTTGGAGGTGAGGCGACTATAGGAATTACAGCTATCCATAATGAAAACTATTATTTATTTAGTAATATTTTGACTTCTTATTATTGGTCTTCAACACCAGCTGAAGCTCCTAATTCGCCGGACAATGGCTTCAATAATGCTTTCGCATATTCATTTGGTGGTGGCGCATTGACAGGAGCATACACTGATACCAATAGATTATATGCATGGGCTGTTCAAACTGGAGATGTTAGTGCAGTACCTATACCAGCTGCAGTATGGTTATTCGGTTCAGGACTTTTAGCTTTAACAGGATTTGCTAGACGTAAAGTATAAAGTTAAATTGTCATAATTTAAGGGCAGTTTTTTAGTCGCTTTTTTTATTGTCGTTAAGTTCTGCTTTAGGGTGTTATCGGAACTCTGTAAACCATTCCACAAACTACTAGTTATAGCCATAAGCAGCATTTAACGATTCTTGATATTCAAGCTACATTTTCAAAAGCAGTCTCTCACCCAATTTGTGCTAAGTGAGGTGAGTTACATACAAATCAAATCCAACCTGTTATTTTCTTATATTACAAAAAGAATATAAAATGAAATTCAGGAAATTAGCATCAGCTACTACGGCTTAAGTTTTATCAACAAAAGATGCTGCTGGCAAACAATAATAAAAGTGTAAAGGAAAATGACATTGAATAACGCTGCGATACGGAGTTTATTATTTTTTATAATATTAAGCTCTATTGTGAGCTCTGCCGGTGCTTCAATAATTAACCAGTATACATCTTTGGATGAATTTGAGCCGTCACTAGATGTTCATCGAGAAATTAATTTTACAGGGATGTATACAGGTACAATTGTTACAACAAACTTCTCTTACTTGGGTATAAGGTTTTGGTCTGATCCAGTCATAACCTATAGTTCTCGATTTACTACAGATGGTATGGGGTTAAGTAGTCGAAGAGCTATTCAGATGGATTTTTCATCTCCAATAAACGCCATTGGTTTTGATAGTCCTGGAAATCAACAAATATATCTCTATCTTGGCTCTAATTTAGTGGGGTTTACAGATTATACAAGTCCGGCGGCTAATCCATTTCAGGGGGTAATAGCCACTTCATTTGATAGAGTTCTGTTGAGAAATTTGAGTGGAGGGATAGTAGAGTTTGACAACATACACTTTGGTACAGCGGCTGCAGTGCCTATACCAGCTGCAGTATGGCTATTCGGTTCAGGTCTTATGGGTTTAGTAGGGCTTGCTAGACGTAAGAAAACATAAAAACTAATTCGATATTGATTATAAAAAAGGCGGCTTTAAGTCGCCTTTTTTATTTGTTATGAGTGTCTGCTTCTGGCCGTACTGAGAAGTTAATCTAAATACTTCGAAGTTCTGCTTAAGGGTGTAAGCGGTTATTGAGTTTATAAATATTTTAGTTATAAATAGCTTCCCCCGACCCCTTGTAGGGGTATAAGTAGATGGAGATGTAGCCCGTTCCCACATGAGAGGGAAAATCGGGTTTAATCTAAAAAAACAGCCAAAAATACTACCCCCTTTAAAATTTGTTTAAGGTAGTTGTAGGTATCTACCTAGTGACTATTGAGCCCCACATAGCAACATGTCGATAGAATGCAGCCGGAATAAAATATTAACAAGGGCGGGGGGAGGTCACATGCAATTACTTTTCATAAATCCAAATCAAGCTATTAGTTAATTTATTCAGTTATGTCTATATATACTTGTTCATTAAAGTTCATTCCTGTAGTGTCATTTAATAAATATATAAATGATCAGGGTGTGGTAATGGGCGGTTCTTCAGGCAAGTTTTTTTTCAAAGTATTTCTAATCCCAATTCTTTCAGTTCCAATAATTTCTAATGCAGCTTTAATCGAGCGTTTGGGTGGGTTGGCTTATTATGATACTGAAGCGGACTTAACTTGGTTGGCTGATGCCAGTGCAGGTGGCGGGATGGATTGGTGGGATGCTAATGCCTGGGCAGCGGATTTAGATGTAGCGGGTATAACAGGTTGGCGTTTACCAGATACGCTGCAGCCGGATACGAGTTGTGAGAGGCAGTCAAGTGGCGGGAATGCATATGTAGGCTACAACTGTACTGGCAGTGAAATGGGTAACCTGTTTTACAACGTGTTGGGCAATACAGCAGGTTTGCCTAGCAACGCGAGTCCATTCAGTAACGTTCAGTCAGGCTGGTATTGGTCTGCCACAGAGACCGAGTTTAGTACATTCAGCTCGTGGGCCTTCCGTATGGACGATGGCAGTCAAGACTACTTAAGTAGGGCTACTTATCTCAATACATGGGCAATTCACGATGGTGATGTAAGCGCTGTACCAATACCAGCAGCAGTCTGGTTGTTCGGTAGTGGTTTAATTGGATTGATAGGTTTTGCTAGGAGGGAATAAATGTTTCATAAATTAACGTTGCTCATACTAATTTTATGTATTAGTGCTCCGATATATGCAGGTTGGTTTAATAAAGATGGCACAGAGTTATATCTTTTAAGACGAGGAATGGAAACACATAGAGCGATCTTTGATGAGGCATCAGATTGTGAATTAATTGCAAAAACAATGAACAAAGCAGAGCCTAAAGTAAAATGGTTTTGTAAATAGTATGTGAGAATCATGCGCTTAATCATCTTCCTTCTTTGCTTATTATCCTTCAGTGTTTACGCTAAAGATTATGGCTCAGTTGTCGTTTCAGAAGTAACTAGTATTTATGACGCTGATACCTTTCGAGTAAATATTAAAGGCTGTCCTCCCATAATCGGTGAGCGCATACCTATTCGTGTATTGGGTGTGGATGCACCTGAAATTAGAGGTCGGAGCAAGTCTGAAAAGTTAGCAGCTAGAAAAGCTAAGAAATTCACTGTCCAGGTTTTACGTTCTGCAAAGAAGATTGAATTACGAGATATTAAACGTGGTAAGTATTTTTGAATACTGGCTAATGTCTATGTGGATGGTAAGAACTTATCTAAGCAGTTAATTAAAGAAGGTCATGCTAGGGTTTATGATGGTGGTAAAAGGTTGGATTGGTGTAAATGATCCAATTATCATTTTCCTGAGTCTTTCTCATCTAAAGTGTTTTCTTATTTATTAAATAGTGAATTAATATTATGTATATTAGATTTATATTATTTGTTCTGATGTTATTGAGTTTTTCTGTATCACATGCAGGGGCGGGAAAAATATTTTCTGAATTACTAGAGCCGATAGTAAGAAAAGGAGCTAAGTATTTTGATGAGGCTCCTATAGGTGTAGGCCCAGTAGAGGTAGTGGGTTCAGTGCAGGGTCAGAAGTACCTATACAAGGATTTGTTAAGCAGGCTGACGAAAGATAAGAATTCGGTTGAGTATAAGGTTGCTAGTCTTGTTATTGAAGAAGTAAAGAAATGTAATGTAGGAGTGAACGATTATTTGGAGTTCCTGAAAATAAATGTTCATAATGAATCTCCAATTAAGAATGCTTTGTTTGATGAAGAAAGCATAAAATACATGAATCGTTATAAAGTTGTCTGTGATGTGAAAGATATTAAGTTTCTGGGGTCTGGTGAAAGTGTGGATGAAATTAATGAATTTGCATATGCAGAAGTAACAGGGGTTATCACAGTGCCTGGGTTGTTTGAGATTCAATCTAGAAGTATCGATTCCTTTAAATTGTTAGTGGATAATTGGAAGGTTTGGGATGTTGTAGCATTAGAGTTGGATGCTGAAATGACCACAAAAGACTGGTGGATGTACGATCGTGAAGCAAAGAAGTGTTCGATTCTTGATGATAAAGAAGATGTGCATCCATTAGCTCTCCTAGAACAAAATGATGAATTAAAGTGTTCTACAAAAGGAGTGATTAACGATTCACTATTGGTGAGATGTAATAGTGAAGAGCTTAGATCGAAACATAATATTGCGTATTTCACTAATAGAAAAGCATGTGAGAAATTTGGAAATAGTATAAGAGAGTATAAAAGTCTAGATATGGATAAGTACTAGATAGAATCGAGTTATGTGTGTATATATGGTAAATATATAAAGGTTACCGGTTTGCGGTTTAAAGAAATAAGGAAAATAGCTCAGGCTATACCGATATGCGGTTTAATAGATTTGGTGTGTTTCAGAGGCTGTACCGGAATGCGGTTTAACTTGCACCGGAATACGGTATAGAGATTTTAATTTTCTGGATTAATTCCTTTCTTCCAGTAAGCGAGAGCTGTTTTTGTAGCTGACCTATCTAGCTTGCCATGGCATTCATCAATAGACCAGATTGTAAGTGCATATAAGTTGCATTTATTTCTACCTCCTTGTCTGGTTAATACTAACCAGCCTTTGAGAAGTAATTCATTCTTGGCTTTCAGGATAGTGTCATTTGAGTTCCACCCCCATTTCCTCATGTTTTTATAGGAATAATCAAAATCTCCATTGTTGCTTCCGTTATATCTTGCAATAGTGTCTATTAATAACTTTACAGCTTTAGCGCTGAGGCTTCTATAGTTTTCAGAATTAGTTACAGTGTGAGGTATTAATGAAAAACTACCGCTCTCCTTGCGGTTTTTAGCTTTAATTTTATTTTTCGCCATTTTCTAAGTACTCAGCTTGCTGAATTGCTGCTGTAGTCGTTGGTGTTGGCCTAAAATCATACAATTCACAGGATTTCATGTGACATAGATAAACCTGCTGCCTCCAAGTGCCTAAACCGTTGGATTGGTCATAAATACAGTCTTTACAATGATTATCTACAGCTTTACGTAAGCCTGTTTTTTGCGGGTTTTTAGGTGGATTTTGAGGGTTATTTAATTGAGGCATACCTATATACCCCCTTGCTCTGGTTTTGGTGTTTTCTGTTGTGTATTTGTCTCGTTTTGAGGGTTTGGTGAGGACTTTGGAAATGATTCAAGCCATGTATCTAAGTCTTCTATTAAGTAACGGATTGAGCGACTACCTAATTTAATCCAGGCTGGCCCAGATAATCTATTTTCACGTTCACCATTCATTCGTGATTGGCGTAGTAGTGATCGACTTACAGATAAATATTCTGCGGCTTGTGATTCGGTTAAAGCTCTTTGATGATTCATAGTGTGCACCTGTGTTATTCAATGTGTCTGTGCAAACTATGACTTAAAGTGATTGGTGTAACTATGTCATGAATTTATAGCTTTCTTTAAAACTCGTGACATTTTTGTGATGAGGTGAGTAGGTAGTGTTATTTACAGTGGTACTTTTCCTTGGGTTTGTCTTTTATATGTTTCTAATCGATCAATATATTGTCGATGGTCTTTTAAGTGTCGTTTGATTTGCCTATCTTCAATATTTAAACCGTAAAGTGAGCATAAGTGGATAATTGCAGTTGTCGAAGCTTTGTTAAAGTTAGAAATTAGAAGGTCATATAGTTGAGTTATAACCTCCTTATCTATTAAAGAGCCTTTGTTTTCTTTTGGGTATGATGTCGGTGCTTCATCAGTTAGTTCGTCTTTGAGTCGTTCTAATAACTGACGTAATTTAATACCGTCCATCAAGTTTTCCATCTGTAGGTCATTACTAAGTAGTTCAATTAGTTGGATTGTTGGTTTGAGTGCTGCTTTTTGTATGGATTTTTTTGTTATTTTAGGCGTGAGTTGATGGTCTATACCGTGTAATAATATTTGAAACACGGAGCTGCATACATTCGAAAGGTATATGGCATCATGACTGTCCAAATCGGGAGTAGAGATAATGCTTGCTCGAGAAAGTGTTTTAAGAGCTGATTTAAACCCTTCTTGGTTCTGAATCCAAATAAATACAGGTTCATCAAGAAAACTAAGCCATTCTATTTTAATTTTTTCCTCGTTTATAAATAGTGTTTGAGTAGATTTTATAAATGTATAAAACCTATCAGAATAGGATTTGAAGTCATCTCTCGTTGGATGATTCATTTTTCACCTTTGCTGGTTGTTTTGCATAGAGAGTCTTTCTACTGCATCTGCCTTATGGTCAGGTGCTAAATGCGCATACCTAAGTGTTGTCTTTAAATCAGTGTGGCCTAATAATTCTCTAACAGTGTTTAGTGGTACGCCTGCCATTACTAATTTAGATGCAAAGTCGTGACGTAAATCATGCCATCTAAAACCTGTTATACCTGCGCTTTTAATAATACTTGCCCATGATCTTTTAATAGTGTGAAAACGGTTACCTTTTTTATTAGGGAAAATTAACTCATTATCTGATGCATGGATTTTCCACTGAGTGAGAGTCTTTATGACTTCGTGATTTAAGGGAATATGACGGGTTTGACCTGATTTAGCAGTTTTACCGTGTATGGTCAGTGTTTTTGTATCTAAGTTGATATCAGTCCATTTAAGATCAAACATCTCGCCACGTCTTAATCCTGTATTGATTGTGAGTAGTGTCATTGGGGTAAGATGGTCAGCATAAGAGTAATTTGTTATGTCTGGGTATAGGTCATAGCCTCTTTTCTCACGCCATCGATTTGCATTCTCTCGTTCATTGATTATCTTGTTATCACGGTCAATTAGAGCTTTTCTTAAAGATGCTGTTTCATGATCTGATAGGTATCTTACATTTACCTTTCCATCTGTTTTAAATGGTTTTAATGCTGAAAGAGGGTGTGTATCTATTATTCTCCATTCGACTGCCTTAGAAAGTGCTGATTTCAATGATGCTATATCTCGATTGATGGTACTGGCAGATATGCCTGCTTTCTTTCTATCAGAACGCCATTTATCAATTATCCAAGGGTTAATCTCAGAAAGAGGTTTTTGATAAAACTGATTAAAGTGTCTTTTTATAGTTTTTATCGTTTCTACACCAGACTTGCGGTGAGTGGTAACCCATTCTTCGTATCTATTATTTATAAAACCTTCGAGTGTTTTAAGTTTTTCTTGCATACCTTTAGCTCGGTCAGACTTTCTATTGGTTTGAATGTCTTCATTGTTAGCTATTTTTCCAGCCAATTTTTCAGCAATATCACGAGCTTGAGTTGGTGATAGGCTGTTTGTACCGATTTTATATCTAGAGCGTTTGTTTGCCTTATTTCTATAGGATAGGTAATAGGTCATTGAGCCTGATGGTTGGACTCGTAATAGAAAGCCCTTAATTTCAGTGTCCAGGACTTCATATGGTTTAGTAGAGGGTGTTAGAGTCTTTACTGATGTAATAGTCAGTTTCATTTTCATATGAATCTCGTAA
Organism: endosymbiont of Galathealinum brachiosum; assembly: GCA_003349885.1. NCBI lineage: Bacteria > Pseudomonadati > Pseudomonadota > Gammaproteobacteria > endosymbiont of Galathealinum brachiosum. The sequence continues at coordinate 134,005 of QFXC01000007.1, read as the reverse complement.
GTCCACTGTAAGTCCAAATGTATTGTACAAGTATGATATCTAAGTGTACAACAAAATGCATGTGAAATGATATAGGCGTTATTGTGTGGTCTTATTAGAGGTGTATTGTGGTTTATGGCTGTTCAGCGTGAAGTATTGATTTTACTAAGGGAAACCCACTGGGGGTGTGGTGGTCACAGGTTCAAATCCTGTCGTCCCGACCAATAAAATCAAATGCTTGAACTTCATGGTTGGGGTTTAAGCTTCTTAAGGCTCAGTTTGGGCTGCTTTAAGTCTTTCCGCTCAATTCAGTTATTAGCAAGAGAGTTGATGTGTGTTATCACACAGACATCAATGAACAAAACCGTCTATTATCTTTTTGTCGTTATCTAAGATTCTAATGTTCCATAGAATAAGGACATACTGTGTCCTTATTAGTAGTTTCTTATTATTCAGGCTAGTTTAAATGCTATAAGATTAATATTAACATCTTAGAAGATGAAGTAGGTGTATAGGGTGTACGGTAATGCTTAATTATAAGTTTTTTATGCGGCAACATTTCTGCGTGCTGTTCTTTTAGTTCTAACAACAATAAGCTCTCTACTAATGGGTGGTGATGTAGAGAGTGTACGATTATAAAGTTTTAATTTTTTAAAATGTGTTGATATCTAATATTTTATTAATATAAAAATATTAATAAATAAGTGTATTGTTGATGAATAAATATTGTGAGATTTGTATGCGTTTGAAGATTTTTTATTTAATTAAATTTAATATTTTTTTAATTCTTATTTCAGTAAGTTCTTTTGTCAATTCAGCAGAGAAAAATCTGGTTCTAGTAGATGCTGTGATTAATGGCGATATTAAGCAGGTTAAAGCATTATTAGAATCGGGTAGTAAGCCTGACGTATTTAATGTTGATGGTATAACGCCACTTCATATGGCAGTTTATAATGAAAATTCTGAAATCGTTAAAGATCTATTAAAGAAAGGCGCTAATCCAAATCTAATAGGTAAAGGTGAAATTGAGGGCTTGAGCCCATTAATGTTAGCCGTAGATGTTAAATCAGAAGAAATAATTTCTAATTTGTTGGGTTTCGGCGCTAACCCTCTTCTACAGAGTAGCGATTTAAACACACCACTACACTTTGTAATAAGAGTAGAAAATAATCAGGCTGCAATTGCCATGATTAATAGCCTGAAAGAATATAAAGATATGCCGTTAAATGAAGATGGTATGTCACCATTTTTATTAGCGATAGATAACGGTAATTATGAAATTGTTAAAGTGTTTCTAGATAAATTTGGCAATGAAATAATTAATAATACAAAATCAGATTACCCACCTGTGTTAGTTATGGCTTCAGCTAGTGGAAACCATGAGTTGTTTGAATTAATTCTAAATGCCGGTGCAGATATTAATGTTTTTTCAAAAGGCATTGATGGAACAGGTGTCCCTTATTTTCATTATGCAGTATATGGTAATAATAAATCAATAATAGATAACCTTCTTAAAGTTGTTGTTGATATTGATATTGCTACGGAGCAGGGTGAAACGGCTTTATATGCTTTGTTCTATGATTATGAGGCTGGGTATGATGATGTGATATTAACTCTGCTAAATTCAAACGCAAGCTTGCTTAAGCTTACAGCAGAGGGGACTTCGCCCTTGGGTCTGCTAATGGAACTAGATGATGAAGAACTTTTCAATAAAGTTAAGTCTTATTTTAGTGAAGCAGAATACTCTCAATTACATGATTTTGATTTATTAAGAGCGGTTGAAAATGACGAAGTTAAGAAAGTCAAAGCTTTATTAGGTAAAGGCGCGAATCCAAACTTTATTACAAACGGTGGCCAAAGCCTCCTATATGTGGCCATAGATCAAGGGAGTGAAGATATATCTCGTTTATTAATTGATCATGGTGCGAACGTTAATCTATTGAAAGATTCCGAAAGCCCGCTTGTTTTGCTGGCTCTAGAAATGGAAATGGCTGATGACTTCATTGTGTTATTAATAGAAAAAGGATCAGATGTTAACGGGGTTAATGAAGATGGTGATAGTCTGCTGCATTTGGCATCAAAAAATGGCAACGCTAAACTAACTGAATTATTGATAGATAAAGGAGTGGCTCCTGATGCTTCAGGAAATAATAAATATACTGCTTTACACTACGCTGTAATATCAGATGATAAAGAGGTATTTAAAATGCTTCTTGAGGCGGGAGCAAATGTAAATATCAAAGATGAGTATTCTGAAACGCCCGTTACCTTAAGTCTTAATAAAGACAGAATGGAGTTTGTTCATTTGCTAATTAAACATGGAGCAGACTTAAAAGTTAAAGATATTGAGGGGTTCACCTTAGCTCAACGCGTTATTTTATCTGATGATATAGAAGCATTGTCATCGCTGATGGATTACAAAAAAGAGTTGTTTGCTGATAAAGCGAATCATTCATTAATTCATTTTTCATTACAGCATATAAAAAATAAAGCAGTTAAACAACTTGTACGCTCTAAAGCGTTGATTAATGGTGTTGATAAAGATGGGAATACGCCATTACATATGGCGTCCAGATTAGCCAATATTGGAGTTGCAAAACTGTTACTAGATAATGGTGCGAGTGTTAATGCTACTAATAAGTCTGGTCGTAGTGCACTCCATCTGGCTGCTAAAACAGGTGATGAAGAATTACTGGAATTATTACTGGATGAAGAAGCTGATCCTTTAATAAAAGATAATAAGGGCTATCTTGCCTGGCAGCTGGCGTTTCAGCACGGTTGGCAACCATTGGTTAAAAAACTTGTTTCTGTATTGCCTGTACCAGATAAAAGAACTAATGACTCAAGGCTGTTTGAAGATCAGCGTATAGCTTACTGGAGTGCGCTTTATCTTTCTGGTCAACGAGATGAAGCATTGGCACGCATAGAGGAAGACCTTTTATCTGATAATCCACATCCATATGCTTCAAGAGCATGGACAGGTGTACATAGCTTTTTAGAGAATACTGAAGAGGCTTATAATCAGTCAGATGAAGAACTAAAGCTTGCATTGGGTATAACGCCGGTTGTAGAAATAATAAAAGAAAGCTCTGGTAATGAAGCAGTGTTAAAACGTTTTACACCAGATATGGATTACAAAACAGGTGATTTATTTGGTTTAATTAGCCTGGCTTATTCAGCCGATGCACTTGACAGGGTTACTGATAAATATCGATTTTTATCTATTGCTACACGTTTGCATCCCGATTTTTTTCAAACTGCCTGGATGTCTGAATCAGCAACTGAACTCAATCAACCTGAAGTTTCCTCAATTGTCAGTTCATTATTAAAATCTGCAGAAATGCAAAAAACATTATGGAGTGATTATGTTTCAACGCCATTTACTCAACATCGTTTGTCCTCTACAGATAAACAGTTAGCCGTTAAAAAATGGCTGGTGGAGCGTCCGAATGATGTTCGAGCCTGGACTGCTTTAGGTTATTTGTTGAATGGTAATGAACGTTTTGATTTATCTCTTGATGCACATTTTAAAGCATTTATCTTTTATCCCTTTTATGCAAATTATGACAATGCTCTGGAGCAGTTAATAAAACTTGATAAGTATGAGCAGGCTGAGCGCTATGCAATGCAGTTGGCTCAAGTTTTAAAATCACAATCATCTAATGAGACTTATGAGAGTATCGGTAAACGATATTTTGCAGATGCGCTTAAAGAGACTGGAGATAAAGGCGCAGCCAGAAAAGTTGTTGAAAAGGCCCTTAAGCAATGGCCCGATTCATATAAGTGGAAAAAATTAATAGGAAAAATTGAACGCAATACAGATAGAAACCATCAGGCATTGGAATATATTCAATCTTCGATTTCTTTAAACCCAGATAAAAAAGAAAATCAGGTTTTATTAATTAAGTTACTTCGAGATACAGGGCAAGTAACAGAAGCTTTGTTGCAGTGGAATAAAGCAAAGGAAATTATTATTAATAAAGATGCTGATTTCTATCTATTGGCTCTGAATATGCTGGAACAGAGAAAAGAGTTAGATAAGTTAGATGTTCTCTTAAAAGAGGCTTTAACGCATACGCCTGAGTCATCGAAATTATTGAGAAAAAAAGCCTCATTACTCTGGCAAGCGGATAATAAATCTGCTGCGTTGAAAATAATGAGAAAAGAGGTTATCCGTTTACCTGGCGACTCAACCACAGTTGATCTTTACGGTGAATACCTTAAACAGGGCAATAAAACAAATACAGTTGATGAGGAATGGTCTAAATTGCTTCAGCAATATCCCTGGTCTGAGGCATTGTGGAGTTGGAAAGCTGAAAATTTATTATCGTCTGATAAAGCGAAATTAGATAACTGGGCTAAGGCTAAAGTTGTAAATCCAGGTGTTGTCTGGCCGTACTATAAAACGCTGGATTACTATATTGATAAAAAAGACTGGGATAGCTGCTTTGCTGAGATTAAAGATTTTGATCAACGCACTAAAGAATTGCAGGTTAGCCAGTCTGATTTAATGCAGCGACATCGCCTCAAAACACTGATAATTAGTAGAGTCATTAAATACAGGTATCTATCCGGAGACGTGCTATCACAGGCCTTTAAAGATCTGGAGACTTATCGAGATCTCTTCGGTGATCTGACTACCTATTACTCTTATTTATCTGACTTAAAACTGGCAACAAAAGATGAGGCGGGAGCAGCACAGGCATTGTATCAGTGGTCACGTTTAGATAAAGACAATCGTTCACTCTTTCACGATCTTGTGAAGTACGGGAGTGAATTACCCAGAGATCATACATTTGGATATGGTTATAGAATGGTTGAAAGGTCTCCATATGATGAAAGTGTTCATAATAGCTTTCTTCATAAGCATGTTTTATGGGGTGGGAGTCCAGTTGTGGCATTAATGTACATAGAAAAAATGAAATTAAAAGGATTACCTGTACCCACCAGTTATGAAAAAAGAGCAAGGGGGCAGCTAGGTGATTCTGTTTCAAGGTTTAAAGAATATATAAATAATACCAGTGTAGGTGAGGGGCATCGCTATATTGACTGGTTTCATGATGCTCGTAAAAAAGCACTATCTGATAGTGCGCAGGAAATCATTTATCATTTTGATAAATCTAAAGCTGAATTAAGCATTATTCAACCTGATGGTCAGGTATTGGTTAGAAGGGACAGTCAAAAACTCGGAAAAATTGAATACCTTGGTCAGGGGGCAACTTTTATAGAAGCGCTATATTCTTCTGACACAGGCAGCTTGATTGCGCTAAAAGCATCGTCAGGAAAAACAGTTCACCTTAATTATAATGACGCAAATCAGATTACGGTTATGACTGGTGTTAATGGTGAGACGCTTACGTTTAAATATAATAAATTGAATAAACCTATTCGAATTGCCATTAAGGATCTTGGTGAAATTAAGGTAACGTATGATCAACAGGGTGAAATTAATAAAATAAGTTCTGATTCAGGGCATAAAATGGCCCTGAAAGTGACTCAGAGTTTTCAGGATTTATTAGGCTTGTCGACTTTGTTTAAACGATATTCACGTACTGGAAAAATGCCAGTAATATCTGCCAATGATGAACACCTCGAAGCGCTTGAAGGTGAATATCAGCAAGCTTTAAGTATACGTGCTGATAACCTGTCAGTATTACAAAATACATATGTAGAATATCTGGTTAAACATGTTAGAGATCATCAGGATAATTACCATAATGCCAGAGAAATTTTAGATGAAACACTCGATGAAGTTATTCATTTATGGAGTAATGGTCAGGCAGATCCAACCAAAGAGGATATGCTTACAGCTGCTCGTTATGCCGAGCTCTGGCATCAGTTAATTATTACGGTTAAACCCAGAGGGTTACCTCAGGATGACTTTGCTCGCTGGTCAAAACATAAAGCATGGCTGCATGATATGTGGCTTAAGAGTGGTAAGGATAAATATAAAACTGCGCTAAATACAATTAACCAGAATAAGGCAAAACTATTAAGAGACGCTCAGTGGTTGAGTCGATCCAGATTATCAAACTCAGGCTACTGGAATCGATATAGTAATAAGGAAATATTATCTGATAAGAGTATTAAAGCAGAAAAAAAAGCGATACTGGTACGTAAGAATGGAGATGTCGTTGTAGGAACCAGTCAGGGCATACAGGTATTACGTAGAGGGTTCTGGGAGTGGTTTGGATACAGTGAAAGTGATCAACGTTTTTCACATAACATTAATCGTCTTGGCCTGAATGAAACATCTTCTGTACTTGCGCTTGCTGAAACATCGGATGGTGTTTTGTGGGTGGGTACTGAAAATGGATTGATTGCTATAACAGGTAAATATAGTGGAGAAACGAAACGTTGGATAACAAAAGGTCAGGGGCTTCCATCACCTAGAATAGAGCACCTTGTTGCAAGAGGTAAAGATATTTTAGCAGGTACTACAGCAGGTCTCGTACGGGGCGACATCAATGCCTTCAGTGTTTTTGATGAATCATTAGGGCATAAAAGTATTCAGTTTATATCTGCGGGTAGCAGTGTTAATGAAGTGTTTTTAGTGGGTACAGCCGATGGTTTATGGGGCGTCTCTAGTGATGGTAAAGCGATTTTACTGGAATCGAACAAAGTTAAACATGCGATATATCACAGCGAATTAAAACAGGTATTTATACTTAAAGGGTTTGATGTTTTTCAGTTGTCCTGGGATGGAAGTCATAAAGTTTCGAGTAAACCGGTTTATTTATCAGGAAAGGAAGACTTGATTGTATCAAAAGAAATTAACGGACTTGCACTTTTGGAAGTACCTGAAAAGGGAATTAAGCCAGCTGTACTAAGTGACCTTGGCATAAATATATATCATGATGGCCATTTTCAGTATATGGACTTGCCATTTACAGAATTAAGAAACGGTATTCGTCAGGGTGCCGTGAATGTTTCTTTAAATGAGGAGGGGGATGCGTGGTACCTGACTCAGGATGGGGTGTACTCATTTAGACAAGGTCAGTCGAGACACATACGACTCGGTAGAGTGTTAGATATGGTTAATGATGGCGAGCTAGACTTTACGTACATTGCTACCGGAAAGGAAATTTATTATGTTAATGCAGATGACAATAAGCCAGAACCTGAACATTTTTCCAGTGTCAATGCAGAGCATTTAGCACTGTCGAAACAGGGTGTTCTGTTTGCTAATGATTACAATAAAATAGTACGTTTTAATCAGGGGGAATCAAGTGTACAGGAAATATTTGATGCAACTCCTTCAGTAGATGAAGAAGGCTGGAAAGAGGAAGGTGTGCGTCATATTTATGTAGCAAATGATAATAGCCTTTGGGTTGCTTCCGGTTCTTCATTATTTCACTGGCATGAGGGTGACGAAAAACCTGTAGAGTATAATTTTATTCTTGATTCAGAACGTTTTCCCTCACGCAGTAGTAAAATATCTTATATTTATGAAACGGTAGATGGAAAATTAAGAGTGATTGCCTCCGATGAAGGACATCTGGATTATAACGGCCTAAAGCTTATTGGTGGTGAGCTTGAATGGAATGGGCAGAAATTTATTCGTACATCTAAAGATGAAGGCTGGTTTGTTACTGCATATACTAAAGTAGACGAGAAAAATGCTATTGTAAGTACCAGCGGTGCTTTCTATCATGATGTTTCGGCTAAAAGAAATAGTTTTGCGGATATTAATTCTTATAAAACAATGCAAAAACAGGTGCCAATGCTCTGGTTAGGGGGCAAAGGGGCCAGGCTTTCAGGTGATGATAGCGCTGCATGGTTATTTCCATCAGCGGGTGGTATTGCTGTATATAATAATGGACGGTGGTTTTATCCTAACCGACTTAATCAGTTGTTACCGGATGACCAATCATTGGGACAGTATGGAGCGCGAACTGTGCATGCTGTTGCAACAGATAAGCAGGGGCGTATTTATGCTGGCACAGATCTAGGTTTACTAGTATATGAGTCTGAAGGACTAGAAGCATTCTTGATGTCGAATGAACGTGGTGGAAGTTTAATTTCAGATAATGAAAATCAACACAGTAATTTCTTAAAGAATGTTTTTCTTGATGAGATAGATTTGAAATCTGAACAGGGGAAATTACTTGTTCGTTATAAATCCCTGTCAAAACAGATGAAATCACTGGAAGAAAATATTCAGGGTGCGGGACAAAATAATAAGCAAGATATGGGAGATTCCACACAAAAAGGAAGTGTTGATAAAGGTATTGATAAAGAGGCAATTAAGAAAAAATTAAAATCAAAACAGCGAGCACGTCAAAAGCTGTTAGCAAGAATAGAGCAGGAACATCTAGGTTTGTATCAACTAATGGATCCAAGGGCTGTAGATGCATTAAAGGAAAATCTTTTAGCTGAAGATGAAATATTAGTTCAATATTTGCCGACTAAGAAAAATCTTTACATCAATGTTACTACTAATAAGGAATCTTTTATAAAAACAGTTAATGTAACTTCTGACGAATTGTATAAAAGAACTGTACGTGCTGTTTCTCATATGAAGCGGGGTGTGCAACACCTAAAGGTTCGCGGTATTAGCATGAAGAATAAAAAGGAGGCCGGATTAGATCGAAAATTAATGCAGCAAGCATGGAAAGAAAATGAAACTCTAGCTAAGGAAGATTTAGCGTGGTTGTACAATCAGCTTTTAAGGCCAATTGAAAACAGTCTTGATAATAGTAAGCATGTATTTATTTCACCTGTTAAGCAGTTGGCTTATTTACCATTCGCAGCACTTATACGTCAGGATGGGAATGAAACAGTGTATGCGGTTGAGCGGTTTAATTTAGGTGTAATGCCGTCTTCATTGCACTTGCAGTTAGTGAGTGATTTTTCAGAGTCGTACAGTGATGGAGTACTGTTTATTGCAGACCCAGATGGTAGCCTGCCTGGCGCTAGAAAAGAAGTTGAGTTGGTGAGTCAGATGCTTGTAGCTGATGGAGCAAACCTGACTGGCAAAGATGCAACTAAAAACAATATAAGAGAACACTTGCCCGATGCAAGGCTGGTGCATTTTGCAACGCATGGCGTTTTACACAAAAGTAACCCGAGTGAGAGCTATCTATTGCTTGCTAATAAAAAACGTCTGGATGTTATCGATATATCACAAATGGATATGGGGCAAACAGATCTGGTGATTCTTTCTGCCTGTGAGTCTGGTATAGGTATCGATGGAATGGAGTATGCGACATTAGCAAGGGCATTTGCTCATGCAAAGGTACCGTCAGTGTTAGCTTCATACTGGAAAATTCATGATGCGGCCACGCAAATGTTAGTTGTAAATTTTTACAAACAAATGGAAGAGGGCGGCAATGTCTATAGTTCGCTTGCAATGGCGCAACGTGAAATGTTGAAACAGAAAGGGAGTTTGTCTCACCCATCTGCCTGGGCGAGTATTTCTGCTTATGGAAAACCCTGATTATACATTGACTTATGCGTGTAACAGAGTGTTGATTGATGTGTATTTGGTTAATCTTTTTAAATAGTATGTTGGGGGATGAAAATGCCCCTGTTTAGATTTGTCGTGATGATTTGACGTTTAGTGTGGTGATCACTAATTCAAATCCTGTCATCCCGACCAATTCAAAGAGCATAAGTGTATTCTGTATTCTTCAGGCTGTTTTTGGGTCGTAGCTGGTCTGGTATTATCTGCTAGATTCTATTCTAATGAGCCACTACCTTTCTACTGGCAGTTAGCAGCGCCTCAAAATTTTCTTGTCAAAGGTCTCCATACGACCCAAACAGGCAGGCATCTACTAAATATGTAAGAAATTTCTTTCAAGACTAACTAAATTTGTATGAAAATCATTACACTCTAATAAATTATAGATTTCTAATATTTAATTAACTTACTGATATTTATATAATAAATTATCAGGGCACGTTTATTGCTTTATGATTAAAAGATTTAGAAATAACACTATAAACAAATGAAAAAATGGAGGCATATGAAAATGACTTTCTACAAAAGGTTTTTATCATTACTTTACACAATCAGTATTATTCTGGTCACAGGACTAATGAGTAATACTTCAATGGCAATGACTCCTGATGGTGAAACACCAGCAAACGAGGGAGTTTGTGATCCTCTTATGGATGCGACTAAGGGGCTTTATGGACTTTGTGTTGCTTACTGTGAAGCGCAAGATCTGGATTCATTTGATAAAGAGCCACCTCGTACTAAAATTCTTGATAATTATAATAAGAAAAAGTTGTCAACTGATCCCGATATGCCATGTGTTTCACCAAATTATGGTTGTTTCACCCAGGCTCAGCTTGATGCGATTGATCCGCTTTCATCGGCCTGCTCACCTGCTGCCGTATTTAGAAATGGTGAATGGGTGCAATATGGATCACTAAGCCATTTAGTACGTGTTGACACAAGGGGTACGCCAAGCTGTGGTTATAAAACTCTGACGCCTTTCACGGTTGTAAATTTAACAATAACCGCTGAACAAGCTGCAGCTGCTTACAATGCGGTAGATGCAAAATGTAATGAATATGGTTATTAAGTTTTAATTACGCTTTGATCTGTTTGTTTAGAAAACGAAGCATGTAGTAGTGCTTTAATTAGGGGATAATAAATGAAAAAACTTAAGTATATGGTGTGCGCACTGGTGCTTTTTTCAGCAAATGCTAATGCAGCATTGATTGATTTGACAATCAACGGTGTTGTAGAAGGGGCTTTAAATTGGGGTGGTTTGACTGCCGGTGATTCAATTAGTGCGAATTTGGTGTTAGATACTGAAGGTTATACTGGAACAGGTTCTGAAACGTTTTACTTTACAGGTTCTAATACGCTGGATATAACGGCCGGTACATTTTCATTTGATGAGTCGATGGATAGTGCACTAACTTCGTCAATTACTTTTCAGAATGGTGAATTGGCTGATTTGAACTTTGGTGCTCTGTTTGGCATTAATGGCGCTCCAGAAGAGTTCGATTCATTTGGGTTAGGTATTCTTGCACAACGTTCTGTAACCACTGGCAACGGTGGAAATGCGGTAACTACTGACTATGTATTGTCAGCGCATTGGGAAGCAACGACTTTATCGCCCGTTCCTGTACCTGCTGCTTTGTGGTTATTTGGTAGTGGTTTAATTGGTTTAGCTGGGTTAGCTAAACGCAGAAAAGCATAAAACTAATCTAGTTGAATGCTCAAAAGGCGGCTTCTTAGCCGCCTTTTTTATTGCTTATGAAATACTGTTACTGGCTGATAACAGGCTCTAGCTTGTTTGACAAAAGTGTCTGCTTTCCTGGTTAAAGAGTGATTCAATGCCTAATTTGATTCGCTTCTTTTTAGAGAAATAATCGGACGTGCTATCAATGGAGTAAGGGTAGGTATTCTGTGCCACTACCCCTTCTTATTTATGGTGTGGTGACATGATACTAGATGTGTAGTCACAGCTTTAATTTCTGTAGTTCTGATCAGCTTTAAGGTGAATTATATCTGCAATAATATTTAAGAGCTGTCTCTAAATGAGCATGATGATTTTTACAAATTAGTATTCAATTTTGTTAATCTTATCTTTATGGAATCTAAAATGTATAAATTTATATTGGTAGGCTTATTGTTTCTATCTATTCAGGCTAATGCAACTAAACCGGTTAAAAAGCTTTCTCTACCTCTGGTGTGTGCAACTATACCGTCTATAGAAGAGCAGTTATGTTATAGCAGCACTAACAGCTCTTATGGTCCTTACGATGATGTTGTGTTTTATAAAATAGATAAATATGGTGAGGAGGTATTACTTGGAAGTCAGTCTGGTGGCGTTGCTACCTTTGGAGGTTTTGATTTCTCTCTTGGTGGTCGTTATATGTGGGTCAGTTGGGCTGAAGAAGGACATCCTTTTTTTGAGTTCTATCGTACAAATGACTTTCTGGAAAATGGTATTAAGAGTAAATCATTAGAAGTTTTGGGTGATTACTATTTTGAGCAATTTACACAGTTTAGTGAAAATGGAAATGTTGCATATTCATTAACTGAAGGTGCATTTGAAAACTGTAAAGATGCGGGGGATGGCGCTCGCGAAAGCATAGATTCTGAAACATCTAAAAAAAATTGCATAAAACAGTTTAATATTGAAAGTGATAAAAATTAAATCAAGATGATTTCATACGTAGGTAAGGCATAAAAATCTATCCGTATGAAGCCTATGAGTAAGAATTGAGATTCTATGGGCAGCTATATGTCTTCTCAAATACAGCCAGATTTGACTGCATAAGAACATCTTTCCAGTCTTCATCTATGCCATACATTTTGGCTTCAGTTTTACAATCGTTTGTGTTTTCTCTTAATTCGGCTGAATACTGATAAGTACTCCCGTCAGATAACGATACTCTCCTGCCTTTTGCTATATTGCCTTTTTTAACGGTATCACGGCTAAAACATTTGTTTAAATACTGTTCTAATCGGGTTTCAACCTGTCTTATATCTATATTGTAACAATGAATCTCGTTTATTTTTGCTGCTTTAGCTAATTGGGTCGGTTGTAAAGTGCCTGTAGATGAACAGCCGGTTAATAAAAACACTGAAGTTATTACATATGAAATATTTATAAGTTTCATCTGATTGGTCTCTTGTGAAAATGAAGTCTCAGCATATTGTCTGGTCCCTAGATGTTGAAGCTGTTTGTTATTAATTGCAAATAAAAATGTCTGATTTGAGGAGTGTTTAAATGACAGGCTTAAGAGAGTATTTAATATTTTGTCAAAACAGCTATAATTCGCTCTATTCTTAATTAATTTTCCTCCTATCGGTCAGTACGGTTTTTATAATATGACTGAGTAGCGGAAAATAGCTATTGTGATTAAATACTATGTCATCAGGTTCTAAAAAAGTCATTATTGCTGCTTTGCTGGGTAATGCATTAATTTCTGTCACTAAATTTACAGCAGCGATATTTACAGGTAGCTCTGCGATGTTATCAGAAGGTATTCATTCACTTGTGGATACGGGTAATCAGATTCTCCTTCTGTATGGAATGAAGCAGGCTAATAAACCAGCAGATGAAGATTTCCCTTTCGGGCATGGTAAGGAAATTTATTTCTGGAGCTTTATTGTAGCGATTCTTATTTTTGCGCTAGGCGGCGGCATATCTATATATGAGGGTGTTCATCATGTGATGCATCCGGTTGAAATGAAGGATCCGTTTATCAACTATATAGTGCTTGGGTTTGCGCTGCTTTTTGAAGGTGCTGCCTGGTATTTTGCATTGCGTGAGTTTAAACAGAGTAAGGGAAAATGGGGTTATATTGACGCAGTTAAACGGGCCAAAGACCCGAGTGTATTTGTTGTGCTGTTTGAAGACTCTGCAGCTATGCTGGGTTTATTAGTGGCGTTTATCGGTATTTTGCTTACCCAGTTAACCGGTATTTTATATTTAGACGGAGTGGCTTCAATTATTATCGGTTTGATACTCATTAGTACAGCTATCTGGTTAGCTTATGAGACTAAGGGGTTACTGATAGGGGAGTCAGCAAATAAACCTGTGGTGCAGGGTATTCGTTTGATTTTGCAAACCAATACTAATATAGACATGGTAAATGAAGTGCTGACTATGCACATGGGCCCAAATTTTATTCTGGCAAATATCAGCGTTGATTTTAAAAATGATCTGACGGCCGAAAACGTAGAGAACTGCATAGCAGAGATAGATCAGGTAATTAAGCTTAAGTATCCGTTAGTGCAGCGTATTTTTATTGAAGCTGAGCGAAGTAAGCAATAAATTATAGTCGTAAGTCGTAAGTCGTAAGTCGTAAGTCGTAAGTCGTGAGTTAAAAAATATCGTACTTTGCTAGCGATCAGAGTGCAAAAAAAACTAATTTTCAGGGCTTACGACTTCGGATTCAATACTCTGTCTATATCAGTAATCGCCTGAAACTCCTCAAAACTAATTTCAGCCTTTTTGAAATCCATGGCATCCGGGTAACCACTGGCCTTTTGTGCCAGTTCGCTGGCTTCTTTAAGCCAGTTGGCTGACCACAACATAACCAGACGGATATCATCATCTGTAAGGGTTTCAATGGCTGTTTGTAGTATCTGATAAAAGCCATTTCTGGATAAGGGTGTATGTATCATCGCTAAGGATTTAGCGTTACAGAGTTTAAGTGCTTCAATTAAGTCAATGGTGGACTTTTTTAATAGTTGTTGCCTGCTTGATTCGGTTATTTCTTTTATGGTGGACTCAATAGTCTGGTACTCAATTGTTCCATGGCTGGGTCGACCAAAAACTGAAATGAAAGATTCTAGTGTGATTAATGCATCGTGTGTTTTAGATATATCACGGGAGCGCTTCAGTACTTTTTGACAAAAATCCTGAAGTTCATCTTTGCTTATCCGGATATTAATGAAATCGTTATTGCTCATGTTTTAAGTTATCAGTTTATAATGTTTAACTTACTAAATTCTGAATGAATTTCGCTGTTTACCGGTTTGCCATGTAAGTATAACGAAACCACTTTAAATGGTAGCTCGTCACCGGCTTTAATCGCTATATTGGATGGGCTAATTGTGTGTCGACCCAATGTTGCTTCAGTTGGCCACTGGGTTTCAGTAAATGAAACATATATGAGTTCAGAGCACACAATCTTATCATTGGTTTCTATATCAAAATTGAAGTCATAGGCTTTGCCTATCTGTCGTAAAGCACGAATGATTGTTTCAGCTCTGGTTTTATCATCTAGTTTGTTTTTACGTAAAACAGCCAGGTCATCTACATTCATAAACTGGTTTAGAGAATTTAATTCGACACCTGCTCTTAACGCTTCAGCTACTAACTGAGATGATTTAATCTGTTGATGATGTTTTTTTACGACTGGATGATTCCATATACCCAGCTGTTTTAACTCTTCTTCGGAGCCTACCCAGATAGCAACATGCCCCCAGTAACCGGGTATTAATTTATCGGTTAATCTGAAAGGTGTTTTTTCAAGTAATATATCTCCTGCTTTTAATCGAGATGTCAGCTGTGTCTCTACATTAATATCATTGTTTAATAAACCTTTACGCACTTCAACGACGCCGATGGAGTTGCCAAATAAAAGGCTAAACAGGTTTACACCTTCCTTTCCTAGTTTTGATAATGTATCTGATGTGATGCCGGTTAAAAATCTGGTTTTCTGGTTAACTACATAAAGGGGTGAGAATTCACGTATGTGATTATAAGAAGGGCTTTGAGTAATAAGTAAATTTAAATAAATATTATAGGGCTGATGTCGAAATTCGTAAGATTGTTTCTGCCATTCAGTTTTAAAAAAATCTATGGCTCTACGAGCACGATTACGATTTTCTATTGAATTATACTGTAGCGTGATTTCATTTAACTGATAGTTTTTTATATTGTACCCATCATGTTTTGCATTTAAATAACGACGTAGTTTAGCGTCTTCTTCGAAAATAGTGATAGATAATAAATAGTTGTCGTATAAAACAAGCGCAGCAGATAAAGAAAGCATAATCCCTCTTAAACGAGCTTCTTTATCTATACTGTCATATTTGTCATTTAGCAGATATTCGTAATAACCTACGTAGCTATACAGTTTTTTACGTAGTGCCAGGTGCTGTAGAGTACCTGTGTTTAGTGTTTCTATGTCTTTACCAGAAAGAGGAATGTCTTTTTGCATCTTGTCTTTAATTATCTGATATGTGTCCAGTGTTACTTCTCTGTAAGCTAGTGCTTGCTCTACAAGGCTCTGGTACTCTTCAAGGTCTCCTTTTATTTGTAGTTCAAGCTGGGGATTAGCTTTAGTAGCAGATAAAAAAAACAGGCTATTCAGGAGTAATATAAGAGTATATAAGTGTTTCATAGTATGAAATGATCTTCTTGAGGCAGGTTTTGTCTATCGTAAATGAATAGACAGCTTATGTAAAATATACCAGCTCTTAATGAGATGTTATATTAAGGTAAATCAAATGCTTATGTATTCATAAGCTACCGCTGGAAGTTATAGGGTATTCTATTTTAATAATGAAAATATTACTCATATTTTTGTCTTTTATTCTGCCAGTTATGCTTTCTTGTGCACAGGCTAATAGCTCAGATCTAATAATACAAAGTGAAGGAATGAGCATTAAAGTGGAGAAAGTAGCACAGGGTTTTAGTGTGCCCTGGGCTATTGCTGTTTTATCACCGAATGAACTGTTAATAACAGAACGTGAAGGTTCTGTTTATCTTTATAATCTTGATCAGTCGAAATCATTAATATTAAAAAACACACCAGAAGTGATGGCTGGTGGGCAGGGGGGCATGCTTGATGTTATATTGTCACCAGATTATAAAGTCAGTGGCTGGATTTATTTTACCTACGTAAAAAAGATTAGAGGAGAAGGGGCTACGGTACTAGCGCGCGCTAAACTCATGAAAGACCGGTTTCAGAACTGGCAGGAACTACTGGTAACAAATTCAACAACAGATGAAGATTATCATTTTGGTAGCCGTATAACTTTTGATGATGATGGGCATGTTTTTTTCGGAGTTGGTGATAGAGGGCATCGGCCTAATGCACAAAATTTAATGAACCACGCGGGAACAATTGTTCGTTTAAATCTGGATGGTTCTATTCCAGATGATAATCCATTTAATAATAAAACATCCATGAGTAAGCAACAGGCATTACCTGAAGTGTGGACTTATGGGCATAGAAATCCACAGGGTATGGCATATGATGCAGGTAACAATCGTCTTTGGTCTATTGAGCATGGCCCGAGAGGTGGTGATGAAGTGAATCTAATTTTAAAGGCTAATAATTATGGCTGGCCGATTATCTCCTATGGAAAAGAATATTGGGGGCCTGTTTCAGTTGGAGAAGGCACGCATCGTACAGGTATGACTCAACCGGTTAAGGTATATATTCCTTCTATTGCACCGGGGAGTTTAATATTATATTCCGGTGCATTGTTTCCAGCATGGAAAGGTAACTTAATGTCAGGTGCATTGTCGTTACAGCATATTAATCGTCTGGTATTAGATGGTAATGCTAAGGTAGTAAAAGAAGAGCGATTACTTGAAAAGCTGGGTGAGCGTATACGGGCATTGACCCAAAGTACTGAAGGTTTGATATATTTTTCAACTGATAGTGGTGATATCTATCGGTTACAGCCTTTAAATTAATTTTACACAGAATAAGGTTTAAATTATGAAAATTAGAATGTCTCTTGTTTTTTTGTTTATGATAAATATTGCTTTCGCTGCGCAGGCATCTGACCTTGCAAAAGAAAAACGCTGGGCTGATCAAATTGTTGATTTTCTAATTGATGGTGAGGCTGAGTGGTTTAACCTGAGCAGTCATAAAGTTTTAGCTATTTATACAGAGCCAACTATTGATGAGGTTAAAGGTGCTGTCATTGTTATTCATGGTTCAGGTGTTCACCCCAACTGGCAGGAAGTGGTGCAGCCGTTACGCACTCAATTACCGGAAAAGGGCTGGGCTACGTTAGCGATACAGATGCCCGTGCTGGATAACGATGCAGATTATAATGATTATGCACCATTATTTGATGAAGTTGCACCGCGTATAGATGCAGCGATAAAAAATTTACAGAATAAAGGTTTTAAAAATATAAATATTGTTGCTCACAGTTTGGGATCAGCGATGTCGGCTTATTATCTGTCTAATCATAAATCTACAGTTATTAAACGGTTTGTTGCTGTTGGTATGCCTGGTCCTCGTGTTGATGAGCGAATGAATACACTGAAAGCATTACAGAAAATAAATATTCCTGTACTTGATTTATATGGAGAAAAAGATCTGGACTCTATACTTGAATCATCAAAGCAGCGTGAGGATGCTGCCTCCCCTAATAAAAAATATTCTCAGAAGCAGGTTGCAGGTGCCGATCATTTCTTTGTCGGTAAAGATGATGAGCTGGTCAGTCTTGTAACGAACTGGCTCAATAAAAATTAATAATACTGGTATTCTGTTGGGATGGACTGCATAAAGAATATAAGTATTGAAGGGTATTAAAGAATGACCTTTAATGTTAATTTGAAAGCATATCTTATGTATGAGAGTCAGATTGCTATCTGACTTTCAGTTAGTGTTTCATTGTTTTTTATCAGATTTTTTTAAATGTCAGGCGTTGACATTTAAAAAAATCGGCATACCATGTTTATCTCAGTTATTTAAAGCTTGTAATATAAATAATAAATAAGTTGTTTTTGGATTAATGCAACGGCACATATAACAAATGATGTAACTGTAGTACGTGACGTATAAACCCTAAT
This sequence comes from endosymbiont of Galathealinum brachiosum, assembly GCA_003349885.1. Lineage (NCBI taxonomy): Bacteria > Pseudomonadati > Pseudomonadota > Gammaproteobacteria > endosymbiont of Galathealinum brachiosum. The sequence continues at coordinate 115,781 of QFXC01000007.1, read as the reverse complement.
GGATGGAGTTGAATATGAGCGTAAAAATCCCTTCTAGTTTTGATTTTGGCGTAAATCTGGACCTTGATTTAGATGGAAATCTGGATCTCAATATTCCTACGGATTATTCTTTTAGTATCAAGGAATTACCGCAGATTGATATAAACCTAAGACCCATTGAAATTAAACCCATTGACTTCTCTTTACGCTTAAAAGAAATCCCGTCTATACGAGCTCATTTACCGTTAAATTATAAAGTAGGTTTTTCATTGTTAGGGCGTGAGTTAGCCTGTGTGCAATTATGTGGTCAGGGCCAGGTCATCACTGAGCCTTATGTCCCCTATCCATGTGAGCCTCGAAAACAAAGTGTCCAACGGCCACCTGCTACTGCCGCTATTTCTAAAGAAGAAATGACAAAAGTAGTATCCTAGATAAATTGAAATAAACGTGGTTATGCCAGTGTGTTCTGGTAATGCAGTCACTATAAAGGATGTGATTATGTCTAACCTGAGTTCAAATGAGAAATCGTTAATTTTTCGTGGGCCACCTGGCCGCCTTTTATTACATAGTTCTTTACCCTCTGTTTACGGAATTGATTTTAAGCCCGATAAAAAGTTAAGTTCGGTAATCGGAAATACAAAAAGTGTATTCAAGTTCAGGTCTGATAATTCGGGTGAGCTTAAGAAGCTTAAGGTCCGCCTTAGTCCTAATATAGAACCGGGGTTATATCATGCATTATTAGAAACCCAGGAAGGGCCTATCACTGTTGATATAGATGTTGAGCCTCGTAAACGTCTGACAATGTCTCCAGTGCAAATGTCATTAAATGGCAGCCCTGGAGATAAAGTTAAAATATACGTATTGTTTTCTAATAAAGGAAACGTACCGTTATCTATTATTAAATCAGATTCGATTGGCATTTATGATGATGATGGTATTGAAACCGCTTTTGCAAGCACTTACCGCATGGAGTCTAAAGATTTAGCTGAGATTTTTTCTAACTTTAGTGAAAAACTTCGTGATGGTCATGGAGGCCTGTTAAAACTACGTGTGTTAGAAGGAAGTGGTGAGTTAAAGCCAGGTGCATGTCGTTCAGTATTAATCGAAGTGCAACTGCCATCAAAACTTAAGCCCGGGCATAGTTATCATGGTGTGTGGAGTTTAAATTCATCTGAATATGCAGTGACAGTAACTGCAAATAAATGAGGGAATTGATATGTCTAGATGTAAAGAAAAGTTAGATTTAGATGGTGTAGATGAAGCGTTAGGTAAACTGATAACAGCGCAGCTTAAGTTTGGAAAAGAAGCGTTAAAGTTATTGGGTGATGGTTGTGGTGGTGCAATAGGAGCTCTGAAAAAAATAAATTTACCTAAAAGTGATACTTGTTGTGACATTCCAGAACCCTGCTGGATGCCAGTGCAAATAGGTGAGATTTGCTGTCAGCTTCGTCCAGGAGATGTTGGTGAAATATGTTTTGTCGTCACTAACGAAAATTTTCGAGCTCATGAATATTCTGTTGTCGCTGCAGGTGAGCACGGGAATCTGGTACATATAAGTGATAAATTATTTAATCTTGGGCCTAAAGAGCGCAGAGTTGTTTCTGCGAAATTTAAAATGCCAGGAAAATCGAGTACACAAGAGCGTGATAGTTGTTGCAAATGTAATGATTATGAAGCAGTTATCTGGGTGCAGGGTTGTCAAAATCATTATCTTAACTGGTATCTCAATTCTAGTGAAAAAAGCAGTGAATGCTGTCATGAAGTGTGTGTAACTGATGTGCCTGATAATGAATTGCATTGGTACGATCATTTTCATGTTATGAAACCTTGCCCTGGCCCCATTGTTACCAAATAACAATAAATATAATTTTAAAAATACAGAGAAATTTATGGATAAAAATAGATTAAGTGATCTTATAAGGGGGGCGACAAAAGTTAATTTAAACTATAGCGCTTCTCTGTTGAATTTATCGAAAGACTATATAAAAGAGATGAGTGATACCATTACTAATGAGTCTTTTTATAATGAGAGCAGGAACGGGTCTAAAGATGATTCTGAAAAACCTGATCAAACCACAACACCTGAAAGAGTTCCCTTGATTGTTGCAGGTAGAAAAGGGGAAATGGCTAACGCGGCATTTGCCGTAAATAATACATCTGGAATGGGCGGTACTGTAACACTGCAGGTGAAAGGGGAATTTTCAGGCGCGAAAGTAGTGTCTGACCCAGAGACATTAAGTCTGGATGTAGGGGAGAGTGCTATCGTTAGAGTTTTAGTTAAAATTGATAATAACCTTAAGGAAAATACAGACTATCCAGGTGTCGTTGTAATTCCTGAGTTGGGTTTGAAAGTGACAGAGTTTGTTGTTAGACGACTACCTGAGTTGAAAAAAGATAAAGGTAGTAATAAAAAAGTTAAAAACAAAACATCTACAAAAAATTCGTTATCTAATAAAAAATGATCATTATAAGTGCTTGGTCGGGTATTTAATTTAAACAAATTCAATCTATGTTTTATTGAGTACTCATGTTTAAGTTATGTTGATTGTTTTTTAAAGAGGGCGTTATGTTAAGTGAGAGCATTGAAAAGGATTTAAATAGTTTTGCCGATACGATTGGGGTGTTTGTAGATAAAGCTTTGTCGGAAGAAGGGCAGAAGCAGGCTTTAGGAAAGGTGACTCACATTCTGGATGTGGCAAGTCAGCTTATTGATCATATTGATTCTGAAAATGATCGGGATAAACAACAGCCAGATAGTAATATAAATGGTAAAAGCGTTTTAGAAACATTACAGTTATTGTTTCAAGCTGCGCTGACTAAGCCAGATGTTCTTGCAAAACATTATTGTGAATTTGCTACCAGTGTTTTAGATGTGTTGAGTCAGCAATCAGAACTGGAACCAGAACCTGCAGATCGCCGTTTTAAGGATGACTTATGGCATGAGAGTATTTTTTTAAATTCATTAATGAAAATATACCTGGCCTGGGATCAGCAAATAAATTCATGGATAAGTGAGCAGTCGTTTAGCTCAGCAGACGAGCGTCGTGTACAATTTATTTTTAATCAAATTATTTATGCCTTTTCACCTTCAAATTTACCTGTTAATCCATCCGCGCTTAAGCGTGCAGAAAAAACTGAAGGTAGAAGTGCTGTAAAAGGCTTATTAAACTGGGTAAAAGATTCGTGTTTTAATCAAAGTATGCCGCGTCAAATAAGAGATGATGCATTTAAAGTTGGCAAAAATCTGGCAACGACACCGGGACAGGTTGTTTTTCGGAATAAATTGTTAGAATTAATACAATATCAACCACAAACACCTTATGTGCACAGGCGTCCTGTGCTCCTTGTTCCTCCGCAAATAAATAAATATTACATTTTTGATCTTAAACAGAAAAATAGTGTATTAGGGTATCTGCTCAAACAGAACTTACAGATGTTTGTTATTAGTTGGAGAAATCCTGGTAAATCAGAGTCACATTGGGGATTGGATGAGTATGTAGTTGCTCTGTTAGAAGCTATTGAAGTCATGCGAGTAATAACAAAAAGCCGTACAGTTGGTTTGATCAGTGCATGTGCGGGTTGTTTGACCACATCTGCATTGTTGGGGTATCTAGCAGAAACTAAAAACCCCGTTATTAAAAATCACACTTCATTAGTTACCGCTTTAACACCTGATAATGACTCAATTCTGGAACTGTTTACGACACAGCAAACATTAAAATTAGCACGAGCCCATACTCAAATAGAAGGCATTTTAGATGGTAAAGCGCTAGCGCGTGTTTTTGCATGGTTACGTCCAGAAGATCTGGTATGGAATTACTGGGTGAATAATTATTTAATGGGGCGTGACCCGCCAACATTAGATGTTCTTTACTGGGATAATGACTCTACAAATTTACCTGCAAAATTACATGGTGATTTTTTAGATATGTTTGAGCAGGATGTATTTCAAAATGCACACCTTCATAAGGTATTAGGTATACCGATAGATTACCGTAAAGTTTGTGTCGATACATATGTAATTGCTGGCCGTGAAGATTACTTAATGCCATGGAAAGGAGTTTATAAAACCACAAGAATATTTCGGGGTAAACATCGATTTGTACTGAGTACCAGTGGTCATGTGCAAAGTGTTTTAAGGCCTCCGTCATTAGCGCATACCGAATACTATACCAATGAGACACTATGTGAATCTGCTGATGAATGGTTAGAGTCTTCGACACGTCAGGATGGAACCTGGTGGGTAGACTGGACTTCGTGGTTAAAAAAACAGTCTGGTGCTTTAAAAAAATCGCCGCAAAAATTGGGTGCTAAAAATTTTCCGCCACTGTGTAATGCACCAGGTCGTTATGTATGTGATGAGAAGTAAATTTAAAGGTATTAAATTATAGGCATAAAAAAACCAGCTAATAAGCTGGTTTTGAATATGGTACCAAAGGCCGGACATATATTTATCATGTAAGTTTATGATAAATAGGGAGTAATTATGATGTGGTGTGTAAATACACCAACATAAAGACCAACAGGCTTCTTTGTGAAGAAGCTGAGAACTTAATTAATACCCTATAAATCTCTTAAGTAACATGTGATTGGACACTTAACTAATCATCCCTGATGTGTGTCAAGTTACATACTACCACAGCTGGGATAGTATCTTATTAAAGTAGGTGCTTTTTTACTGGAGAATCAGGGGAGCTAAATGATTAAGAGAGTTAACAGCCCGTCACAAGTCTGGGGCTATTTTTTTGCACTATCCTCAATATTAATATCACATTCATCCAATGCAGCTATCGTCAGTGTCGAACCTGATGGCTTCGTTGAAGGTACTAATATAGAAACAGCTTATGCTGGTGTAACGTTGTCAGTAGAGGGTAGGCCTGATGCAACAGTTATCGCAATAGACGGATTTTCTTCATTTAATAGTACCAATATAGCAACTACTGGTTCACTGGTATTTGGATATACCCCTCCAGTAGCATCATTACCCACAGGTCAAGACTGGGATCAGACTACATTTGGATTGTTAAGAGCAGATTTTGATGTACAAACAGATTTCATTCAAATTGACCTGATTTATAACGATGATGATGTAGGCGGATTGTGGGCTTATGACTCATTTGGTAATTTATTAGATTCAGTAATTGCACAAGGTGATGGTCGAGGTGTGTCATCATCATTTTGCCCACCATTTTGTGATACATTCACAACAGTATCTATTTTGCGTGAAACTAATGATATTGCATATATATTAGTTGGAGGTGTAAATGCTGAAGGTCTTTTTTTAGATAATATGCAATTTAATGCGGTTCCTGTCCCTGCAGCAATATGGTTATTTGGTTCGGGTTTAATCGGGTTAGTTGGGCTTGCTCGACGTAAGAAAACATAAAGCCAAATCAATTATAATCATAAAAAGCCTGCTAAATTTTAGCGGGCTTTTTTGTGTCTGAAGTTCTGCTTTTATATTATCTAATTGTGAAGTATAAAATATTGAATAGCTGCAAAAGGGTGAAGGCACTCGTTCAGTACCAGCATATATATGATTTTTAACTGTAATAGACTGTCGGGCATGGTCTGGACATTTTTACACTTTTTGTATAAAAACAGTGTCCATTTTTGTCTGTAAATATTAATTCAACAAATTTATGCTCATGATCCGATAGCGGAACTTGAAAATATGCTGTTGGATAGCAGGAACTAGCCATTAGCGGCGCTACACAAATAACGCCCTAAATTCTCCAAACGACCCAAAGCGGACGTTTGTCATTACAATACTCAAATGTCGTAGTCCTTTACAGTTATCAATCTTGAATAATTACAGATTTAGAAATCTCTATTCAAAACAGTAGGTTATGATTTTGGCTTAAATTTTGCTCATTCATTTGAAGGATTAATAAAAATGATTAAAAGTGTAAAGGAAAACAACATATGAATTTTTTTAAATTAGCATCAGCAACTACAGCTTTAGTTTTATCAACCAGTGCTAATGCCGCATTAATAGAGCGTTTAGGTGGTCTAGCGTACTACGATGATGTAGCAGACTTAACCTGGTTGGCAGATTCTAACTATGCCCGAGTTACTGGTGATGGCGGACCTAGTGGTGCAATGAATTGGGCAGATGCTAATGCTTGGGCAGCAGGTTTGAGCATAGGCGGTGTTGGTGGCTGGCGGTTACCTGAAGCAGATGCATCATGTTTGTCTTTATATAATTGCACAAATAGTGATATGGGCAGCCTGTTTTATGGTGCGCTCGGAAATGTGGCACCCACATTATCTAATACTGGACCTTTTAGTAACATAGGCTTTTTTGCATGGGAATTTTGGACTGCAACTGAGTACTCGCCGCCGAATTACCCATTTGATTATGTTGCGTGGAGCTTTGATATGCGATTGGGCTCTCAGAACGACTCTGATAAAGTTAATTCTGCTCAAGCATGGGCTGTTCAGTCGGGCGATGTTAGCGCGGTTCCCGTTCCAGCTGCGGTATGGTTATTCGGTAGTGGTTTGGTTGGCTTGATAGGTGTTGCTAGACGTAAAAAAACATAAGCATTAAATCAATAACGATAATAGAGAGCCTGCTAGATTTTAGCGGGCTTTTTTGTCTTTAAAGTTCAGCTTTTGATATTTTTAAAAAAGATAATATAATTCGCTCAAGTTCCGAGTTAGGGTGAAAGCAGTTGTTTACTATTTCTAAAGTTGTACCAGCAAGCCAAATTTTCCAATTAGCCAGAAGCGGAATACCTGAATATTCTTTTGAATTCTCCATACGTGATAAAGCGGTCCTTATATAATTTATCAGGATAGAGGGAGTGAGCATAAATTGAAGGGCCATAAAGGGCAGCATTCAGCATACTTTCAGGATAAGTATAGCTATTGGGACGACTGGATTGATAGTGAGTGCACAAAGAAATAAATGAAGATTATTTATTGATGATATCTTTAATAAAAAGAGAGTCTAATAGTCTTCTTTATCTATGTCATTAAGTTTGTAGCATGAATGTAAGCAATATCAAATGGCCACCCAATCATGTTCACCCTTTATCGTTTTTGCAGGTATGACTAACATATCACCGAAGCGTTTTGAGCTATAAACACCTTCTTGTGCGAACAACTTATGTATATAGTTTTTGACCAGTATTCTTTCAGGTTTCAGGCCGTTGTTTTCTTCATATACATTAATATATTGATCTAATGAATGAAGTAGTTCATTCACATTATGAGTAGGATCTTTATTAACTTCTGATTTTCTTTTTCCAAACAGGCTGGCTAGTATTTTCATTTGTATCTCCTGATTTTGATTACCTCGTGTAACCACAAAAACATAATAGACGAGTCTGTCGACTTGATTCACCATGTTTCTCCGCTTGATTAGGATACTAATAGGAATTAATTAAATGTGAAACCTTCGTTTAGGTGATTAATTATTTTAATATCTAAAAAATTCGATAAATCTTCAATGACAGATGGCTCAGCTGAAGGCGACTTGGTAAATATCGTTTATAAGATTTGTTATAGGGGCAACGGGCGAAAGTAGCAGTTAGTTTTAGTTACATAAATGTTCGCTTTTTGCCGTTTTCTGAACTGAGTAAAAATATATTCAAATTCGGCTTTAGGGTATTAGCTGACTATTGAATGTCCTCTATTGCCATAAAAGCAATTGATGACTCTTGCTAATACAGTAAATATCTTCTTATTAGCAAATAATAATTCTCACACCTTCATTTAGTCGATTTAGCCGTTCCTGTAGCAAGCTAAGTGATAGATGGTCAGGTACATGCGCAGCAATATAGTCATTACCCGGTGAAGGGCCATCTATGAATTCAATTACCCCGACTGCTTTGTTACTTTCAGTTTCAGTTCCTAGGTCGAGACAGAATAGATAATCAAAAGCTAGTCTGTTTGGGCTATGTTGACGAGCCCAGTCTTCAATGTATAGCTCTTCCTCTACATATTCATTAAGCGCAATTTTGAATTCATTTTTACTGAGATCTGATTCTTCAATGTAATCATCATCATCGCCCCAGTAATAGGTTTCAATATATTCACGTAATGTCAGCCTAGGTGGTTCAGCATAGGGATCACCAATATTCAGTTGATAATTACCCGTTCCATCATTAACCGCAAATAATATGCTGTCATACATTGATGGTTCTATAAGTAGGGGCTTACCAGTACTGGCTAGATATTCAGCTGCTCGCACAACAAAAGATGGAATGATATATCCGGCAGAAACAGCCGGTATGGAAAGTAGAAACTGCCTACGTGTAATAGACATAATGGTGCTCCTCTTTAGTGTTTTAGGCCCTATGCCTCGGTACACAAGCTGGTTATCAAATACCGGATTGAAATTGTTGATCACTCATTAAAAGTATCGCTGCTTAAATAATTATACCAGTTAACTAATTAAGCTAGTTAAAGATAAATGTGATAGCAAATATTAACCTTGCATTTAACCTTTACCTTACTGATATTATTGACAGAAAGGTAGCGTACTCATATTCGTTAAGTACCTGTTTACACTCCCTATGGTAAATATATATAAAGGTGCCCGTGTGACGGTCTAATAATATTCAAAAGTGTTTCAGACTAGTCCGTGTAACGGATAACATGAATCCATGTGGCGGCCTAATTAATGATTTTTGTGAGCCGTGTGGCGGCTTAAGTTAGGCCGTGTGGAGGGCTACAATATTAACTGTCTCAGGATCGAATCCATCTTTCCACCATGATAATGGTGCTGTTGTTGGCTTTAGATCGAGCTTGCCTCCGCATTCATCAATAGCCCATAAAGTTAGAGCATAAAGGTTGGCTTTATTTCTACCGCCCTGTCTAGTAAGTACAATCCAGCCTTTATCAAGTAATTCATTTTTGGCTTTATGCAACTGATCATTTGATGTCCAACCCCATGGTCGCATTAACTTAGGTGTTATACAGATATCTCCATTGTTTGTGCCTCTATACTGAGCATTCATGTCTACTAATAATTTAACTGCTCGTGGACTTAGGCTTCTGTAGTTTGTGGAGTCTGTCACTTGGTGTGGCATTGCTGAAAATGAGCCAAATTTTTTACGGCCTTTAACTGTGCATCTGTTTAAGGTCATTAGATATTTTCTCATCAGATAGAAAAACTGTTTTTGCGTACTCATCAGCTTGAATTATTGCATTTTGAGTGCTGGGATGTGGCCGAATTGGCCATAATGGACAACTAGAAACAGTGCAGAGATATACTTGCTGCCTCCATGTGCCATGCTTGTTGGATGGGTCGAAAATGCAGTCTTTACACTTATCATTGATGGCCTTTCTGTAACTCATAATTAAATCCTCTTTAAGTTACATTAACTGTGTCGGTTGATATGTTTTTTACGCGAATTTTATTTGAAACTGATCGAGACTCGATCCAAGTGTCTATATCATTTTCAAGCCAACCAACGGCACGCTTACCTAAAGATATTGGTCTTGGAAAAACCCCTTGTGAAATATAATCGTAGATTGCTGAGCGACTTAGACCGGTGCGCTTTGTTACTTCCGGACGTCTTAGGATTGATGTAGCCATATTCGTATCTCCATAGATTGTATTGGACTATGGAGGAATTAAACTATATTCTAATTTGGACAGCCAAGCGAGTGTCCAGCTTTATTTTTTTGATTTATGTAGTCGCTCAATTGATTTATATGACAACGATTCATCAAAGTTGTATTTTTTATCAAGTATAGAAGCTACCTTTTTATTAAGGGATAAATCTGATAATCGACCGTTCTTACTCTTTAATTTTTTTCTAATGTTTAATGCTTCAGATTGCTGTTCATTAGTTAATTTACTATGATTATTTTTAGTTACATTTTGTTCTAAATTAACTTTGTTTTGGGCTAGTTTATTGAGAGTATTGATCCCATGTTTTATTGATCCATGTTTATATCGGATGTAATCTCTTTGAGTTTTTAAGTCCTGCGTAGACATGGTCTCCATAATGTCCTTTTGGTTGCTTTTTTGAACATCTATGTCAAAAAGAATTTGGATATCCATATGAAGTGCCGCACCAGCAGTACATTCATTATTGCAACCGACTGGTGGTGGCCATTTATCAAATTTAGGCATTACCAAACCTCCCTAAAATTATTTTATTACCATATTGGCTATCGATAAAATCACTCCACCATTGCATCAATGTTTTTCTATCATCTAAATATTCTGAACGATGATAGGCTGCCCTTACTTTGTTTCTTTGCATATGGGCAAGTTGACGTTCAATTACATCAGGGTTGAATCCTTTTTCATTCAGGATAGTTGAGGCGGTGGCTCTAAAGCCATGAACAGTTGCACGTGTGTGGTAGCCCATACGATACATTGCATATATAAGTGTGTTTTCACTTATCGTTTTTTTCCAGTTTCGTTCACTGGGTAGTACTAATTCACGGTGTCCTGATATCTCATGTATTTGTTTTAGTATGGCAATTGATTGAAGTGAGAGGGGTACGATATGTGGTGTACGCATTTTCATGCGTTCCGCAGGTATGCGCCATTCAGCTTGTTCAAAATCGATTTCACTCCAGCGGGCTCCTCGTAGCTCACCTGAACGAACAAATGTATGCACGATTAATTTAAGTGCGAGCATAGTGAGTTTATTGCCGTCATACTTCTCTAATCGTTTTAGGAAATCGGGTAATTCTGCAAGGCTTAAGGCTGCGCGGTGTTTAACTTTTCTAGTTTTGAGTGCACCTTGTAGGTCAGAGACTGGGTTGTGTTCTGCTCGACCTGTCTGTATTGCATAGCGGCAAACAGCGTGGCATCTTCGTAATACTCTTGCTGCTACTTCTAATGCATTCCGTTTTTCTATTTTGCGTAAAATGTTAAGAACTAAAGGTGCTGTAATTTTTTCTATTGGGTAATTGCCAATATAAGGGAACACATCTTTTTCAAAGCTACTGATGACCCTTGACGCATACTTTGGTGACCAGTTTTCTTTTTGCATATCAAACCATTCTCTGGCGATATTATCGAATGAGTTTTCAATGTCATTAGTTTCACGATGCTTGCGTGAGCGTTTACTCATCTCATTAGCGGGGTCAATACCATTGTCTAATAGCTTGCGAGCTTTAGCGCGCTTTTCACGTGCTTCTGCAAGGGATAACTCAGGGTATACCCCAAGCGCTAATGTTTTTTGTTTCGTGCTATATCGATACGCTAGGCGCCAGTACTTTGCACCTGAAGTTTGTATGTGAACTTGTAAACCACCACCATCGGATAGTTTATAAAGCTTCTCTCTGGGTTTAGCCTGTTTAATTTTGATGTCGGTAAGGGGCATTGTTGGTATCTGCTTGTTGCGGATAAATATATACCAACCAAAATACCAACGCAGTTGCAGGACCACAATAGATTCTGATGAACTTTAATGGAATTAAATTAATGTAATCAGTTATTCTATCGGGGGTCGTGCGGACTTTCTTGGAACTGAGTGTAACTCAATATGGTACCAAAGGCCGGACTTGAACCGGCACGCTCGTAAAAGCAACGGATTTTGAATCCGTCGTGTCTACCAATTCCACCACTCTGGCATTACGTGAAGTAGGCGCTATTGTAATGGTTTTTGTCTGATGAGCAAGTTATTAAAGTTTGAATTTGGACACGAGTTGTTGAAGGTTTTGAGCCAGGTTTGCTAGCCCCTGACTTTCCTGATTAGTTCTTTCTGCCCCATCCATGCTCTCGGTGGCAATTTCACTGATAGAGTGCATATTCTGATTTATTTCAACGGCTACACCAGACTGTGAACCGGCTTCATCATTAATGAGTGTGTTGATTTCGGTAATGCCTTTAACGGCCTGAGTAATCTGTTGTAATGAATTACCAGCCGCGGTTGCATGGCTAACGCTTTCATTTGCCTGAGTCTGACCTTTTTCCATTACTTCAACCGTTTCTCTTGAAACAGATTGTAGTGTTTCTATCATGGTCTGAATTTCTTTTGTAGATTCCTGAGTGCGTTGCGCCAAAGTCCTTACTTCATCCGCAACAACAGCAAATCCTCGGCCCTGTTCTCCTGCACGGGCGGCTTCTATTGCGGCGTTTAACGCCAGTAAGTTGGTTTGTTCGGAAATGCCCTGAATTACATCGAGTACACCGCCGATATTAAGACTTTCTTTTTCAACACGATTAATTGATACGGAGGCATTTTCAACAGCACTGGCGAGGTTCTTTATAGAACTGACAGTTTGCCCCACAACGCTATTACCTTTTTCTGCTTCTTCTTTGGCAATAGCAGCGGCTTCTGCTGCCTGAGCTGCTTTACTTGAAACGTCCTGTGCAATTTGAGTCATGCGCTGTATTGCCATCTCAACATTCTGGGTCTGGTTATGCTGATTTTGCACACCCTGACTTGTGCTATCGGCTACAGAACAAATTTGATTAACCCCCGAGAGCATTTGTTCACTACTGGTTTTAAGCTCACCTACAACATTACGTAAAGTTCCCGCCATATTGTTAAAACTATCAATTATTTCGCCAATAACATCGTGGCTTTCCATTTCGCAGATAAAGGTTAAATCATGATTGCTGATAGATGTTGAAACCTGTGCAATTCGTTTAAGTTTGGAAACAAGCACCAGATTCAGTATGTAATAGTTTATAAGACCCATAATGATGCCAGCAACCAGACAGCTAACAACGAACCAGCCCCTCAGGCCATCTTTAAAATCTACGAAGAAGTTTGCAAAGAAAGGGAAGATAATTCCCATCATTATGCCAAAGCCAAGAAAAGCTAATAATATATTACGAAGAATGCTGGGTTTCATTTGCGCTCCTGCTAGCTATATTTTAAATCCCCAAAATATAGTTATAGTTGTCAGGAAGCTGAGTGGCAAGTTTTGGCGTGTTTTATTAACCGGCTGGAAAAACTTTCTTAAAGGGTTTTACGCTGACCTGCTGGTAAACACCCGCTGTTATATATGGATCTATATCGGCCCAGTTTTGTGCGTCGTTCAGTGAAGCAAACTCGGCAACAACCAGGCTCCCACTAAAACCGGCTTCTCCCGGGTCATTACTGTCAATTGCCGGGTGAGGGCCAGCCAGAACAAGTCGGCCTTCTTTTTGTAACTGTTCCAGCCTTGCCAGATGGTCTGGGCGCGCTTTAATGCGAGCTTCAAGGCTGTTTTCTACGTCTTGTGAAATAATGGCATAAAGCATATAAATGGATCCTCAACCTTCGTCAGACTGGTTATTTAGTTCTTCCGCTCATCTTCAGGCTCTTCCATGTATTTAGAAAGATAAAATGCCTGAGCAATAACAAAAATCAGCGTCAAACCCATTAAACCAAAGAGTTTAAAATCTACCCAGATATCCATGCGGGTTTTTTCATCCAGATCAGTTGCGTAATAGAACGCGACATACAAATTAGCAAAACCGCTGATGATGAAGAATACAACCCATGACAGATTTAGTTTTACCCATACAGAATCAGGTAAATTTATTTGTCCGCTCATCATTTTGTGTACCAGACTAGTTTTACCAACAAACTGACTAATTAAAAATGCACCGGCAAATACCCAGTTTAATACGGTTGGTTTCCATTGAATAAACGCCGGGTCACCGAAAGCGATAGTGATACCACCTAGCCCAGAAATAAGAACCAGAGAGAAAATGTGCATACGTTCAAAACGTCTGTTCTTGAGCCAGAAGCCACCAACTTGGATAAAACTAGCGACAATCGCAATACCGGTTGCAATGATAGTTGCAGAAATAACTTCGGGTTGAGCAGGGTCTAACCAGCTTCCTACGGGAGTATTTTCAGCAATAAAACTGGCGTTGTGATATCCAAGGAAGAAAAGAATAATGGGGGCAAGATCGTAAAATATTTTCATAGGAGTAGTTTATCAAGAAATCAGGCGCGAGATTAGCATGAAAGAAGGGTTGAGGCTATTAGCCAGATGCGGATGTTTTTCAGATTATTAAACCGGTGAGAATACATCCTGTTCTGATATTTCTCCATCGGGGATAGGTCGCTGCTTTTTGCGCCCTGTCCCCTACTGTGATGCCATCAAAAGATGACGTAGTAGATCGACTTCGTAGTGCTTTTAATAGTATCGCAACAGGGGACAGAGCTGGAAAAATGCTCTTTCTCCGGTGGATATGTGCCTAAACAGTCGTTACTATCAATTACTCTAAATTTTACTATGCCTAACCTTCACTTTGCGTCAAAATACGCCGCCTTATGAGTCAATTTTTCGAAATACATCCAGAGAATCCGCAGAAGCGGCTAATTCACCAGACTGTTGAAATTATCGACAACGGTGGAGTGGTGGTATACCCCACGGATTCCAGTTATGCCATTGGTTGCCATCTGGGTGACAAGTCGGCGATGGAAAAGATTAGGCGTATACGTCAGGTGGATGATAAACATCATTTTACGCTGGTGTGTAGTGATCTGTCAGAGATTGCTACTTATGCAAAAGTCAGTAATGCAGATTATCGTTTGCTCAAATCGCTCACACCCGGGCCGTATACCTTTCTGTTAAAAGCAACATCAGAAGTGCCCAGACGATTAATGCATCCGAAAAGGCGCATGATTGGAATAAGAGTGGTAGATGACCCAATTGTTAAAGCGATGCTTGAAGAGCTTGGGCAGCCTATTATGAGCTCTACATTGATTATGCCGGGTAATGAAATGCCCGAAACAGACGCTCATGATATTCGTGAAAAGCTGGAGCATCAGGTCGATTTGATTGTGGATGGTGGCAACTGTGGTTTTGAAGCAACTACGGTAATAAATATGGTAGAAAACCCGCCAGTGCTTGTGCGCGAAGGAAAGGGAACCGAGCATGGGCTGGATTAAATCATAAATGGATGAAGTTTATAAAATTCTGCTGGCCCTGTTCCCGATAATTATGGCTATAACACTGCATGAGGCAGCTCATGGGTGGGTGGCATTTAAACTGGGTGATTCTACCGCCAGAGACCTTGGGCGTATAACGGCAAACCCGATTAAACATATAGACCCAATCGGTACAGTGTTAATACCGGTTGTGATGATTCTTGTTACCGGTTTTGCGTTTGGTTATGCCAAACCAGTGCCTGTTGATGTGCGTAAATTTGAGCACCCTCAGAAAGATATGGCGCTTGTCGCGCTGGCGGGGCCACTTTCAAACTTTATTATGGCTGTCTTCTGGACGTTTGTATTAATGTTGTCATATAAGTTTATCCCTTCTGGCGCGGTTGCAAATGCGGTTAAATATATGTCCGGTATAGGCGTCATCATTAATATTATATTGATGGTGGTTAATTTATTACCCATGCTTCCTTTAGATGGTGGGCGTATTGTTACCGGTGTTTTACCGTTTAAATGGGCGGTTATATTTGTTCGATCAGAGCGTTACGGTATGTGGCTGGTTATTTTGCTTTTAGTCACAGGAATTCTAGGTAAAATACTCATGCCCATGGTAGAGATGGTGCAAAAGAATTTATTTGGCCTTTTTGGTTTAGGTTGATGTAGGCGTGCCTGAAAGGTGCCTGCAGAGAAAAATGTAATAATCAAAACTATAGCGAATTGCTTGGTTTTTAGGAGAAATTTTGAGTTCAGTTCTAACGCAACACCAGCGTGTATTATCAGGTATGCGGCCGACAGGTCTACTGCATCTGGGGCACTATCACGGAGTTTTAAAAAACTGGGTTAATTTACAGCACGAATATGAGTGTTTCTTTTTTGTGGCCGACTGGCATGCATTGACCACGCATTATGATGATCCTCGCATTATTGCTGAAAGCACAAATGATATGGTCATTGACTGGCTGGCAGCGGGTGTGAGCCCCGGTTCATCTAAAATCTTTATACAGTCTCGTGTACCAGAGCATGCGGAATTACATTTATTGCTTTCTATGATTACACCTCTGAGCTGGCTTGAGCGTGTGCCTACTTATAAAGATCAGCAGGAAGCGCTTAAAGAAAAAGATCTGGCAACCTATGGTTTTCTGGGTTACCCATTACTGCAATCGGCTGATATTCTGGTCTACAAAGCTGGCCAGGTGCCTGTAGGTGAAGATCAGGTTGCGCACGTTGAGCTTACCCGTGAGGTGGCACGTCGTTTTAATCATATATATGGTCGAGAGCCCGGATTTGAAGAAAAAGCGGAATCTGCAATTAAAAAGATGGGTAAGAAAGATGCTCGACTTTATCGCGATTTACGTAAGCGTTATACCGAGCAGGGTGATCAGCAGGCATTAGAGGTTGCTAAGGCGTTACTTGAAAATCAACAGAATATTTCTCTCGGTGATCGTGAGCGTTTATTTGGTTTTCTGGAAGGCGCAGGAAAAATAATTTTACCTGAGCCTCAGGCGTTACTAACGCCTGCATCTAAAATGCCGGGTCTGGATGGGCGCAAAATGTCCAAATCTTATCGTAATACGATTTCTCTACGAGAAAGCCCGGATGATATATCGCAGAAACTTCGGACAATGCCGACGGATACTAACCGTGTGCGTCGTACTGATCCGGGTGATCCAGATCGTTGTCCAGTATGGCAGTTACATGAAGTTTATTCAGATGATGAAAAAAAACAATGGGTTAGAGAAGGTTGCACTTCAGCGGGCATAGGTTGTGTAGATTGCAAACAGCCGGTTATCGATGCAATGGTTGCCGAGCTTAAACCCATACGTGAGCGTGCTAAGGATTATCTGGATGACCCTTCAGCCGTGCAGGCAATAATTGATGAAGGAAGTGAGGCGGCACGTGATGTTGCACGTGATACACTAGATGAGATACGTAAGGTTATGTGCTTAAGCCGGTAACTATCCAGCTTACCCTGTATGGCTACCTCAAATAAATATTTGTTAAAGTAGATGAATATTATTGTGTTGTAGGTGGCCCTGAAGGTGTATCTACAAATTAACATTAGAATAAATTGAATGAATCAACCCGTTAACATTGAAGACTCGGCATCGAAAGAGCCACCAGCACAAACTGAAATGCCCTTTGCGGTAGTTCAGGGTGAGCCGCTGGCTTTATTGCCCGAGGATTTATATATTCCGCCGGATGCGCTTGAAGTCTTTATGGAGGCTTTTGAAGGGCCACTGGATTTACTGCTGTATTTAATTAAACGGCAGAATCTGGATGTGCTGGATATTCCTATTGCTAATATCACTAAACAGTACATGCAGTATATTGAAATGATGGAAACCATGCGTTTTGAGCTGGCAGCAGAATATCTGTTGATGGCTGCTATGTTGGCGGAAATTAAATCTCGTATGCTGTTGCCTCGTCCTGAATCAGAAGATGATGAGGATGATCCACGGGCTGAGCTGGTACGTCGTTTACAGGAATATGAGCGTTTTAAGCAGGCAGCTGAAAATCTGAATGAAATACCACGTCAGGAACGTGATAGCTGGGTCGCTAAAGCTGAAGCACCACCACTTGAGTTAACCCGACCCGAGCCGGAAGTAGATTTACGCGAACTTCTCACTGCTTTTAAAGATATTCTTAATCGGGTTGATGTAAGTAGTAGCCATATGATTCAGCGCGAGACGTTATCAATTCGTGAAAAAATGACAGCGGTATTGGCTTCGGTTACTACGGATGGTTTTACTGACTTTACCAGCCTGTTTGATTATGCCGAGGGTCGCAAAGGTATTGTAGTGACCTTTATGGCTATATTAGAGTTATTGAAAGGTGCAATGATTGATCTGGTTCAGTCTGAGCCATTTGCACCTATTTATGTAAAAGCGGCTAGCGATTCTGAGTTGCCGCCTGATCTGGATATACAAGAATAGTTAGTTATGGAACAAGCAAAGTTAAAAAATATTATTGAAGCCGTTTTACTGACAGCAGACCAGCCAATGGAAATGCGTAAGTTAGAAGCATTGTTTGAAGCTGATGAAGAGCAACCCCCAAGCAAAGATAACATTCTGCAGGCATTGCAGGAGTTACAGGCAGACTATGAAGGTCGTGGTATAGAGCTTAAAGAGGTTGCCAGCGGTTATAGAATGCAGGTAGAGCCTTCAAATGCACCCTGGGTTTCTCGCATGTGGGAAGAAAAACCACCCCGTTATTCCAGAGCATTATTAGAAACACTGGTATTAATTGCTTATAGACAACCTATTACCCGCGGTGAAATAGAAGAAATACGTGGTGTAAGTGTAAGCAGTCATATTGTTAAAACTCTGACAGAACGCGAGTGGGTACGGGTTTTAGGGCATAAAGATGTACCGGGTCGCCCTTCGATGTATGGTACAACACGTGATTTCCTTGATTATTTCAACCTGAAAAGCCTCGATGAATTGCCGAGTCTGGCAGATATTACCGATCTTGATAAATTACATCCTGAACTGGCACTTGAGCAGGAAGTACCGGCAGCTGAAGCAGGAGAAGGCTTGGAGAGATCAGAGGCTTCAGAGGCTTCAGAGGCTTCAGAGGCTTCAGAGGCTTCAGAGGCTTCAGAGGCTTCAGAGGCTTCAGAAGCTTCAGAAGCTTCAGAAGCTTCAGAAGCTTCAGAAACTTCAGAGGCTTCAGAGGTTTCAGAAACTTCAGAAACTTCAGAAAATATCGTCGAAAATGATGATAATGAAGCTGAAAATTCTCTAACTACTGAAAGTGATGATGGAGCAGATGAGCTTGCTGACAGAAATGAAGAAGAACCTGTTATAAACTAATCGTTTTGCCTGTTTTAATGTAGCTCTCTATAGTTCGTTATTACAGTGTAGGGGCGGGCTTTATTTAGTTCACGATGTTTCCAGGTTAAATCGCAGATTAAGCCCGGCTTCCACAAAAACTCCCATTCTCATTGCTTTATACGTGGTTTTTCACCAGTTATCGTATTAGAGCGACGTTTCAGCACTCAAAATTGAAATAATGGCTACATTATGATATAAATTGATTAAGTATAATTTCGTCTGGAGTATCGATATGGGCGTTTTGTCAGTTCAAAGTGAAGCAGTGCAGGGTATTCAGCGTGGTCTGGATGGTTTGCGTAAAAATGCATCAGAAATTGCCAGCGCTGATCAGCTAAATAAGGCCGGTCAGGGGTCGAATCTAGAAGGTTCTCTTCTGGATCTAGAGCAAAATAAAGTTCAGGCTCAGGCTTCTGCAAAAGTTGTTTCAGCAATTGATGAAGTTGTTGGTAGTATTATTGATATACGCGCATAGGCGTAAACTGAACTAATCATTTTTTCTGGTCTTAAGTGCTTACAGTAGAAGTGTCTTATGATTGTAAATAGCTCACAAAATATTCAAAGTAGTAATCCAGTTGGCACCAGTTCATCAAGGCGTGTTAATGATGTAACTCGCTCGTCTAATCTTAATTCTGAAGATAAAGAAGCTGAAAAAGTTCAGAAGCAACAGGATGATAACCTTCTTCGACAGTTACGTGCACGTGATCGTGAGGTAAGAGCGCATGAGGCCGCTCACGTTGCAGCGGGTGGAAGTCTTGTAAGAGGTGGCCCCAGTTTTACCTTTCAAGCCGGTCCCGATGGTCGTACCTATGCCATAGGTGGCGAAGTCAGGTTAGATGTTTCGCCTGTTGCGAATGACCCGCAGGCTACTTTAAGTAAGGCTGATCAGATTAGAGCAGCTGCTCTGGCGCCAGCTAATCCTTCTCCTCAGGATTTAAGGGTTGCGGCCAATGCTAATCAGCTGGCTTCGCGAGCGCGAGTTGACCTAGCTATTCAGCGCAGAGAAGAAGCTAAGTTAGAAGAAAATGAACAAGCTATAGAATCTGTTTCTTCATCAACTAATGAGAAGGCTGTCGATACAGTGCCAGCAGTCGAAAGCTCATCACCAGCGGTATCGTCAGCAGAGTCTGCGAATTTGCAAAGTAGTGAACCACCTGCTGCTGCAATCAGTAATTTTATGGCAACGGCTCAGACAGAGCCAGCTCCTGTGTTGCTTAATCAGTTTGCCTGAAATAGCGTCAGCAGTTTGTTTATAAAAGTATATTTAACTTATTTTTCGGGACCTATTTAGAATTGAATTTAATTCAATAGTGATTTCTTCTACATTGACAGGCTTAGTTAAATAACAACAAAAACCAGACTCCATTCCCTGATTAATATCTCTTTGTGTTGCTGCTGCACTTAATGCTATTACAGGTATATTTTTCGTTTTATTATTCTGTTTTAGTAACTTAAGTGCATCAATACCACTTATTCCCGGTAGGTTAATATCCATAATAATTATATCGGGCTGTTTGTCTGTTGCTATTTTTACGCCTTCTTCGGCATTTGTTGCGGATATCATCTTTATATATGTAAGGCTTGTTACGAGTTTTTCCATTAGTTTTAGACTTTGGGGGTTGTCTTCAACGTATAGTAGAGTGCTCGTGTTTTCAGGGTGTAATTTAGAATTGGTAGTATTATTTATTTCTGAGTGTTTTGTTATTTTTGTTTTGTCTGCTTTAGGCAGTTCAATACAGAATGAACTGCCTTGATTTAATTTGCTTTTGAAATTAATGTTTCCATTCATTGCTTCAATTAACTGTTTAGAAACAGTGAGACCTATACCTGTTCCTTCAATGTGCTGAGCACTGGAGTGAAATCTTGTGAAGGGATTAAAAACCTGATGTTGTTTGTTCTCAGGAATGCCTGTTCCATTATCTATAATGCAAATTTTCAAATAATTATTACTTATTTCTGTCAGGTTTATATCTATAGAGCCATTATCATTGTTGTATTTTATGGCATTCGAAAGAAGGTTTAATAATATCTGTTTAAGGCGAGTATTATCAGCACGAACAAAATAATTATTAGATATTTTTAAGTGGTTCTTTATTATAATGTTTTTTTCATTGGTTAATGTTTTTACCAGAGTGATGCATTCATCGATTATTGAGTATACATTTATCGATTCAGTATTGAGTGATATTTTTCCGGCTTCAATTTTTGCCAGATCAAGTATGTCGTTTATTAAATGTAATAAGTGATTCCCGCCATCCATAATTTCTTTAACATTATCTTTCTGATTTTCTGTTAATGGTTCTTCCTGGTTGGTTGCAAGCAGTTGGCAAAAACCCAACACAGCATTTAATGGTGTTCTTAAGTCGTGAGACATGGCTGAGATAAAATCAGTTTTTACTTTATTGGCGTTTTCAGCGTCATTTTTTGCCTGTATAAGCTCTATTTCATTTTGTTTTTGTTTTGTTATGTCATGAAAGATGGCTGTGAAAATTCTTTTTTCATTAATTTTTATTTCACTAATGGCAATGTTAATAGGGAAACATTCCGCATTCTTTCTCTTTGCCTCTAAAACCCGGGAAGAACCAATAATAGTAGATATACCAGTGTGGAGGTATTTATTAATGTAACTATCATGTGTGTTTTTTGATGAATCAGGTAAAAGTATGTTAAGGCTTCTACCTATTGTTTCTTCAGATGAGTACCCGAACATGTTTTCAGCTGCCCGATTAAAACTAATAATAACGCCTCTTTCATCTGAAGTTATTATTCCATCTGCTGCGTTATTCATTATTTCTTCAAGTTTACGTGTGATCTCATTTGATTCACGTTCCTTGTTTTTTAATTCAAGCGTTCTTGATTTTACTTTTTTTTCTAGATTAATTTCATATTGTATGCGGTTTTTTTCGTATGCCTTCTGTGCGATGTACCTTTTTTTATCTACACGGCTATAAGAAAAAATTCCGATATAGAAAACCATAAGCACGACTATGTGGTCTATTGTTATTGAACGAATACTGGTATTAATCAGATTTAAGTATGGTTTTAATTTGATGGAAACACTTACTCCGCCTCTAATATCACCTACTTTAAAACCAAGGTGACCATGGCACTTAATACATCCTTCCTCCATGACCATCGGTTTCATGTAACGTAAGTAAGGTTCACCGTTTATCGTTGACTCTTCGTAAACTTCACTTTCTCCTGTTTTAAATCTATCGAGTGCCTGAGATTCCCATTCATCTGCATGGTTTATAGGGTTTAATGTTATTTTTCCTGTAATACTACCTTTGATTCCATAATCCTCCTCATATTCTTCGATCATCTGGCGCATCATATAAGCCGGATTCATTAGTGTCAGCTTTATACCTTCTGTTGTAACTATGTCTCGATTGGGGATGTGTTTAAGGAAGGTGTTGGGAGGTGTGCGATCATCTGGTTTTACATATACGCCTCCGTGTTTGGTTGCCCAGATGCGAAAAGCCTGATCCTTGTTCCAGTTTGCTTTTGCTTCTGTCAGTGCGTCATCAATTTTTTCATCATGTAGTCGATTAATATTCCAGTATAAAGAAAACCCTATTAAAGTTGTGCATATTATAATGAATACGATCAAGCTGGATAAATTTGGATTATAAGTGGATTTTTTCTCATTAATTATATTAGTGAGAGGTTTCACATGTATGTACCTACTTAATCAGGTTTAAGATAGATAAATGGTTAACTAGATTGTAGTCGATTTAGGAGGGATTAATATGTGTATGGTAATTTATTGAGGGGGAGTAAATTTGCTCCAGCTGGGATCCAGCTGGTGGAGAAGTAGAAACGATCTCGCCGATCAGTCGTTAATCAGCAGAAATATTATCGCTTAGTTATATTACCCGCAAGTAAAAAGCTTTCAGCGTCCTGTTCTTCACAACGAGTGACTTCCATTACGATATCAAGTGGTGGTGTCACATCATTTTCAGGTTGAATTGATACACGTACCTCTGTACCAGGATTAACCGACTGGTCAGCAATGATTGAGATACCATCACCACTTAGATCGCTTACTTTGCCTGATTTTTGATTGCCCGACCCATTGATTGTGTACTCCGCATCACACTCAAGGTTCATGCGAAAGAAGTTACGTTTTTCAGAGTAGTCTGTAGTCATAAAATCCCCGTTTTCTAATGTTTTGCATTCACAGGTTCAAATTCCTGTATATCATCAGTGTAGAGCTGGGGAAAAGTAAAATCTATGCCTTTTATCCGGTTTTGTGAAGAATGTCTACCATATCTAGTGGAATTTCTTTGCTAGAGGCACAATATTAGGCTTAGCTGATGCTTCTTCGACTTCGTAAGGCCAGTCTCTAATACCGCCTTCCAGTGAAAGTGCTTCAAAATTGTGCTCATGTAATATTAAAGTGGCAACAGCACTTCTGGGCCCGGAGTGGCAATAGATGATGTAGGGTTGCTGGTCATTAAGTTTACTGAGTTGATTTTGCAATTCTGACAGCGGTATTGGTACTGCGCCAGGAATTCGATTTTCGTTATATTCTTCAGGGTAACGGACATCTAGTAGTTTATAGCCATTATCCAGCATGGTTTTAGCTACCTGCGCCTGAACAGTCGGCACTTTGGGGCGGCTTTTTAGTTGTTGATAGTCGTCTTTACCCAAAATGAGTATTTCACTGTCTTCAAGCATAACGACGGTTTCATCGGTGTTTTTGCTCGAAACCTGAGCTTCATCACCAAAGATATCACCGATGCCCAGTTCAGTAATACGTTTGAAATTCTGACTTATGCTATCAAATCGTTGAACTTCAGCTCGTCCGCTTAATATTAAATAATATGCATCACTTTTATCTGCCGGTATGGTTTCGCCTTTGTTAAAGCGGGATGGTTTCATGCGGGAGAAAGCGCTTTCAATATATTCTATGGGTAAACGTTGAAATACCAGAGTATTTCGTATCATATCAATGTATTTAACCGTATTACGGGTTTCACGACCAATATGATCCCAGGCAATAATGGTATCTAGTATATCCCGATTAGCATGGCTGATAATGCAATTGGATTTAGCGATAATGCTGCAGCTACTTTTTTCATTGGGTAATAAAACCGGACTGCGCTGAGTATCTTCAGGGTTAGTTATAGTGCGAATATTACCTTCGCAAATGATGTCTATTTCACCTTCCATCAGGTACAGATAATCCTGAGATCGGGAGCCCCTCATCTGTAGTATTTCATCCTGTTGCAGTTCAATAATACGAATGTGATTAACAATTTCCTGTAAGCGCTCGGGGCTCAGGTTGTTAAAAGGAAAATAAAGGTTGCTCAGTTTGAACAGGACTTTTTTCAGTTTTGTGCTTATGGTCATGGCAACAGGCAGTTATTAAAAAACTGCGAA
This sequence comes from endosymbiont of Galathealinum brachiosum, assembly GCA_003349885.1. Taxonomy (NCBI): domain Bacteria; kingdom Pseudomonadati; phylum Pseudomonadota; class Gammaproteobacteria; species endosymbiont of Galathealinum brachiosum. The sequence goes on along the minus strand of QFXC01000007.1, from coordinate 91,780 downwards.
AAATGATTCAATCCTTCGAGTATAGTATAAATATATTGACTTGCAGCGTGCGAAATAGATATGTAAGCGGCCTATTGAGCATGAGAAAGTAGTACAATGCAGATTAATCAGTTTTTCATTGTTTTATCCGGAAAAGATTCATTTTATGAGTAAAGAACGTATACAAAAAGCGCTGGCCCGACAGGGGCTGGGTTCTCGACGCGCGATCGAAGGTTGGATTAAAGAAGGTTTAATTCAGCTTAATGGTGAGGTTGTTGAGTTAGGGCAACAGGTTGAAACCGGTGACGTTATTATGTACAGCGGGCGTAAAATTATTATACGTGATGTACAGCAGACATTGCCGAGGGTGTTGATGTACCACAAACCTGAAGGTGAGGTGTGTACCCGAAGCGACCCCGAAGGGCGAGCAACCATTTTTGATCATGCACCGGGTTTGAAGCACAGTCGATGGATAGCCGTTGGCCGTCTGGATATCAATACGTCAGGGTTAATATTATTAACCGATGATGGTGATCTGGCAAATAAATTGATGCACCCGTCTAGTCAGTTGCAGCGTGAATATGCTGTACGTGTTATGGGTAAGGCCAGTGCCGAGCAGCTTAAAAAGTTAACCCATGGTGTTGAGCTTGAAGATGGCAAAGCCAGATTTGAGGATATTGTTGAAACGACAAATGAAGATGGCTCACCCGGGGCGTCTTCCAGTTTTAATCGCTGGTATCATGTTGTTTTGATGGAAGGGCGAAATCGAGAAGTGCGTCGTATGTGGGAAGCGGTTGATCTTAAAGTTAGTCGCCTGATACGAGTTCGTTATGGCTCGGTTTTAATGACTAAAAGTAATCGTCCGGGACGATTTTATGAACTGGATCCTAAAACGATTCGTGAGCTGGCAGTGCTTGCGGGTATTGAATATGATGCATCGTTAAAATCAGGCGTGCCTGTAAAAAAGGTATTTCGCATGCAGGGCCGTAAACAAACAACCAGAGGTCAGGGTGGTCGGAGTAGAAGTAACGGAGGTGGAAATGCACGGTCGGGATCTGGTAGTGCAAAAAAACCATCATCAAAACGTACCGGTACGTCCTCTAATCGTCAGAAGTCAAGTCATGATAAACGTCGTTAAATTAATTATTATATTACCTTTTCTTTATATGCAGAATGTTACTGCAAAGACGGAAGGTAGCTTGTCCGAAGGTATGGTGAACCCGGGTTATGAAGAACAACCTGCCTGGTTTAAAAATTCCTTTTTAGATCTGGACGAAGATATAGAGGATGCTCGAAAATCGGGTAAGCGTCTGATGGTGTTTTTTTATCAGGATGGTTGTCCCTATTGTAAAAAAATATTACAGGATAATTTTGGCCAGCGTGATATTGCAGAAAAAACCAGATCTAATTTTGATGTGATTTCGTTGAATATCTGGGGTGATAGAGATGTAAGTTTTGGTGATATTGAAACTACAGAAAAAGATTTTGCCGAACGTCTTAAGGTAATGTATACACCTACATTGCTTTTCTTTAATGAAGAAGGTAAAGCGGTATTACGCACTAACGGTTACTATCATCCTGCTAAATTTAATGCGGCATTAGATTATGTTTTAGGTCATCATGATAAAAATGAAAAATTTAGATCGTTTTTAGCCAGAGTCTCCCAAGTTAAAACAAAGGGTAAAATATATAAAGATATTGAAACTGTAAAGTCACCTTATGATTTCAGTAAAACATCAGATAAATATCAACTGGTTATGTTTGAACAAAAACAATGTGTAGAGTGTGATGAGTTACACAGCGATATTTTAAAGCGAAAAGAATCGATTGAGCAGTTGGCTAAATTAAATGTATCTGTGTTAGATATGTGGTCGGATGAAAAAATCACTCAACCCGGTGGAAAAAAATCGAGCATAAAAGAATGGGCTAAATCCTTAAATATTCAGTATGCGCCGAGTCTGGTTTACTTTAATCAACAAGGTGAAGAGGTGTTTAGAAGTGATGCATATCTGAAAGCTTTTCATGTTCAGTCAGTTATGGATTATGTAAGTAGTGGCTCTTATAAAGCACAATCTAATTTTCAACGATATATTGATGCTAGAGCGGATAAGCTTGAAGAGCAGGGTATACATGTTGATATTATGAAGTAACTCTTCTGACTGAAAGCAAATTAGTGCTCATTTAAAGTCATCAGTTTTAAAATAATATATCCCCATTATTAGAGTGTGTCTCTAAATTTAGATTAATTATTTTAATTGGTTCTAAAATAATCTGCCATTGTTGAATGGCTTGTAATGCTCTCAGAAGTTTTCTTTTAAAATATATTTATTATTCATGGGTAACTGGTGACAACATATAAAAATATCCCAACAAACATTATCTCTGGGTTTCTCGGCGCAGGAAAAACAACTGCAATACAGTCTTTATTAAAACAGAAGCCAGAATCTGAGATATGGGCGGTTATCGTTAATGAGTTTGGTCAAATAGGTATTGATGGTGCATTATTAAAAAATGATGATGTTGAGATAAAGGAAATCGCGGGTGGCTGTCTTTGTTGTGTTGGTAGCCAGTCATTAAGTGTCGGTTTAAATCAGATTATTCGATCCATCAAGCCTCAGCGCATTATTATCGAGCCGACGGGGTTAGGGCACCCTGCAAAATTAATTGACTCATTAACAGGTGAGTTTTACCAAACGGTACTGGATTTAAAGGCTGTAATTAATTTGCTGGATGCACGACAGTTAAGCGATGAAAAATATACTAAAAATGAAATATTCATTGATCAGTCAAATCTTGCAGACATACTGATTGCCAGTAAGCTAGACACATACTCCGAAGAAGATAAGCAGCTATTTACTGATTATGCGATGGGATTTGAATCGCCGAAATTAAAAGTCGTAATGGTAGAGCAGGGAAGATTGCAGTTAGACTGGCTTGATTTACCCAGATCACAAAATAGACCCGTCGCATATCCCGAGCTGCATAACACTAATCAGGCTCATCAACACGTTGATGGTGCGTGTGATATTGTGGCTAATAATGTTAACTGGTTCATGGTTGAGGGTCATGCTAATGGTTATTTTAGTGTGGGCTGGAGGGTTGCGGGAGAGAGCGTTTTCAGCAAGCAAAAACTTCATTCTTTTATAAAAAATGCACTTGATACTGGCGTTATTGAAAGAGTTAAAGGCGTATTACATGTAGAAGATAGCTGGATACAGATTAATTCAACTCGCAATGAGTTTCAGGTTTCTATTCAAACGGAGCTAATCTATTCCATTCTGGAATTTATATCTTCTCAATCGATTAATTTGGAAAGCCTGGATTCAGGCTTGAAGGAGTGTAGGATATAGCCAGAAGAAGACACTTGTATATTTTAAAGATACAAGAAAATGAAAACGCATATGAATGCTAACAAACGCAAATTTTTTGTTAGTATGCATGTGGTGCACCACACCGCTTAGTTTTATATTTTTTATTCGTAGCAATTTGCGGTTATTCGTTTTCCCTAATGCCTAACATCATCAACAGTTTTCGCTTCATTATGTTGTAGCATGTCTCTCTAACATAAAATTATTATGAGTTAGCTGTGCTGCAGCAATCTTTTATGTTGTAACAATAGTGTCGTTTTCATGTAAATAAACTGTCATAAATCGTTCGTATGATATGCCTCTTTCAGAATATTAAAGAGGGTAAAATGTTTAACAAAAGCACAATTGCACTAGCAGTTAGTATCACAGTAGCTGGTATTACCGGTTGTTCGAATGATTCCGAGTCAGTCGAGACGAAAGTATTCAATCGTATCGCTACCTATCCAGTATGTATGCAAATCGATAGTAGTTGTAATACTGATGATGAAACAGCAGCTGAAATTGTTGCTGCAAGTGAAGATGGTAATACCCTGGTTTATTCTGACAGCCCAGCTGAAAAAGTTGGCTTTGTTGATATAAGCAACTCTGCTTCACCCGTTGGACTGGGCACTCTGGCCATGGGCGGGGAGCCAACCTCGGTTGCGGTGAAGGGGAATTACGCACTGGTCGGTGTTAATACCTCAACTGATTTTGTTAATACTTCTGGTGAGTTAAAAGTGGTTGATATAACAGACCGTACTGTGGTGGCTACACTTACTCTGGCGGGACAACCAGACTCGGTCGCTGTTAGCCCAGATGGTTTATATGCAGCTGTCGCTATTGAGAATGAGCGTGATGAAGATCATGTCGGTGGTGCTGACATCGGTATCAATCCGCAACTGCCAGCCGGTTCTCTGGATGTGATTGATATCAGCGATGCTGAGCCGACAAACTGGAGTGTCAGTAATGTATCGATGATCGGTCTTGCTGATATTGCGCCAACAGATCCTGAACCAGAATTTGTTGATATCAATAGTGACAATATTGCAGTGGTAACGATGCAGGAAAATAATCACATAGCGCTGGTGGATTTGGTAACCGGCACGGTCATAAATGATTTCACTGCTGGCAGTACCAATCTTAGTAATATCGATACCAGTGAAGCTAAACCACGTTTGATTGAATTGACTGATAGTCAGCCAGCCCGATTGCGTGAACCAGATGGTGTAGTGTGGATAGATACGAGCTATTTTGCTACCGCTGATGAAGGTGATATGAATGGCGGCAGTCGCGGTTATACTATTTTTGATCTTAACGGCAACGTAGTACATGATGTTGGCAATGAGTTAGATCTGCGCACGGTTCGCTTAGGGCATTACCCTGAAAAACGTTCAGAGAATAAAGGTAACGAACCAGAAAACGTCAAAACCGGTACATTTGGAAAAGATAAATTTCTGTTTGTTAACTCCGAACGTTCCAGTCTGGTATTTGTATATAATGTGAATGATCCGACAAACCCGATATACAAACAGACATTACCGGCTGGTGTTGGCCCAGAAGGTGCCCTGACTATTGCTTCACGAAACCTGCTAATCGTTGCCAGTGAAAAAGATAATCGCGGTGACAAGATGCGTTCTTCACTTAATATCTACGAATATGGCGACGGTGAAGTCCGTTACCCAACCTTACAATCTGTGGATAACAATGGTGTGCCCATTGCCTGGGGTGCGATGTCGGGGCTTGCGGCGGACATTAACAGCGATGATATATTGTATGCAGTTGAAGACAGTTTTTATGGCAGCAATCGAATATTTACAATCGATATATCGAAAACACCGGCTGAGCTGAATGCTGCGAACAAAATTATGGACAGTAACGACGTCTTCGCCAGTATCAGTACGTCTGGTGTGAACGAAGATCTTGATGCCTTCGACGATGTTGATCTGGCGACTATGATCAGTGCTGACAAATCTGTGAACATCGATCCTGAAGGTATCGCTCTACGACTTGACGGTGCCGGTTTCTGGGTTGTATCTGAAGGTGCTGGCACGGTGTTTAACACAACGGATGCTACAACCGTAGACACTAACTCCGGTGCGCTGGAAAGCAAAGCGCGACCGATTGAGAAATTGAACCTGATCTTCAAAACGGATACCAGTGGTGTGATAGAGGAGGTAATTGAACTGCCTGCTGCAATCAATGATAAGCAGCGTCGATTCGGTTTTGAAGGTGTTACAGAGTATAACGGCAAGCTCTATGTGGCATTCCAGCGTGCCTGGGTTGAGTCAGTTGACTTCACAGATCCGCTGAATCCCGTGTCAACACTGGAAAGTAATCCGCGTATTGGAGTTTATGACCTGACTGCAAAAACCTGGATGTTCTATTTTTACCCTCTGGATGCAGCGACTTCGCAAAACGGTGGCTGGGTAGGTGTGTCGGATATTACGTCGTTGGGTAATGGCGAAATGCTAGTTGTTGAACGCGATAACCAGGCTGGGCCGGATGCTTCCATTAAACGTCTGTATAAATTCAGTGTGGCCAGTCTTGTTGATGGTGATACTGTTTCCAAGACGCTGGTTGATGACCTGATCGATGACCTGAGAAATGCAAATGGACTGGTTTATGAAAAAGTTGAAGGTTCGGCAGTACTGTCTAATGGTGATATTTATATTATCAATGACAATGATGGCGTCGATGACAACAGTGGTGAAACCCAGTTGATGAAACTGCAGGGATTACTGCAGTAGTTGTTATTTCAAAGACATAAAAAACCGCAGCATATGCTGCGGTTTTTTTATGTACAGGATGTACGGTATCTTGAAAATGCAGGAGCAATTTTCAATGGTATGGTCTGAATGCAATGTGTGAGTCTACGATAAAATCAACGGGGTTAGGCCTGAAATGCTGTTAGAGCTTCGCCAACAACTTAATTGGTCTTTTTAAACTACCTAAATACATGAATTAACTTCATCGCTATGCTCATAAGTTAATTTAGGTCGCACCATGTCATCTTCATAATTGATGTCACGTAAGAATAAAGCCTCCGCATACAATGTCTCATTCATATAATCCTGTTTAGAAAGAACAGGTCTCATAGTAATTTTTTCTAATATAGGTTTTATCTAAATATATAGCGAAAGCAGGATGCTAAGGGTTTGCCTTTCGATTATCCCTAAATATCTAATTTTACCGCGATTTGCGCTGTTGAAAAAAGTCGACCATGGTCAACAATTGAAACCTAACGGACAACTTACGCCTTTATCAATATATTCTCTTCCATTTGCGGTTTCTTTTTTATTTGTGTTCAAGGCTCAATATTGATTATTTAACTGGACAGAAGGTCATTAATCATTAATATATAACTGACCGGTCAGTTATATAAGTGAATAATCATGTTCTGTGATAAAAAAACAGATTCAAAATGCCGTTGGAAACGCCGTAAAGAGGCTCGTCCAGAAGAAATTCTTGATGCAGCGCTTCAGTTATTCACTGAAAAAGGTTTTAGCTCAACCCGGATGGTTGATGTTGCTAAATCAGCTGGAATCTCTAAAGGCACACTTTATTTATATTTTGATAGCAAAGAAGCTATCTTCAAAGATGTGGTACAGCAACGTATTACCCCTCAGCTTGATGAAGTGGAGGCAATGGTTGAGAGTTTTGAAGGTTCTCAGGCTGAATTATTAAAACAACTTATTAATGGCTGGTGGATGAGTATTGCCTGCACATCCTTATCTGCAATTCCTAAAATTATCGTAGCGGAGTCGGGTAACTTTCCTGAGCTGGCGAGTTATTTCACACAAAATGTTGTTATCCGGTCCCGCAATCTATTTAGCAAAGTAATTAGCAGAGGCATGATTAATGGTGAATTTAACCTGTATGAATCAGAGGCAGTAGCTCGGCTTGTTGTTGCCCCTTTAGTGCAGGCGACAATCTGGATGCATTCTTTGAAACCTTATGATGATGAGTCCGGTACTCAGAATTATCTTCAGTTACATACAGAATTTATATTAAATAGTCTTGTTAAGCAGCCGCAGGTGTTATCACTTGAGTCAAACAGGGAGAATGCACACTCATGAAATTCTGGAAGATAAAAGGTGCAATGTTTGTGTTACTGATTTTTCAATCATCAGTTATGGCTGAACATTTAAATTTACATCAGGTTTTACAAAGAGTTGTTGATCATTACCCTTCAATAAAATCCGCTGCATATCAGGTTGAAAAAGCTAATCAGGAAAATATAAAAGTAGAAAGCCAGCTCTCGTGGTTATTAAACAGCAATGCAGGTTATTCTCGTGATACCAGTTTATTTGGAACCGCGACTGATCGTTATAATGTGGGCGGTAGTGTAAATAGAAGTCTGGAAAATGGTGGCCTGTTGGGATTTAATGCCAATATTTCGCGTGAGGATGCGACGGATACGTTTGGGCCGACAATTCCAAACCCAACAACTAAAACACGTCTAGATGTAAATTATCGACATAAGTTTGAGAAAGGGGCAGGTAATACTTTATATGCAGAAGGATTAGCATCTGCTGAAGCAGGAGAGCTTCTCGCGCTCAGTGATAAATTAAGTCTATATGATCAACTGGCTTCTCAGGTTATCGAGTTATACCTTGCCGCGGCAACTACTCAGGCTCGAATTAATAGTATTGATAAAACCATTGAACGCGCGCAGCGTTTAAAAGAATATATTCAGGATGAATTTAAACTTGGTTTGTCTGAAGAAAAAGATGTATTGCAGGTGGATGCAAGATTAAGCATTAATCAGGCAGATAAACAGAGTTTACAGGTAGCGATGTTAAAACAGGTTATTTCTCTAAATCGATTAATGGGCAAACACTGGGAAAATGTTCTGCTACCCGATACGAGTATTAACCGTTCACAGAATAAAAATTATATTGATCTTTATAAGCAATCTCAGGCTCATAGTCCTGCATTAAAACAAATTGATGCAAGATTACAGTTGGCTAATAGTGCCATTAGAAGTAGCCGTGATAAAAGAAAGGATGATCTTGATCTGGTGTTATATGTAGGCAATGAATTTAATCAGGGTGAGACGAGTAGTGGTGATCTTGATGAGTCAGAACTAATTGGTGGTATCAGTCTGGAATTTAATAGAGGACTTGATAAAAGTGGCTTTGATGCAGAATTACGTCAGGCTCATTATGACAGAGGTATTGCACTGGAAGATAAAAAACAGATATTAGAAGATTTGCAATATGATCTCTCCAGTTTACTGGCAGAAATTAAATCCAGTGAAATTGCGCTAATTGCATTTAAAAAGAGTGTTCAGGCTGAAGATAAAAAATTAAAAGAAGCTTTAGAGCGTTATAAGGATGGGCGTATAGAAACCGATATTATTATTGATTTTGAATCGCAGTTATCCGTGGCTGAACTATCTTATGATTTGCAGGCGATTGAATTAATACGCCGTTATCATCAACTTAATTTAATACGTGGTGGTATATGGCAGGACATTGTATTGCCGCAGTTTACATTTGATGACACCATATTGAGTAATCAAAAAGGGAGTAATCAATAATGGAATCGATAATACGTTATCTGGTTACACGTGGCCTTGTCGTTAATCTGGTTTCAGTTTTTCTGCTTGGAATAGGAACCATTGCTGCGCTTAAATATATTCAGGTAGAAGCTTTTCCTAATGTGAATCTTGATATTATTCAAATTGATGTCGTATACCCAGGGGCATCACCTGGTGAAGTAGAGCAACTCATTATTACACCGATAGAGCAGGAATTACGTTCAATTAATGGCATAGATAAAATGATATCTATGGCTTTTCCAGGTTCTGGCCGAATCTCAATGGAGGTGGATCCATATGCTAATAATAGAGATAGATTAACATCAGATATATCTTTAGCAGTTGATCGAGCAAAATTACCAAACGACCTGCCCAATGATCCATTTGTAACAGAAGTTGATGGTGCTGTATTTCCAATTTTACGTGTGGCTATTTCGGGGAAACGATCTGAACTTGAATTAAAACGATTGGGTGATCTTGTAAAAGAAGATTTGCTGGCAATAGAAGGCGTGGCAAAAATTGGTTTATTAAGTGATAGAAAAGCAGAATACAGTGTTGAAGTTGATCCTGAAAAATTACGTAAAGCGAGGCTTTCCGTTGATCAGATATCACGGATTTTACGTGGTTGGAATTTGAATACACCGGGTGGTGAAATTAACACTTCTGAAGGTCAGAAATCTATTCGTATTGTGGGTGAGTTTAATAGTATTGAAGACGCAGAAAGTATTATTATTCGTGCGAATGCCAGAGGTAATTCGTTACGTTTAGGTGATGTGGCTAAAATCACGGAAGCACTTGAAAAGCCACGAACTCTACATGATGTGCAGGGGATTTCTGCGGTCTCATTATTAGTTTTGAAAAGATCTGACGCGGATATTATTGATACTATAGATCTGGTTAAACCTTATCTAGAAACGATACCTGCTCGATATGGTGAAGATCTGACGGTTAAGTCATTTCAGGATTTTTCGCGTTTTGCCCGCATGCGTTTAGGTGTGTTGACTAATAATGGTCTTGTTGGTGTTGTTCTCGTTTTTATCTCATTAATTCTATTCTTACGTTTTTCAGTTGCGATGACAACAACCTGGGGTTTGCCTATTATTTTTATGACAGGTGTTGCCGTTATTTATGCTTTAGGCATGACTTTAAATCTAATCTCGATGATGGGTTTTATAATGGTATTGGGGATGCTGGTTGATGATGCCATTATTATTGGAGAAAATATTACCTATCATATGGAAAAAGGATTAAATCCGATAGAGGCTGCAGTAAAAGGTGCGGTTGAATTAATCGGTCCGGTTACAACGACAATCCTCACAACTGTTGCAGCATTTTTACCAATGATGTTTATGTCGGGTATTATTGGTAAGTTTGTCATTGCTATTCCCATTGTTGTTATCAGTTTATTAATTTTATCCTGGTTAGAATCCTTTTTTATGTTGCCCAGTCATGTGGCTCATGTAACGAATCCGAACAAACACCCTAAAGAGCGTGCCTGGTTATTAGCGCTAGAAAATACTTATGGGTGGATGCTTGAAAGGGCGATACGTTTTCGCTGGATTACTGTAATTATTTCATTTTCGATATTGATAGGAACAATCCTTTTCGCTAAGCAAAATATGCAGTTTCAGTTATTCCCTCCTGCAGGTGTGGAAGAATATCTTGTTCGTGTCACCGCTAAACCCGGTACATCATTAAAAAGTATGCGAGAAATATTGCGTGGTGTAGATCAGGATATGCGTGATAATTCTAATTTGGAATATCTTGAAGCAACGGTATCACAAAGTGGTGATATTTCTATGGATGAGGGTGACCCCCTTACCCAGCGTGGAAGTCGGTACGGTCAAATACGCGCTATTTATACACCGGCAGTTAGTCGTCCTGAGCATGATGCGAAAGACGATATGAATAAAATTACTATTTTATTGAAAGATAAATATTCAGAGCTGGAGATATCTTCAACATTAATTTCAAATGGCCCGCCATTAGGGCGTGCATTAGAGGCGGAAATTAGTGGTTTTGATGTAAAGTCGAGTGAGCAGGCGGCACAACAGTTAATGGATTATTTACTTACAGTTGAAGGGGTAACAACTATAGATAGTGGTTTAAAACCCGGAGATACTGAATTGCATGTTGTGCTTGATCGTCAACTGGCAACTTATGCGGGTATTGATCTGGATATTGTTTCCCGGCATGTGCGAGCAGCGGCAGATGGTCTGGTTGTTTCAACTATTCGTAAAGGAACAGAAGAGATAGATGTGACTATTCATTTTCCATCGGACGGTGTAGATGAGCTGGAACAAATTAATAAAGTATTAATTCCGAATAACCGTGGTGGTTTAGTGCCTTTGCATAAAATTGCAACGTTAGAAGAGCACCGGGGTTATACGACAATTCGACATAAAAATGGTTTACGCATTGTAAATGTGGTTGCTGATATTGATAGTCTGGTTTTATCCAGCTTGAAGCTGAATAAAATTGTGCAGGATAATGAGTCGTTATGGCTTAAAGGCCTGAATGAAAAAGTCACTGTTAATTATGGTGGTGAACAGGAAAAAAACCTTGAGTCATTTATTAGTCTGGGTAAGGCTTTTATTGTCGCGATAATCGCTATATTTTTTATACTGGCAATTCAGTTTAATAATATGGCTTACCCTTTACTGGTGATGCTGGCAATTCCATTTGGCGCGATTGGCGTGATTATAAGTTTTTATTTGCATGGTTTGCTCTGGAAACCTATGCCTCTTTCATTCTTTTCTACCATGGGTATGGTTGCCTTAACCGGGGTTGTCGTTAATAGTTCTCTGGTGTTACTGGTGTTTGTTCAAAGGGCACGAGAAGAAGGAATGAAAATAAAAGAAGCGATACTACTGGCGGGGCGTAGACGTTTCAGAGCCGTATTATTGACAGCAGCAACTACAGTGATGGGGCTATTACCAACAGCCTACGGCTGGGGTGGATTAGATCATTTTGTTTCACCTATGGCGCTGGCATTATCATCAGGGTTAGCATTTGCAACGGTGGTTACATTATTTACGATACCTGCCACGCTTGCGGTTGGACATGATATAAGGGCGTTTTTGAAACGATTATTAGGTATGAAAGATAATAATGATGTTCAGACTGTTAAGTGAAGGTGCTAATAAAAAACTGTTGCATTGTTACGAAGGTGCAGATTTTCCAGTAAAGTATAAATAATAAAGACTATCGGGGACGACGTCATATTTGGTTTAGTTGCATCTCAGGATTATTTACACTTACGTATCAAATATGACTTCGCCTCCAGATTTTATAAAACAATCTGTGATGCCTTTCTGTTTTTAGCAAACTGACATAAACGTTTTACTAAAAGATCGTTAATACTGTCTTTATCGTAACTGCCATCTATGTGTTCTTCACCGGCAGGTACGCCCATTAACAATTCCATTGCCTGTTGATAACGCACAACAGGGTAGATATGAAATTGTCCCTGATCGATCGCATCAATCACATCTTTTCTCAGTGACAGATTTTTAACATTGACTTCAGGAATAATGCAGCCCTGCTCACCGGTTAATCCACGTTGATGACAGATATCAAAGAAACCTTCAATTTTTTCATTTACACCACCAATAGCCTGAACAAAACCCTGCTGATTAAGTGAGCCGGTAATGGCCAGTCCCTGTTTAATGGGTAGTTCGGTCAGGGCGGAAATTAATACGCATAATTCAGCAACCGATGCACTATCTCCATCAATTAATCCATAAGACTGTTCAAATGTAATGCTGGCTGAAAAAGAAAGAGGAGTATCTTTTGTATATCTGCTGGCTAATAGTGCAGATAAAATAAGAACGCCCTTGTCATGTATGGAACCACTTAAATCTACTTCACGTTCAATATTAATAATTTTCCCATCACCTAAATGAACCGAGGCAGAAATACGTGATGGTTGTCCAAATCCATATTTACCAATTTCAAATACCGAGAGGCCATTGATTTCACCAACCACTTCGTTCTCTGTGCGAATCATTAATGTGCCGCGCTGGATATCGCTTTGAATTAACCCCTGTATTCGACAGGTGCGTTCAATTTGTGCATCAATTGCTTTTTGCACATGTAGTTCGGATATTAATTCGCTATTTGATTGTACGGCGTGATACTGGGTTTCAATTAACAGATCATCAATAGTACGTAAACGGGTTGATAAGCGTTCAGAGTCGTTAGCCATGCGTGAACTAAATTCAATTATTCTGGCAACTGCAGCGGCATCCATATCTTTTAAATCAAACTTACGCGTGCGTGATGCAATTAGGCGCGCATATTTTAGCGTTGAATCTTCAGTTCGTTGAATCTCTTCTTCAAAATCGGCTTCAACTTTAAATAGTTCCGGAAAGTCAGGATCTATTTCATGTAATAAGTAATACGTGTTGCGATCACCTAATAATATAATTTTAACTTTTAATGGGATAGGTTCTGGTTCAAGTGTAACCGAGTTATCTCCACCAACAGCCTGATCCAGATTCTCAATTTTAGCTTTCTTCGCATACATGCTGCGCTTAAGTGCATCCCATGCATGGGGTGCACTTAAAATTTTATGTGCATCGAGTACCAGATATCCACCATTAGCCTGCAACAATGCACCCGGTTTTATCAGGGTGAAATTGTTTCCCGGATTACTGGAACGATTTTCATATTCAATCCGACCTACCAGGTTTTGGTAGGTTGGATTATCAAGGTATACGACCGGTGCACCTTTTTGTTTGCCGCTTTCAACAATTAAATTTACCTGATAACGTTGTAAAGATTCACTTTTAGTATTTTGTTGCTGTGATGATTCACCACTGGAGTCATCTTCTTCAAGTTCGGTGAATTCTTCCAGGTGATGTAACACATCTTCCTGTAATGCTTTAAGGTAATTTACAACCTCGGGAAGCGCTTTATATTTACGCTTGGTGTCTTTGATTAAGTTGCTGGTAGCAAACAGGGCAACTTTTCGATTCAGCTTTTTGATTCTTATATTATGTTCGCGACGTTGACGTGACATTTCAGGTGCCAGATATTCCAGTTCTTCCTGAAAACTGGCTATTTTTTCTTCAATGTCGTCTTTTATTTCATCTGATAACTGGTCATATTCTTCTTCGGTGATATTGCGTCCATCAATAATAGGTGTGAGCATAAAACCGGAAGGTGTATTTGCCAGATTAATATCCTGTTGGCGCGCCTGTTCTGCGTGTTTATCAAGTAAAGTGCTCTGTTTATTCTGGAAAGACTTTTCAATAACCTGTATCTGTTCCTGATATTCACTGGTTTCAAAAGCGGCGTTAATCGCTTTACCCAGATCTTCTACCAGATTTTTCATGTCTTTCTTAAATGCTCGGCCCTGACCTGAGGGTAGTTTGAGTGCTTTAGGTTTATAGTCCTGATCAAAATTATGTACATAACACCAGTCAGATGGCGCGTCTTCGTCCTGAGAGATATTCGTCAGGTATTTACGTATCAGGCCGTGTTTCCCAAGGCCGGATGAGCCCATCACAAACAGGTTAAATCCACGGTGGTTAACGTTAATGCCAAATTCAATCGCTTTAAAAGCTCTATCCTGGCCAAGTATATCTGGCAGATCTTCAAGTTCTGCGGTGGTTTTAAAAGGCAGTGTTTCAGCTGTGCATTGAGGACGCAGCTGATTGGCGGTAAGGGATTTAATCATTCTGGGTGTCATTCTTTTACTTATTATCGGTCTATTCTCGCATATATCTGGCTTATATAAAATCTATCTGCGCTTTAGGGTGAGCTATATCGATAAGTAGTTATAAAAGCCGTTTTATTCGAATGTGTAACAAGCTACAATCGTTGGCTCAATAAATAAATGTGGAAGTTATATGTCGTCTGTTGATTTGAAGCCCGCTCAGGTACACCCAGCATTCCAGTGGAAGCGCTCGGAGCGAATTGATTCTCTTAATATTACTATTGAAGAATATGCACATATAAAAACAGGCGCCGCGCATTACCATTTATCGGCTGATAATAATGAAAATGTATTTCTTGTTGCCCTGAGAACAGTGCCAACTGATTCTACCGGTGTAGCGCATATGTTAGAGCATACCGCTTTATGTGGTAGTGAGCGTTTTCCGGTGCGTGACCCGTTCTTTATGATGATTCGTCGTTCGCTGAATACCTTTATGAACGCTTTTACCAGTAGTGACTGGACGGCATATCCGTTTGCCAGTCAGAATCGCAAAGATTTCGATAATCTAATGGATGTGTATCTGGACGCGGTATTTTTCTCCCGTTTACATGAACTGGATTTTGCACAGGAAGGGCATCGCTTTGAATTTGAAACACCGAATGACCCTGAATCTGATCTGGTATATAAAGGAGTAGTGTTTAATGAAATGAAAGGGGCAATGAGCTCGCCTGTTAGTACTCTATGGCAGACAGTTACTGAGCATTTATTTCCCACGACAACCTACCATTATAATTCAGGTGGTGAGCCTGAAAATATCCCTGATTTAAGTTATCAACAATTAAAAGATTTTTATAAGGTGCATTATCATCCGTCAAATTCGGTCTTTATGACTTTTGGTGATATACCCGCAATTCAGCACCATGAAGTGTTTGAAGAGAAAGCGTTAAGCCGGTTTGAAAAACTTGATATGCAGATAAAAGTAGACGATGAAACTCGTTATACAGAACCACATAATTTTGCGAGTAGTTATGCCTTTGACGAAGAAGATACCAAAGGTAAAACGCATATTGTTATTAGCTGGTTATTAGGTAGAAGTACTTCATTGCAGGAAATGTTGCAGGCTCACTTAATGTCCAGTGTATTACTGGACAACTCAGCATCACCTTTACAAAAAGCACTGGAAACAACTGACTTAGGTGCATCACCTTCACCACTGTGTGGTCTGGAAGATTCTAATCTTGAAATGAGTTTTATGTGTGGACTTGAAGCGTCAGAAGCAGTACATGCTGATGCGATAGAAAAACTGGTATTGGATGTGCTTGAAGATGTTGTGAATAATGGTGTTGATCAGTCACAGGTTGATGCGGTGTTACACCAGCTGGAATTAGGACAGCGTGAAATTGGTGGTGATGGTTACCCTTATGGAATGCAACTTATTTTAGGTGGTTTGTCGGCTGCAATACATCGTGGTGACCCAATTGCAGTTATGAATCTGGAGCCTGTGTTAGAGCAGTTACGAGAAGATATTAAAGACCCTGATTTTATTAAAAATCTGGTAAAGAAAAATCTGCTTGATAATCAGCATCGTATTCGTCTGATAATGACGCCGGATACAAATTTAAGTAAAGCTAAAGAAAAAGCAGAAGCTGATAACTTAGCAGAAATAAAAGCCAAACTTTCTGCAGATGAAAAACAGCAGATTGTTGAACAGGCAGCTGCCCTTGAAAAGAGGCAGAATGAAGAAGATGATATTAGTATTCTGCCAAAAGTCGGGCTTGAAGATGTTCCTGCGAAAATGCAGATACCCACTGGAACCTCTAAATCATTAGGTGATTTAGACGCTACATTTTTTGATCAGGGAACCAATGGTTTAATTTATCAGCAAATCATTATTGATCTGCCAGATATAGATAAAGAACTGGTAAATTTACTGCCTTTATATACATACTGTCTAACTGAATTAGGTTGTGGTGATAAAGATTATTTACAGTCACAGGCCTGGCAGGATGCAGTAAGTGGTGGTGTCGGTTCTTATACAAGTGTGCGTGGTTCAATTGATAATGAACAGAATATAAAAGCACATTTTGTTTTTTCGGGTAAAGCACTAGCAAGAAACCATCAGCAGTTAAATGAACTGATGTCTGAAATGCTGGAGAATGCCCGATTTGATGAGCTGGAAAGAATACGAGAGTTAGTCTCGCAGAAGCGAGCAAGAAGAGAGCAAAGTGTCACGGGGCAGGGACATAGCCTGGCAATGACTGCGGCAAGTAGTGGCATGAGTCCAGCGGCAGAATTAAGTCATCGCCTGTCGGGTTTACAGGGTATTAAACAGTTAAAAGAGCTTGATGATTCTTTGGATGCTGATGATGCTCTAAAAAATCTGGCTGAGAAATTTAAAAATATTCATCAACACATTTTAAGTGCTCCTCGTAAATATTTAACGATCGCTGAAAAAGATCATCAGAATGAGCTAGAGAAAGATATTCAAACTTTCTGGTCAGGCAAAGGTAATTCTGAACAAAGCGAATTTAACTTGCCGGAGGTAAAACATCAGGTAAAGCAGGCGTGGTTAACCAGTACTCAGGTTAATTTTAGTGCCAAGTCTTATCCGACTGTAAGTGTAAATCATGAAGATGCAGCTGCACTATCCGTATTAGGTGGTTTTTTGAGAAATGGTTTCTTACATCGTGTAATTCGTGAGCAGGGTGGTGCTTATGGTGGTGGTGCAAGCCATGAACCCAGTAATGCCTGTTTCCGGTTCTTCTCATACCGGGATCCACGTTTAGCTGAAACACTGAATGATTTTGATAAATCAATTGAATGGTTATTAAATGAAGAACACACAGAGTTACAGGTAGAAGAGTCAATATTAGGTGTTATTGGGAGTATGGATAAACCCGGATCACCTGCTGGTGAAGCAAAACAGGCTTTTCATAATGAACTTTATGGTCGTACGCCGGCACAGCGTCACCTTTACCGAGAGCGCGTTTTAAAAGTCACAGTGGAAGACTTGAAGCGTGTAGGTGAAAAGTATTTAAAACCGGAAAATGCCAGTGTTGCTGTGGTAACTAATCCAGCCAATGAAGAAACAGTAAAAGAGCTCGGTTTAGAAATTCATAACCTTTAATTTGGAATGTCGTCTTAAACTCTCCAGCTCCTACATGTTTACTTTATGTAGGAGTGACCTTAAGGTCGCGATCAGGCAGTTTAAAAATATAACAGTTAATTATGCATATATTATTAATAAAGCTTAATCTTCATATACCAAACGCTCATTCTTTAAAAGAAAAGCGTCGTCAGATTAAAAGTTTAAAAGATAGATTAAGCAGTCGCTTTAATGCCTCTATAGCTGAAGTTGATGCACTGGATAGCTGGCAAAAATCAGTGATAGGCGTATGTCTTCTAAGTGTTGATAAATCATATCTGGATAAGCAGTACGGATTAATTGAAAATGTAGTGCTTGAATATGCGGAGCTAGAGCTGATTTCTGCTGATAGAGAATGGTTGTAGGTATGTCGTTAATAAAAAATAATACTTTTTATTGTAGGCGTTAGCTTCGCTGACGATATTAAAAACGATGTGAAACGAGTCAGATAAAGTGGCTGGATGATGCTTTACATCGCAACAAACAACAGCGAAAGCTAACTCTTACAGTTCGATTATTTTATAAACCAATAAACGTTCTAAGATCATCAAGCAGTTGAGGGTTGAAATAAAGATAAATTGCTAAAATCACACTATTGAACAGCAGTAGTATCCCAAGTATTCGTAGTATTTTTTTAAACCAGTCAGGTTTTGTAACTATGTCCGTTCTAACATATTGTCTCAGTTTATTCAGGTCAGGTAAAACCTGATCAAATGACTGGTAATGATTAGATGTGTCTTCTTCCATTAAATTTCGTAAAATATTTTTAATGGCTTTATTCAGCCCATCAAATTCTTCAGTATTTTGTATGCGTTTGTTTGAAAATTTAACTGGTTTTCCTGTGAGCATGCGGTAAAAAATAGCACCGGCACTATACATGTCCCGGGTTTTTGATGAGCCACCCCGGTCATTTGGTTGGTACCAGTCATTACTGCTTCCAGTTGTGGCGTAATGTTCATCTAAACCGAAATCAGAAATTTTTATATGGTTTTTGTTGCTGTAGAGAATATTGCTAGGGCGTAAATTTCCGTGAGTTATGTTTTCATTATGAGAAAACTGTAATGCTTTGCAAATAGACTCAGCTACGGGAATAAATTTATTTAAACTAAATTTTCTAACCAGTCTGTCCTGAAGGCTTCCATTCGAAAGATGCTCCATAACTATGATAAAGGTTTGTTTGCTTTTTGATGTGCCATATATTTTAATGATATTTTCATGGCTATGTGTGCTGAGTGCTTTCGCTTCATTATATCCGGCAACAGATTTTGTGCGTTTTTTTATTACGAGAAGGTTGTGTCTACTCAGGTCTTCAAATAAATAGACTGCTCCAAATTCATTTTTTTTAATAATATCTAATAATGAAAATTTATTGTCAGTATTGTTTATTGCTTTGTCGGCTTCTGATTTCTGATTTTGATTGAGGTGTGCACCTTTTGTTACCTTTAATAATCGAAGACGAATTTCATCGGCAGTCGCTGGGCGTTTTTGCGGGTTGGTTTCAAGGCACTGAGCAATCAGTTGTGCTAACGTGTCGGGCAGGTTGCTCAGACTGGTTGTTAGTTTATCCGGGCTCCCGGGTGGCAATGTGCCAAAAAACATCTCATACATAATGACACCGAGTGAATATATATCACTCAGTTGTGTAACTGACTCGGGGTTTGTGAACTGCTCTGGAGACATGTAGTCAGGTGTGCCAACAATGTTTTCCGGTTTTCCGCTGGCTGCTATCCAGGCAATCCCAAAGTCTAATATATGTAAATGGTTTTCTGTATCTACGACAAAATTTGAAGGTTTGATATCACGGTGAATAACACCATTTTTATGTGCTGTTGCCATACCTTTGCATATTTGTATCAGTAGATTTATTTTGCTGTTGAGGGTTAGTTTCTCCTGATGCATGACCTGAGATAAATCACTGCCCTGTATATAGTCCATAACAAAATAGGGGCGACCTTTCTCATTTAAGCCGCGATCAATAATATGGATGATATTAGGGTGATTTAACTGGGCAATAACCAGTGATTCCTGATCGAATAATGCCTTGGCCTCTTCATCCCATAAATGTTCTGCAGACAGAAATTTTATGGCGACAGTGCGATTTAATGACAGCTGGCGAGCTTTATATACGGCAGCCATGCCACCGGTGGCAAACTTGGTAAGATTGGAATAGCCTTCTAATTGCATTAGTAGAGTATAGGTTAAAAATTCTGTATGTTTAAATTATAGGCCTAATTATAATGTGCTCTAAATAATTTGAGGTCATTTACTAAAGCCTAAATATTGTTTTTTAGTTTATAATGCATTCCAGTTTTTATTTACCAGCTTATATTATGTCAGATTCAAAACACGGTTTAAGTATTTTATATGTGGCCGTTTTCCTGCTTTCCTTAAATGGCCTGTTCTCTAAATTGATTCCGCTTGATGCGGTGTCTGTTACTCAGTTACGTAGTGTTATAGCTGCCATTGTTCTGTTTGTTTTTGCATATACTCGAAAGCGAGCATATCGTTTAAACGGTATTAGAGAATATGCAGGGGTTTATCTGGTTGGTGTTATTCTGGGTTTGCACTGGATAAGTTTTTATTATTCGATGCAGGTTTCAACTGTGGCTATTGGTATGTTAGCGCTGTTTACTTATCCGGTTATCATGGTGTTTCTTGAGCCAATGTTTAATAAAAAACGTGTTCAAGTTTCAGATATTATTGCTGCGCTGGTTGTTTTTGCTGGGGTCATGATTATGGTTGGTGATGACATAAATCAGTTTGATAGTGCTGCTGTGCAAGGTGTGTTTTGGGGTGTTATATCGGCTTTTCTTTTTTCGCTACGGAATTTGTTGCAGAAATATAAACATTCAACCGTATCCTCAGATGGGCTTATATTACATCAGGTAATTGCTATTTCTATTATGCTGTTAATGTTTGTTGATGTAGATGCAACGGCTTCTCTTGAAATAAATGACTGGTTACTGCTTATTCTCTTAGGCGGGATTAGTACGGCGACTGCCCATAGTCTGTTATCTTATAGTCTTAAGCATTTACCGGCTAAATCAATTGCCATGATTAGTTGCTTGCAACCTTTGTCTGCAGCCGCTTTTGCATGGCTTATCATAGGTGAGATTCCAACTAAGGGTGTTGTGATTGGTGGTTTGATTATTGTTTCTGTGGCGTTTTATGAATCGGTTTATCACGTTGGACAACGTAAAAAATGATTGATACATAACACTGTCATGCCCGAATACGTTCGGGCATGACGGAAGTGTTTAGATGGTAATAGGTTCAAAATCTACCAGTGTATCAACATCGGCTTCATAATCGATACCGGTTACACCAAAGCCAAATAGTTTCAAAAACTCATCTTTATAACCCTGATAATCAGTCAGTTCATATAAGTTTTCGGTTGTAACATCCGGCCAGACTTCTTTAACTTTGTTCTGTACGTCATCACGAAGTTCCCAGTCATCCATACGGATACGGGCAGTATCATCAAGCTCTGCTCCACCGTCTTTATATAACTGGGTACGGAACATACGGTTGATCTGTTCAATACAGCCTTCATGTATATCCAGTGATTTCATAACCTTGAAGCCCATTGCAATATATAAAGGCATAACGGGTATGGCAGCAGATGCCTGAGTGACTACGCTTTTTAATACAGCCATATTAGCTGAACCATTTAAACTGGACAGACTCTCTCTTAATGATGATGCTGCACGATCCATATCTTCTTTAGCTTTACCCAGTGCGCCATGCCAGTAAATAGGCCAGGTGATCTCTGTACCGATATAGCTATATGAAACGGTCTTAACACCTTCAGCCAGAACATCCGCATCTTTAAGTGCGTTAATCCATAACTCCCAGTCTTCACCACCCATAACTGTAACGGTATTTTTTATTTCTTCATCTGAAGCAGGGTCTATTTCAGCTTCAATGATAACGTCCTTACTGGTATCGATAGCACTTGCTTTATAAACATCACCAATTGGCTTCAAAACTGAACGAATGACTTCACCCGTTTCAGGCATTTTGCGAACAGGCGATGCAAGTGAGTAAACAACCAGATCGATTTTACCCATGTCCTGTTTTATTGTTTCAATTGCTTTATCGCGCATTTCATTTGAAAAAGCATCACCGTTAATGCTTTTGGCATACAGGCCTTCTGCATGAGCTGCTTTTTCAAATGCCGCAGAGTTATACCAGCCTGCTGATCCGGATTTTTTTTCTTTGGCAGGTTTTTCTAAAAACACACCCAGTGTTGCTGCACCAGATCCAAATGCTGATGTAATGCGTGAAGCCAGGCCATAACCAGTTGATGAGCCGATAACCAGAACATTTTTAGGTCCATTTTTAACTTCGCCATCGACTTTCACGCGAGCAATTTGCTCTGCCACATTAGCTTCACAGCCTGTAGGGTGAGTTGTTGTACAAATGAATCCACGAGTTTTGGGTTTAATGATCACAATATAGTTTCCGTCTTGGTGTTAAGTGTTAATTAATTTAAAGGCTAGCTGCTACATTTTTGAGTTTGGCCTGTACCATAGGTGCAACTTCTGCAATTTTAGGGTTATCAACCATGCCTAATACAGCGATAGGATCCATAAAGCCAATATTTACTTTTCCACCGTCTTCCTGGCGCAACAATACATTACAGGGTAATAGCAGGCCGATATCTGGTTCAGCCTCAATTGCTTCGTGTGCTAAATTAGGATTACATGCACCGAGAATTTTATAACCAGTTCGGTCTATATCTAACTTGGCTTTCATTACTTTCTGTACGTCAATTTCTGTTAATACTCCAAATCCCTCAGTAGCCAGGGCATCGCGTACCTTTGATTCTGCTTCTTCCATAGTTGCATCAATTGTTACATTAAAACCGTACATAAGGACTCTCCGAATTATCTGCGAAGGCGAATATTAGCATAATCGACTGTATTTTATATGTCTGTCAGTTGCCAGATGTCATAAGCGGGTTCTTCATAAGGATGTGCCTGTTTCATACTGGCAACCACCTGCCGGATTAAACTGTCTTTCACAACCAGCTCCACCTTATACTCTTCAACAATTTCAACCTTACCTGTTTGACCAATAAAAGGCTGACTACCTTTAAGTGGCCTGAATTGACCCTGCCCCAGAGATTGCCAGCAACAGCTGTCATAGTTACCAATTTGTCCGGCACCAGCCTCAAACATCGCTGTTTTAACTGGCTGTAGGTGGCTTGTGGGTATATAAACGCAAAGTTTGTACATTATAAATTTCTAATCCCTGATAATTTGGAATGATATAAAGGGGGTATTTCATGTAGAATGCACCCGGATAATCCCATATTGAACTAAATTTCAGGAAAAATAAAATGAGTGATGACGGTATTCAACTATCGCCCCAGTTAATGGAAGATTTGCGAGATGCATTAAAAAAACAGGATGCACGTACAAGTGATGATGTTATGGCTATGCAATATCTGGTAGCGGCTGCAGGTATGATGCTTTCAGACATTAATAACCCTCAGATGAACAAGAAAGACGCACTTGAAGACCTGGGTGGTTTTATGACTCATGTGTTTGAATATATGGAAGCGCAGAAACCGCAAATGGCTCCGCCACCATCGCAAGATGCATTTGGTGTCTGGAAACCTAAATAGACCGTAACTGCCCAGCTCACCTCTGAATGGCTCCATATCTTCGTTAAAAAATGGACACTTACATTTGTAAGCTCACATTTTTCGCCTTGATCTGAAGCCATTCAGAGGTAACCTGAACAGTTACTAGTGCATGAAGAATATATAAACTAATCTTCATTCCATTGCATAAAATTAAACAATAATAATTTCTCACCCCCTTTTGAGATAAAAATTTACTTTTAAGAGTTATCTCTCATGTCATTACTATTTCAACGAACTGCAGAATGTCTGAATGCCTGCAAACCATCCGAGAAGGTGAGTTTGACTCAGGCGCTTTATGATGACTGGTGTGCCGGTGAGCTTGAAATTGATCGAGCATTTGTACCAGAAACAATAGCTGAAGTGGGCCGACCGAAATTACCAAAACTGGTCGCGCCTCGGGATGTTTCCCGCCGCAGTATAAGTACCGAAAAGGGAAGAGCGATATTATGTCATTCTCTGGCGCATATAGAATTCAATGCAATTAACCTGGCATTAGATGCGGTATATCGTTTTACGGATATGCCGTCTGAATTTTATGGTGACTGGTTAAAAGTGGCAGCGGAAGAAGCTTATCATTTTACCTTGCTCGAATCGTATATCCATAAGCGTGATGTAAAATATGGTGACTATGATGCGCATAACGGTTTATGGGAAATGGCACAGTTAACAGCACATGATGTAATGATACGCATGGCGTTGGTGCCGCGAGTGCTGGAAGCAAGAGGGCTGGATGTTACACCGGTTATATTAAAAAAACTGGCCCAGCAAAAGGATGAAGAATTTATAGCACATCTGAAAATTATACAGAAAGATGAAATTGGTCATGTTGCAATCGGTAGTCACTGGTATAAATATTTGTGTGAGAAAAGAAACCTTAATTATCGTGATACGTTTAAACAGTTAATTCAGGATTATATGAATGGTTCACTGCGTGGCCCCTTCGATGAAATT
Organism: endosymbiont of Galathealinum brachiosum; assembly: GCA_003349885.1. Lineage (NCBI taxonomy): Bacteria > Pseudomonadati > Pseudomonadota > Gammaproteobacteria > endosymbiont of Galathealinum brachiosum. Next base: position 67,501 of record QFXC01000007.1, on the reverse strand, counting down.
GCGAGATTGCAGGCAGGATTTACAGCGGAAGAAATAGCTGATCTGAATGCTTTGGAGATTAATTAAAAGATGAAAAAATATTTATTTTCACTGTTAAGTTTATTTTTTGTTGTCTATTCTGCTTCAGCGAAAGAGATAAACAGCCTGGTTTTATTTTATGATGAAGTGGAGCAGGACGCAGGTTCGCAAGTTATGCGTTATATAGTTAATAAGCAGTATTTGAGAATCGATAATGGTGATGATAATGCTGATTTTATTTTGTTTAATGTTAAGGAAAAAACAATATATAGCATCAATCATGAAGACAGAACTATATTGAAAATAGAAAATCACCCATGGCAGCAACCTGAATTCAACTTCAAAGTTGTTGCAGGTGAAAAAGCTATGCAGGGAGCACCTATGGTAGCTAACAAACAGGTATATAGTTATCAGGTGCTTGCAGGTGATAAAATTTGTACACGTGTATCTCTTGTAAAGGATATGTATGCTGAAGATATGAAAATATTTTATCAATACCAGCAGGTTTTATCAGGTCAACAGGTAGTAACTTTAAAAAACACACCTGAAGAGTTACATACACCCTGTTTTTTGATTGATCAGGTGTACCACTCAGGTAACTATTATAAGGTGGGGCTACCTGTACATATTAGTTTTAGTCGCGGTTATGAAAAGTTCCTTAAGGATTTTAAAGAAAGTAAATTCAATAAAAAAATATTTTTGAAACCTGAAGGTTACGAAGAATATACAGCGGCTTTTTAAAAAATATGGAAAGATCAGAAAATATTAATTAGCTGTTTAGTCAGGTGTTAAATTAATTAACTGATCTGGCTTAGGTGGTAAGTATTAGAATCATCTATTTCCAGTACGCTGCCCTGAGAATACCAGTCTCCCAGTACAATGCGTTTTGCTGGTTTATTATTGATGTCTACATTATGTATTGCAGGGCGATGAGTATGACCATGTATCATAAGTGATACATGGTTATCAATAAATGCATCGATAACTGCATTTTTATTCACATCCATAATATCACTGGATTTTGACTGGGTATCATCTTTGCTTTGTTGGCGTAATCCCTCTGCAATCTGTTTACGATCGTCTAATGTCTTACTTAAAAAATCGTCCTTCCAGGCGGAGCTTCTTAATACTTTTCGTAATTCCAGGTAACGTAAATCATCAGTGCAAAGAACATCACCATGTAATAAAAGAGCAGGGCTATTATTTAAATTGGCAATATAAGGTTCATGTATTAATTTACAGCCTGCACGTTTGGCAAGATCTTCACCCATTAGAAAATCACGGTTACCGTGCATTAGGTAAATATTCAGTCCGTTATCTGATTGTTTCTTCATGGCGTTGAAAGCTGCATTCAGACCTTCAGCGTCATCATCATCTCCAAGCCAGTATTCGACCAGATCACCCAGTATGTAAAGTGACTCAGCCTGCGCAGCCTGATTATTCATAAACTCTACAAACAGTTGAATAATATCAGGCCGTTCAGGTGCAAGATGTAAATCTGAAATAAATAGATGTTTTGCCATTTATTGAATTTTATACCAATGTAGCGCTATTGATAATTACAGTTTCAACAGGAACATCACCGTGGCCCATGTTGTTACCTGTTGCTACCTGAGCAATGCTGTCTACTACATCCATGCCTTCAGTAACTTCACCAAATACAGCATAACCCCAGCCTTGAGAGGTTGGTGCAGTGTAATTTAAAAAATCGTTATCTTTAAGGTTTATAAAGAATTGAGAGCTAGCTGAATCTGGATCAGGTGTACGCGCCATTGCAAGTGTGCCACGTTTGTTGCCAAGGCCATTGTCAGCTTCATTTTTAATATTAGCGTTGGTTGCTTTTTGCTCCATGCCTTCTATAAAACCACCGCCCTGAATCATAAAACCGGGAATAACGCGGTGAAAAATTGTATTGTTGAAGAACTCTTCTTTTACATAAGTTAAGAAATTTTCAGCAGAAATAGGTGCTTTTTCTGAATTTAGCTCAATAATGATTTTTCCGTGATTAGTATCCAGGCATATTTTATCTGACATAGTTTTTACTCTTACTGTTATTGCATGATATTCATGCAGGGTTTTTACCTGAACTTTTTAAGAGAAGGGTTCTGGTATAAATATGGCGTCCCCGAGACGATTCGAACGTCCGACCTACCGCTTAGGAGGCGGTGGCTCTATCCTGCTGAGCTACGGGGACAAGTCTGGCTGAATTATACCAGTCATATCCCTGTAATCAATAACCCTGTTTATGATTACAGGAATAGTGGGAGTAGTTTGAGCGAGAATATATATATCGAAGACGTTTTACTGATTAAATATCAAAGTTTACTTCATTATATGGCGTTTCTGTCTGGGGCGATTACGACGTTCATTTCGTTTAATAAACTGATGAAATTTTCTCCATATGAAGGCATCCGGGGTATCTTCATAGGTCATGATGTAATTTAGACTGTGTAAATCGTTTTGTGACCATTGCATACTGCGAAGTGCGCCAGGTGTGCCACAAAAGAGTATCTGGTCACCCGATTTAATTGCAATGTCATTTGTAGGCATTAGCAGCAGTTTCTGTTTTCGTTTAAGCATTAATGGAACTGCTTCTAACAGGTGTTCTCTTTGTCTTGGATTTTGTAGCAGGTTGCCTACTCGTATTACTCTGCCTAACCGTAATACCTGACAGAGTGCTCGTGCTTCTTTTTCATTTACATGGAGAGTCCAGATGCTTGGTACAGATTCACCCAGTGCACCCATGATTCGGCTAATAGTCACGTTTGCCCAGGCAGGGTTCTGGTTTCGTGCTTTATTTAGAAAGGCAATCATTAAGGGAGATACTAATAAGGTACGAATTTTGCGAGCAATTATTTCACTCGGTTGCATGATTATATTAGCTTTCGTCGCTTCAAAAAGTTTTTCATTCGCTTTTTTATTATGTCTGGCAACGATAAACAGGTCAGGGTTGAGTTCACGTGCAGTCATTATAATTGATAGATTGTTTGTGTCGTTATCAGTGCCTGATATTAGACCGACTGCTTCAGTAATTCCTGCCACGGTTAATGTATGCGCATCAAAACCGGTGCCGATAATAAAGTCATTATGTTTGTTTTCAGGTCGGTTAAGAAAGTTTTCTCGCATTTCTTTCGAGGGATCAATTATCGTTACCTGAACATTACTTTTAAGGAGTTGACTGTACAGATCACGTCCAAAACGCCCAAAACCACAAATAACCCAGTGTCCTTCCTTAACATAGATAGGGTTGGTTAGGTCAGTATCAGGCACACCGGTTAACCAGTCATATAATAAATGTAAAGAAGGAGAGTGCATTGCCATTGCAAATATATTGGCGAAGGTTTCAAACGGGTTGATCACAAAATCAGTACCAAAAGAAAACATATTGCTTTCGTACTCTTCCAGTTCGGATCGACATACAACACAAATATCCGGATGTAGTAATTTACTGGTTACTGCGATCTTTAAATTAGTTTCATCTGAAGCGGTTACGGCAATGACAGCGGCGCATTTTTTGTTCTGTAAGCCTGCCTGTATTAACTTCTCCGGATCTCTGGCGTCCCCTTTAAAACCCGGGATAACGAGTGGGAAATCCTCAAGAGGTAATGTTTGAATGAGTCTGTCATTTTCTTCTATAACAACGGTGTGAATATTGCGCTCAGTCAGGGCTCTTGCCAGTGCGTGCCCTGTTTCGCCGAATCCACATATTAAAATAAAGGTACCGGGTATACGTTCCAGTTGTTGTGAAAACTGATTTTCCTTGAGTGCTTCACGAAACATTGGGTCCTGTACTAATGAAATAATTTTACCGAGTGAGTAAAACCAGGCAATCACAGTAAGGTATATTGTGATGAGTGCCCAGGTGCGCTGAGCATTTGTAAGTGTGTAAGGAATTTCACCAAAACCGATCGTTGTGGCAGTGTAACTTACAAAATAAAAGGCATCGAAAAAACTCATATGCCAGGGGTTGCCCTGATCATCTATGCCCGGAGTGATTACCATACCCAGTATAGAAATGGCATAACCCATTATTAAAATAATAATAGGCACCCGCATCTGGCGCATAATAAGTGATGTCACAAGTGACATGGCTTTGCCCGTTTGCTTAGTGACGCATCATTGATGTTTCAATGATTAGCAGTATGACAGAAATAAAGTTAGCGATCATTGCGCCACCACTTAATGAAATGATTGTGGACATGGTACCCGCGGTCATCTCGTTACCCTGAATATTGACGACATATGCCCAGACAGTAGCAGCGGAAAAGAGTTGAACAAGTGCAACAAGGCTGGTTGCCAGTAACATGGCTCCCATTTGTGAGCGATCCCCAAACTTAAGCACGGTGGCAATCAGGTTAACGACGATGACAGCAAACAATTCGTAAACATTATGATGGCTAGGGTTATCAACTTCTCCGGCAAAAAAACCGAAGTTGAGTGTGAGTGCGAGAATCATAAAAAAACTAAAGACAACTTTTTCGCGGTTCATTTTATTGGCCCTTTTATTACTATCCTGTTATTTCTTTATTTTTGTAGATATTATTAGAATATATATATCTTATAATAGTAGATGTTCCATCATCCGCTGGTAAATTTTTGAAAGGGTAATCAGGTCTTCGGCTTTTACATGTTCATTTAACTGGTGAATGGTGGCGTTGAGGGGGCCAAGTTCAAGTACCTGTGCGCCTGTGGGTGCAATAAAACGTCCATCAGATGTGCCACCAGCGGTTGATAACTCTGTGTCGTATCCGCAAATATCTTTAATTGCCTTACAGGTAGCGTCAACCAGTTCACCTGCAGGAGTTAAAAACGGGTGACCAGATAATACCCATTGCAATTCATACTTTAAATTATGCTTATCAAGGATAGCCTCGACACGTTGTTTCAACTGCTCTTCAGTGACCTCAGTTGAAAAACGCAGGTTAAACATAATGTCACATTCACCGGGTATAACGTTATTAGCACCTGTGCCGGAATTAATATTTGAGATTTGAAAGCTGGTTGCAGGGAAAAACTCATTACCCTGATCCCATTGTTCTGCTGCTAATTCAGCAAGTGCTGGCGCTGAACTGTGAATCGGGTTTTCGGCCAGATGTGGATAGGCAACATGTCCCTGTTTGCCCAGTATAGTTAAGTTGCCGGATAATGAACCACGGCGACCATTTTTAACTACATCTCCCAGTTTGTTCGTGCTGGATGGCTCGCCAACCAGACACATATCGATTTTTTCATTACGTGCTTCAAGGTGTTCTACTACTTTTACCGTGCCATTGATTGAGGGACCCTCTTCATCACTGGTGATTAGAAAACCAATTGAGCCTTTGTGGTCAGGGTGTTCTTTAGTAAAGTTTTCACATGCGGTAATCATAGAAGCCAGGCTACCCTTCATATCAGCAGCGCCACGACCATAGAAAATACCATCGATGATTTCAGGCTTAAAGGGATGTACATCCCATTTTTCAACAGGGCCGGTAGGCACTACATCAGTGTGCCCGGCAAATACGAGAAGTGGGCCTTCATTATTTTTTCGAGCCCAGAAATTATCAACTTCTTCAAAACGTAAATTTTCTACTTCAAAACCAAGCTTTTTCAATCGCTCAATCATTAAGGGCTGACACCCCTCATCTTCAGGGGTAACTGATGGGCGTGAAATTAAATCTAATGCAAGCTTGATGGTTGGATCATTTTCTATATTTGGCATGTGTTTAAATCAATTTTTTAATGAGTTCTGGATTATAAACGAATAAAAAAACAAAAACAGTTTGTGTCTGTTTTGTCTGTTACCTTTTAAACACATCTCCATCGGGGAAAGGTCTTGTTTTTTAAGCCCTGTCCCCTAAGTCCATACCATCAAGAGTCGAAAGTGTCGTGATCAGACTTCGTAAGTAACTTGGTGGCCTCAATAAGAGGACAGAGTGCCAAAAAACGGCATTCTGCCCCCGATGAAGATGTGCCGTGGCAGGGTGTTTCATTAATCAGTACATTTACAGATTAAATTTCATCTGGCTGCAAACAGCACTGTTTTTTATCTCAAAATAAATACAGTTTCAGTCAAAAGTTTATTGCAGTCCTGCCCCTGAAAAGGCAAACTAATCTACCATCCAGTTTGTAAGAATATTATGTCCGAATCAGTAACATACCCTAGCAGCAATGATTATCAGATCGCTGATGCACCCATTCAGAATCTAAAAGTTCCCCCGCATTCTATAGAAGGCGAACAGGCCGTGCTGGGTGGTCTTATGCTTGATAAGCGGGCATGGGAACAAATAGCAGACCGAATCACAGAAGAAGATTTTTATCGACATGATCATCGGCTTATATTTCGCAGTATTGCCAAATTAGAAGCCGCTGATAAACCCTTTGATGTGGTTACTCTTTCTGATGAATTATCGAAAACCCAGGAACTTGATGATGCTGGTGGGCTGGCCTATTTAGGCCAGCTGGCAAAAGATACTCCAAGTGCAGCGAATATACGTGCTTATGCAGACATTGTGCATGAACGCTCAGTATGTAGACAGTTAATTGAAGTGGGTACCGATATTGCTGGCAGTGCTTTTAAACCGGAAGGCCGTGATAGTAAAGAGTTGCTGGACGAGGCTGAACGCATGGTTTTTACCATTGCTGAGCAGGGTGAACGAGCAGGAAGTGGTTTTAAAGGCATCAAACAGTTATTAACCACAACTGTTGAACAGATAGATATGCTGTTTGAACAGGAAGGTACACTGACAGGTGTGACGACTGGCTTTAAAGATTTTGATGAGCAAACCAGTGGTTTGCAGAAAGGCGATCTGGTTATTGTTGCTGGTCGTCCATCAATGGGTAAAACAACCTTTTCAATGAATATTGCTGAGAATGCAGCTATTGCTCAGGGAACAGCCGTGGCGATATTTAGTATGGAAATGCCCGCTGAATCGCTGGCTATGAGGATGATCTCCTCAATGGGTCGTATTGATCAGCATCGTTTACGTACCGGACAGTTAAATGATGAAGACTGGCCAAGAATAACATCTGCAGTTTCTTTATTGTCTGAAGCGAAGATTTTTATAGATGATACTCCCGCATTGTCACCGACAGACCTACGTGCCCGCGCACGTCGTCTGAAAAGAGAGCATGGTCTGGGTTTAATCGTGATCGATTATCTTCAGTTAATGCAGGTGGCGGGTTCATCTGAAAACCGTACTAATGAAATTTCTGAGATATCTCGTGGTTTGAAAGCGCTTGCTAAAGAGCTTGAAGTGCCGGTAATTGCTTTATCACAGCTTAACCGTAGTCTGGAGCAAAGACCAAACAAACGCCCGGTTATGTCAGACTTGCGTGAATCAGGTGCGATTGAGCAGGATGCGGATGTCATCGTATTTATTTATCGTGATGAAGTTTATAATGAAGAAACACCGGAAAAAGGTATTGCTGAAATTATTGTGGGTAAGCAACGTAATGGCCCGATAGGCACGACACGATTAACCTTCCTCGGTCAGTTCACCAAATTTGAAAATTACAGTCCTGAAATGTATTCATCTGCAGGTTTTGAATAAAAAATTTCAAATTGAGTTCTTCTTATAGAAAAAAATCCTATGACAAGTAATCGAGCTGCAAACATTTCTATTGACCTGACTGCACTGCAGCATAATTTTCAACAAGTGAAAAAAATTGTACCTGATAGTCAGGTTATGCCTGTGGTAAAAGCAAATGCTTATGGTCACGGCATGTTACAGGTGGCAAAAAGTTTAACGCAAGCAGATGGTTTTGCGGTGGCTCAGCTAGCAGAGGCAATCGCATTACGCGAAAATGGTGTTGATAAATCGATTACTGTCTTTCAGGGGTTTTCCTCTCAGGAGCAATTACAGCAAATTATTCAATATGATTTACGCCCCGCGATTAGTCAGCTTTGGCAAATAGATTTACTAGAAGCGAATCAACAGGCATCGTCTATTAATGTCTGGTTAAAAATAAATACAGGAATGGGGCGTCTGGGTATTCAGCTCGATGATGTGCAGTCATCTTATCAACGTTTACAAAAAATTAAACTGATTGATCAATCGGGTTTAATGATGCATTTTGCTAATGCAGATGAACCGGCGCATATTTCTAATCAGACTCAGATTAATCGATTTTTAAAACTATCAGAGTTATATAAAACACAGACCAGTGTCTCTAATTCAGCTGCAATTATAAGTGAATTATTTATGCGGCAGGACTGGGTGCGTCCGGGGATTATGCTTTATGGCTCATCTCCGATAATAAATAAAACCGCAGCTGAACTTCATTTGAAACCTGTTATGAGCTTACAGGCAGAGCTGATCGCTATTAATCATTTAAAAAAAGGTCAGACAGTTGGTTATGGTGATAGCTGGACTTGTCCAGAGGATATGCCGGTAGGTATTGTGAATATTGGATACGGTGATGGGTATCCACGCCATGCAGTTTCAGCACCTGTTGCAGTAAATGGCCAGCGTTGTCATTTAATCGGTCGTGTTTCAATGGATTCTATTGCTGTCGATTTACGAGAAATACAAGCAGTATGTGGTGATTCAGTTGAATGCTGGGGTAAACAGATTTCGGTTGATGAAGTTGCATTGAGTGCGGGAACCATATCTTATGAGCTGTTGTGTAATATAGGGCGTCTGCTTTAAAAGGCTCTGGGTTTGCTTGATCTAAATAGTTATATCCGATAGTGTCTGTCTAAACTTGGAAAAGCTGGCGGCGGCATCTTTAATAAAAAAATTATAGATAGCACTGAATGTACTTCCATCTGATCTTTTCAGAATAATCATAATTAAATATGGAGCAAAAAATGTTTAAGGGTTTTACTCTTGTTTTAGTGGCACTGTTAACCAGTTTACTCACTGCATGTGGTGGGGGAACGGCGATGTTTCGTGAAGATCCTCAACATTCAGGTGTTACAAGTTCATCTGCTCCTCGAAAACTGGATAAACTGGTATGGAAATATTCGGCTCCGGATAAAGTTTATTCATCACCTATTGTTTCTGATGGCACGGTATACATTGGCTGTAAAGACGGGTCTGTTTATGCATTAGACCTGGAAGATGGCCATTTAAAATGGAGTTTTGAAACAAAAGATAATGTAGAAGCTTCAGTTGCAATACAGGGTGATACTTTATATGTAGCTAGCTGGGACGGTTATCTGTACGCAGTAGATATAGATAGTCATCAAATGAAATGGAAATTTCGTACCGGTGGTTTAATTTATTCAGCACCTGTGATTGATGACGGTGTCGTATATTTCGGTAGTAAAGATAAAGGCGTGTATGCGGTTGATGCTGACACAGGTGCTGAAATCTGGCGGTTTGATGCAAAAGCAGTAGTTTATACATCACCAGCCATTTCCAATGGTCTGGTTTTTGTGGGTACACTGAATGGTTATGTGAAAGCGATTAATAAAAAGACAGGACAGGAGCAATGGAAGTATGCAGTGAACAGTGCAATTTACTCATCACCAGCTGTTCATAATGGTCTGCTGTTTGTGGGAGCAGATGACAAACGTTTACATGTTATAAATATTGAAACCGGACAGTTAAAATGGAAGAAAAAAACATCAGGTAAAATATTCTCTTCACCGGCAGTATATGATGGAGCGGTATATATTGGCAGTACAGATAATTATATCTATGCTTTTGATGAACAAAGAAGTGGTCGTATCTGGGAGTATCAAACGGGTAGTGCTGTTTTTTCATCACCAGTTATCGCATCTGATACCGTTTATATTGGTAGTGCCGATGGTTATCTGTATGCAATGCATGCTGAAACAGGAAAGCGTCGCTGGCGTTATAATGTAGATTCGAAAATATATTCTTCACCTGTTATTGCTGGTGGAATGGTTATTTTCAATTCTGTTAACGGTGAAGTGTTTGCAGTAAAGTAAAACGAGCTAACCCAGCATTTAAATTTTTTATGTTGGGTTAGTGTCTAGAATGAAGTCGTCGGGCTAATTATTCGTGTTTGCCCAATATGTCGCGAAATGTATTCAAGCGTATTTTAATGAGAATTTAAAAAACGACTGGTTCCCGGGTTTTCTGGAGGTAACCGGTGTAGTGTATCCAGCTTGTTGGTTTCGATAAGAGACTCTATATGGCTTATATTTTTATTCAGATATTTTATATATAAATTATCATCACCAAAATGAGCTTCGGCATATTTATACACCTGCTGGAATAAATTATTCAGTCGGTTTTTAACTTCAGAATTATAAAAAGTGGGTGTTTTGGCTAAAAGGTCATCTGCAGATTCAAATATAATAATCGACTTACCATCTTTATCCTGTGTTGATGTCATGCCTCCAAGTTCAAACTCTGGAAACAGTCTCTCTTTACATTTTTCCAGATAACAGCGGTCTGACATTTGAGCAATGAGATCTGCAGTTCCAAGCATATAACCTAGTAAGTGTAGTTTTTCATCAGGTAATTTAATTTGATCGGGCGATACCTCGTAACCTGTGTAATGCACCATATTCGCTGCAATATCAGCAAATTCAGGCAAACCGATCATATGTAGATAATTAGTTAGAAAAGTAGCGCTTCGGCTTACATGAATAGGCGTGTACTGGGCGCCATTATAAAATTTCTGATCATCTGTTTTACGTATATAACCCGAGTCATGAAATAGAGCGGTTATAATCGCCAGACTGGTTAGTTTAGCTCCGAAGGTATGTACCCGGTCACTTTGTCTTTCATGGCCATCAATCAATCTGGCCAGGGCAAGGGTCATATCAAGGGTGTGCTGTTTGTCGTGGTAGAAAGTATCACAGGCGTTGAAACCGTTGTAATGTCCTTCGAATAAACTATCAAAGTCTTCAAAAGCCTGACGTATACGGCTATCATCCGCAGCCAGATAACAACTATGAAAAATATCACACACCGCATTACACACAGCCTGACTGTCTGTGACTTTTACTGTATTGGTTACATCGTATTGTGAGTGACGTGAGTTCATAAATAGAGAGTGTTATTAGTCAATTAGCTTTTTGTAAGATTAATCCTACAAATAGACTGGTATAATATCTGTGAGATTTATCACACTCAGTTTAGCGACAAACGGAAATATACGAGAAAATCACGAAATATGTGAAATAGTGCTTATTTTTTAATATATAGAATCTACCAAAGTGAGCTAATCCGAGCTTACTTTAGTTAGATAAGCTTTACTTACTTGTGTGGGTATACACACCATCCCAGTTAGTTTCAGGTGGATTTGCGCGGAAAACAGCGATTCTATCCAGATAAATCTTATAAATCATTCTGTCAGGTTCCTGCTGACTTAACTGAAATAGTGACTGTTCAGCACCGTCCCAGTTCTGTTGTTTGTATAGTTTGAGAGCATGGTGAAATTCTTTAATTTGTTTACGCACCAGTTTGTCTACATTTTCAACTAAACCTACCGGTTCAAAAATAGTAACTGGTTTATCCTTGCCTTTTACTTTTACAATATCCAGCATACGATATTCAAACTCGGGAACCTCGTGACGTGTTGACTCATTAACAATAAAGTCGACACCATAATTTTTTGTCAGCCCTTCCAGGCGTGACCCCAGATTTACGGAGTCTCCTAGAACGGTATAGTCAACCCGGAACTCTGAGCCTTTATTACCAACGTTCATATCACCTGTATTGATACCGATACCGATTTTTATTTCTGGCTGGCCCTTTGATTTAAAATGTTTGTTCAGTTTATTTATTGCAACCAGCATATCCATACCAGCATTCAACGCATTTCTTGCATGTTGCGGATCTTTTAATGGTGCCCCCCAGAAAGCCATAATGGCATCACCCATATACTTATCGATGGTGCCCCTGTTAGTGTGAATAACTTCGGTGAGCGGTGTCAGGAATGCGTTAATAAAGGTAGTGAGCTCTTTAGGTTGCATTTTTTCTGAAATACTTGTGAAACCACGTACATCGGTAAAAAGTACGGTCATCTTCCTAACTTCACCATCCAGATTAATTTCTTTAAGATTGCGACTCATTTCATCAACAAGATCGGGCGGTACATACTGTCCGAAAAGATGAGTAAGCTGGCGTTTGCCCCTTGATTCTACAAAGAAACCATATGACATATTCATCATGTATAGCATAATAACTAGAATGAGCGGTGAGGCTATTGGCATAATAACCATTAGCTGGTTCCAGGCGTAATTATCCAGTAGCAGAATAACGCCAATTGTTAACGCTGCACTAAATGTGCTCCAGGCGGGTGATAACATGGGTAATGCGATAGTTAATATAATTCCCAGTAAGAAAAGCAGAAGAATTTCAAAACCAATCATATATTCTGGTTTGTGTTTTATGGTCTGATCTAAAATACCCTGAATTATATTAGCGTGAACTTCCACACCAGGATAAGCAGATTCAAGAGGTGTTGTTCTGAGGTCAAGTAAACCGGCAGCACTGGTACCAAAAATCGCAATTTTGTCTTTTAGTAAATTTCGAGCAATTGATTTATTTAAAATGTCAGCGGCTGAAATATAATCAAAAGTTTTTTGTTTTCCGACATAGGGCACCATCACGGCAGAATGCTCATCAACAGGGATAGCTATTTCACCGACATATACCCATTCCAGAGACTTACTGCCTTCAAATTCATCGCTTGAGCCATAACCGAGTTTTAAAATATTGTTCTGTAATGAAAGACGTGTGATTTCCAGTGCTAAAGAAGGGTATAACTTTCCATCATATGACTGTAATAATGGAACACGTCTAAATACACCGTCTTCATCAATTAAAGGGTTATCAAAAAAACCACCTGAGGTCGCCTGCTTTTGTAATGTGTCAATATTAGCGGTATAACCTGAAGGGTCTAAAAAATCAAAGCTCTTAATAATTTCAGGGGTGAACTGAGGGATAGAAGGAGGTAATAAACCTTTAGTCAGGTGTTTAGCATGATTATTAAAAATTATCCCTAATACGGTATTATTGCTCTCAAGGCTTTTGGCAAGGCTTTCATCGCGGTGCATAATGTCCTGATTATTATTAATAATACGCTGAAAATCTGCACTGCTTGAAATAGTGCTATTTGATAGTTGTGAAAGAATTTTATCACTCGGGTCTTCATCTTTTTCAGCAAATAGAATATCGAAGCCAAGTACATTTATATTGTAATAATCGAACAGGTTATTAACGATATTACCTAGTACATTTCGCTCCCATGGCCATTGCCCAATTTCTGCAAGGCTTTTTTCATCTATATCAATAATGATGACTTTTTTATCAATTTCTGATGGGAGTGAAAGCTGTAGTCGAAAATCGTATGAAAGATTTTCCATTGTTTCAACAAATCGAAGGGGAATAATACCACTGGCATTTGCAAAGAGAATAAAGGTAATAAGTAAACCCAGACTGTATCTAAAAATCCTCTGTTTAAACACTCTTTGCCCCTGTATATATTATTTTTGTTGTTCAGACATCTAAATATAGATATATCCTTAAGAACAATAGCAGAGAAGTAGGGGTACTTCCATATTACAGGTTGGTTGAAAAGAGTAATTAATAGGTAAGTCCTATTTAAACAATCCTGTATTTCTAATAAAATAACCATTCAAATTAAAACAGGATACTGTAATGCCAGATTCAAGCACAATTTTACTGGGTGTAAATATTGACCACGTCGCTACTTTAAGACAGGCAAGGGGTACACGTTACCCTAATCCGGTGCATGCTGCATTACAGGCAGAGCAGGCGGGAGCAGACTCAATAACGCTTCATCTTCGTGAAGATCGTAGACACATACAGGAAAGTGATGTACTGATGTTGAAAGATTCACTTTTAACTCATATGAATCTTGAAATGGCTGTTACCGGAGAAATGCTGAGTTTTGCTGAAAAAATTAAACCAAGAGATTGTTGTCTTGTACCTGAAAGTAGAGAAGAACTGACAACGGAAGGTGGTCTGGATGTGGTCAGTCAGGAAAGTCGTATTAAGGAAGCCTGTCAGCAATTAGCAGAAGCTGATGTCCGGGTTTCTTTATTTATTGATGCTGACCTGAGCCAGATTGAAGCAGCAAAACGATGTGGGGCACCGGTAATTGAAATTCATACCGGGCATTTTGCAGATGCAACAAGTAATGATGAAGAGTTAAAACAGCTCAAAAAAATAATTGAAGCTGTAGAAGTTGCTCATGACCTGGGCTTACAGGTAAATGCAGGTCATGGTTTGCACTATCATAATGTACAGGCAATCGCTTCAATACCACATATTCAGGAATTAAATATAGGTCATGCAATTATTGCAGAAGCCGTATTTTGTGGTTTGCAGTCAGCTGTGAGTAATATGAAGCAGTTGATGCTGGAAGCACGTTTTTGATGAGGAGTTATTAGTCAGAAGCGGGAGTTAACAGTTTTATTTAGATGATATTTTATGCTCTGTTAAGGCATATGTCTCTCGGGGATGGACCGCGTTTTTTGTGCTCCGATCCCTTATTGAAATCATCAAGAGGTTTACAGAATTGATAATCGACACTATCAGCTCTTGGTGGTATGGATTAAGGGGACAGAGCGCCAAAAAACGGTGTTCTTTCCCCGAGGGAAATGTTCCATAGCAGTACTCATCTTAATTAATAAATTAAACTGAATGTGTATCTGCTTCAGGGTGTTTTCAGAATATAAATTTCTATTGTGTATGAAAATTATTCTGATAGAACTCAAGTAACTCATCAATTGAAGTAATTACATTATCAAGTCCATTATCAATTTTTTTATGTTCTTTTAAATCAATAATATTTTCAAAATTTGCTGAAGATGCTAATAACGCAGGCACTCCACAATATTTTGTGCCGCCATGTAATTTATGAATATGCTTTTTTAAATCATCGGTATCATTATTTTGTCTGGCGGCGAGTAAATTTTCCCTGTGTATCGGTAATTCGCTAATTAACATTGGAAATAACTCATCAGCGAGTTGTTCATTGCCCCCCGCCAATTGTATTCCTAACTGTTTATCAAATATGTCATCTGTTATAACAGGGGTATCAGTCGCTTTTTCTTCATGTTTTTCTGTGTTCACCCAGCGTGAGAATACATCAAATAATTGCTGTTCAGTTATAGGTTTAAGTAAAATATCATTCATACCAGAATCAAAAACCTGTAACTGTTCTTCAGGCATCGCATTAGCAGTTAAAGCGACAATAGTTGTTTCTTTGCATGGGTTATCGGTATTACGTATATATTTAGCAGCACTAAAACCATTTAATTTCGGCATGTGTAAATCCATAAATATTAAATGAAAATGTTGTCTGGATGCTTGCTCTACCGCTTCCTGTCCATCTTCGGCTGTAATGACCTGAATACCATGCATTACGAGAAGTGTTTTAGCCAGTTTAAGGTTTATTTTGTTATCATCGACTAGTAATACTTTAATATGAGATAACTGTTTTTTATCAATTGCTTCTGATATTTTCTCAGATGGCATAATGGTATCTTCCTTGTCCGAACTGAATGAGGTGAAAATCTGATTTTTAAGCAGACTTGTTCTAGAACAGCGATAAATAATGTTCTTAAGACCTGCGCTTGTTAAATCCTGCGCATCATTTACATCAAATATGCTGGCCAGGGTAATGTAGGGAAGGCCGGTTGACTGTAATGCGTTTGCTAGATTGCCCAACATAAAATTATTTTTTATATTAACTCGACTGATTCCGGCTACTATGCCAGCAAGTTCATGTTCAGTGTCCGCATCTACCAGTTGTGGTAATTTATCTAAACGGCCTGTTTCAATAGTGTCAATACCCATGCTATTAAGTAAGGAGCGACTAGCAATTCTATTTTGGTCTACGGATTCAAATAAAATGACTTTAAGCCTTGTTGATTCTTCAGTTGATGAGCTACGCTGTGGATTTGAGGATAGAGGTACAGTAAACCAGAAACTGGAACCTTTATTCAAGTTGCTTTCAAAACCAATTTCACCGTTCATTAATTCGGCAAGTTTTCGTGATATTACAAGCCCTAGTCCCGTGCCACCAAAGTTTCGACTAATAGAAGTGTCGCCCTGAGTGAAAGCGGTAAATAAACGCTGTTTACTTAAGTCATCCATCCCCATGCCGGTATCGGTTACTGTAAACCGAATAAGCTCATTTTCATTGGGTTGAGTCTCAACTAAAACACGAATAATAACGTGACCATTTTGAGTGAATTTTACCGCGTTACTTATCAGGTTAATTAATATTTGTCGAATACGCGAAGGATCGCCCAGAATAGTTTCAGGTAGCTTTACTGATGGGTGGTATATTAGTTCTACGTTTTTCTGGTAAGCCATGGGAGCAAACATGGTTATGATTTCATCCATTACATCATCTAAGCTGAAATTAATGTTTTCAATATTGAGCTTTCCTGATTCAATTTTAGAAAAATCAAGAATATCATTAATGATAGTTAATAAATTACTAGCTGAGCTGCGTATGGTGTTTACATAATCATCCTGTTCATCGGACAAAGACGTTTTTCCGAGTAATTCTGTAAAACCTATTACACCGTTCATAGGGGTACGAATTTCATGACTCATATTGGCAAGAAATTCAGATTTTATTTTACTGGCTGATAAAGCCTGATTTCGTGCAAGATCTATTTCAATATTTTGAATTTCAAGTTCTTCCAGGGTTTTCTTTAAATCAGCGGTGGCATTATTAACCTGACTTTGTAAATCTGAGCGGATAAGTTGCATTTCACTGGCCATCTTATTTACACCTTCTTCAAGTGAGCCAATTTCGCCACCTGTATCTATCTTAATACGGGTATTTAATTCTCCCTGTCCAATTTTCTTCACGGCGTCGGTTAACCGTTGAATGGGGCTTACAACACTGCGACTGATACTGATGGCCAGGAATACGGTTATAAATAAACCGGAGAACGTAATAAGAAAACCTTTTATTAAACTATCAACTTGCTGAACCTGAGTAGACTGATCACTTAAAGTGACATGTACATAACCCAGATTATTAGGTGCTGTGGCTTCTGATTCATCTTCTGTAAAGAGCTCATTGTAATCAGAAAGATTAACATCGCTGCCCACAATGCTTGCGGTGTATGTAAATTCTCTCGGTGATATAAATACAGGCAGTATGGTTTCAGGGGGGGTTATTTTACGTGTACGGCTGATGAGTACTTCATTGTATCGGTTGCTAATAGTGATGTTTGTAACATCACTTTCCTGCAATGTATTGTTTATCAGGTTTTCAAGTATTTCAAGGTTGCCCGCAAATACACCATACTCACTTGCCGGAGACAGGTTGTCAGCTATTAGCTGTCCTTTAATATGTAGTGATTCTTCAATATATGCATAACGATTAAAGCTAAAATAGGATGCAAGTGATACTGTAATTAGCAATGTGGGTAACAATGCTAAAAACATGACCCGTTTATTGATGCCCCAGTTTCTCATTTGTTCTTCTCAGCTTTAATTATCTGATCAAGTATGGATTTTTTTGTTGCCAGCTTAATGCCCAGCGAGCGTGCAATATTTTTATTTAATGCAACTGAGAATTTTTCGGGGTAATAAACAGGTTGTTCAAATGAGTGTTTAGTAAAAAAATATTCAATGATGTTGGTTAACTGATTGCTTACCTGTTCTGGTTTTGAGTAAATGGCTGCAATAGCCCCGGCTTTAACATAAGCCTGAGAAAAACCGATAATGGGTAGTTTGTTACGGTAGGCCAGTAGCAGGATTCCACGAATAGTGCTTTTGTTATAAATAACCGGGTCAGGAAGCGTAAGTAATAAATCTACTGAATAACTTAAAGCTTTTAGTGACGCAGATAATTGATCTGAACTTTCAATCTTATCAGTTTGTATATGTTGCTCTAACTTGGTTGAGGCTTTTGTTAGTGCCTTTTTCAGGTCGTCAGTGTAGGGGCCTACGAGAATGCCCGTGTTTTTATGTGGGCCGAAAATAGCGCTTATTAAATGAAATTGCCGCTCAACTGGCTGGTCGATAAGAAGGCTGCTCCAGTTTTTCTTTTCGGGATAAGCCTCTTTTAGTGAGTTAGCAATATGGCGTGGTACCAGAGCGCTTAAGATCGGTTTATTGATTTCTGCTTCGAGAAGTTTTTTTGTTGTATTACTACCTATAGAGATTAGTAGCTGGTGTTGATTAATTTTTATCCGGTTAAGCCGTCCGGTTTCAAGCTGCGGTTTTATTATTAAATGATTAACCTGAAAACCTTTAGCTGAAACATCTTCTTGTATGTAATCGATTAGCTGCTGACTGAAACCATGAGCTTTCTGGTAAACGATGAGTATTTTTTTATCTTCAGTAGATGCATAAGTATCAGCTGGAATTATCAGAAACAGTAAACTTAAGATATATAACAATAATGAAGACGCAAGAAGCTGTAATGGCTTTACCACTCCCTGCTTGTCTCTATCAATGCTACCTTTCAATTTCATTCCTTGTTTATTCCCTGTAAATCACTCTTCCTTTTGATGAGCGTGGTTCAGGCCATGTCTATTAGCCCGATAATCTATTTATCAATTTAATTAAACTTAAAAGTAAGTTCAAAGTACCCTCTGGGATCCTGTTCACTCCCGGGTGTATCTATAGTTTGTTGTGTTGGGTCGGTGAAATTAGAGCGTGTGTAATCAAAATGTGTTCCACCCAGATTTTGCAGTATTAAGGAGAAGTCTACCTGTCCCCCGGGTGTTTTATGTGATTTACGTATCACAACATCAATTTTTGTATATTCTTCTGCTGAGCGATCCCGGAATGACTGGCTGGCATTTATTCGATCATGGGTACGATCTAACCAGTCCATATCGCCTACATGATAAATAGACAGACTGGTACTTATATCATTTTCCCACTGCTTCATTAACATAGCACCATAACTTCGTCTGGGAGTTGACTCTTCAACTCGCCCAACGACACGACTCTGCCTGGCTTCGGTAAGCGTGTCATTAGTTATTTTTGCTTCCAGTTCAACGTAAGCAAAATAGGCATATAGTCGCAAGGTATTAGAGATATGATAATCACTGGAAAATTCGAACCCTTCAGTTTTTGTGCTGTAAGCGTTAACAAAATCTTTTGCTCCGTTTCCGGAGTAGGTCGGACCAAAAAGGTCATCAACATTTTCAGTGGGCACATCGCCAATAAACTCAACTTCAGCAATTAACTTGTCGGTTTCATCAGAGAATATTTTGAAATCAAGTATCAGTTTGTTGTTTAAAAGCTGGGCCATCCAGCCTAGTTCGTATGACGTGATTTCTTCTGAATCTACATTGCCGGATGTATAAATAAATGGATCAACAATAACGTCGCCGCCGAGAACACTTTCTAATAACGGGTTATCAAGTGGCTGACCACCATCCTGAGTTAATTGCTCCTGTGCTGCGACATAACCATTTTCATCAAAAATCGTGGGTGTACGTGTTGCCCTGGAGCCGCTCAGACGAAAGCTATGCTGGTCTGTTAAGTGGTAAATAAATGCCAGTCTGGGGGCGAAATCTGAACCTGAAATATCATTTTTTTCATACATCAAACCCGCATTAATCAGAAAATCATCTGTTACGCTAAATTCCCCATGGGTAAAGTAACGATAAAGAAATAGTGAATTATCCGTATTCGGGTCAAACACATTATCGGCAATTACTTTGTCTGTTCGTACACTAGCACCTGAAACCAGACGTATTGAATCGCCAATATTGTAATAATAAGAGGCTTCCAGATCATGACGTTCAGATTCTAAATCAAACGTATCATATATATCGAAGTCATCTATATTGGTGAGTGGTGGTCCCAAAGCTGAAAGTGATATGGTCGTTAAAAATTCAGAAGTAAAGCTTTTGGTATAATTGTAAAAATATTGAACAGAGAAACTATTGCCATTATCTAAACTATGCTCAAGTTTTAAATGCTGAAACGCAGTTGATACATCAACATCGTTGTCTGTATCATCTCTATTTTCCAGCACATCACCATATTCGCTATCCTGTACACCACCTGAATAAAAAAGGTGTGTAGACAGGTCTATCTGATAATCAAGCCGGTAGCTAAAATAGTCTGTTTCTGTAAAGTCATTCAACAGGTCAGTGCCGGAATTATTTTTGGTGCCGACAGTTACACGGTAATCAAGATCATCGGCATGACCACCGAAACGGTAAATAGCATCGGCGGTATCATGTGAACCAACTGTGCCTTTAACATAGTGTCCCTGGTCTTCAGATGCATGTTTGGTGGTAATGCTCACAACCGCCAGAAAGGCATTATTACCATAAGTGGATGCGTTGGGGCCACGAATCACTTCGAGGCGCTCAATATCATCAATACTAACGACCAGATCAGACCAGGATACACCCGCCAATGTAGGCAAATATACCGAACGTCCATCTATCACCAGCTGTATTCGATTTGATAATCGATCACTATGGCCATGATAGGTAGCAACCGGACGGTTTCCGTTCAGGTATCCGACCGTGAAGCCCGGTACCAGTCTTAAAATATCAGGAATGGTCTGTGCCCCTGATGCATCAATCATCTGACGGTCAATAACCGTGGTCGCTACAGGTGACTCTTTAAGGGGCTGGGAAAGTCGGGTTGCAGAGATGATAACCGGCATATCTTCAAAGTACATATCTTCAGTACCAAGCATAGACAGGGTGTTATCAGAATTTGCTGCAAATAGGCCTGTTGGTAATAGCAGGAGGCTTAAATAGGGGAGTTTTGAATTCATTAAGTTATACAACGTCTCACTGATTTAATCTAAATATGTGATAATGTTCTGAATTCCCTGAAACTTTATAGTTATATTGCTGATTCTAGCAGCTTTTACTATAAAAACTAATTTTGAAAGTGACTTTTATAATGCATTCTGAAGAATTTCCGACGCTTGAAGACTTTGTCGGTAATACACCGTTAGTACGCCTGCAGCGTCTGGTGCCTAATAATAATACTGTTCTGGTTAAGCTTGAGGGCAATAATCCGGCCGGTTCGGTCAAAGATCGCCCGGCTATGAGTATGATTAAACTGGCTGAAGAGCGGGGTGAAATTAAACCCGGCGACACATTAATAGAAGCAACCAGTGGAAATACCGGTATTGCGCTGGCTATGGCAGCAGCGATTAAGGGTTATAAAATGGTGCTGATAATGCCGGATAATATGAGTGAAGAACGTCGTGCGAGTATGAAGGCCTACGGTGCAGAACTTATTAGTGTCACTCAGGAGCAAAGTATGGAGGGAGCCCGTGATCTTGCGCTGCAAATGCAAAATGAAGGCAGGGGAATCGTGCTGGACCAGTTTAATAATCAGGATAACCCGATTGCGCATTATGAAGGTACCGGGCCTGAGATATGGCGTGATACTAAAGGTAAAGTGACTCATTTTGTGAGTGCAATGGGTACAACGGGTACCATTATGGGCACGTCACGATATTTAAAAGAGCAGAACCCGGATATACAAATTGTTGGTGTACAGCCGGAAGAAGGTTCAAAAATCCCCGGCATTCGCCGTTGGCCTAAAGAGTACTTGCCAGGCATTTTTGATGAAAAGCGCGTGGATATTACGATTGATGTTGGTCAGCAGGATGCGGAAGATATTACTCGTCGATTAGCAGCAGAAGAAGGTATTTTCTGCGGTATATCCTCTGGTGGTGCGGTTGCTGCCGCATTAAAATTATGTGAACAGGTAGAAAATTCAGTCATTGTTTCTATTATCTGTGATCGAGGTGATCGTTATTTATCCACCGGAGTTTTTCCGGCTTAACAACATATTCGAAAGAAAACTATCTGATTGTTTCAGGTTCTTTTAAAACTGGATCAACAAAACGTTAAAGAATTATTTATATGTCAAAAAGAAGAAAACGCAGGGCTCGTCTGCCAGAAGATCTGGTTGAAGTAGAAATAGAATCATTAAGCCCGGAAGGTCGAGGGGTTGCCCATCATGAAGGTAAGGTGGTGTTTGTTGATTTTGCCCTGGCCGGTGAAGTAGTCGAGTTTAAATACAGTCGTATCAGTAAAAAATTCGATGAAGGGCGTGCAGTAAATGTAATAAAAGCATCTGCAGACAGAGTAAAACCTATTTGTGAGCACTTCACAGTATGTGGTGGCTGTAGCCTGCAGCATCAGGAACATGAGGCTCAGATTCATAGTAAACAGGATGCGTTGATGCAGCAGTTTCAGCATCTTGGGCAGGTAGAGCCAGATAAAATACTGCCACCCTTAAGGGGACCATTGAAACACTATCGGCAAAAAGCTCGTTTGGGGGTGAAATATGTGTTTAAAAAAGAAAAAGTGCTGGTTGGTTTCCGTGAAAAAGGTAATTCATTTCTGGCCGATATTTTAAACTGTCCTGTTTTACATGAATCGGTGGGGCTACGTATTAGTGATTTATCTGATCTGTTAATTAAAATGGATGCAAAAGCGACTATTCCACAAATTGAAGTCGCTGTTGATGATACAAAAACCGCACTGGTATTTCGTCACCTTGAAAATCTGTCAGACAATGATAAATCAGCCTTAATCGAATTTGCTAAAAAATATGAATTTCAAATTATGCTGCAGTCAGGTGGCCCGGATACGGTTACTGCGTTGTGGCCAGAAAACCCACCTGCTTTAAGTTATACATTAAAAGACCAGCAGGTCACTATAGAATTTCAGGTCAATGATTTTACTCAGGTAAATAGTGAAATAAACCAGTTAATGGTGACAAAAGCAATACAGATGCTGGAGCTTAAACCTGAAGATAAAGTGCTGGATTTATTCTGTGGTCTGGGTAATTTTACTCTGGCAATGTCTAAGCAATGTGCACAGGTGACGGGTGTTGAAGGTGGCGAAAGCATGGTTATTAAAGCCCGGGAAAATGCCCTTAGAAATAATATTGATAATGTAGAATTTTTTGCAGCTGATTTATCTAAAGATATTTCAAATGAACTCTGGTTGAATAAAGCGGGTGTCAGGCAGAAATACGATAAGATATTACTAGATCCTCCTCGTTCCGGTGCGATGGAAATGCTGAAGTATATTGGTAAGTTAAAAGCAGAACGTATAGTTTATGTTTCGTGTAATCCGGCAACGCTGGCTCGTGATAGCCATGTGCTGGTTCATGAGCATGGTTATACATTAGAAGAGGCAGGGGTAATGGATATGTTCCCGCATACTGCTCATGTAGAATCAATCGCATTGTTTACTAAAAAACTAAAAAAATCATGAAAGATATTTTGAACAAACTGGAAGAGATCATTAAGCGTAATGCTGCTGAGCAAATAATGCCCCGTTATAATCAGGTGGCTTATAGTTTTAAATCAGATGGTAGTCTGGTGACAGAAGCTGATTCTGAAATGCAGAAAGCCATGATTGAGAGTTTACAGCAGCAGTGGCCAGAATATGTGGTGCTGGGTGAAGAAATGACCGAAGCGGAACAGCAGTTGCAACTGGATACTGCAGTTGATGGTTTGTGGATTTTAGATCCACTGGATGGAACCAGTAACTTTGCCAGTGGTATTCCTGTTTTTTCGGTTTCTATTGCACTGGTTCTCAATAATGAAGTTGTTTTAGGTGTAATTTATGACCCGAATAGAAATGAAATCTTCAGTGCAATTAAAGGGCAGGGTGCCAGGTTAAATGGTCAGCCATTAGTTAGTCATACTGAACGTGAAACTTTAAATCAGTGCACTGCTCAGATAGATTTTAAACGCCTCACGCCGGATATGCGTGTATGTCTTTCTCGTGAGCACCCATATGCATCACAGCGTAATTTTGGCTCGGGTGCGTTAGACTGGTGCTGGTTAGCTGCAGGACGCTGTCAGATTAATATTCACGGGGGACAGAAACTCTGGGATTATGTGGCGGGGCAGTTGATCTTAAGTGAAGCAGGTGGTTGCGCAAAAACCTTTGGAGGAGATGCCGTGTTTAAAAAAACCTTAGACTCTCGATCGGTTATGGCAGCCGTTAATCTTTCATTATTTAAACAGTTGCAGAAGTATCTTACATCAATGGAATGTAGAAAATAATCAGCTTAAGTTAAGAATAAAATAAATTAAAACACTTAAGTAAAATAATTAACAGTAAATGAGAATTAAATAAAAAATGAGCGTATTTGTAATCAATGAAGATCAGATCAAAAAAATAATTTTAGCTTTTGTGGTGGCTGTGGTTATTAGTTTTTTATTGGGTTATTTTACGGGGGCTGGTAATTTGTTTAAGTCTGACCGTTCAGATCAGTTTGACAAGGCACAAACAAAACAGACTTCTGAAGCAGGCAAAGTGAAAATTGATCAGGCAGGTGACACGTTAAAGCCAGAAAAAAAGAATGTCTTGATAGATAGAGAAAAAGATGCAAAGGAATCTGCTGATAAAAAAGCGGCAGAAAAAAAGGCTGCCGATAAAAGAGCAAAAGACAAGAAAGCAAAAGATAAGAAAATAGCCGAAAAGAAAAAAGCTGACAGAAAAGCGGCTGAAAAGAAAAAGGCAGAGAAGAAAGCAGCTGAAAAAAGATTAGCAGATAAGAAAAAGGCAGCTGAAAAGAAAATAGAAGAAGCTAAAAAACAGGCAGCGATTAAAGAAGCGGCCAGAAAAAAACAGGCGGATAAAAATTTACAGGCTGATGGTGTAGATCAAACTGATGTAGAAGCTGTATCAAATGCACGATTCTATTCCATTCAGGCCGGCATGTTTGCCAGTGAAAGCAATGCAGGTAGTTTTATTGATAAACTATCAGAAAAACAGTTTGATGCTTATGTGAGTAGTTTTGTATCTAGTTCCGGTGCCACAAAATATAATGTCAGGGTCGGTAAGTTTGAGAAACGTGATCAGGCCAGAACTTTATTGAAGGAATTCCAGAAATCTTTTTCCTCCCCTGCTTACGTGGTTATTACGCATTAGAGCCAACCTATGTATAAGTTAATCTGTTTTGATCTGGATGATACACTCTGGCCGTGCATGCCAACTATTCAATTTGCAGAACAAACACTGTATAACTGGTTGGCCGAATTTAAACCTGAAATTGTCAGTGCTTACTCAATAGATCAATTAAGGGATAAACGTAAACAGTTAACCCGGCTGCAACCCGAACTGATTCATGACCTGTCTGCAGCACGACGTGTTCACCTTAAACAACTGGCAACTGAAACAGGTGATACGGATGAATGGGTAGAAACCGCTTTTGACGTATTTTATCAGGCACGACAACAAGTCACGTTATTCGATGATGTTTTACCCGTATTATCGGAATTGAAAACTCGTTATACATTAGTTGCTTTAACTAATGGAAATGCACATATCAGTAAAACCGGTTTATCCGATATTTTTGATTTTCAGATATCTGCAGCAGATGTACAGGCTGCAAAACCTGATCCCGCTATGTTTTATCATGCAATGGAAAAAGCAGGGGTGAATCAGACTCAAACACTTCATGTAGGTGATCATCCATTACATGATATTCAGGGAGCCAGAAATGCTGGAATAGATGCGGTCTGGATTAAGCGCTTTGATCAGATCTGGGATATTGATGAGCCGGAAGTAGACAGGCAATTTGTTAACCTGCATCAACTCAATGACTGGTTATCAGCAAGTTCTTAGATCAGAAAATGGATGGGGCCTCCAAAATCATTCAGATTCATATATAATGCCCAGCTCAATTAACCCATAATGAATTTTTCATGAAGTATAAAACTGACGACTTACGCATTTCCGGCTTACAGGAAGTATTACCACCTGAAGAACTACACCGGGAATATCCACTGACGGATGCCGCATCTGACACTGTTCACAGTGCGCGTCAGGCAATTCATGACATATTGCAGGGTGAAAGTGATCGTTTGCTGGTTATTGTTGGACCCTGTTCAATTCATGATACAAAGGCCGGTCGTGAATACGCCAATCTTTTAAAGCCTTTAATTGATGAGTTAGCTGACGATCTTTGTATTGTTATGCGTATTTATTTTGAAAAACCACGCACAACCGTTGGCTGGAAAGGTTTGATTAACGATCCACATCTTGATGACAGTTTTAATATTAATCATGGTTTGCGTCAGGCGCGTAGTTTGTTGCTGGATATTGCCGATATGGGAATACCTGCAGGAACCGAGTATCTGGATCTAATCAGCCCACAGTATGTTTCTGATCTGGTTAGCTGGGGTGCAATCGGTGCGCGAACCACTGAAAGTCAGGGGCATCGTGAACTGGCATCCGGTTTGTCCTGTCCTGTTGGTTTTAAAAATGGTACCGATGGTGGATTGAAAGTTGCTGTTGATGCAATTCAGGCTGCTTCTCGCCCTCACGTATTTATGTCATTAACCAAACAGGGGCATTCTGCCATTTTCTCAACCACTGGTAATGAGGATTGTCATATTATTTTGCGCGGTGGTAAAACACCTAATTATGATGCAAAGAGTGTTAAAGACGCAGTCGATCAATTGCAGAGCAGTGAGCAAAATACAAAACTGATGATTGATTGTTCTCATGCAAACAGTGAAAAAGACCATAACCGTCAACTGGATGTATGTCGTGATGTTGCGGGGCAGGTTAAAGCTGGCAATGGCGATATTATGGGTGTGATGCTGGAAAGTCACCTGGTAGCAGGGCGTCAGAATGTCGAAAATATTGAAGACCTGACTTATGGGCAGAGTATCACCGATGCCTGTATTGCAT
Source organism: endosymbiont of Galathealinum brachiosum (assembly GCA_003349885.1). Taxonomy (NCBI): domain Bacteria; kingdom Pseudomonadati; phylum Pseudomonadota; class Gammaproteobacteria; species endosymbiont of Galathealinum brachiosum. Next base: position 40,911 of record QFXC01000007.1, on the reverse strand, counting down.
GGAATGAAACAGAAGTATTGTTAAGAGAATTAGCTGAAGCAGTACGAGATAGGCGTAAGGGTTAAAATGTCTGGGGTTGAATTCGGCCTTTTACGGCTCCACCCCTGTTGTGAGTTTTTACTACTTGCTGCGCATCGCGCTATATTTGTTAGCTAACGCCTACTAACAAAACTTCACTTTTAATCGTCAATTGAGCGATTCTGACAGCTCATATTTCCACAGTCTTTAGAGCAGTTAACCTGTTGATCTACTAGCATTTTTTGAAGCTGATCATGGTTTACTGTTTTTACAGAACGGCCAGTTTTGGAGTCTAGTAATCTCAGGCTCAGATTGGGGCAGTCGAGTAATGTTTCTATCAGGTCGTTCATGTTTTAACTCTTTAAGGGTTGTTCTAAATGAGAATTATACTCATTTAGAGTTTTTAAGCAATTAAATTTATCGGTTTCTCATCTAACCAGGCATGTATTGTATCAATAATTTGATCGGCAATTTTCCGTGCATTTTCAGGGGTATCACCCGTTAAGCCAGGAATATTGCAAACGGGAATACCACGTTTTTTAGCTGCAGCTAAATCTATATGGTCGCTTTTATCACCCGCAGCGATTAATAATTTCAGCTTAAACGTTTCACTAATAACTTTTGCGTTAATTGGTGTATTGACACTTATAATAATGTCTGCACGCCAGCAGCGATCATCAACGCCATCTTCGGTTAAGTCGACATACTCTAACCAGGCGAATTTTGGCAGGTTAACGGGAGGAAACTCAGGCATGCCTGAGAGCTGTCCACTGTCGACTAATACTATATTCATTAAAATCACTTTATATATAAATTTGCAACTTGTATGATGGCATAACTTAAATACCTTTGAACAATTAATAATTTTATGACCACCATATTAAAATCCGACAAACTTGATCAGGTTTGTTACGACATTCGTGGCCCTGTATTACAGGAAGCAAAACGACTTGAAGAAGAAGGCCATCGTATTACCAAGTTAAATATTGGTAACCCGGCGCCTTTTGGCCTGTGTGCACCTGATGAAATTATTCAGGATGTGATGCGTAATCTGGTTAACTGTCAGGGGTATTCTGATTCCAAAGGGGTGTATTACGCCCGTAAAGCGGTTATGCAATATTGTCAGGAAAAGGGTTTTCCCGAAGATGTTGATGTTGATGATATTTTCATTGGTAATGGTGTCAGTGAATTAATTGTTATGTCGATGCAGGCGTTATTGAATAACGAAGATGAAATGTTAATCCCTGCTCCAGATTATCCATTATGGACAGCAGCGGTGAGTTTATCCGGTGGTAAACCTGTGCATTACCTTTGTGATGAAGAGAATGACTGGCAACCTGATATAGCCGATATTGAAAGTAAAATTACCTCTAAAACCCGGGGTATTGTGATTATTAATCCGAATAATCCAACCGGTGCTGTCTATACAAAACAAACCTTAGAGGCATTAATCGAAATCGCACGTAAACATGAACTGATTGTTTTTGCGGATGAGATTTACGATAAAATTATTTATGACGATGCAGAGCATATTGCTTTAGCATCAATGGCTGATGATTTATTAATGATCAGTTTTAATGGTTTATCAAAAGCCTATCGAGTAGCGGGTTTTCGAGCGGGCTGGATGGTGATTAGTGGTGCTAAAGATCATGCTCGTGATTTTATAGGAGGTATGGAGTTACTGGCATCTATGCGCCTGTGCTCAAATGTGCCGGGTCAGCATGCTATTCAAACTTCACTGGGAGGACATCAGAGTATTAATGAGCTGGTTGCACCCGGTGGGCGTTTATACGAACAGATGGATTACAGCTGGAAAATGCTGAACCAGCTAGAGGGTGTCGGTTGTGTAAGGCCTAAAGGCGCATTGTATTTATTTGCAAAACTTGACCCTGAAATTTATAAAATTGATGACGACGAAAAATTCATACTACAGTTGTTACAACAGGAAAAAGTGTTACTGGTTCAGGGCACAGCGTTTAACTGGCCGAAAACAGATCACTTTAGATTAGTATTTTTATCACGCAGAGAAGATATGGATGGCGTGATGGAAAAAATGGATCGTTTCTTAAAGCATTATCGTGAAAATAATTAAAGAAAAGATCGGTCGCAATTTCTGCATCGATATTATCCTGTTAGGTTTGTTTTTTTAGAGCGGCGCAGGTTCTTCGCTCTCGGGGTCGGAGTCAATTTTGACCCTGTCGCATCCAGATATATTTGAGCCAAAGCGTCAAAACTGACTCCGACCCCTATTTGATTCCACAGAAGTCATTCAAAGTAAAAACCTACGACTGCAACATCTCAATAAAAACAAAATCCCCGGATTTACAGGGTTTTAACAGTGTTACATCTGTCACCGCATGCGCCCAGATATTGGTTTTTGTTGCCAGACGAATTTCGTCACCTTGCGATGCCGGCGTTTTACCGAAGCCAATTGCAATGCAGTCACCCTCAGTCCAGAATGCCAGCTCGCCTGCCTGAACAACATCTTTAGCATCATCCTCCAGTTCAGCCATAACGGGTGTTTCAAAATAAACTTCTTCACCCCAGGTTTGTGCTTTACTGCCAAAAGGAAGGGCATCTTTAATATTTCTAGCAGTTGGTGTATCAAGCAGTTCAGCTTCGATTTTAACTTTGCCAATGGAAATTAGAATTTTGTTACTCATGATTAACTCGTATCAGGGGGAAATGCTGTAAACCAAATTCGCTCCAGCAGTGATGTTCAGCTGTAGGAGCGAGTTTTAGCTCGCGACTGGGTAGAGAGATTATACCTGATTAAGGCTGTAAACGGGTTATTACCCATTTACCCGCTTCATCTAAAGTATAAGTAAAACGGTCATGTAATCGACTTGCGCGACCCTGCCAGAACTCAAAAGTGACAGGCGTTAAACGGTAGCCGCCCCAGTCATCAGGTTTACTAACTGCATCAGGATTATCCTGTATAAGTTGGTCAACTCTATCCTGCAGTGCTTTACGTGAGCTTATGGGATGACTCTGCTGGGAGGCTGCAGCACTAAACTGACTACCTAAAGGTCGAGAGTGAAAATACTCATCAGCTTCTTCAGCCGATAACTTTTCAACTTTACCCTGTATACGAACCTGTTGTTCAAACTCGCGCCAGTAAAATAACAGGCAGGCCTGAGGGTTTTCAGAGATCTGCTGACCTTTTCTACTTGCGTAACTGTTGTACCAGCAGAAACTGGATTCATCGAATTGCTTGAGCATAACAATGCGGGCATCAGGCATACCGTCTTTACCGGCAGTGGCTAAAGTCATCACTGTTGCATCTTTTAAGTTGGCTTTTTGAGCTTGTTCCAGCCATTGCTGCATTTGTGTAAATGGATTTTCATTTAGTTGATTTTTACTCAGGCTATCATGTTCATATTCACGGCGGGTATCAGCAAGTGTTGTCATAGTGTGTTTCGTTTATAAAAATTAAAGTGTAATAAAAAATATTTTAAGCGGTATTGATCTGATGTAAATAATAGTCAAATCAGCTCCCTTTACTCAGGATCGGACCCCGAGAAAAGAACCCCGAGCCATGAATTGACTGGTTAAACCTCAACAGCAAACAGATCATGCTCACTTGAATCTGTAATTTTTACATCAATTAAAGTACCGGCTTCATACTGTTTATCAGATTCTACAAATACCAGGCCATCTACTTCAGGTGCATCCGCTTTACTGCGAGCGATAATGCCTTCTTCATCAATATCATCCACCATTACCTGCATGGTCTGGCCAATTTTTTTACGGAGTTTATTTGTACTGATTTCCGCCTGGCATTCCATAAAGCGTTGCAGTCTTTCCTGTTTTACATCTTCAGGTACCTGTTCAGCAATATGGTTAGCAGTAGCACCTTCTACCGGTGAATATGCAAAACAGCCCACACGATCCAGATCAGCTTCAACCAGAAAATCCAGTAATTGCTGGAAGTCGTCCTCTGTTTCACCGGGGAAACCCGCGATAAAGGTGCTGCGCAAAGTAATATCCGGGCAGATCTCACGCCACTTTTTAATACGTGCGAGTACATTTTCAGAACTCGCTGGACGTTTCATGGCGCGTAATATATTCGGGCTGGCATGCTGGAAGGGAATATCCAGATAAGGCAAAATTTTTCCTTCAGCCATCAGGGGTATTACTTTATCAACATGAGGGTAAGGGTAGACATAATGCATACGTGTCCAGATACCCAGTTCACCAAGATGAGTTGCCAGATCTTCGAATTTAGTTTTAATCGGGCGACCATTCCAGAAGTCTGTCTGGTATTTCATATCGATACCATAAGCACTGGTGTCCTGAGAAATAACCAGTAACTCTTTAACACCACTGTTAACCAGGTTTTCAGCTTCAGTCATTACTTCGCCAATCGGGCGGCTCACCAGATCCCCTCTTAATGAAGGAATAATGCAAAAAGTGCAGCGATGATTGCAGCCTTCAGAAATTTTCAGATACGCATAATGCTTCGGAGTAAGTTTAATGCCAGCGGGAGGTATCAGGCTGGTATATGGGTCATGCTCTGGCGGTAGGTGCTCATGCACGGCTTCCAGCACTTCATCTGCAGCATGTGGGCCGGTAACGGCCAAAACCTGCGGGTAGTTAGTGGCGACAATATCACCCTTAGCACCAAGACACCCGGTAACAATGACTTTGCCATTTTCATTTAATGCTTCACCAATAGCATCCAGCGATTCTTCTACTGCGTCATCGATAAATCCGCAGGTATTCACCACCACAATATCAGAGCCCTCATATGACGGGCTGATCTCGTAACCTTCAGAGCGTAATTTGGTAATAATCTGTTCTGAATCAACCAGTGCCTTGGGGCAACCCAGACTGATGAAGCCAACTTTTTTAGAATTTTGCGGTGTATCTTTATCTGATCGGGTAGTCATTGAGCTTCAACGTGATTAAAAAATCTATTTTAACAGGATGTGCTTAATATTGCCCACACTGTGACAGGTATAACAAATCACAGGTAATTAATTGTGACATAATTGTCGTGTCCTGCGTATGTCAGGGGTGTAGTTAAATTTGACTTAGACCTCGGTATTAAAAACGATTATTCAGGAAAAATGATAAAAGAACCGGGAATTAATAATGAACAAAGATATAGTGAGTCATTCAAACGATTATTGTTTAGATTTTGTGCGGGGAGTTGATTTTTTAAAAGCATACTCGGTCACACAGGCATTACAACAATTTCAACTGGCATACGATGCCGCAGCTTATAGTAATATCTACCATAATAAATATGCTTCGTACTGTGGTCTTGCGCGTGTATTAAGTGGTGATCGAGCCGGTGTTGAATTATGCCGGGATGCAGCCAGACTGGAATCAGAGGATGGTGATGTGTTTCTAAATCTGGCTTATGCCGAATGGCATATGAAGAGTCGCAAACGCAGTATTAAAATGTTAGAAAAAGGCCTTGAAATAGATCGTAAACATGCCGGGCTTAATAAGCTGCAGAAACATCTTGGGATGCGCTCAAAACAGGTCATTTCTTTTATCGCCAGAGATAGCTTTTTAAATAAAACACTGGGTAAACTTTCGCGCAAAAAAATACCATCTAATAACTGGACGCTTCAACAGCTTCTGTAGTTATTGTTAAATCTTAATTAAACCGATTTTAATAGTGTGGTGGTGGAGTTTCTTCATCAGTAGACAATATATTATTTTCACCGGTGGACTTTAACTTCTCATCCATCTGTTTTACTTTTTCGAGCAGGGCAGTGAGTAGCTTGTCCTGTTCGTAAATGATTTTATCCAGAGACAGGATATGGTCTTCCTGATGAGTGAGTCTGATTTCCAGGTCAATTAATTTTTCTTCTATCAACGTCACGTTCGACTCATTCACGATAACTGGTCTCCATATTTAACCCAGAGTGAAGTGGCGCCTGCAACACCCGCAGGCATAGCAATAAAGTTAAGCACGGGAATGCTGGTGAATAACATCACGCTGCCGCCAAAACCTAATGATAAGCTGCGTTTAGATATGGCCTGTTTATTAATGTCTTTAAAAAACTTGTTGTGATTTGACATTGGGTAGTCGAGATATTCCAGCGATAACATCCATGCACCAAATAAAATCCAGATAAATGGCGCGGCAAGATTAATGACTGGAATCAACGTTAATATAAATAAAACGATCCACCATTTAATAAAATAAAATAACTTACCTATTTCAGACGCAATGCTGCGTTTAATCATTTCAGAAGTTGGGAAACTCGGCCCTGTATCTAAAGGCTGGCCGGTTAAATGTTTCTCAACTTTTTCAGCCAGCAAGCTATTAAAAGGTGCAGCAATTAAGTTAGCAATAAAAGTAAAGGTATAAAATATAACCAGTAAAATCATAATTGAAAATAGCGGCCACAATAACCAGATTAAAGCGGTTTCAAGCCAGCTTAACCAGTCGGGGAAATCAGGCAAAAGGCTGTTCATCCATTCATCAAATTTGATAAATAAATACCAGGTAGCACCACCAAATAAAGTGATGTTAATGCTCAGGGGAATCAATACAAAGCGACGCAAGCCGGGTTGAGTAATGAGTTTTAAACCTTCAAAAATATGGCCGAAGCCTTTGAATAAATTTCCAATCATAATTTTTCTATCGTTATTTGTCGTCAGGGATCGGAGTTATATTTGATGCTTGAGTTTAAATCACCCCGTAAGATGATTAGATCAAATATGAGTCCGATCCCGGTGTTTGTGTTTTCGACCCAGGTGTTTAGCTATTATTAAACCCGGCCCTGGCCAGCAGCGCGCTACCATAACACGCCTCACTGTATTCTGCCTGTTTAACCTCGACACCTAAAGCCAGTTCACGAATCTGACACCAGGCTTTATTTTTACTTCCACCTCCGGTGGTTTCAACCTGCAAAGGAAAAGGAGCACCGAGTTTATGTAGCTTGTTATAACCATCGAGCTCAATCCGGCTGATACCTTCAAGTATCGCCTGAAAGAATTTGAGCTCTGTATCTGCTTTTGGTTCCAGTCGAGGTTGAAGTTGAGCATCATTGACAGGAAATCGTTCACCGGCCTGAAGCAAGGGGTAATAATCAAACCCGGTAGGTTCCTCAGGTTTGAGTGAATCGGATAACTGATTTATTTGTGCGGAATCGAAATAACGCTCTAATACTGCGCCGCCACTATTCGATGCACCACCAGCTAACCAGTAATCCCCAAGCTTATGGCTATAAATGCCGAACTCCAGAGCTGTTACCGGTTTATCTGAAACCACTTTTAATACCAGCGTGCTGCCCAGAGAGGTTACCGCATCGCCGGGTTTGTTTGCACCCGTTGCGATAAAAGCTGCAATGCTGTCTGTGGTGCCACTCACTATCTGACAGTCAGCATTCAAGCCGAACAGGCTTTTGCTGACGTGTGCAATACAGGTACCGGGTGCAACAACCTCGGGTAATAAATCCATATTTACATTTAAATCATTTAACCAGTCGGGCCATTTTGAGGCTTGTGGGTCATAACCGGTTTTTAATGCGTTGTTCTCATCACTAATATCAAAACGGCCACAGAGTTTTCCCACTATCCAGTCTGCCTGATGTAACAGGTGTCTGGCCTGAGGGTATAACGGCTGTAAATAGAGTAGTTTAGCCAGACCCGAACTGGTGCCGTGGGCAGCAGTTTCTGCAGGGGCAATAGATTTTATAAGGGCAGCCTGTTCTGTGCAAAAACCGTCGTTATACATCCGGGCCGGGGCCACAGGCTTGCCCTGTTCATCACAAAGCAGAACGGTGCCTGACGTGCCATTCACGGAAATGGCTTTAACATTTTTAACATTAATTTTGCTGAATAGATCACGCAGTACTTTATTTGTTGCATGCCACCAGAGATTTGCATCCTGTGTGATCGCGTTGCCCTGCCTGATCGGTGAGGGAATCGGGGTTTTGCAGGTGTGTAGTAAGGCTTTGTTATTGTTGATGACACAGGCTCTTACACCTGATGTGCCGAGGTCGATTCCGATATGAAGAGCATTGATTTTTGTCATAGAGGAGTCTGTGGTTCAGGGAGAATGAGTCGATCTGACTCATTCTCTGATATGTGGATAGTTTTAAGGTAAAACCACTGGCTCAGGAGCAACCCAGCCTTCCTGTCTGTGTTCAGCGATCACGGTTGTATAAACGCCACCACGCACATTAAATTCAGCGGTAATGCGCATAAATCTAGGGTCGGTTGCGTCAACCAGATCACTTAGAATCTGGTTGGTAATATCTTCATGAAACGCACCTTGTTCACGGAATGACCACATATATAACTTGAATGACTTCAGTTCTACGCATTTTTTATCCGCAATATAATCTAAATGGATGGTTGCGAAGTCTGGCTGGCCTGTTTTCGGGCAGATGCAGGTGAATTCAGGTGTGTGGATGCGGATGGTGTAATCACGCTCTGGACGGGGGTTATCGAAGGTTTCCAGTTCTTTTGATGGCTGAGTAGTCATTAGTTTCTCTATTAAGTGTAAATTTTGGCCGCATTATACATTGAAATTGATATACTAGGCGGCTTGAAAAAAACACATCAAATAAAAATAGATATTACGGGTTATAAATGCGTTTAAGCAAAATCAAACTGGCGGGCTTCAAATCTTTCGTAGATCCCACCACCATTGAGTTTCCATCCAATCTGAACGGTATCGTAGGGCCAAATGGCTGCGGTAAATCTAATACCATAGATGCGGTTCGCTGGGTAATGGGTGAATCATCGGCCAAGCACTTACGTGGTGCTTCGATGGCGGATGTTATTTTTAGTGGCTCTTCTTCGCGTAAACCTGTTAGTCAGGCCTCTGTTGAACTGGTTTTTGATAATAGTGAAGGCAAACTGGAAGGTCCTTATGCCAGTTTTACAGAAATTTCCGCTAAGCGATTAGTTACCCGTGATGGTCAGTCTAAGTATTTTCTTAATGGCAGTAAATGTCGTCGTCGTGATATAGCTGACCTGTTCCTGGGTACTGGTTTAGGCCCGCGTAGTTACGCGATTATCGAGCAGGGCATGATCTCCCGTTTAATCGATGCTAAACCGGAAGAGTTACGTGCATTTCTGGAAGAAGCCGCGGGAATATCTAAATATAAAGAACGTCGCCGTGAAACCGAAACCCGTATTCGTCATACCCGTGAAAATCTTGAGCGTCTGGATGATTTACGTGAAGAAATTGATAAGCAGCTGGATCGTTTACAACGCCAATCACGCACGGCAGAAAAATATAAAGAATTAAAAATTGAAGAGCGCCGCTTTAAAGCCGAGCATCTGGCGTTGCGCTGGAAAGAATTACACGATCAGATGGAAAATCGCGAACAGGCGATTGAAGAGCAGGAAACCCGTTTACAGGAAGTGATTGCAGAGCAACGTGCAGTTGAGTCTGAACTGGAAACGTTACGTGAACAACGTGTAGAGCAAAACGAATCGTTAAATGCAGTACAGGCTCGTTATTATAGTCTGGGTTCTGAAATTTCACGTATAGAGCAAAATATTCAGCATGAAAAAGAAATGCTGAGTCGCCAACAAAATGATTTAAATGAGCTGGAAAACGCCCTGAATGAGATTAAGGCGCTATTGCAGTCAGATCGTGAGCAGTTAGAAGAAATTGATTTAGTATTGGGTGAAGCTGAGCCTAAACTCGAAATGCAGCGTGAATCGCAACAGGCGGTTAATGAGACGTTACATGAAGCTGAACAGGCCATGCAGGAATGGCAGGCTGAATGGGATACACATAACGAACAGGCTGCCCAGCCATCTCAAACAGCTCAGGTTGAACGTACACGTATGGAGCAACTTGAGAAACAGGTTGTTCAGCTGAAGCAACGCCATGAAAAAATTGAAGATGAAAAACGTAAACTGGTGGGTGACGATCTAGAGATCGAGATAGAACAGTTACGTGAGCAAAGCGAAACGGCGGAAATGAAAAAGTCAGAAATGCAGGATAAGGTTTCTGATGTGATTGAACAAATTCGTAATCAGCGTGAGTTATCTACCCAGTTTGGCCGTGATGAAGATGCATTACGTCGTCAGTTAAATGAAAGTCGGGGTCGTCTGGCTTCACTTGAAGCATTGCAGAAAGCAGCACTGGGTAAAAATGAAAATGCAGTGGGTGGCTGGTTAGAAAAACATGGTCTGGCGAAGAACTCACGCCTGGCAGAAAATATAGAAGTGGATGCGGGCTGGGAAAGAGCGGCGGAAACGGTTTTAGGTTCACATCTTGAGGCGGTCTGTGTTGATGGTATGGACAGCGTTGCTCAGGTGTTGGGTGATTTGAATGAGGGTAATTTAAGCTTATTCGATACTTCAAATTCTGCTGCGGTCAATGGTGCAGCTGATAGCCTGAGTAGTAAAATTAAATCATCGGTTTCTTTAAGTGGTGTTCTTGAAAACGTGAAAGTGGCTGAAGATTTAAGTCAGGCATTATCAATGCGCGCTTCCCTGGCTGCGAATGAATCAGTTATTACTAAGGATGGTATCTGGTTGGCTCAGGCATGGTTACGAGTGGCACGTGATAAAGATGAGAAATCAGGTGTGCTGGCCCGTGAGCAGGAAATTAAAGAACTGCAGCAGGTAATTGAAGAGCAGGATATGACACTGGAAGAACTTGAGGTTCAGATTCAGGATGCCCGTGCACAGTTACAGAATTTAGAACAACAGCGTGAACAATGGCAGGCTGAGTTAAATAATACCCATAGCCAGTGTTCACAGATTCAGGCGCAGTTAACAGCAGGCCAGACCAAGTTAGAACATTTATTAAGTCGTAACCAGAACCTGCAGGAAGAGTCGGTAGAGATCACTAAAAATATCGAACGTCAGCAGGATGAAATGGAATCAGCGCGTCGTAAACGTAATGAAGCCATGACACAGATGGAAGCTTTATCGCGCCAACGTGATGAATTATCAGGTCAACGTGAAAATCTGCAGAATCAGTTATTAGAAGCGCGTAGTAAAGCACAGAATGAACGTGAGTCTGTGCATGAGCTGGCAATTCAAATTGAATCGCGACGTACATTAAAGCGAAATCTCGAACAAAATATAGAGCGAATGGCTCGTCAGCTGGAAACTCAACAGCAACGTCACGAAGAATTAACCGGAAGTTTACAGGTGGTTAAATCGGGTGAAGATAAATCTGAAGAACTGGAAGTTTTGCTTGAAGAAAGGTTACAGGTTGAAGAACAGTTAACAGAAGCGCGTCGTTCGGTTGAAGCCATTGATAATAGTTTGCGCACGTTAGAACAGAAGCGTAATGAAGTTGAACAAAAATCACAGATGATTCGCTCAAGTTTAGAGCAGGCTCGTTTAAATACATCTGAAGTTAAAGTGCGTAGCCAGACTGTGCAGGAACAACTTGCAGAAACTGACTTTAATGCAGAGGATCTGTTAGAAGAGTTAGGTGGTGAAGCGAATATAAATGACTGGGCACGTAAGGTTGAAGAAATCGCTCAGCGTATTGCTCGTTTAGGCCCGATTAATCTGGCGGCAATTGAAGAATTTGAAGAGCAGAGTAAACGTAAAGAGTATTTAGATTCCCAACATACGGATATAACCGAAGCACTGGAGACTCTGGAAGCTGCGATTGAAAAAATTGATAAGGAAACTCGTTCTAAATTTAAAGACACTTATGAGTCGGTAAATAACCGGATTCAGGAAATGTTCCCTCGCCTGTTTGGTGGTGGTCAGGCATACCTTGAATTAACCGGTGATGATTTACTGGATACTGGTGTGGTTGTAATGGCTCGTCCACCGGGTAAACGTATTAGTCATATACAGTTAATGTCTGGTGGTGAAAAAGCCCTGACAGCAGTTGCGCTGGTATTTGCTATCTTTGAATTGAATCCAGCACCTTTCTGTATGCTGGACGAAGTGGATGCTCCTTTAGATGAAGCCAATGTAGGCCGTTTCTGTGCACTGGTTAAAGCCATGTCGAAAACGGTTCAGTTTATCTTTATTACTCACCATAAAGTCACCATGGAAATGGCTGAAACAATGAGTGGGGTAACCATGCGTGAAGCAGGTGTGTCACGTCTGGTAACAGTTGATATTGAAGAAGCTGCAAAAATGGTAGAGAGTGCGTAAAGGTTTATAAATGGAGATGGATGATTTACGTTGGATTTTATTAGGCGTCGCAATTGTTATTGTTGTGGCTGTATATCTGTTTAGTCGTGTACGTAAAAAAGATCAGAATTATTCACCTCTCGATGCGGCTAACGATGTGCCATCATTTAGTGCAACAGAGGAAAGCGAAAATAATGAATGGATGCATGGGGTTGGCCCTGTAAAAGTCGTGTCCAGTTCACCTTATGATGCTGATGATATTCAAAATGAAAATAATTTTGATGAAGCAGTACAGTCAACACCTGAAAAAACATTTAGAGAAAAAACATATCAGCCTGAGCCTTACTCGGAACGTGAACAGGATAAGGATGTTGAGCCTGCTGATGAAAGTTTTGATGGTTCTCGAAGTATTGAACAGCCATTAATAGAAGAGCCGGCAGCGGAAGAAATACCAGCAGAAGAGCCTGTAGTGAAAAAGCAGAAATCTGCTACACCTCAGGTAGATGTTGCTATTGATGATGTGGTATCCGTTTATGTGCTAGCTCAGCAGGATGAAATAATTAAAGGTGAAAAGGTGTTGAGTGCCAGTTACGCACTGCATCTGGATTACGGCGATATGAAAATTTTTCACCGTCATAATCAGACAACAGATAGAAAAATTCAATTTAGTATGGCAAATATTCAGCAACCCGGCTTTTTTGAAATTGATCATATGAACGAAATGGAAACAAAGGGTGTTAGCTTTTTTATGCAGGCTAATCTGGTTGATAATCCATCTGATGTGCTTGATGAAATGTTGATTTGTGCTCATAGTTTATCAACCATGTTGGATGCCGTCTTATGTGATGCGCAACGTAAAGTATTAGATGAAGAATCGGCGACTGCATTACGTGAGAAAGTAAAATATCTTGAAAGTATTAAAGCTCAATCCGTTTAATTCTTAACTTATTTATATTTCCTGTTTCGGGGGAGATCTGTCAAATTATCCGAAGTCACAGGGATTTCGATAAGGCATCTGAAAATGACAGATTATGAAATTATATTTAGGTTTATCTGAAATATTGTAACAAAGTAAAAATGTCTAATAATAAACAATCAATTGAAATCACACATTTACGCGATCAGCTTAATCACCATAGTTATCAGTATTACGTACTGGATGATCCGGAAATACCCGATGTCGAATACGATCGTCTTTATCGAGAACTTCAGTCACTAGAAAAACAGAACCCGGATTTAATTACCAGTGATTCCCCAACACAGCGTGTTGGGGACAAACCGCTAGACGGGTTCACTCAGGTTAAACATGAAGTACCTATGTTGTCGCTTGATAATGTATTTAATGAAGAAGAGTTAAGTGATTTTAATAAACGCATTCAGCAGCGATTAGACAGTGATGATGAAATCAGTTTTGCAGCAGAACCAAAACTAGACGGTCTGGCGGTGAGTCTGTTGTATGAAAAAGGTTTATTAGTACGTGCGGGTACGCGGGGTGATGGAACCACGGGTGAAAACATTACCCAGAATATTCGTACTATTCATTCTATACCTCTGAAATTATTAGGTAGCAATATTCCCGAGCTGTTAGAGGTAAGGGGTGAAGTATTTATGCCCAAAGCGGGTTTTGAAAAACTAAATCAGATAGCCCGTGATAATGATGAAAAGCAATTTGCTAACCCGCGCAATGCAGCAGCAGGATCATTGCGTCAACTCGACCCTAAAATAACGGCTAAACGACCTCTCGCAATGTACTGTTATGCAGTTGGGCGGGTAGACGGTGGTGCAGAATTGGAAACTCATAGTGATATGCTTGATCACTTGAAACAATGGGGTTTGCCGTTATGCAAAGAACGCCAGACCGTTCAGGGTGTAGAGGGTTGTCTGGATTATTTTAAACAAATGTCCGGTTTACGAGATTCGTTATCGTATGAGATTGATGGCATTGTTTATAAAGTTAATTCACTTAATTTACAGAAAGAGCTGGGTTTTGTTGCCAGGGCTCCTCGATGGGCCATAGCGCATAAATTTCCAGCACAGGAAGAACTTACCCGGGTAAATGCAATAGAGTTTCAGGTAGGCAGAACTGGAGCGATAACGCCAGTTGCTAGATTAGAACCGGTTTTTGTAGGGGGTGTTACGGTGAGTAATGCAACTTTACACAATATGGATGAAGTGAACCGAAAAGATGTGCGTGTTGGTGATCAGGTGATAATACGTCGCGCAGGTGATGTTATACCTGAGGTTGTGCGTGTCGTGCCCGGTAGTCGAAAGCACGGAGCAGAGAAAATCAAGCTTCCTGAAAAATGTCCTGTTTGTGAGTCGGAGATTGAACAGGAGGAAGGTGAAGCGATTGCACGTTGCAGCGGCGGTCTGTTTTGTGGTGCGCAACGTAAAGAGTCCATCAAACATTTTGCTTCTCGTAAAGCCATGGACGTGGACGGGCTAGGAGACAAACTGGTAGAGCAGTTGGTTGATGAAGGCTGTATTGACCATATGGATGACCTGTATTCACTGACGGTTGAAAAGATTATCGGCCTTGAACGTATGGCTGAAAAATCGGCGACAAACCTGATTGAATCTTTAGGGAAATCAAAATATACCAGTTTAAATCGATTTATTTATGGGCTGGGTATTCGTGAGGTTGGAGAAGCAACGGCACAAACACTGGCTCAGTACTTCACATCTCTCGATGCGATTAAAGCGGCGGATGAAGAATCATTACAGCGCGTAGAAGATGTGGGTCCTATTGTGGCAGCACATATTGTTCGATTCTTTAAGCAGCCACATAATCTAGAAGTGATTGAAAAATTATTAAATGCGGGAATACACTGGGATGCTATCGAAGGTGTCGCTGTAGAAGAACAAACATTGGAAGGTAAAACATTTGTGTTGACTGGCACACTAACTGAAATGACACGGGATGATGCTAAGAAAGCTTTACAGGCTCGCGGGGCGAAAGTTACGGGTAGTGTCTCGAAGAAAACCAGTTATGTTGTGGTGGGTGATAATGCAGGTTCTAAAGCCACTAAAGCAGAACAGTTAGGCGTTGAAATGCTGGATGAAGCGGCGTTGGTTAAATTGTTAGAATAGTCGCATTTGTGTTTTTAGCTCGTGTCATCTGTATGGATTTGCACAATAATTCATGAATTCGATATTGCTGATGTCAACCATTGTAGTCATAGCAAAATTTTAGAACTACACTTATATTCTTAAATAATATAAAAAGGCGATATCATGAAATCATCTCTTTTCAATTACGCCCAATTTACTCTTTTTATATTTCTTCTTTTCGGTGTTCAGGCCGTTGCCATCTCTCAGTCTGTTGTAAGCGAAAAAATAATATTTCTAAATGAGGATGGGAAAAATTACGTACGCTACGATACATTAAGAACCAGTCACCCCAATTATGATATCTGGTTTGAAAAAGGTCAGGTGCAATCACCAGCAGAACACTTAAAAGATTATCTGTATGTGTACCCTGATAAATACAAGTGGGATGTGACCTCGCAAAAAAAATATGATCTGTTAAAAATTGCCTCTGGAACCTATGCAACACTGGTGCAAAACAAGTTACTTAAAACGGAGATAAAGATAGGTGAAAATGGAGTTTATACATATAAAAACTGGGATGAAAAAACAAAAACACCAGAAAATAATTATGGCATCTGGAATAAGCCTGAAAACTTCTCTCAACTGGTTTATGCATGGGTGTTTCCCCGTAATTTTAAAGTTATAAGTTATGAAGCTAATCGCCCTGGTAAGTGGGTGAAACGTAACAATACGATTACTTATTATGGAAATAATGTTAATGACCTGGTATTTACGATTAAGTATCAGCCTCGAAGTAATAAGTTATATAAAGAGCTGGTTAAAGCGCTTGATGAGCTGGAGCAAATACAGCTGGAGCAGGGAACAAAGAGTGTAAAAATCACCCTGGCCGCGACAGTTCTGTTTTCTTCGGGAAGCAGTGATCTAAGTCAGCGAGGAAAACGTATTCTTGCTCGATTATCCAGAGCTTTGCTTGATGATGAAAATCTGAAAATTATTATAGAAGGTCATACAGATAATGTGCCTATAACGGGTAATTTGCATAAACGATTTAAAACCAACTGGGAGCTCTCATCTGTACGATCATTAACTGTATTACATTTTATGGAAGACCAGGCTATTCCTGCCGTCCGTTTAGAATCAAGAGCCATGGGGGCGACAAGACCAATAGCCTCAAATAAGACAGAGCAGGGTAAGAGGGAAAACAGACGAATTGAAATTTTACTCAGAGATATGAGAAATTATTAATATTTAAAAGGGAAATAAATATGACAGCAGTATCGAAAGACTGGCTTAATAATTTACCAAAAATAGAACTGCACTTACATCTGGAAGGCAGTCTTGAACCAGAGTTAATGTTTGAACTTGCACAGAGAAATAACATTCAACTGCCTTTTGAAACGGTTGAGCAGGTGCGAGCCGCTTATGAATTTAATAATCTACAGGATTTTCTGGATATTTATTATCAGGGTGCAAATGTATTACAGCAGGAACAGGATTTTTATGATTTAACCTGGGCATATCTCAAAAAATGTCAGTCACAGAATGTGATTCACGTAGAACCCTTTTTTGATCCGCAGACACATACTGATCGAGGTATAAGTTTTGAAACGGTGATTAATGGCATTTCACGTGCACTGGATGATGCTCATGATCAGCTGGGAATTTCCAGTCAGCTGATTATGTGTTTCCTAAGGCACCTTAGTGAAGAGGCCGCATTTGAAACGCTAAAACAGTCTGAGCCTTTTATTAAAAAAATTGTAGCAGTGGGGCTGGATAGTTCGGAGCAGGGGCAGCCACCGGAAAAGTTTAGTCGGGTATTTGCAAAAGCAAGAGAGCTGGGTTTGTTAACCGTAGCACATGCGGGTGAAGAGGGACCAGCGGAATATATCTGGACAGCTATTAATGATTTAAAAGTAAGCAGGGTTGATCACGGTGTACGTGCCACGGAAGATTCTGAGTTAATCTCGTATCTGGTAAAAAGTAAAATGCCCCTTACGGTTTGCCCTTTATCAAATACTAAATTACGTGTTTTCGATAATATGTCTGAACATAATATTTTATTGATGCTGGAGCAGGGTGTGTGCGTTACGGTGAACTCGGATGACCCTGCTTATTTTGGTGGTTATATGACAGAGAATTTTGTTGCTTTAGCGAAGTCGTTAGATATGACTGAAATACAGGCAAGGTTACTTGTTCTAAATAGTATTGAGGCGAGTTTTGTTGATGATGAACGCAAGCAGGCAATGCGGGTAATGCTAGGTTGATTTTATAAGATGGAGTGGATCAAAACCTTACATATTAGTTGTGTTGTTTTATCCTTTTGCGGTTTTTTTCTGCGTGGTCTATTGATGATAACGGGTTCTGCGCTCCTGTATAATCGCTGGGTTAAAACAGTGCCCCATGTGGTTGATGCTACATTGTTGATCAGTGCATTGTTTATGTTGTATCTATTTCACTGGTCGGTTTTAGATCATCAGTGGTTGCAGGTTAAGATTGTGGCTTTACTGGTTTATATTGGGCTTGGGATGCTCGCGCTTAAACCTGGAAGGCCTGTTCGTCTCCGGTTAGGGGCCTGGGTTTTGGGATCGCTTGTGTTTTTGTTTATTGTTTCTGTGGCGCTTACGAAGTCTGTTTATGGGTTTATAGGTTGAGTCTTATGTTTTTAGGTAAGTTTCACGTTCCCATGAAGAAATGAGCGTGAAAAACGCCAGCAGGCCTCACTACAGAGCTCTATCCTCGAAAGACTAAATTGTACAGGAACTCCCACAGCAAAGACCAAATAGTAAGAGACAAATCTAATCAGCAACTTCCCACATCTGCTTACGACACAAGCCACTCATATCACAATAACCACAAGCCTGGGAATCACCCCATGAAGGTAAAGGTTGAGATTCTCGTATTTCAGAAATAACCGTCTCCAGTCGTTTCAAAACATCAACTTTTAAATCAGACAAAGCGTCACCCTCTAATGCTCCTGCCTGTTTGGTTTCACCTTTATCCAGTTTTAAATAAATAACATTGCACACATCATCCATTAATGCTGCATAACTGGTGAGCTGGATGTTTTCTGCCAGATCAATATCACTCTGTTTAGCCGTGCCACCGGTTTTGTAATCAATAATAGAAAGTTCATTGCCCTGTTTATCAATTCTATCCAGACGCCCCACCAGTTTTGTTTCTGGGCTAAGAGTGTTTTCTTCGGGCTCTTCAAGTTTATAAATGTTCCAGTCGATTTGGCGTTGTATTTGCCAGTCGATATAAGATTCTGCTGTAAGCATCCAGCGTTCAAACCAGCCCCTATGTTGTATAGAGTCCTCTGCCTGTGTGTTAAATATCTGTCGAGACAGGTCTTCTATGTGAGTCAATGCATTGGCTTTGTTGTTATAGGTTAATGGTTCATTGAAAGGAGCAGGCATGTTGTCACACTGCTGGTGAAAAGCATGAAGTATTGAGTGTACTTTTTCGCCGTATTCACTTTTTAATAATTCCAGACTAATTTGTTCTAATGGTTTTAATTTTAATGCATCAGCGGCAAAGAATTTATATGGGCAATCTATTAAGCGTTGATGACGTGATGCTGAATATTCTGCCGGGATTAGTCCGGGTTTAATAGATGGGTGTGCCTGACTGACAGTTGTAATATTGTTAATTAATTCTCTGCTGCGATCAGTTACCGGGTTTAGTTTATTTAATAAAATATCCAGATGATTGTCCCGTAAAGAGAGGTTGAAACTATGCTTGCTAAAATCCTGTAAAGAACTAACCCATGGGGATACCTGCATCCATTCGCCATTTTTTTCTGCCTGCCATGTAATGAGTACATCATTAGCGGCCAGTAATAATTGTTGAAATTGATAAAAATTATTCTCTTTTTTCTGGTGCCAGTTCTTAAGTTGTAGTGCCTGTCTTACAGATTGATTAAAAAACGGGTGTTGACTGGCGCTGCCCGGGAATGATTTCATGTTCGCGCCGGCAATGATTAATGTGTCGAACTGACAATATTGTGCCTGCTGCATGTTCATTATTTTTACGGCAGATAACTGACTTTGTGGTTTAAATTGTTCGCGTTCTAATGTGCTGCCAATCCATGTGCGTAAATCCAGCCAGCTCATAATCGGGTTTGCTGCGTGGTGAGCGTAAGATAACTTATCAAGCTCTTCCTGTACCCGTTGACCGGCAATATCTGAAGAAAACTGTTGATATATGCCTAGTTCTTTAATGCTTTTTATGAAGTGACTGATCCATACTTCAGGCGTGCAGAGTTGATCGCTTTTAAAAAGAGCGGTTAACTCACTGGAAGCTGTTTCAAGTTTATTTAGCAATAACAGTAGTTGTTCGGATGTTGATCTGTTTTTTAAATTAAGTCTTTCCGCTCTATTTTTTATACCATTTTTAAATCGTTTTAAATCATTGGCTATATTTTCATGAAGAACAATATCCTGCTCAAAACGATAAACCAGATTTAAGTGGTTATCAAAATCATTGGCATCACAAAAGAAAGGTGATTTTAACAAATCCAGCAAAGGCTGGTAAGCGAAATCCTGCTCAATGCATTCTAACCAGCGTTCGAGTACTGTCGCTGAACTGGTTGTAGCAAGTGCCCAGCCTGCAGTGTCCTGTATGTTTACATCTGCACGTTCGAGTAGTGCACGTAATCGCCTTGCCAGTTTACGATTTTCAGTAACAACGGCAATATTTGAGTTTCCCTTTAATAGACTCATGCGAATTTTTAAATCCACAGCCTGTGTTTCCTGCTCAGCACTTTGTGCATCATATAGTTTTATGTTATCTAAAAAACACGTTCCATTCGTGTTTTTATATGCCTGTATTCGTTGGTAAAAGTCTTTTTCCTGAGAGTAAATGTCCTGTAGTAACTGTGTTTCATTTTTCTGTGTGACGTGTGTTACTTTTGCTACCTGTGATAGTTTATCGCACCAGGCTAGCTCAAGTGCTGTGAACTGTTCCATACCAATTATATAAAAGTGTTTGTTATGCATGTGATCTGGTATGGCGAAAAGTAATTGCTGCTTAAGCGCTCCTGTGTCGTCCTGTAAGTTTAAAGCTTTAAGTTGCTGTTGCCATGCTTGCCACAGGGTTTGAATTATTTTCGCTTCCTGATTTAGATGTATCAGGTTTTGTTCGGTCTGATAAGCTTTTTGAAGATTTTCAATCCAGACAGGGGTTGAATCCGATAACCATTGATGCTGACTTAAATTTAATTCATCAAATAATTCAAGCAGACTGTCGCAGATCTGCCAGTGATTTTCTATAGAAAATAAATCACTATGCTGTTTGAGGGCTTCAATTAGTAACAGTTGCCGCGCTGATTCATTGAGGTGCTTTCTTGAAAAATCTGTCGGGTTTATATTTTCATTTAGCCATTGTGCGTGGCTGCCAATAAAACCGCCAAGTAAAGTTTGCTGGGCAACGTTTGTCAGGCTAATGCGCATTTGTTGTACTGCCTGAGCGTTGGGTAAAAATATGCAGATCTGGTTTAAATCAGGCAGTTCATCTTTGTATTCGAGTAATATTATTTCAGCCAGTGTTCGGGTGAAATGATCGTTTGATGGGATGCTGATTTTCTGAATTGTTTGCGCTGATGTCATAAGAGGACATTAACATATCCAGATGATTAATTTTTACTGTATTTTAACAAACCGCATTTATTCTAATTTTCAATTTTAACAGCCAGTATATCGCAGGGCATTTCATGTAAAACTGCATTTGCAGTTGAACCTAATAGAATATTAATACCATGTCGTCCATGAGAGCCTATAACAACCAGGTCGCATTGATGGTCTTTTACAAACTGGGATATTTCATATTTTGGTGTACCAAGTGCAGTATGTAATTCAGCATTAATTAATTTTTGCTGCTTACTAAATTTTTCCAGTGACACTTTTGCCTGTGACAGCATTTCAGTCTCATCAACAATCCAGTTATTAGCAAGGACAGGTTCGTAGACAGAGTCTATAGGTGGTAAATATTCAACAATATGCAGTAAGCTGAGTTTTGCATTATTACGATCTGCAATATCACGTGCTTTGTTTAAAACCTGTTCGGCAGATGAGGCGAAGTCAATTGCTATCAGTATATGGCTGTAGTCACTCATAATCCTGCTCCAATGTTATTCATTTGAGATGCTTTATATATGTTAAGTATAGTTTATATTGTGTAGGTGCAATTTACTGGTTGCGACGGGTTGCTGCTGATATTACTTAAAGTAAGGTCTAAAAATGAACTCAAATGAACGATTAATACATGAATTTTATTCATCCTTTCAAAGTCTCGACTGGCAAGGCATGCAGCAGTGTTATGCTTCAAATATTCACTTTTCTGACCCTGTTTTCAATGATTTAAAAGGTGATGATGTGAGTGCTATGTGGCATATGCTGTGTAACAGAGCGAAAGATTTTGAGCTGAAATTTAGCGATATTCAGGCTGATGAAAAACATGGATCTGCTCGTTGGGAGGCAACTTACACGTTTTCTCAGACAGGTAGAAAAGTTAATAATGTGATTTTTGCTGAATTTCAGTTCGATAATGGCAAAATAATTCGTCATTCTGATCATTTTAGCTTCTGGAAGTGGAGCAAAATGGCGTTGGGGCCTATTGGAATCCTGCTTGGGTGGTCTGGATTTCTAAAGAATAAAGTGCAGCAGCAAGGGCTAAACGGCCTTAAACTCTTTATTCTGCGGCATCATTCAAAAAAAAATCTATAAAAGGCTTCACATCTGATAATTTTGTTATATAATTCCGCGCCTTAGCGAGCGTGGTGAAATTGGTATACACGCCAGATTTAGGTTCTGGTGTCGCAAGACGTGAGAGTTCGAGTCTCTCCGCTCGCACCATCTTTATAAGGTGGGCTCAATTATGAGTTCCCGCCTTAGTTTTTTGAAAACCCGGGGTGATTATTTACTCCGGGTAATTCAAATTTACATAATATTCATAATCCATATATTGGCTGTATTTGAACAGCTAATCAGGTACTACCGAGGTTACTATGCAAGTTTCTGTTGAATCAGGCGAAGGTCTGGAGCGTAAATTAACAATTCAGGTTCCAGCCGAAACTGTTGATAAAGAAGTAGACAGTCGTCTGAACTCAATGCGTTCACGCGTTAAAATTGATGGCTTCCGCCCTGGTAAGGTGCCCTTGAGTGTTGTTAAAAAACAATATGGCCCATCAGTGATTCAGGAAGTGGTCGGTGAAGTCATGCAGAACACATTACGTGATGCCGTTGTTCAGGAGTCTCTGAATCCAGCAGGTAACCCTTCTATTGAGCCAACATCAATGGAGCCGGGTAAACCATTAGAGTTTATCGCAACATTTGAAGTTTATCCTGAAATCGAGCTGGTTGATTGCGCTACGTTAGAAGTTGAACGTACAACGGCTGAAGTAGCTGATAGTGATGTTGATACTATGATCGACACATTATTAAAGCAACGTACAACTTATGACGTTGTTGATCGTGCATCTAAAGACGGTGATCAGATGACTATCAATTTTGATGGTTCGGTAGATGGCGAGCAGTTTGAAGGCGGTCAGGCTGATTCAGTTCCTGTTGTGTTAGGTTCTGGTAGTATGATTCCCGGTTTCGAAGAAGCACTGGAAAACAAATCAGCTGGCGAAGAGTTTTCTTTTGATGTGAGCTTCCCTGATGATTACCATGCAGAAAATCTAAAAGGTAAAAAAGCGACTTTTGCGACTAAAGTTATTACTGTTGCAGAGCCCAAAGCGCCTGAAATTGATGAAGAGTTTGCTAAATCGTTTGGTGTTGAAGATGGTTCAATTGATACGCTGAAGTCTGATATTCGTGGCAATATGGAACGTGAATTACGTAACAAGTTATCTGAAGTGCTAAAGAAAGAAGTATTAGATAAATTATTAGAAGCAAATGATGTGCCTGTGCCTAAAGCTCTAATTGATCAGGAAGCGGGTAATTTACAAAAGCAGATGATGGAAGCGGGTCAGTTACAGGGTGGTATGTCTTTACCGAAAGAATTATTTGAAGGTGAAGCTAAACGTCGTGTTGGTCTAGGTCTGGTTATCGGTGAAGTAGTAAAGAAAGCTGAAATCAAACCTGAAGCAGATAAAGTAACTGCAAAGATTGAAGATATTGCACAGACTTATGAAGATCCTTCAGAAGTTGTGAATCATTACAATAGCAACCCTCAGTTAAAGCAGGGTATTGAAGCATTAGTAATGGAAGAAATGGTTGTTGACTGGATTGTTGATCAGGCAAAAGTATCAGACTCAGCTAAAAGTTTTCATGACCTAATGAACCCTGAAGCTCAAAATCCTGCATAAATATCAGGGTTTAACTCAGCTTTGTTTGTTCAAAAAACAAACAGGTTAATAAAAAAAGCAGGCTTTTAGCCTGCTTTTTTTATTTGCCTACTTGTATTTATCTAGTCACAACATACAATCAGTTGAACTTAAATTTAAATATAAAACAAGTAACGTTGTTTTCAATGTTGCAAACCCATGTTCCCGGAGAACAATGAATGATCATTACATCAGAAAATAGTAAGGGTGCACTTGGATTAGAGAATAATCTGGTGCCCATGGTTGTTGAGCAAACTGCACGTGGTGAGCGTTCTTATGATATATATTCAAGACTGTTAAAAGAACGAGTTATATTTATTGTTGGTCAGATTGAAGATCATATGGCTAATTTGATTGTTGCCCAGTTATTATTTCTGGAATCTGAAAACCCGGATAAAGATATCTCAATTTACATAAACTCACCCGGTGGAGTGGTTACTTCAGGTATGGCTATTTATGACACCATGCAGTTCATTAAACCAGATGTGTCTACTTTGTGCATTGGTCAGGCTGCGAGTATGGGGGCATTATTATTAGCCGGTGGAGCAGATGGTAAACGTTTTGCCTTGCCTCACTCTCGAGTAATGATTCATCAGCCATTAGGTGGTTTTCAGGGGCAAGCAACGGATATTGATATTCATGCCCGTGAAATACTCTCAATGCGTGATCGTTTGAACTCTATTCTGGCTAAACATACAGGCCAGTCAATGGAGCGAATCGCTGAAGATACTGAGCGTGACAATTTCATGAGTGCGGATGATGCAGCTGAATACGGGATGATTGATTCTGTATTAAGAGAAAGAAGTGGAGAAACGTCAGAGTAATTGCTAAACAGGCATTTCCTGACTTGAAAAGTAATTAAATATCACCACGTAATAAAAACCGCCAAATGGCGGTTTTTTATTAAATTTTGGGCTATCTTCTACTTAATAAGTAATAAAATGTTAAATAGATGCCTAAATTTTGAACAAAACCATAAAAATCATATGGTTGAGTAATATTTAATCAAAAAACCTTTTAAATTATACTCTTGCAACTTATTACGATAATTGGCAAGGTATAGATTGTAATTGTAGCTATAATTACCATTAGCTATAGAAATGTATTATCAGCTTCG
Organism: endosymbiont of Galathealinum brachiosum; assembly: GCA_003349885.1. Classification (NCBI taxonomy): domain Bacteria; kingdom Pseudomonadati; phylum Pseudomonadota; class Gammaproteobacteria; species endosymbiont of Galathealinum brachiosum. The sequence continues at coordinate 16,354 of QFXC01000007.1, read as the reverse complement.
GGCTAGAATGAGGACACGTCATGAGTGACGACAAAAATAATGAAGAAGATTCGGGCAAACTGCTGTATTGCTCGTTTTGCGGCAAAAGCCAGCACGAAGTCAAAAAGCTGATCGCAGGCCCTTCCGTATTCGTTTGTGATGAATGCGTAGAGCTTTGCAATGATATTATCAGCGAAGAGCTGCAAGAGCAGGCTGCTTCATCAGTAACCAAGTTACCTAAACCCCAGGAAATTAAAGAAATTCTGGATGATTATGTAATTGGTCAGACACAGGCTAAGAAAGTGTTAGCCGTGGCGGTTTATAATCACTATAAACGCCTGGAAGTTAAACATAAGAAAGACGATGTAGAACTTTCCAAAAGTAATATCATGCTAATTGGGCCTACCGGTTCGGGTAAAACCCTGTTAGCACAAACACTTGCACGTTTACTTAATGTGCCATTTACCATTGCTGATGCGACGACATTAACCGAAGCGGGTTATGTGGGTGAAGATGTTGAAAATATCATTCAGAAGTTACTACAAAAGTGTGATTATGATGTAGAGAAAGCCCAGACGGGTATTGTTTATATTGATGAAATTGACAAAATTTCACGTAAGTCGGATAACCCCTCAATCACACGTGATGTTTCAGGTGAAGGTGTGCAGCAGGCATTATTGAAGCTAATTGAAGGTACGGTTGCATCAGTACCGCCACAAGGTGGACGTAAGCATCCTCAGCAGGAATTTCTACAGGTTGATACCGGTAATATTCTCTTCATATGCGGTGGTGCATTTGCGGGCCTGGATCAGGTTATTCGTGACCGTTCAGAGAAAAGTGGAATTGGTTTTGGCGCAGAAGTTCGCGGCAAGGAAAATACTAAATCTACAGGTGAGATTCTTAAAGATCTGGAGTCGGATGATTTGATTCGATATGGTCTGATTCCGGAATTTGTAGGGCGTTTACCCGTAGTTGCTACTCTGGAAGAGCTAGATGAAGACGCACTGGTAACTATACTAACTAAGCCTAAGAATGCTTTAACGAAACAGTATTCCAAAATGTTTGAAATGGAAGATTGTGAGTTAGAGTTCCGTGATGATGCGCTTGTAGCGGTTGCCAAAAAAGCAATGGAGCGTAAAACAGGTGCTCGTGGTCTTCGTACTATTCTGGAAAATATTCTTCTGGAAACAATGTATGAATTACCGTCGCTGGATAATGTCACCAAGGTTGTACTGGACGAGGGTGTCATTAATGGAGAGGCCAAGCCGTTTATGGTGATTGAAAATAATGAAGCACCAAAAACTGCGTCTAGCGCTGAGTAAGAAGTCTAACTAAAGTAAGTTAGCCTGATTGAATCTGTAAGTTGCAGTCAGGCTAGTTTTAATTATCAAAAAATTTATGGGGCCACTCGCCAACCATAAAAAATATTTATTAATCAACCTTGAAGCTTCACATACTGCCCCCATGTGATTCTAAAGAATTAAATATCGGTGGGTTCTAATTACCCTCCCCTAAATAAATACTCGAGGTAATATCCGTGTCAGATACCGAAAACGAAATTGAATCAATAGTGGAAGCGTATGAAGGAAAAATTCCTGTACTTCCATTACGTGATGTCGTGGTTTATCCACATATGGTTATCCCTCTATTTGTCGGACGAGAGAAATCTATACAGGCACTTGATGCTGCTATGTCAAAAGACAAACAGATATTACTGGTGGCGCAGAAAAGTGCAGAAATAGATGATCCATCAATGAAAGATATCCATGAAATTGGTACGCTTTCAACTATTCTGCAGTTGCTTAAATTACCGGATGGTACGATTAAAGTGCTGGTAGAAGGTGCAACCCGTGCAAAAGTGGATGCTGTATTTGATGATGAGCCTTTCTTTACAGCTGATTACACATTGTTAGAAGACAGTGGTGATGAAAATGACCGTGAACTTGAAGTGCTTTCTCGTTCCATAATGGGTGTATTTGATCAGTACGTAAAACTCAATAAAAAAGTACCGCCAGAAATTCTAACGTCTCTTAGCGGAATTGATGACCCTGCTCGCCTTTCTGACACTATTGCTGCTCATATGTCGCTTAAAGTAGATGAAAAGCAGAAAATCCTGAGTATTTCAAATGTTAATAAACGTATGGAATATTTACTCAGCATGATCGAAGCTGAGATTGATTTGTTACAAATTGAAAAGCGCATTCGTGGTCGTGTTAAGCAGCAGATGGAAAAAAGTCAGCGCGAGTATTACCTGAATGAGCAAATGAAAGCGATTCAGAAAGAGCTGGGTGAACTTGACGAGGCACCTAATGAAATTGAAGACCTTGAAAAGAAAATTAATAAAGCGGGTTTGAGTGCTGAAGCCAAGAAAAAGGCTAATTCAGAGCTTAGTAAACTAAAAATGATGTCGCCTATGTCGGCAGAAGCAACTGTTGTACGCAACTATATTGATGCGTTAGTGGGTTGCCCATGGAAAAAACGTAGCAAGATATCAAAAGATATAAATGAAGCGCAAAAAATACTAGATGAAGATCATTACGGTCTGGAAAAAGTTAAAGAGCGCATTCTTGAGTATCTTGCGGTTCAGCAACGAGTTAAAAAACTTAAAGGCCCCATTCTTTGTTTAGTTGGACCTCCAGGTGTTGGTAAGACTTCTCTGGGTCAATCTATTGCGCGTGCAACTAACAGAAAGTTCACACGTATGGCGCTAGGTGGTGTTCGAGATGAAGCGGAGATTCGTGGTCATCGTAGAACTTATATAGGCTCACTGCCAGGTAAGGTTATTCAAAACCTGAGTAAGGTTGGTACACGTAATCCGTTATTCCTGTTAGATGAAATCGATAAGATGGCTCAGGATTTCAGGGGTGACCCGGCTTCGGCATTATTAGAAGTATTAGATCCAGAGCAAAACCATACGTTTGGTGATCATTATCTTGAAGTTGATTTTGATTTATCAGATGTGATGTTTATCGCGACGTCAAACAGTATGAATATTCCGGGACCATTACTTGACCGTATGGAAGTAATACGTATACCCGGTTATACCGAAGATGAAAAAATGAACATTGTTAAAAACTATTTGCTACCCAAGCAAATGGAGAATAATGGTCTGAATAATGATGAGCTTGAGGTAACGCAGGAAGCTATTATGGATACGGTTCGTTACTATACTCGTGAAGCTGGAGTGCGAAGTTTAGAGCGTGAAATGTCTAAAATTTGTCGAAAGGTTGTTAAAGATGTTCTGATGAATTCAAATGATAAGAAAGTGGTTGTCACATCAGAGAATCTGGAAAAATATCTTGGGGTTATTCGTTTCCGTTATGGTAAAGCTGAAGATAATGATCAGGTAGGGCAGGTAACCGGTCTGGCATGGACTGAAGTAGGTGGCGAGTTACTCAGTATTGAGGCTGCTGTTGTGCCGGGTAAAGGCAAACAGACATTTACCGGGCAACTGGGTGATGTCATGCAGGAATCTATTTATGCTGCGATGACAGTGGTTAGAAGTCGTGCTGAATCATTAGGTCTTGAAGATGATTTTTATGAGAATAAAGATATTCATATTCATGTGCCGGAGGGTGCAACACCTAAAGATGGGCCAAGTGCCGGTATTGGTATGTGCACAGCTATTGTTTCAACCATGACAGGTATACCAGTGAGATCAACGGTAGCTATGACTGGTGAGATTACCTTGCGTGGCGAAGTGTTGCCTATAGGTGGTTTGAAAGAAAAATTACTGGCTGCTCATCGTGGTGGAATTGAAACGATCGTTATTCCGCATGAAAATGAAAAAGATCTTGCTGATATTCCTAAAACTGTTCTTGAAAAACTGGAAATCAAACCAGTAAGATGGATTGATGAAGTTTTGGCAATTGCTTTACAAAGTGTGCCAGTCCCGAGAGGTAAGGCGGGAAAATCTGAAGCAGGTTCTAGTACTAAAGGAAAAAAGTCTAAAAAAGAAGATGATTTACGTCATCATTAACATTAATCTTTGAAGGCCTGATTTTAATCCTGAAAAAGCGCATTTATAGCAATATAAATGCGCTTTTTTTATTTCGAATAAACAAATATTTTTATCTTCTTATAAAGTTAATTATCAAATTTTTTTATCAATTTTCAGACAAAAGCTGGGTTTTTATACTTGACAGAAAATTAATTGATTGATTTAAGCCTATATTTGCTAAAAGCCATTGACACGGTGCTTTCAGGGCTGGTATAAAGTTTGCGCTAGTTCTATCCACAAAACGTCAGATTAGCAGGGGCATTTAAAGTGCGCTTTAAAGTGACGATTCTGGATATGTGAAGTTTCTCCGCGGCATGACTCATTTAAAAAGTCACAAGATGGTAGATACGGGCTTTTACAACAAAAATATATTTACTTGAAACAACAGTTTCTTTAATTTCACGAACACAACTAACATTTAGGATTTTATAATGAATAAATCAGAATTGATTGACGCTATTGCTGATAACTCAGGCTTATCAAAAGCAGATTCAGGGCGTGCACTTGATGCAGTGATTTCATCTGTAACAGGCGCATTAAAAGATAATGACCAGGTAACTATCGTTGGTTTTGGTACATTTTTAGTACGTCAGCGTGCAGCACGTGTTGGCCGTAATCCACAAACAGGCGCAGAGATCCAGATTAAAGCTGCTAACGTTCCAGCATTTAAGCCTGGCAAAGCATTAAAAGATGCAGTAAACTAGCGCCCGCACAAAATGGCGGGTGATTAGCTCAGCTGGTAGAGCGTCGCCCTTACAAGGCGAATGTCGGGGGTTCGACTCCCTCATCACCCACCACTGGACCGGTAGTTCAGCTGGTTAGAATGCCGGCCTGTCACGCCGGAGGTCGCGGGTTCAAATCCCGTCCGGTCCGCCATACAAATAAAAAAGGCCCCCCTGTT